>NZ_QQTY01000002.1:0-600000 GCF_003670115.1 Natronorubrum halophilum
GCCACAGCGGCGGGGTTCCTCCCGTACCCATCCCGAACACGGAAGATAAGCCCGCCTGCGTTACGGGGAGTACTGGAGTGCGCGAGCCTCTGGGAAAGCCGTTTCGCCGCCTCCACTCATACCTCGACACCATCGTCGAGAACCGATACTGGTCTGGCGGCGGTTCGATTCCGCCGGTCGGCATTACAGCGGCCACAGCGGCGGGGTTCCTCCCGTACCCATCCCGAACACGGAAGATAAGCCCGCCTGCGTTACGGGGAGTACTGGAGTGCGCGAGCCTCTGGGAAAGCCGTTTCGCCGCTCCTATTCATACTTCACATCGCAGAGCAACTGCTATTTCCAATTCCAGAGGCAATCTCTTATCAGAGAACGGCTCACTACAGTACAAGTCTTTATCGGAGTAAGATCGCAACTGCTCAAGATAGCGGTTATCTCGAGGTCAGAAGACGACGGAAACTGAGTCGGTACACGCGGTCGTCAGATCGGGGTACCTACTGCGCAGTACTTTCGTACCGGCTTCGCTGTGCCGGTCGACCGGTTCCGGACGCTCGATCAGTGACGACGAGGCTTCCGCGAGATCGGAGCGATCGGGGTTACGACTGTTTTACCGGCACTGTTCCGGTCGTTCCGGGATCTGCTGTGCCGTTAGTAACTCCTCATCTTCGATCACGACGATCAGGATGTCGCTTTCTTCAACCTCGTCGAGTTGCGACCGCGGCGTCACATGTTGATCGACGAGCTCGCACTCTTTCTCGAGCAAGAGGACGACGTGTTCGCCGTCGACGATTCGATCGACGACGGCAATGTACCGCGTTGCATCCTCCGGGACGTCTTCGAGCGCCCTCCCGTTCGACCGGCGGTAATTGTCGCCCGCTCGAGTCTCGAGACGTCCGGTGCGGGCACCGGCAACTGCCGACGCGGCTATCGTCGCCGTTCCCAGCGAACCGAGTGTTTGCAGGACTGTTCGTCGCGATGGCCGCTTGCGTTGCGACATGCCCCCCTTGGCCGCGGTATTCCTCATAAAGGTACGGACAAGTGTCGAACGGGTGGTGAATACTTGAAAGTAGACACCTCCACTTAATAATAAGAAATAATTCATACTGGCCCAGATATCCTGTGGGAACTCGAAAACCGGGATAGGGCGTTTCCAAATGGCTTTCAATCAACTGTGACTATACCTGCGGACCTTTTTGGAAAATCAACACATGAGCGAGTAATATACTATTACTGGCGGGAGAGAGGCTTCTGAAACCCTGTTGGATTGGCGGTCCAATATAGGTGGATAACCATTATGTTTGATCTTTATCTATCACAGACATCAGACATATCGTAATATTATCGTCCGTCTGTACGCGTGGTCTCGTACGCTGAGCCACCTCGTCATCGTGACGGTAGTAACGTGGCAGAGTTCACGTGGTCCGTAGTCGCCTCTTCAGTCGATCACGTCTTCCGCTCGAGACGGACCGTCTCGCGTCCCGGGTTCTGATTCCGTAGGCTGAAACCGATCGCCTTCCGGACGGGGCCAGTTGTTTCGGCTACTGAAATCGTTCGGATCGCTGGCGGACGCGGAACTCGTAACCAGCGCTACGAAACCGGATTTTCAGTAACCCATAACAGACGTACTCTTGTTACACATTGTGGCACTGTTCGTGTTCACAGCGGTATCATCCCTCGAGCGTGCCCTCTGTGGTATCACACTCGCAGCCACCCGCTTCGAGCAGTTTAACCACGTCGTACTGGGTTTGACACTCTTCACAGACGACCTGGACGCTCGTGAGCACGTGATGAGAGCCGAGTTCGAGTCGGTCGGTCTCTCGGAGTCGGGCGAGCTTACTCTCGGTTACCGCGACGGTTCGCTGGCGGAGTCCTTCGATGGCTCGGCGTTCCGTCATCCGAACCTCGTCGTCGGTCGTCTCCGGTAACGATGCGTTTCGGTACCCCGTGAGATACGATCGAATTGCACCGTAGGAGACGAACTCGTCGGTCAGCGTCTCGACGTCGACTCCCGCCCGCTCGAGCCGGCGTCTGGCCTGTAGCTGCTCGCCGCGACTACCCGTTTCCGTACGGAGCAGGTCGTACAGGTACCCGACGTCTTCGGTGATCGTATCGACACCTGCGTCCTCGAGTGCGGTCCTGACGAGTCGCTCGTTGAACGACTCGGCGAGCGTTCGGAGGCTCTTTCGGTTCTCGGGATGGGTCCACTGGGCCTCGAGCTCGTCGCCGACGCCATCGAGTTCGTATTTCTCGAGTAGTCGTGCGACTTTCGGTCTCGGTCCCGGACCCGTATTCCGCTCGTCCATTGGTCGTGGATTCTCGAGAGCGGTGGAAAGCCGTTTCGGTGCTCGGACGGGATCGTTTCACCATTCGAACTCGCGTTCTCTCGGTTGGAATCGCTGTGGACGACTGTTGGTCCGAGCTATCGCCGATCGAACCGGGGTACGTCGTACTCACGTGCGGTTTCGCAGATGACGATCTTGCGGCGGCGGTTCCGTTCGCCATCGGAAACTGTTGTTCGGCGTGCTCTCGCAGTTCGGTATTCGAACTGTGGTGTCTCGGACGGGTAGAACACTGTCGATCACTCAGCTGGTCGGAAACTCGGAGAAAACCCGTACCACCCTTCTCCGACTGTATCAGCTGTAGGCGAGCGTGACTCTGATCTCGCCCGCTTTGTCCCAGAGCCGGTCCGGCAGTTCGTCGTGAATGAACTCGCCGTTGAACCGGCTCGCCGGTCCGAACACGCCCAGCGAGCCGAGGAGTTCGTCGTCGGGCGTATAGACGGGGACGGCCACCCCGGAGAGACCGTCCATGTGTTCTTGCTCGTTTAGGGCGTAGCCGCGTTCGCGGATCCGATCCAGGTCCTCGTACAGCGCGTCGGGGTCCGTTATCGTGTTGCTCGTGAACGATTCGAGGCCCTTTTCGTCGATGAAGTCGGCGACCCGCCCTTCGTCCCACTCCGCGAGGATCGCCTTTCCCGAGGCGAGCGAGTGAAGGGGTCGCCGTTTGCCGATCATCGTATCGGAGAGGCTGCCGTAGCGGTGGATGTAGACGCCTTCGTACTCCTCTTCGACGATAAACACCGCTCGCTCGTCGGTCTCCTGGCCGAGTTCGAACACCTTCCGCTTTGCAGCCGTGTACCCTGTCTTCCGATTGCGAGCCCGTTCGCTGATCTCGAGCAGTCGGAACCCGATGTAGTAGTTGTCGTCGCGTTTGATCACGTACCCCATGTCGGTCAGCGTCGTGAGGTGCCGATAAACGGTGCTCTTACTGAGGTCCGTTCGTCGCGTGAGATCCGTGATCGTCACCCCCTCTTCGGCTTTGAGGGCCTCGAGGATCTCGAACGTCTTGCGTGTCGTCGAGACGCCCGCGCCGGTTCCGTCTTCGCGATCGGTGCTCATACGTGATCATGCGGGACCGTCACAATCAATGTTCCGGATAGTAAAACGAAATCGCGGCTATGCGGAACAGGCTCGATATCGACCGTGATCCGTCCGGGAGTGTTTCGGTATACGGGACGACACGAATCGGCTCCGAACCGCTCGAGGCGGTGGCGACTGCCGGCTCCCGTTCGCGTCTCGAACGAGGACCGTCGACACCCCGTGGCGGCGTTACTCGTATGCTGGAATGCCGGTGAACTCCTCGCCGAGGACGAGGGTGTGAATGTCGTGGGTACCCTCGTAGGTGTAGACCGTCTCGAGGTTAGCCATGTGGCGCATCGGCGAGTAGTCGGTGGTGATGCCGTTGCCGCCGAGCATTTCGCGAGCGATCCGCGACTGGTTGCGCGCCATACGAACGTTGTTCCGTTTCGCCATCGAGACGTGCTGCGGGCGCATCTCGCCGCGTTCTTTGAGTTCGGCGAGTCGATAGGCCAGTAGCTGAGCCAGCGTGATCTGGGTCCCCATCTCCGCGAGTTTACGCTGTTGAAGCTGGAATCGACTGATTGGGCCGCCGAACTGGTCCCGATCGTTCGCGTACTGACGGGCCTCCTCGAAGCAGTCTCGAGCGGCACCGACGGCCCCCCAGGCGATTCCGTAGCGAGCCTGGGTGAGACAGGAGAGCGGCCCCTTCATGCTGGAGACGCCCGGAAGCACGTTCTCCTCGGGGACGCGGACGTTATTCAGGCCGATTTCACCCGTGATCGAGGCTCGCAGCGAGAGCTTCTCGGTGATCTTGTTCGTCGAGACGCCGTCGCGGTCGGTTTCGACGAGGAAGCCGCGGACGGGGTCGTCGTCGGCCGAGCGGTCGCGCGCCCAGACGATCGCGACGTCCGCGATCGGCGAGTTCGTGATCCACGTCTTCGAACCGTTCAGGACGTAGCCGTCGTCGTCGCGCTCGGCGTAGGTCTCCATCGCCGTCGGGTTCGAACCGTGTTCGGGTTCGGTCAGTCCGAAACATCCGATCGTCTCGCCCGTTCCCATCTCCGGTAACCACTCGTCTTTCTGTTCCTCGCTCCCGTAGGCGT
This sequence comes from Natronorubrum halophilum, assembly GCF_003670115.1. Lineage (NCBI taxonomy): Archaea > Methanobacteriati > Methanobacteriota > Halobacteria > Halobacteriales > Natrialbaceae > Natronorubrum > Natronorubrum halophilum. The sequence goes on from NZ_QQTY01000002.1 coordinate 4,460, forward strand.
GGATGGGATACATGACGAGCGCCCCCTGTACCGACGCCATCGAACGCAGCCCCGAGTCGCCGGCCTCGAGTTCCTGCATCAGGAGGCCGTAGGCGGTCTCGGAAACGTTCGGCGACCCGTACCCCTCGAGGTTCGGTGCGTAAAAGCCCATTTCTCCCATCTTCGGGATGAGTTCCTTCGGGAACGTCCCGTTCTCGAAGTGCTCGCCGATGTCAGGTTTGACATGTTCCTCGACGAACTCCCGGGCCGTGTCCCGAATCATGCGCTCTTCCTGATCGAGATCCGCCTCGAGTTGAACGAAATCCAACATAGGTGATAGTCTGCTAACGGCACAATAGGCATTGCGGTACCTGTTGGGGATCGAATACACGACTGACAGCAATCTCGCGAAAAGTAATCGATCGCCGGTCACGACGCGATAGCGACACTACTTCGTCGGTATCCGACTTTCCTTCTCTCCCAAATATTTGCACCGGTGTCGCCGGCCGTCCGTAACGTCCCGTGAGAACACAGTGAACATATAATGAGTGGTACACGGAACAGAAGTATTATACGGGGTACGTATGTATCGTGTTGTCATGGTGAGCGAACCTAGCGCCAGTAGTAGCGGGAAGACTCGTCGATCGTTCCTTGCGGCAACCGGCGTCGGAACCGCTTTGGCACTCGCAGGATGTACCGGTAGCAACGGTGAGACGACCGTTCGAATGCGCACGTCGACGTCGGAGACGACGGCCTACGGCGCCAATCAGGGAATCGCGGACGCGGTCAACGACCAATCTGACGACCTCTTCGTCGAGGCACAGACGAGTCAGGGGACTGAAGCGAACCTCGGCGCGCTCAATAACGAGGAAGCCGAGATGGTGTACATCCAGAACTGGTCGGCACAGGAGGTCCGAGAGGGTGCCGACAGCTTCGCCGAACTCGAGTTCGAAATGACGCAGGTGTTTCACTTCTACGACCTGCCGTGGTTTTTCATCACCGACGAGGACCTCGAGACGCTGTCGGATATCGAATCCGGCATGACGGTCTCGCCGACGCCGGAAGGCTCCGGAACCGCGCCGGCCCTCGAGCGCGCGCTCGAACACGCAGTCGATGACTACGACCGCGGGAGTGCGACCTACGGCGAACAGGGCAACCAGATGAACGAGAACCAACTCGATGTCGGCGTAGGAACGCTGATGAACTTCGGCATCGTGCCCGGGTGGCTCGATGAAATCGCCGGTTCAGTCGACGACCTTCGCGTGCTCGATATCTCGGACGAAACCGCCGAGGCCTGGGCGGGAGACGATCGGATTCTCGATCAGACCGTCGACACCGGGGTGATCGATAACGCGGACACGCCCGGAGAGATTCCCGCGCCCACGTTCGCATACAACTTCATCGCCCGCAACGACCTCGACCGGGATACGGTCTACAACTTCCTCGAGGCGATGTACGCCCAGCGCGAGGAACTCGGGGAGTATCACGCCGTCCTGGGGACCTTCGAAGACGAGGCGTTCTGGGTGGACAACATGTACGACGACGTCCCGTTCCACGAGGGTGCAGCCGACTTCTACGAGGACAACGACATGTGGAGCGACGACTTCGTGCGGGCTGACGAGTAAGCACCGATGTCAGCTATCAGTCGACGTTCCGACCGCGGTCTTCCGTTGCGGGTGCTCGGGTGGGCTGTCTACTGGCTCGGCGTCTCGTTGACGCTGTATACCGTCGGGTACGCCGCGTTGCTCCTCGTCGGGTGGCCGTCGGCGCTCGAGTGGCTCCATCCGACGCCGACGTGGTTGAATCGGGTCGAGGCGTACGTGATCATCTTCTTCGGGATGGGGGTGGCGCTGTACTACCTCGAGTACGCACACGAGCGACTCTCGCAGAGAACGGATGAGTGGACGAGGGATGCCACCGGCGAACGACCGACGGACGAGGTGACACGAGCGTCGGACGCGCCGCGGCAAGCGGCGGCGGAGAACGACTCCTCGAGCGGCCTCGAGTACGTCGAGGACGTCTACGCTCGGATCGATCCGTACGTCGCCGTCGCGTTCGCCGCGGCGGCGCTCGTTGCGACGGGGTACGTCTACACCAACTTCGGCCGACTCGAGAGTGACGCGTTTATCGTCGGCTACGATTCGACGGATCACCTCGTCGGCGTGGTGTTGATCGCGCTCGCGATCGACTCGACCCGACGGGCGTTCGGTGCCGTCATCGCAGCCGTCGCCGTCGGTTCGATCGGCTACGCGCACTCGGCGGTCGGCCAACAGCTGTTCGGCGTCTTCCGCCACTCCGGAATGAACTGGGAACAGATCGCCGAAAACGGCGCGGTGAGTATTAGCGGCGTGTACGACAGTACGCTGATGGGCATCGGCTCGACGTGGGTCGCGATCTTCATCATGTTCGCCGGTATCGCCAAGGCCTACGGCCTCATGGATTTCGTCCGGACGGTCGGAAGCGAACTCGGCTCGAGCCTTCGGACGGGCGTCGTCCAGATCGCCGTGATCTCGAGTATGATCATGGGGTCGATCACCGGCAGCGCTGCCGCCAACACCGCGACGACCGGCAGCTTCACCATCCCGATGATCAAAGATCAGGGCGTTCGCGACGACGTCGCCGCCTCGATCGAGGCGGTCGCCTCCGCGGGCGGCCAGATGCTCCCGCCCGTGATGGGCGTCGCGGCGTTCTTGATGGTCGACATTATCGGGGTTCCCTATCTCGAGATCGTGCGGGCAGGTATTATCCCCGCGGCACTGTTCTACTGTAGCGTCTGCGTCGCCGTTCACTTTACGATCCTCAAGTTCGGCTGGACCTCGAGCGAGCTATCGCCGTTCGACTGGCGGCTCCTCCTCCGCGGGACTCACTTTGCGATCCCGATGGGCGTCCTGCTGTACACGCTCGTCTACCTGCAGTACACCCCGCTCACGGCAGGGATGTACACGATAGTGGCGATCATCGCCGTGATGTACGTCCGGAACGTCTGCGTCGACGTCTTGCACGTCGGAACGGGGAACGACGCGCGAGACACCGGCGGTGAAAGCGTCTCGGTCGGTGCGATCGGTCGGAACGTCCTCGCGACGACCAGACAAACCCTCGACGGCTTCAAGCAGGGCGGCCTCGAGATGGCGCCGCTCGTCGGCGTCCTCGCGGCGATGGGTGTGATCGTCGAACTGCTCGAGGGGACCGGGTTGACCGGGCGGGTTGCGACGACCATTATCGGCGTGAGCGACGTGACCGTCCTCGGCTTCGGGGGCGGCCTCTTGCTCGTGTTGGCCCTCGCGATGATCGCCAGCGTCCTGTTCGGCCTGGGGATGCCGACGCCCGCAGCGTACATCCTCGTCGCCATTCTGATCGCCAAGCCGGTCACCGAGATGGGTGTTCCCACGATCACGACGCACATGTTCGTGTTCTACTTCGCGATGCTGTCGGCGATCACGCCGCCGGTCGCAATCTCGGTCGCGATCGGTTCGCGCATCGCCGGCGCGAGTTTCATGCGCGCCTGCGTTCAGGCGCTCCGTCTCGGCGCTCCGGGATTCGTTATCCCCTACGCCTTCGTCGCGAACAACAGCCTCATCTACTGGTCACGGGAGACGATGATCGCGTTCCCCGTCGTTCTCGCCGGGACGATCGGACTGATCGTTGCGACGATCGGGTTCGACGGGGCGAGGCGACTCTCGTACCCGGTTCGCGGGCTCTACGTCGTCGCCGCGTTCGCGGCGATGTTCGGGGCGTACGTCCACGTCGCCGTCCAGATCGTCGCCGGGGCCGCTATCCTCGGCGTGTTGGGATACGCTCGATTCGTCGTCGGCTACCAGAACGTCGACTCGACGACCGAGACCGATGCGGCGATGGTCGACTGATTCCTCCGTTCTCGTCTTCATCTCGGTGAACGCCGATCCCGTTTCGGTTCGCGCGTTCGGTTCGGAACTGTGAGTAACAACATTTTACTACTGTTCATCCGACTCGTAGATACTGTATGACCAATCTCGTGCGGAACGTTTCCGAGACCGTCGAATCGACGCCCGATTCGGTCGCTATCGCGGACGATGACACCGAACTGAGCTACGAGGCGTTCTGGGAGCGGGCCGGGCGGTTCGCCCGGGCACTTGCGGACCGCGGTATCGGCGCTGACGATCGAGTCGCGATCTATCTGCCGAATCTCCCGCAGTTCGTGACGGCGTTTCATGGCGCGCTTCGGGCGGGTGGAATCGTCGTCCCGATGAATCCGCAGTACAAGGCCCGCGAGATCGCTCACCTGCTTTCCGACAGCGGTGCCAGGGCCGTGGTCACGCTGTCGGAAAACGTCTCGGCGGTTTCCGATGTGCTCGAGGAAACGGCGGTCGAACGGGTCATCAGCGTGGGTCCGGACACGGACGGAGCAACCGATTTCGAGGACTTCCTCGCCGACGACACCCTCGAGATCGTCGACCGCGCTGACGACGATATCGCCGTCCAACCCTACACGAGCGGGACGACGGGCACGCCGAAGGGCGTCCTGCTCACGCACGACAACCTCGCGTGGACGGCCAACGCTAACTCCGATCTCATCGGGGGGATCGAACCCGACGACAAACTCATCGGAACCCTGCCGCTCTTTCACATCTACGGCATGTCCGTCGTGATGAACGGCGCGCTGTTCAACGGCGCAGCGTACTATCCCGTCCCCGAATGGGACGCTACGGCGGTCATGGAAACGATCGAATCTGAACGCATCACTGTCATGTTCGGCGTGCCGGCGATGTTCAACGACATGGTCAACCATCCCGAGGCCGAAACCTACGACCTCTCCTCGCTGCGATTCGTCAATTCAGGGGGCTCGAGTCTCCCGATGGACGTCCTCGAGCGCTTCGAGGAGACCTTCGGGCCGGCCCTCTACGAGGGGTACGGGCTGACGGAGACGAGTCCGACGACGCACGCGAACGCGCCGGGTGCCCGTCGAAAGGGCAGCATCGGGAAGCCCTTCGACGGGATGGACGCGAAGGTCGTCGATGGTGAGTTCGCCGAGATTCCGCGCGTCAAGGAGGGACCGATCGACGAAGGCGAGGTCGACCTCGCCGAGACCACCGGAGAACTCGTCGTCTCCGGCCCGAACGTAATGGCTGGCTACTACGGGCTGCCGGAAGCGGACGAGGAAGCCTTCACCGAGGCCGATGGCAAAACGTGGTTCCACACCGGGGATATCGGCTACTGGGACGAAGATGACTTCTTCTACGTCGTCGACCGCGAGAAGCACATGATCGTCACCGGCGGCTACAACGTCTATCCGCGCGAGGTCGAGGAGTTGCTCTTCGAGCACGAGGATATCGCGGACGCCGCGGTCGTCGGCGTCCCTGACGAGCGTCGGGGCGAGACCGTCAAGGCGCTGGTCGTGCCGACACCGGACGCCGAAATCGCGCCCGAGGATATCAGGGAGTACTGCCTCGACAACGTGGCGGCGTACAAGCACCCCCGCGAGGTTCAGTTCGTCGACGAACTCCCGCGGACGACGACTGGGAAGGTCCAGAAGTTCAAAATTAGTGGCGAGTAGCCGCCGTCGGAACGGCGGAATTTCGTATCGGAACGCGACGAACCCGTGCGTTCGTCGGGAGAAGGCCCTCCACGCCGCCGGAACTAAGATGGCCGTAGCCGAAATGATCGGCCCCGCTTTCCGGAAAACGCTACCGAAGCCCGAAAACGCCGCTCCTCGAAAGTACTGTCTGCAACACTACTTTACAATGGTAGCATAACACTACCGATCCGTTGTAACTGTTGAATATATCGAAGCTGTTTTGGTACCCCCACGTAATCACTATCTATGGCATTCACGCTGTCCGCCGAGCACGACGCAATTCGCGAGGCCGTTCGCGAGTTCGGGGAAAACGAAATGGCCCCGGTCGCGGAGGAACACGACCGCGAGACCAAGTATCCCGAAGACATTCGCCGGAAGGCCGCCGAGTACGACTTCGTCGCGCCGAGCATTCCGCTCGAGTACGGCGGTGCCGGCATGGACAAAATCTCGAGTACGATCGTCACCGAGGAGCTCTGGCGGGCGGATCCCGGTATCGGCTCCGCCGTCGGCAGCGCCGGTTTCGGGACGAACATGATCATCGAGTTCGGCGACGAGTGGATGAAAGAGGAGTGGCTTCCCAAGGTCGCAAACGGAGAGACGGCCTCCTGTTCGATGATCTCGGAGCCCGCCCACGGCTCGAACGTCGCCGGGATCGAGACGGTGGCTTCCGAGGACGGCGACGAGTACGTCTTGAACGGCAACAAGATGTGGATCACCAACGGCACCGTCGCCGACGTCGGCGTCCTGATGGCCAAGACCAGTCCCGACGAGGGCCACCGCGGCATCACCGCCTTCCTCGTCGAGATGGACCGCGACGGTATTTCGACCGAGAAGATCGACAACAAACTCGGCATTCGCGCCTCCGACCTCGCCGAGGTCATCATCGACGACGTTCGCATTCCGGCGGAGAACGTCATCGGTGAGGTCGACGAGGGCTTCTACCAGCTGATGGAGTTCTTCGCCTCCGGGCGAACCAGCGTCGCCGCCCAGGCCGTCGGTGCCGCCCAAGGTGCCCTCGACGCCGCGATCGAGTACGCCAACGAGCGCGAGCAGTTCGACCGGAAGATCAAGGAGTTCCAGGCGATCGAGCACAAACTCGCCGAGATGGCGACCAAGGTCGAGGCCGCCCGATCGCTGACCTACCGAGCCGCGTCGGAGGTCGAGAACAACAACCAGGACGTCGCCGCGCAGTACTCAAGCATGGCGAAGCTGTTCGCGAGCGAAATCTCGGTCGAAGTCGCCGATGAGGGCGTCCAGGTCCACGGCGGCTCGGGCTACGTGACGGACTACCCCGCCGAGCGCTACTACCGCGACGCCCGGATCACGAAGATCTACGAGGGCACCAGCGAGATTCAAAAGAACATCATCGCCGACCAGATCCTCTAGTTCGGATCGTCACGCCGGCGCTCCAGCTTTCCTCGCCGGACGGTACCCGCCCCCCTCGCTCCCGCTCGAGCGGCATCTCTGCCGGCAGCCGATACCGACGGGCTCGAGCCGCGACCGGCCGGCTATCGCTCGGGCACTCGAAGCTCGATCGCTGCGCCCTGGCCGTAGCCGACGCACATCGTCGAGAGGCCGAGCCCGCCGCCCCGGCGCTGTAGTTCGTGGATCAGCGAGACCGGCAGGCGAGCGCCGGAGGCACCCAGCGGGTGACCGATGGCGATCGCGCCGCCGTTGACGTTGAACACGTCGTCGTCGAAGCCGAGTTCGTCCTGACAGTACAGCGTCTGACTGGCGAACGCCTCGTTGAGCTCCACGAGGTCGTAGTCCTCGCTCGAGCGACCGTTGCGTTCCCAGATGCCCCGAACGGCGGGGATTGGTCCGATCCCCATGACCGTGGGATCGACGCCGGCGACGTTGTGATCCTCGAGTTCGGCCATGATCTCGAGGCCTCCCGCTTCCGCGAACGCGCTGCTCGTGATCAGGACGCCGGCAGCGCCGTCGGAGATCTGCGAGGCGTTGGCGGCGGTGACGGTGCCGTCCTCCTCGAAAGCCGGCGGGAGATCGGAAATCTTCTCTTTCGTGGTGCCGGGACGCAGGCCCTCGTCTCGCTCTACGAGTCCGTCATCGTCGACGGCTTCTTCTCGCGGGCCCCGCCCGCCCGAACGGTCCGCAGAGCGTTGCTCCGCGCTATCGCCGTCTGCACGGTGCGTCTCCGACGCACCGCTGGTTTCGATCGGGACGATTTCGTCGTCGAACTTCCCCGCTTCCGTCGCTTCGACCGCGCGTTGCTGGCTGCGCGCACCGTAGGCGTCCTGGCGCTCGCGGGAGATGTCGTGCTCTCGAGCGACCGTTTCGGCGGTCTGACCCATCGCGAGCCCGGCCGCGTCGTACTGTTCTGCGATGCCGCCGTAGGAGTCGATTCCCTTCCGGCGCTCGTTGCGGGACATGTTCTCGACGCCGCCGGCGATAATCACGTCGCGCTGGCCCGCCCGGATGGCGTCGCTGGCGCTCATGATCGCCTCGGCGGAGGAGGCACAGAGCCGGTCGATCGTCGTCCCCGGGACGTTTTCTCCGAGATCGGAGAGCAAGGCGATGACGCGGGCGATGTTGTTGCTCTGCTCGTTGACCTGCTTCGCACAGCCCCACCGAACGTCGTCGACGTCGTCGCCGGTGAGGCCGGTTCGCTCGAGCATCTCGTCGATGAGCGGGACCGAGAGTTCCTCGCTGCCGGTTTCGGCGAAGACGCCGCCGTGTTTGCCCTGTGGAGTTCTGACTGCCTGGACGATGACTGGTTGCTGGTCGCTCATCGGTACCGATTGTCTCTCTACAGGAGGTAAAGAAACTCCGTTCTTCGCGTCTGGTCGCCTCGACGAATAATGCGAATTGTTCACACGGGTGATGCTATTTCTATTAACTCGGCGAAACGCCGTCGAATCGAACGGGTTGCTCGCGCCGGCAACGAAAAACTCCTCGACCTCCCCAACCGATTCGCTCGCTCCACTCGCTCATCCCTCGCGATTCGAGCCGCGACAGCCGCCGTCGCGGCTCAGCGCGCCAGCAGTGCTGCCATCGCGGTTCAGCACGCCAGCAGTGCCGCCATCGTGGCTCAGCGCGGCCAACGATCCCCCATCCACGGCTGCTCCGGCACCCGGTATCTCGTTCGATCGAACGGTGGCACCCGTCTCGAGAGAGGAACGTTTTTGATCGCGACTGGAGTCGACACACACATGCAAATCGCAGTGCTCGGAGCCGGAAGCATGGGACACGGAATCGCACAGGTGTCCGCGATGGCGGGCCACGACGTGGTCCTGCGGGACATCGAGGAAGAGTTCGTCGAGGACGGTCTCGAGGGGATTCGCGCCAATCTCCAGGGTGGCGTCGACCGAGACAAGATTTCCGAAGACGAGATGGCGGCGACCTTAGAGCGCATCGAGGGGACGACGAACCTCGCAGGAGCGGTCGAAGACGCCGACCTGGTCGTCGAGGCGGTGCCCGAGGACATGGACCTGAAGAAAGCGGTCTTCGCGGACGTCGAGGACGCCGCGGACGAGGAGACGGTTATCGCCTCGAACACCTCCTCGCTGTCGGTGACGGAGATGGCCAGCGCGCTCGAGCACCCTGAGCGGGCCGTCGGCCTCCATTTCTTCAACCCGCCGCACATCATGGATCTGGTGGAAATCGTCATCGCCGAGCAGACGGACGAACGGACCGAGACGTTCGCCGTGGACTACGTCCGGGGTATCGAGAAGGAGGACGTCGTCGTCCGCGACACGGCCGGCTTCGCGACCTCGCGACTTGGCCTCGCGCTCGGTCTCGAGGCGATCCGGATGGTCGAGCAGGGCGTCGCCAGCCCGGCCGACATCGACGAGGGAATGTCGATCGGCTACGGGCATCCGATGGGGCCCCTCGAGTTGACCGATCACGTCGGACTCGACGTGCGCCTGCACATCGCAGAACACCTCCGCGAGGAACTCGGCGAGCGATTCAGGCCGCCCCAGTCCCTGCGCCGGAAGGTCCGGGCGGGCAATCTCGGCATAAAAAGCGGTGAAGGCTACTACGTCTGGGAGGACGGCGAACGCGTCGGCATGAGTGGCGACTGGGGCGACGACTGAACTCGCGGCGACGCCGTTATGAGCCTGGCGTCCTCGGGGCGAGCTTTCGCAACCTCTACAAATTTATCTAGAAACGGTCTATTCTACCAAACACTCGAGAATTTGATAACGACTTCGGCCGCTCTACCGTGTGCCGAGCAGCCGTCGAAGCCGTCGCGTACACCTCGCCTTTTCAGTTCGCGCGGACCGACTGCTGGCTGCTCTTTCGGCTATGCCGTGCGGTTTAGTGTTCGAGCCCAGTTTCACGGCGATCCGGCGGGTCTCGAGACCGTTCGTCGCTGCGCGGGACCGAAGAATGACCCTAACTAGTTAGACACGTCGCTTGTTGCGTGAGCGCTGCTACACACTGATACCGTCCGAATCGACGGACGGTGGCCCCGGGGGCGCACGTGGAAAAACCGACGGGGCCGTTTTTCACTCGATCACCACCGGTTTCCCGTCCACGTGCCATTCGGCGCACTCGAGATACGCTCGGGAGCGCCCCAACCCATAATATATAATTCATAGACACTTGTCTGTTATTTTCCCGAATCGGCACGCGTTGCTCGCGGTTCGACCCGTTCGGACGGGAGAACTGTCAGCCGGCCTGATACCGGGCGAGCGGCTGGCCGTCGAAAAACGGGACAGGAAGGTCGACAATGCCGACGCTTTTAGCCACCAGTGCGTAAGGAGGAGGTATGTCTCTGGAGCCGAGCGCCGATCCGGCTGCCGACCGACGCGCGAACTACGACTATCAGAGCGACGACGTCGATCGTCCGGCGCTGGTCGACGACCTCGAGCGCCTCGTCGACTGCGACGTTCGTGCCGACTCCTACTCTCGCGAGCTGTACGCTACGGACGCGAGCCCCTACGAGATGACGCCGATCGCCGTCGTCTTCCCGCGGTCGACGGCCGACGTCGTCGGCGTCGTCGAGTACTGTGCGGAGCGCGAGATTCCGGTCCTCCCGCGCGGCGGCGGAACGAGCCTCGCCGGGCAGTCGGTCAACCGCGCCGTCGTCCTGGACTTTACGCGTCACCTGAACGAGATCCTCGAGATCGATCCCGATGGCCGAACGGCGACGGTCCAGCCCGGAACGATCCTCGGAAGCTTGAACAACGCGCTCGCTTCCCACGAGCTAAAGTTCGCGCCCGACCCCGCGTGGGGTGACAAGAGCGCCATCGGCGGGGCGATCGGGAACAACTCGACGGGTGCACACTCGTTGAAGTACGGGAAAACCGACGCCTACATCGAGGAGTGCGAGGTCGTCCTCGCCGACGGCTCCATCGCCGAGTTCGGCGAGGTTACGCTCGAGGAAATCGTCGAACGCGCCGACCCCGACGGCGACCTCGAGAGGCGGATCTACGCCGAAGTCGAGCGCATCATCGCGGAGGACGCGGACCGGATCGCGGAGACGTATCCGGATCTCAAGCGCAACGTTTCCGGCTACAATCTCGACCGGCTCGTCGCCGAGGTCCGCGGCGAGGAACTGCCCGGCGGTGAGGACACCGGCGAGCCCGGAACCGTTAACCTCGCGCGCCTGCTCGCCGGCAGCGAAGGCACGCTCGCGATCGTCACCGAAGCGACAGTGGCACTCGAACCCGTTCCGAACACGAAAGCGGTCTCGTTGCTGTGCTATGCGGACCTTCACGAGGCGATGCGCGACGTCGCGCCGATCCTCGAACACGAACCCGCCGCGGTCGAGGTGTTAGACGACGTGCTCATCGACCTCGCCCGCGACACCGCGGAGTTCGGTCCCGTTACGGAGATGCTCCCCGACGGGACCAACGCCGTGTTGCTGGTCGAGTTCTACGCCGAGGACGAAGCCCACGGAGCGGAGCAGGTCGCCGGATTGCTCGCCGATCGACTGCCGTCGGCGACGTCCGCCGGCGACGCTCCCGGGGATGCGCCGCGAAGCGACGCGGAGACGCTCGCGCTCGAGGCCCTCGAGGCGTACGAGAAAGAAGAGCGCGCGAAGCTCTGGAAGCTCCGGAAGTCCGGGCTCCCGATCTTGCTCTCGCGAACTACCGACGAGAAGCACATCTCGTTCATCGAGGACACCGCGATCCCGCCGGCGCAGCTACCGACGTTCGTCGAGCGCTTCGAGGAGATCCTCGAGGACCACGGTACGTACGCCAGCTTCTACGCCCACGCGGGCCCCGGCGTGCTCCACATCCGCCCGCTGGTGAACACGAAGACCGACGTCGGACTGGACCAACTCTACGGTATCGCCGACGACGTCACCGACCTCGTCGTCGAGCTGGGGGGCTCCGTCTCGGGCGAACACGGCGACGGCCGCGCTCGCACCCAGTGGAATCGGAAGCTCTACGGCGACGATCTCTGGCAGTCCTTCCAGGACCTGAAGACGGCGTTCGATCCCGACTGGATCCTGAACCCGGGACAGGTCGTCTTCCGCGGGGACGCCTCCGCGAGCGAGGCGAGCGGAGGCTCGTCACGGGTTTCCCGTGACGGTGAGTCGACCGACCTGCGAGAGCACCTGCGATTCGATCCCGACTACGAGTTCGAGGCGGGCTTCGAGCCGAAACTCGAGTGGCAAAACGACAACGGGATGCAGGGAATGGTCGAACTCTGCCACGGCTGTGGCGGCTGTCGCGGCGAGCAGGAGACGACCGGCGGCGTGATGTGTCCGACCTACCGGGCGAGCCGCGAGGAGATCACGGCCACCCGCGGCCGCGCGAACGGGCTTCGGCAGGCGATGAGCGGCGACCTCGAGCCCGGAGAGGCCTTTTCCGACGAGTTCGTCGAGGAGGTGATGGGGCTGTGTATCGGCTGCAAGGGCTGTGCCATCGACTGTCCGAGCGAGGTCGACATGGCAAAGCTCAAAGCCGAGGTGACCCACGAGTACCACCAGCGAAACGGCTCGACGCTTCGCGATCGCCTCTTTGCGAACGTCGCGGAACTCTCAAAATGGGGTTCACGACTCGCACCGTTCTCGAACGCCGCGTCGAAGCTGCCGGGTGCGCGCACGTTCCTCGAGGCCACGATCGGTATCGGCTCGGACCGCCCGTTGCCGACGTTCCACGCGATCACGTTCCGTGACTGGTTCGAGCGGCGAGGCGACACGGCGGCCTCGGAAAACCGGACGGCGGAGCCGCGAACGGGGCGCGGCGGCGCTCGGGTCAGCGAGCGCGAGGCGGACCACAAGGTCGTGCTCTATCCCGACACCTACACCAACCACAACCACCCCGAGGCCGGAAAGGCCGCCGTTCGGGTGCTCGAGGCCGCGAACGTTCACGTTACGATCCCCGACGAACTGGGCGATACGGGACGGCCGGCGTTCTCGAAGGGCTTTCTCGAGCAGGCGAGAGAGACCGCCCGCAAGAACGTCAGGAACCTCGCGCCGCTCGTCGAAGACGGCTGGGACGTGGTCGTCATCGAACCCTCCGATGCGGTCATGTTGCAGTCGGACTACCTCGACCTTCTCTCCGACGAGTCGGCCGAACGCCTCGCCGGTTCGACGTACGGCGTCTGCGAGTACATCGACACGTTCAGACTCGACGAGACGATCGCGTTCGATCCCGAGGCGGCCGACCAGCACCTCACGTACCACGGACACTGCCACCAGAAGGCGACGCGAAAGGACCATCACGCTGTCGGCGTTCTGCGGCGCGCGGGGTACGCCGTCGATCCGCTCGACTCCGGCTGCTGCGGAATGGCCGGCAGCTTCGGATACGAGGCCGAACACGCCTCGATGAGCGACGGGATCGCCTCGATCCTGTACGAACAGGTCGACGACAGCGAGGGCGAGCGCGTCGTCGCTCCCGGTGCCTCCTGTCGGACCCAACTCGAGGGCCGCCCCGGCGCGGACGAGGAGCCGCCGACGCCGATCGAGTTCGTCGACGCGGCGCTCGAGTGAGCGGGACCGCCCATCGGCCGTTTTCCACCGTCGTCACCCGTCGCTCCGGCTGACACGGAGCGGTTGGCGCGTCTCGTACGTGAGCACGCGCCAGAGCCACTCCATCGGACCGAACCGGAAGTACCGCAGCCAGAGTACCGACAGCGGAATCTGCACCGCCCAGATGGCCACGACGACGCCGAGCGCCTCGACTCGAGTCGTCTGCCCGAACAGTCCGAGTCCGTGGCCGTAGAAAATCGACGTGGCGAGTCCCGTCTGCAGGATGTAGTTGCTGAAGGCGGTCCGACCGACGGCGGCCAGCGATCGGGTCAGAACCCCGTCGGGACGCCGCTGACAGTACCACATCACCATTCCGACGTACGCGACGGCGAGGGGAACGCTCCCCCAGTAGTTGAACTGTCGCCAAAACAGCGCCGTCCCGATCCCCCAGTCGCTCGCCTGAACGTACCAGACGCCGGCGAGAATCACGGCGAGCCCGCTGGCGGCCCCGAACCCGATCAGCCGGCGGTAGAACCGCGGGGGACGATCGTTCGTCAGTACGCCCCACTTGAACAGCGCCATCCCGAGGAGCATGGATCCGCCCACGCGCCAGACGGTGTATCCGAGGAACCCCGTGGTCTGTCGCTGGAACGCCGTCGGGATCCGGTGCCCCATCTGGTCTCCCCACCCGCTACGGTACGTCTCGACCTCGGTCCGGAGCGCCGTCTCGGGCGGTTGCCACGTACTCGCAATCGCGGACGGATCCAGCGTGAGTCCCGCCAGAATCTCGACGACGGAGGGGAACGCCAGCAGGCCGACTCCGAAGAGCACCAGCCTCCGCGGCGTATAGTCGCGAAGGAAGACGACGCCGAACGCACATAGGCCGTACGCGACGAGAATGTCGCCGTACCACAGCAGGTAGGCGTGTCCGAGGCCGAAGACGACGAGCCAACCGGACCGCCGACCGTACAATCTGAGCGCGGACCGCCCGCTCTTCTCGGCGCTCCGGATGAACAACAGGACGCTCCCGCCGAACAAAAACGTAAACACCGTGATGAACTTCTGCTCCGCAAAGACGTGGCCGACGAACCAGGCCCAGTAGTTTACACCGGTCAAATCACCGTATATCGTCGGATTGGTGAGGACCGATCCGGGCATCGAAAACACCCGAACGTTGACCACCAGGATTCCGAGGAGTGCGACCCCTCGAAGCGCGTCGAGGGCGACGATACGTTCCGACGGCGGCGTTGGACCGTTCTCAGAACTCATGAACCGTGCTCCAGTTCGAAACCGCGTATCCTCGGCAGTTCATCGCTCAGTTATCCTCCAGCGTGGCCGCCGAAAAGCGGTGTTACCCGCCTTCCGCACTCCGTTTCGATCACCCGATGCGGGCGAGTACGGATCGAGAGTCGCTTTCAGTGTCCAACCAGTTCCTCGTACTGTGCGCCCGTCTGCTTCAGCGTCGCCGTCGAGTAGAGTCGCTCGTGATCGACGGGGAGGTACTCCGAAGCCAGTTCGTCGATCCGTTCGTCGACGGCCGCGGAATCGCGACCGTGAATCATCGTAAACAGGTTGTACGACCAGCCTCGAGCGGGTCGGCGGGGCCGGTGATAACAGAGCGTGACGTACGGTAATCCGCCCGCGCGTTCCCCCCAGTCGTCGAGGTTCTCGTCGGGGACGTCCCAGACGACCATACAGTTCGAGTCGAAGCCGGTGACGACGTGGTTCACGACGCAGCCGATACGCTTGATACAGCCGGCCCTCGCGAGGCGTTCGATTCCCTCGAGAACCCGCTCGACGTCCGCCTCGAGTTGCTCGGCGATATCTCGGTAGGGCGTTTTCGAGAGCGGGAACCCGTTTTGAATCGCGAGCAGGAGGTCGGCCTCGAACGCGGACAGATCGCCGGTCGCTTCCTCGCTGATTCGGGTCGCCGAGGCGTCGGTTCCCCCGCCCCGCGGCTGGCTCACGGGTTTCCCGCCTGCCGGCCCGTTCGAACGGGTCGCGGAACGGAGCTCCGCGTCGTTCGTTGCTGGCGCGAGGCCGGGCGTTGCGCTCTCACGGGCGAATCGATCCGCGTTCACCACGGGGAACTCGAGGTCGATGTAGTAATCCGTCAGCATCGGCAGGTCGAGCACCGCACAGCCGGTTCGGCGTTCGATCTCCGCGAGGATCTTCTCCCGCGTCTCCCGCGAGCCGGCGGTGACGACGAACCACATGTTCCACTCGTGGTCGCGGGCGTAGTTGTGATTGACCTGCCGGTACTCGTTGATGACCGCCGCGACCTCGTCGAAGCGATCCGCCGGAGCCTGTACCGCGGCGAGCGTCGACGAGCCGATCACCGGCGGGTTGAGGACCGCTCCGAACCGGCGGACGATGCCCGCCTCGTGGAGGCGTCGAACGCGCTCGAGCGCGTCGGCCTCGTCGGTGCCGAGCGCAGAGCCGATGCCCCTGAAGGGACGCTCTTCGATTGGCACGCCGCTCTGGTAGCTATCGATAAGGACCGCGTCGACATCGTCGATGTGTTCGCGCCAATCCCCCGAACGGGTGCTCATTGGTTGCCCTAGGTGGAAGGCTACCGTATGGCTTTCGGGTCCGGTCGACCGCACTCGAACGCTCACTTCCGTCGATCGGTCGCCCAGTCGATCGCGATCAGTCCGAGGACGACCGCGAGCATGGCGATCAACGAGCCGAACGAACCGGCCCAGCCGAACGCGTCGGCGAGGAAGCCGACGACGATCGATCCCAGCGAGGCGACGATCATGTAGACGGTGCGGACGAGGCCGAAGCCGACGCTCTGTTCGTCCGCGGAGAGGTGGTCCATAAACCGGGGGAGGACGGCGGCTCCCCAGCCCATACTCGTTCCGAACAGCGCGATTCCCGCGAGGACGAGCGCGAACCGGGAGGCGACGACGAGCAGGCCGAGGCCGAGTATCCCGGTCGCCGCACAGAGTGCGATCGCGAGGTCCCGACCGAACCGATCGGAGAACTTCCCGACGCCGATCTGGAGGACGCCCTGAACGATGAAGTACGCCGCGAACAGGGCGCCGGCCGTCGTCGAAGCGTAGCCGTGATACTCGACGAAGAACGTCGGCAGGAACGACGCGATCCCCTGCCAGGTGAAGTCGAAGATGATCGCGATGACGCCCGTGTAGACGATCTGGGGCCGCGAGAGCAGCTCCACCATCGGCGCGAGCTCCACCCGGTCGCGAATCCGCATCTCGGGCCGGCGCGGCGTCGTCGGTCGGACGCGTCGTGCGAACAGGACGAAAATCGGGACGGAGATCGCGGCCGTGATCGCGACGGCCGGCCGCCAGCCGTACCGGACCGCGATCCAGGAGACGGCGACCGGCGTGAGCAGCCCCGCGGCCGGCGCGCCGGCGTTGTGGATGCCGATCGCCGTCCCGATATCGTCGTAGGTGCGCGTGAGCAGCGCCGTCGCGACGCTGTAGTGGAGACCGGACGCGGCACCGACGAGGATCGCTCCGACGACGAAGACCGCGAAGTGGGGGGCGACGACGATCAGGAGGCTCGTCGCGCCGGTGCCGCCGATAGACGCCAGGATGACGAGGCGTTCGCCGTACCGATCCGCAAGCACCCCGCTCGGATACTGGCCGAGCGCGTAGGCGAGCCACATGCCCGTCATCGCCAGGCCGACGACCGTATTGGTGACGTCGAACTCGGCGGTGATCGCCGGGACGACGGGGCTCACCGCCAGCCGGCCGACCATCGATACGAAGAACGCGAGCGTACAGAGCGCCAACACCGTGTCTCGATATCGCCACGCCATGCTATCCGACTCAGGGGACGTTCGAACGCTCCGTCGCGAGGGCGGTATAGTTGTCGATGCCGGCGATACTGTACGGACGGCTCGCCCGAACCCGGTGTGAACCGTCCGCCTCGCGGTCGATCGTCGCTTTCTCGATCGACAGTTTCAAACCGGGCAACTGCAAGATCGTGGTTCGAATCGATGATCTCCGATTGAATTGTCCGGTTCATCGCCGCCGACACTACCGGAAACGGGAGGCTTTTGGACGCCCCCTCCCAACCGACACGCATGGCGCAGGCATCCCAGGAGTTCGGTGAGTGGCCGCTCAAGCGGCTGATGACGGCAGTTATCGGCTCCGGCCCCAAGTCCGCCGACGACATGTCCCGCGAGCAGGCTCGAGAGGCCTTCCAGCGAATTCTGGCGGGCGAGCCCGACGAAACGACCCTCGGCGCGTTCTGGCTGGCGAACCGCTGGAAGCGCAACAACCCCGAGGAGCTGGCGGCGTACACCGACGTCATGCTCGAGGAATCGGTCGTAACCGCCGAGCCGGACGCCGATCCGGTGGACTGCGGGGCGAACTACGACGGCAAGCACAGCTCGGCCGTCCTCGGCGTCGGTGCCGGTCTCGTGGCTGCCGCCGCGGGAACCCCCGTCGTCGTCCACTCCGGCGACCGCGTTCCCACCCAGAAAGCGACGGCGTACAAACACGTCCTCGACGACCTCGGCGTTCGGACGGACCTCGAGCCGACCGAGAGCGCCGACATGGTCGACGAGACCGGCTTCGGCTTCTACTACCAGCCCGCGTTCAACCCCGGGATTCAGGACCTCTACGAGCGACGCGACCAGATGGGCGTCCGCACGTTCGTCAACACCATCGAGACCGTCGCCAACCCCGCGAACGCCGACGTTCACCTCGGCTCGTTCTACCACCTCGCGTTCGCGAAGAAGATGACCGACCTGCTCAAAGGGAGCGAGCGCCTCGAGTTCTCCCGTGCCATCTTCTTCCAGGGAATGGAGGGCTACGACGACATCCGGCCCGGCTACACGAAGGTGGCCGAGTGGGATGCGGACGACGGAACCGGCGAGGAGTCCTTCGAGGACTACGAGATCGAGACCGCCGAGTACGGCATGGAGATGGAAAGCGAGGACCTCGCGGTCGACGACGTCACCGCCGACTCCGCCTCGATCACGGCGGACGTGCTGTCCGGCGAGCGCGACGACCACTTCGCCGACGCCATCGCGCTCAACGGCGCGTTCCGGATGTACGCCAGACAGGACGTCGACAGTCTCGAGGACGGACTCGAGCAGGCTCGAGCGGTTATCGCGGACGGGAGTGCCGAGGCGGTGCTCGAGGACCTTCGCGCGTTCTGAGACGGCCACCGGTTCACTCGTCGGTTTCGGCTACGGCATCGATCGCACGGTGATATAGCGCCGAATGCCGGATGATTCTCGTCCCGGGTGTCGCTTGCTTTTGCGACCGTATTCGACCCGCTCACAGCACCTGCCGGCAGCTGCGGGTCCGGACAATCCCTTCCAATGTTTGAAAATAGGACCACTTCGCCAAACGGAGTTGTGGTGAGTGTTGAAAATGATGAACGACTTTATGTGGTCCCCGTCCGATACCGCGAGTATGCGACTGGAAGACAAGACCGTCGTTATCACGGGTGCGGCAGCGGGAATCGGCGAGGAGACGGCGAAGCGGTGCGCCGAGGAGGGCGCACGCGTCGTCGTCACGGACGTCGACACGTCGGGTGGCGAGGGGACCGTCGCCGACGTCGAGGACGCCGGCGGTGAGGCCGAATTTCACGAACTCGACGTCACCGACAGCGAGCGATTCGACGCCGTCGTCGAGACAGTCGCCGACGAGTACGGCGTCGACGTGATGATCAACAACGCCGGCACCGGCCATCCCGGGGGCAGCCTCGAGGATCTCGACGACGATATCCGCGACTTCGTGATCGACGTCAACATCAAGGGCGTCTGGAACGGCTGTGCGGCCGCCCTGCCACACATGAAAGAACGGGGCCACGGCTCCATCGTCAACGTCGGTTCGCTGGCGAGCATCCTCGGCCTCCCGAAGCAGGCCGCCTACTCGACGACCAAGGCTGCCGTCCTGAACATGACCCGAACGATCGCCGCGGAGGCGGGTCCCTACGGCGTCCGCGCCAACGCCGTCTGCCCCGGCTTCACCGAGACCCAGATGCTCGACCAGTACCTCGAGAAACGGGACGATCCCGAGAAGGCACGGCAGGCGATGGCCGAGCAGTACCCGCTCGAGCGACTCGGAAAGCCTGAAGAGATCGCGAACGCGATTCTGTTCCTCGCGAGCGAGGACGCCTCCTTCGTCAGCGGCCACGGACTGGTCGTCGACGGCGGGTTTTCGGCCTAGTCGGACCGACTCGTCGACGCTCGGCGTCACTCACCGCGGATCAGTGCGATGCTCGCGAGCTGGTCGCCGCCGACGACGGTCGCTTCCTGCGTGAGTGCGTACAGGATTCCATCACGATCAGCCGCGGCCTCGTGTAGCGGTTCGTAGGTCGTCGGGTCGTACACCGTTCCGACTGCCGTTCCGTCGGTGACGAACTGGCCGACCTCGAGCGACGGCTTCGGGCGGAAGAGTCCGGCCGCAGTGGCGGTCACCTGGCCGAGATGGTTGCGGGCGACCGTCTGGTCTCGCTCGGGGATCTCGCCGGGAAGCATCCCGAGGTACCGACAGACGTCGAGTAAGCCGTCGACGCCCTCGTCGACGACGTCCTCGAGGATCTGCTTGTTGTGTGCGAGTTCGGGGGTGATCGCTGGAATGCCATCGCTTGCGGCGGCGACGCGGAGCTTTCCGTCGAATCCGCGTCGATGCCACTCGTCGGAGGCGTCGTCGTCGGCCTCTTCGGACAAGAGGAGATCGATCCCGAAGGCCTCGGCGAGTCGTCGAGCCCGCGTATCGCCCTCCTGGTAGACGGTGTGAGGGAGCATGTCGGGACTGCCCGTATGGAGGTCGATAACGGCGTCGGCCCGACTGACCTCCTCCCAGAGGCGGGCGGCCATGCGCTGGTGGAGGCTCCCGCTAGCGTCGCCCGGCCAGATCCGGTTCATGTTGGCATTGATGCTGTCGAGTTGCTCCGGCGTGGTGTAGGAGACGCGATCGAACGTGAGCGGGTTCGCGACGGGGACGGCGATGACGGTTCCTGACAGCGACCCCAGCGGCAGGCGCTCGTGAAACCGTCGAAGCGTCTCCGTTCCGTTGATCTCCCGACCGTGTTGGGCCGCCTGCACGTAGAGCGTCGGACCCTCTTCGACGCCGTGATACGTATGGATCGTCGTCGTGAGCGCCACGCCGGAGGGTAGCCGTGCGAGCGTTATGTCGTTCGTCTCGTGGGTTCCGGGGGTCTCGTGAGTCCCATGGTTCATAGCCCATCGTTGGATGTCCCTCGGTATGTAGCTGCGGCCGCCTGTTGCCATCGACCGGCCCGTGCCGGATCGATCTCTCGTCGCGATTCGGGATTCCGTGCGGTCCAACTCGGCACGACGAGCCCGCAATAGTCGGGCATATTCGTGGGAAAAGTTTTCTCGGTCTCGCAGGTCGACGCGACGGTTCCATCATCCAAGGCGGTGAACCTACCATCACCCAGGGAGGCGAACCTAGACGCTCCCGCTATGCTGCTTTTCTACTGAGTCGACAAACCCGTTCATCTGCGAACGCTGGTCGTCGCCAGCCGTGTTCCGTTCGATAAACTGCTCGACGGGCCGTCTCGTCGCGTTGAGCATATCGACATCCGCTTTGAGTAGTCGTGCAAACTCGAGTCGACGGCTCCTGGCCTCGTCGGGCGAGATCACAGCAGCACGCGGGAATCGGTCGACGAGCGGCGAGTACGCGGTCGGATCGATACCGAACGCTTCGAGATACGTCCGGACTCGAGGAGTCAGACCGTCGGCGATCGCCTCGCTGGACAACCGTTGGAGAGACTCGAACGGCGGGATCACGATCGCGCCGGAGTAGAGACCCGGCTCAGTACCGACTACTACGGGCTTTGCCGCCGTCTCCTCGAGAATCCCCGCGATATCGAAAGCGAGCTGGGTGAGTTTGCTCGGGAGGGCGGTATCTGGTGCGCGCCACTCGACGGTTCCGAGGTCATCTCGGATCCGAACGGGGCTGTGACTCACGTTCTCGTGCGAAAACTGTTCGTACACGGCGGCTTCGGAAACCCCGCTGTCGACGGCGAGGGTTAGAAACGAGACGAAGGACTGACGGACCCGTTTCGCGTGCGCGTCCGGTGTTAGCGCGTACGGCTGGAGATCGCGAAAGCGGTGAAATCGTTCGTCCATCCCGCGACGGTATGCAGCGACTCGCGCTGCGGTTGCCGTTCGCCGTCCGTCGTAGTACGGCGACGACGCGACGAGCGCAAGTGCCGGATCGAGCGCCGTGAGGAGGTTCGCCTGGACAACCGGATTCGTCTGGTCGAAGTGAATGTGCGATCCAGCGACGTTCTTTGCGAATCGCAGATCGTCACCGTAGATCTGCTCGAGCGTCGCGCCCCGTTTCGATAGCACGGGGGGAGACTCCTCGAGCAGCGGCGTTCCGAGCGGAACGAGGTGGGTCCCGTGTGCGGCCGCGACGTCGAGAACCGCGCCAAGTACGTCGGCAAACGTGATCTCGAGGGCGACTCGTGACTCCATCGGCGGCAGTACGATTTCGGCGAGCGAGTCGACGAACTCCGGAATGACGTACTCATGTGCCCGTATCACCTCTTCTGCCGACGTGAGATTCCCCTCATCGTCGATAACCCAGTACTCGACTTCGAGTCCTAATTTCATAGTCATCACTCACGCGAACATTCTACACCCCGACAATCAGTGACGGGCGAAATAGCTCGCAGCGTATACTACTACCCCTACCCATATAGGGTCATTCTAGCATTTAGAATACCTACCCGTATATTATAATTTATCGCAGGGGCGGCTAACGACCCGCACGTAACGCTACGGGCAACGGTGATACTACTCACAGAGCGTTTCAACGGTGTCCTCGCCGTCACGACTCGAGACCACTATCGTTTTCTGTCGGCCCGCCGTCGCTGACGCTATGGGAGACGTTACTGCGACCCTTCACACCAACAAGGGAGACATCGATGTCGAACTGTACGACGAACGCGCCCCCCGGACCGTCGATAACTTCGTCGGACTCGCGACCGGCGGCGAGACGTGGACCGACCCCGAATCGGGCGAAGAGGTCGAGGGAGAGCCGCTGTACGACGACGTCGCGTTCCACCGCATCATCGAGGGCTTCATGATCCAGGGCGGCGACCCGACCGAAACCGGTCGCGGCGGACCCGGCTACCAGTTTGACGACGAGTTCCACGACGAACTGCGCCACGACGACGCCGGCGTCCTGAGCATGGCGAACTCCGGTCCCGACACCAACGGCTCGCAGTTTTTCATCACGCTCGACGCCCAGCCACACCTCGACGACCGCCACTCCGTCTTCGGGAAGGTCATCGACGGAATGGACATCGTCGAAGAGATCGGTAGCGTCGACACCGACCGGAACGACCAGCCACAGGAGGATGTCGTCCTCGAATCGGTCTCCGTCGACTACGAATAACCCCCGCGTCGATCGCTTCGAAATCCGTCCTCGTTATTTCGTCGCTATGCCCACGAGTTGTATCCGAGTTTGACGGTCGAGTTCCGGCCTCGAATTACGACGGCTCTCGAAGCGGCGATTAGAGATCGAACTCGAGGATATCCCCTTCCTCGACGCCGCGCTCGTCGGTCCACTCGTAGACGACTTCCAACACGTACTGTCCGCGACCCGGATAGGTCTGTTCGCTTCCGTCCTCGTCCGGTTCGGGCTCCGGCGCGTTGGCAATACCCGTGATGACGCCCTCGTCGTCGGCGAAGATGATGTCGATCCCGAACGACATGTCCGGCATGATGAACTCCCGGTCCTCGACCGTCTCGTAGACGAACAGCATGCCGCGGTCTTCGGGTAACTCCTCCGTGTCGCTCAGTCCGAGCTGTTGTCGTTCCGGCGTATCGGCGATCGCCGCCGTCACTTCGCCCAGTTCGTCGCCGTCCGGATTCGTCACGCGAACGTCGGTCGACTCGTAGTCCGCGTGAATCTCCGTCGACGAGTCATCGTCACTCGAGTTCGAGTCCTCCGTCGACGAGTCGTCGTCGCTCGAGTTCGACTCTTCCGTCTGTTCGTTTCCGTCGGTATCGTCGGTACATCCTGCGAGCCCGAGGGAACTAAGGCTTACAGCGAGGCCTGCGAGAACGGTCCGCCGGTCCACGATCGATGAGCGAAGCGGAGTCATCTGAGATACTATCGACCACAACGGTACTGATAAATGTTTGTCGGGATTTCTGTGATTGAAGTATCCGAGACAGTACATTCTGTATTTCTACATAGTCTTCGAGAGTGAGTGAACGATCTCTTTCAGTTCGTCTCCGGATGACCCTCTCAGCTACTGTTCGTCGGACACGGGACGTGCGACAAGCACGTTAAGAACCACGGAGGCGCTAGACGCGGTATGAGCTGGACAGCTGCCGATATCCCCGACCAGCACGGCCGAACGATCGTCGTCACGGGTGCGAACAGCGGGCTCGGACTCGAGACGACCCGCGAACTCGCTCGGAACGGCGCGGCGGTGATCATGGCGTGTCGGGACATCGAGCGAGGCGAGGACGCAGCACGAGATGTTCGCGAAGACCTTCCCGACGCCGACCTCCGCGTCGAAGCCTGCGATCTGTCGAGCCTCGAGTCGATCCGCGCGTTCGCCGAACGCCTCGAGGGCGAGGACGTCGACGTCCTGATCAACAACGCCGGAGTCATGGCGATTCCTCGCTCGGAAACCGACGACGGGTTCGAGACCCAGTTCGGTGTCAACCATCTCGGCCATTTCGCCCTCACGGGACTGTTACTCGAGAACCTCGGGATCCGCGCGGAACGCGACTCGCGCGTCGTCACCGTCTCGAGCGCGATGCACGAACGCGGCGAGATCGACTTCGACGACCTCCAGGGCGAGGACGCGTACGACCCGTGGGACGCCTACTGCCAGTCGAAACTGGCGAACGTCCTGTTCGCGTACGAACTCGAGCGGCGGCTGCTCACCGCGGGCGCGAACGCAGAGAGCGTCGCGGTCCATCCGGGCTATGCGAACACGCGGTTGCAGCTCCGCGGTCCCGAGCAGAGCGGCAGTCGGCTCTGGATGGCGGCGTCGCGGCTCGCGAACACCGTGGTCGCGCAGTCGGCCGAGATGGGCGCGTTACCGATACTGTACGCCGCGACCGCGCCGGACGCCGAGGGCGGCGCGTACTACGGCCCCGGCGGTTTCGGGAATATGCGGGGTAGCCCCGAACGGCAGGCCTCCTCGGACCGATCGTACGACCGCGAGACGACCCAGCGGCTGTGGGACGTCTCGAGCGAACTGACCGGCGTCGCGTACGACCTGCCCGAGCCGAAGGCCGATCGGCCGGCCTGAGTTTCGCCGGCGAGGTCTCGGCCAGTCGCCTCGAACCGCCGTGATCGGTCGCCGCGGCCGGCAGCCGCCGCGGGCGGATCGAAAGGCCGTAGCCACCCGACCGCCGAGATGGGTACGACGGAACGAATTGGGTGACCAACGGCCGTGCAGCGAACGACGACACTTACGTGTGAGTTCTGAGCAATTCGACCATAACTCAAATCTGTTATATTATGTGGCGGTCTCTCTCTTCGCCAGCCGCGAGGTCTCACCGGCAAGTCTTGAGGACGACGGCACCGCACAAATCGATCCCGATAGTCCGCTGTTGTGCGACCGATCGCCCTTCAAACCTCCATCTCTCGTTCCGTTCGCATCCGGTCTCGCCCGTTCGGCTTTCGAACCCCGAACCGACGACGAATCGTCGTTGACGCCGCGCCAGAGATTGCAACTCGCCCGAAACCGAGCGATCTACGCGTCGACGGGCGGATGAGACTGAATTCGGTCCGACACATCTCGGATGTCCAATCGGTCACCCGGCCGAGGGAGTCTTGTTCGCTAGTGACGCTTTTGACTTATATTATTTAATCAGACATATAACTGGATCGCTGCCGCGAGGACGCGGTTGTCACGGCGGAAACGCCGAGCGCCATTCCAGCGAGCTTCCGGGGCGTCACGTTCTCGTCGAGACGAGACACCCCGACGAATGTGAGAACGGTACTCATGAATCCATCGCTCGCCGTCGTCAAGTCCGCTCCGCGAACTGGGCCCCATCGTCACCGCGACCCAGAGTCCGAGGAACGCGAACCCACACCAGCCGCGGCGAGTAAACGTCCGTTGGAGGTACCGAACGCGGGCCGGAGTCGAAAAACGGCGGCACCGATCGAAACCCGAAGAGACGCCAGCACCACCGGTAGCATCGACTGAAATACCCACTTCTGACGGCGTACATCCGCCCTAAAAGGCCGCTGCGAACAGCGAATCGAGCGCTCGAGCGCGTCAGTCCGCCAGCGGCGTCTCGGTACCGCGGACGCTGTCGACGATGACGTCGCCGTCGGGCCGGGACCCGATCCAGAACAGCTTGTATGCGTCGACCGACCGCTCGAACGCGATGTCGGGCGCGGAGCCGACGGCGACCTTTCGGAGCGTCCACTTGAACACGGCGTCTTCCGCCTTCTCGAGGGCCTGCTCGTCCGAGAGGCCAGCGGGGACGACGAGTACGTCCTCGAGGGTCGTCGCGACGGTCTCGGGGACCACGTCGGCACGGACGGCGAGTCGACGGGAGCGGTCGACGCTGACGACGTATTCAATGTCGCGGTCCGAAAGCAGCGGTCGCTCGATCGTCGCGACCGCGTCCACGACGCGGTAGGGGTAGGCGACGGCACCGACGCGGCCGGTCGACGCGACGTCTTCGCGGGCTACCGTCGGTTCGATGACGGTCAGCGCCGCCCGCTTGCGGTGTCGTCGATCGCGAGTCGCCGGCTCGACGCCCCCTCGGCACGTGTCGCTCATCTATTCCTCACCCGTCTCCCAGTAGTCGCTGGCCGTGACGTGTGCGCGGATGGTGTCGGTTTCGGTGACGGCCTTCGGCGCGACGTCGCGGCCGCCGTCGGTAACGTACTCCGGCGTGCCGGTCGGATCGTCGGCGCTCGAGAGCGCCGGCAGCGGTTTGTCGAAGGTGTCGAAGTGATCGTCGACACCCTCGGGGGGCGTCGTGAGCAGGGAACCGACGATGAGCGTCAGCGTCGAGAGGATAAACGCCGGGAAGAGTCCGTACACGCCGACGAGCCCGGTGAGGAACGCCGATCCTTCGACTGCACCCAGGAGTCCGACGAGTTCGAGGATCGTCGAGAGCTGGGTCCACAGGACCATCGTCACGGTCCCAACGATCATGCTCGCGACGGAGCCGGCGGCGGAGACCCGTTTCCACCACAGCGACGCGATGAGCGTCGGACCGATGGCCGCTCCGAGGCCGCCCCACGCGTAGTCCAGTACGAGCGTGTAGATAGAGGTGTTCTGTGCGAGGTAGGCGAAAGCGATACTGGCCGCACCCAGCCCGAGCGTGACGAACTGCGAGTACCGCACGAGGTCCTCCTGACTGGCCGCCGGATTGACGTAGCCGTGGTAGACGTCCTCGACGATAGCACTCGTCGCGACGAGCAGCTGGGAGTCGGCACTGGACATCATCGCGGCGAGTGCGGCCGCCAGGATGATCCCCGCGATCGCACCGGGGAAGAACTCGAGCGTGAGCATGGGCATGACGTTGTTCGGGTCTTCGATCCCGCCCTGCCCGAAGACGACGAGGGCGTACAGTCCGACGAACCCGGCTCCGATATACGCGACGAACATGAACAGTTGCGCGACGAGCGCGGCGAGACGCACGTTTTTGACCTCGTCGATGCCCATGAACCGGACCATCACGTGCGGGTTCCCAGGGATGCCTAGCCCGATAGCGGCGTAGCTGATAATGCCGAAGACGGCCGCCCAGCCGGTCATGCCCGCCGTGACGCTGGTGTAGGAACTCCCGACGGACGCGAGTTCGCCGAACGGGAGCCCGTAGTTGGTAAACGCGATGACCGGCAGGATGATGAACGCGGCGAGGATGATCGCGCCCTGCAAGTAGTCGGACCACGCGACGGCGAAGTAGCCGCCGAGCATGGTGTAGCCGACGACGATGACGCCGCCGCCGAGGATCCCGACCAGCGACGAGACGCCGGTGAGGACCTCCAAGAGCGTCCCGGCGGCGACGATCTGTGCGCCCACGTACCCGCCCTCGAAGATCATCAGCACGAACGCGGAGACGCCCTTGACCAGTCCGGTGTCGTCCTGTAGGCGCGTCTCGAAGAAGGTCGGTAGCGTGACCGCTTTCACGACTTCCGTGTACTTTCGAAGCCGCTTTGCGAGCCCCGCCCACGCGAACAGGTCGGCGGGGATCATCCCGAGTCCGTTGTAAAACGCCATCACGCCGGTCCCGAACGCGTCGCTCGGGACGCCGAGCGTGAGCCACCCGCTCATTTCGGAGGCGCGCTCGGAGAAGCCGGTTACGACCGGGCCGATGCTTCGGCCGCCGATGACGTAGTCGTCGACGGAGTCCATGAGTCGGGAAGAGTACAGCCCGATCCCGAGCAGAAGGAGGAGGTACACGCCGAACGTCCCCAGCACCCAAGCGCCGGCCGACCCGGCGAGCCCGTCAGTTGCCATTGCGCTTTCCCTCGTAGCGCCGCCGGAGTTGTTTCTCTCGCTTTCCCTCCCAGACGTAGTAGACGGCGAGCAGTACCAGGTACACGGCGAACGGTCCAAATAACCAGATTAGTTCGACTGATCCACTCTCAGGCATATTGGTGTGTGCTTCCTACCCATACATAAGACTACCGAACTTCGACTTTTCGATGTGAAACTATCAGCCAGGAAAGAAACAGTCGCTAACGGTGGATCTCCGGCCCCGTTCGCTCATTGATTCCGGGGCCCCGACGGCATCGATACGTTCCCGCGAGGCGACGAGAACTCGTTATACGCCGACGACCGCCCGGAGCGCGAACAATGCGTTCTCCTTTCGCTCGCGAATCCGGCGGTAGAAGTACTGCATCCATTTGTCGCCGTAAGGAACGTACTGGTTGACCTCGTAGCCCTTTCGAGCGAGTTCGCGCTGGGCGTCCTCCCGAACGCCCATGAGCATCTGAATCTCGAACGGCGTACCGCATTCCTCGTGAAGATCCGTCGCGAGTTCGAGCATCTGCGGGTCGTGGCTGCCGACCGCGACGCCGCGATCGAACTCGCGGAACAGGTACTCGAGGTGTGTCTCGTAGGCTTCGTCGACGGCCGCCTTCGACTCGTAGGCGACCGACGACGGTTCGTCGTAAGCGCCTTTCACCAACCGGACGGCGGCGGGGACATCGGCCAGCCGGCGCAGGTCGTCACGCGTCCGTTTGAGGTTCGCCTGAATAGCGACGCCGACGTCGTGAGGGTGGCTGCGGGCCGTCGCTCCGACGGCGTCTACGGTCGTGTCCGTCGTCGTGTGGTCTTCCATGTCACACCAGACGAATACGTCGTCGTCGGCCGCGGCCTCGACGATCCGTTCGAAGTTCGCCGCGAAGACGTCGGGCCCGACGTCGATCCCGATCTGGGACGGTTTGACCGACAGACAGCCGTCGAGGTCGTGGCGAGTCAGTTCGGACGCGAGCCGACAGTACTTATCGGCGTCCTCGTCCGCGGGGCCGCGCTCGTGGTAGTGTTCGCCGAGGAGGTTGACGATAGCACCCAATCCCTCGTCGTTGCAGTCCGAGACGTAATCTAGCGTCCCCGGAACGGTCGTATCGGCGACGAAACGGCTCGCGATCGGCGGAATCATACCGTATCGCTGGGACCGAGCGATCCTAAATGGATACCCGACCACAAGATTCTGCCGACGCCAGTGTGAATTAATCGGGCGGCGGTCAGGAGTCGTCCGGGTTGAGCAGTTTCGTCTCGGCCTTTCGCAGGTGCTCGAGCAGCGTCGTCTTCGAGACGCCGAGTTCGTCGGCGAGTTCGCGCGTGCTGACCTCGCGGGGCCACGCGTAGTAGTCGCGTTCGCAGGCGAGTTCGAACGCCTCGCGCTGACGAGGTGTCAGGCGGTCGAGCCGATCGGGCGTGCCCGACGGATCGCCCGCTGGCGAGGAAATCTTGCTGATAGAGATGGTGGCGTCGGTCTCGGCTCGGATGGCCTCGATCCGGTCTCGGACTTCCGCCCGATCGTCGGCGATGAAGACGGGCCAGTGTTCGAGGCCACCCTCGACGCGGACCGACGCCTCGTGGATGAACCCGTGCGAGGCGAGCGTGTCGCTGATGCTGTGTTCCGGCTCGTATTCGACGAACAGTTCGCGGGTCACGTTTCCCGGATCCGGTGTCGACCCCGCCGAGGCCTGGCCGAGCTCGACCGTCGAGTGGGTCAGTGGCGACTCGTCGGCGAACGCGACGAACTCGTCGAGCTGACCCGCCGTCTTTGCGTAGGCGGTGAAGTGACCCTTGACCGTTCCCTCGACGGTCCTGTGAGCGGTGTGGATGAGGAGCCCGGCGTCGACCGTCTCGGTCCCCTGTAATCCCCAGCAGTTGGGATGCCAGATCTCCAGCGTGAGCCGCGTCCCGTCGGTCGTCCCGGTCTCCGTCGTGGTCGTGGAACTCGTGCTACTCATTATCTGTCTCGAGCATCGATTCTTGTGTGAGCAGCATAAACATACCGCATATCGAGCCCCAAGCCGACCATGGGAGGCCACTGTTATTCCCCCCAGACACTCGACCGGTAACGTATGCAACGGACGACAGCCCAGCCTAACCGCCATTACATCGACGGCGAGTGGACCGACGGAGAGAGCGACGAGACGTTCGAGAGCGAGAACCCGGCGACCGGCGAGACGCTTCGGACCTTCCATCGAGGAACCGAGTCGGAGGTCGATCGCGCGCTCGAGGCGGCGGACAGCGCCCGGGCCGAGTGGCGGACCCTGTCTCACATCGACCGCGCGGAGTACCTTTGGGAGATCTACCACGAACTGCGCGAGCGGACGGACGAACTCGGCGAGATCGTCACGAAAGAGTGCGGGAAGGAGATTTCGGAGGGAAAAGCCGACGTCGTCGAGGCCGCACACATGGTCGAGTGGGCCGCCGGAAACGCACGCCACCCTCACGGCGACGTCGTGCCCTCGGAGATCGGGAGCAAGGACGCGTACATGCGGCGGAAACCCTGCGGCGTTGTCGGCTGCATCACGCCGTGGAACTTCCCGGTCGCGATTCCCTTCTGGCACATGGCCGTCTCGCTGGTCGAGGGCAACACCGTCGTCTGGAAGCCCGCCGAACAGACGCCGTGGTGCGCCCAGATCGTCGCGGAGATGTTCGAGGAGAGCGGCATCCCCGACGGCGTCTTCAATATGATTCAGGGCTTCGGTGACGTCGGCGCTGCCATCGTCGACGACCCGCGCGTCGACACCGTCCTCTTTACCGGGTCGGCCGAGGTCGGCCAGGAAGTCGCCCGCACCGTCGCCGAACAGCCCGGGAAGCTCGCGGCCTGCGAAATGGGCGGCAAGAACGCGGTCGTCGTCACCGACGAGGCCGACCTCGACACGGCCGTCCACTCGGCCGTGATGAGTTCGTTCAAGACGACCGGTCAGCGCTGCGTCTCGGCCGAACGCCTGATCGTTCACGAGAGCGTCTACGACGAGTTCAAGCAGCGGTTCGTCGAGATCGCCGAAAACGTCGCCGTCGGCGATCCGCTCGCCGAGGATACCTTCATGGGCCCGCTGATCGAAGACGAACACAGGGAGAAGGTCCTCGAGTACAACGAACTCGCGCGAAGCGAAGGCGTCGACGTCCTCGTCGATCGCGACGAGTTGGCCGACGACGAAATCCCGGACGGCCACGCCGAGGGCCACTGGATCGGCCCGTTCGTCTACGAAGCCGATCACGAGGCGGACCTCCGCTGTACGCAGGAAGAGGTCTTCGGCCCCCACGTGGCCCTCGTGGAGTACTCGGGTAGCATCGAGGACGCCGTCGCGGTTCACAACGATACCGAGTACGGACTCGCGGGCGCAATTATTTCCGAGGACTACCGCGAGGTCAACTACTACCGCGACAACGCCGAGGTCGGACTCGCCTACGGAAATCTGCCGTGTATCGGTGCGGAAGTCCACCTGCCGTTCGGCGGCGTCGGCAAGTCCGGAAACGGCTATCCGAGCGGTCGGGAAGTGATCGAGGCCGTCACCGAACGCACCGCGTGGACGCTGAACAACTCGAACGACATCGAAATGGCACAGGGGCTGTCCGCCGACATCACGACCGACGATGACTGAGATGAGCTGTCCGCTCTGCGGGCGACCGACCGACGCATCGGACGACTGGTGTCGACGGTGTGGGTGGATGAGTCACTGCGGTGCCGATTAGCGCCGAGTGCCTCACACACCGTCGCCGCGGGCTGCTTGCACGCTTGCGATAACTGCGTTCCGAAGACGTGAACGGCCCAGCGGCCCGGCCGCTCTCTCGGCAACGGCGCGACTGACGCATCCCGTCGATATGGGTCGGTACCGGGTCGAGCGCTCGGCCGTTCACGCGTTCCGAACGCGCTGTCGCCGGCGAGATCCGGCGGGTGAGCACCGTCTGGGCTCCGGCCGCGGTTGCGATCGATTTCGGAAGCCGGAACGAGAGCCCGGATCTCCTCTCCCTCAAAACCCACCAAAAAATCAAAGAAAAGAATGGAATTATCGACGTATGTCGCAAAACATCGTTCACACATTCCGAACGCTTATGGCTCGAGGGAACCGGTGTTCGAACCATGACGAACGAACGCCCACGACCGGTCAAGACGACGAAAACGTCGCTCGCGCTCGTTCGGGCGGTCCGCAACAGCGATGGGGCCGGGTTGAGCGAGCTGGCTGACCGCCTCGGCCTGGCAAAAAGCACCGTCCACAACCACCTTCATACGCTGGTCGACGAGGGGTTTCTGGTCCGCGACGGAGATACCTACCACGTCGGCCTCGAGTTCCTGCCGTTCGGCGAGCACGCGCGAGACCGGAACCCGCGGTACGCGACGGCGCGCCAGCGGGTCCACTCACTCGCCGAGAAGACCGGACACGAAGCCGACTTCATCGCCGAAGAACACGGCCGCGCGTACTCGCTCGAGTACGCGGTCGGGGAGTCGAACTCTCGAGGGCTATCGGAATCGGGCCCGTTCCGGGCGGGCAACCGCTTTTACATGCACCACTGTGCCTCCGGTAAGGCCATGCTGGCGTCGATGCCCGAACCGCGCGTCCGCGACATCATCGACCAGTGGGGGCTCCCGGCGACGACCGACCGCACCATCACCGACGAGTCGGCGCTGTGCGACGAACTCGAGTCGGTACGACGCCGCGGGTACGCGGTCAACGACGAGGAACTGATCGCCGGCTACCGATCCGTCGGCGCGTCCGTGACGAATCCCGACGGGGAGGTCGTCGGTGCGTTCTCGATCGGAGGACCGACGTATCGAATGGCCGTCGACGAGTCGACGATCGAGGAAATCGGACGGTTGCTACTGGACGAAATCGACTCTCTCGAGTCGAAACTGTTCTAGCGCTTATTACAACCGTATGGTTGTAATTACGTGGCGTTCCGAACACTACCGCGACGATAGCAGCCGACGGCGGACACCTGCGGACGCATCGCTCCGGTACCGCATTCCCCGCGAGCGGTCTCGGACGGACCGAGTCGTGCCGCCGCGGGCGTCGAGCCGTCCGATGCGAGGCGAACTGGCGTGGTCGCTGATCTGGTTTTCAGGCGTCGAACGTTTCGATCGAAGCAACCGGTGGAGCGGGAGGACTGACGTCCGATCGGATTCGAAGCGACTCGAGAGGAGGGTGAACTGAGCGCCATCCGGAAGAGCTAGAGCCGTCCGAAACGGAAAATAGAACTTTTAAAAGTTTATTATCAAAATGGTAAGTGAAGGCACTAGGATTCAAAATACGTTCTTATTCTATATTAAATACGCTCGGTCAGTGATGTCATCGGTCTCGGAACTGAAGCCGTGTCGCTGTCGGAGACTGGTCAGCGATTCGCCCTGGAGCGGAGAACGCGGCATCGGTATCGTCTTCGCGTTCGGGGAACGATCTCACCACGGCGCCACGCATTCCGATTCAAGCATTGCAGTCGTGGACCTCCTAGACTCGGGTTCGATCGTAGCGGACGGCCACATCGGCCGATGTTGCGTCGAACCGCTATTTATTCGACCGGAGTACATATGGGAGATATTCACTACGGTTTCATCCGTCGGTTCGATCTACAGTGTGTCTCCATTCATATGTTATCATATTATTTATCGGATGGTTTGAAATAAAATATATAAACTTTATATGTGTTTCTTCCTGGACCTCGACACTGGAATACGGCGTCGGTTCGCGAGAGCTCGTTCCGAAGGCTGACTGTTATTCGTCCGACTCCGCTCACACTTCAGTTCGCGGCAATCGTAACGCGAAAGACGGCTCGGTCGAACGGGTATACATGAGCGACGACGACGGTATCCAGCGCGCGAGCGACGTCGGTTCGTCGAACGCGCCGTCGATCGAGGAAAAGCCCTACAAGATCATTTTCGAGGCCAACAAGTGCTTCGGCGCGGGCAAGTGCGCCGAGGTCAGCGACAACTGGGTGATGTCCATCGAATCGGGGATCGCCCAGCCGAACACGTACTTCTTCGGCGAGGACGACCTCGAGCACAACGTCCGCGCGGCGGAGATCTGTCCGGCGAAGAAAGACGACGGCTGTATCCACGTTATCGACCGTCGAACCGACGAGGAGATCGCGCCGGATCCACACGGTGACGGGACGCTGAGCGTCGACTGGTAAGCAGCGGGCGACGGCACCCGCTCCGCAAAAATCCACGACGGCGACACCGAAACGCACATCCCGAACCGGGAACAACGCTCGAGTGCGCTTCTGTGCGAGGGTAGCCAAGCAGGCCAACGGCGGTGGGCTTAAGACCCGCTCCCGTAGGGGTCCGAGGGTTCAAATCCCTTCCCTCGCATTGTCGCTGCGAGCAATTCGCGAGCAGCGGCAATCGACCGGAAGGATTCGAATGACGCGAGACGCAGCGCGAACGGAGTGAGCGACCGTCTCGAGGTGGTTCAAATCCCTTCTCGCATCCTGAGGGGTACGCCCTCATGCGATTTTACCGGCTGCACCGTGACAGCCGACACGATCGCACTGGTTCGACAAAAGCGCAAGAGTGCGACGATTTTGAGAAGTGGGTGTAGCACACCCGTACTGGTTTAGATGGGGGTATTCCGCTACGAGTGACTCCCCTGTACGCCCTGTGCCGGAAACGAACGAGCCAGATCTGACACGAGGATTCCGATGAGAAAGTTTGTGATGCTGACCCTACAATGGTACGCCAGAGGCCTCCGATTGTGGATGATTCAAAAGACGAGAATCTCGGGATAATGGAACAGACGCCTACTCGAGATGTTCTCGATTCGTTGATTGAGAACGGGCTTCACGAGATCAACCGTGAATGGTCCGGTCTATTGTTATCCGGCGTCTCAGCGGGTCTCGATATCGGTTTTGGTCCATTGATGATGGCGGTAGTGCTTACGCTCTCTCAGGGCGGCTTTGGCGATCTCACGACGGAGTTACTATTAGCGAGTGTCTATTCTGTCGGTTTCATTTTCGTGATATTAGGTCGTTCGGAACTGTTCACCGAACATACCACGTTGGCAGTGATACCAGTTCTCGATCGGCAGGCATCAGTACGGCAGTTGACCCGCCTCTGGGGACTGGTATACGTCGGGAATATTGTTGGCGGGTTTCTGTTTACGCTTCTTGCCGTGATCCTTATGCCGGGTCTCGGAGTCGTCTCGCCAGAGGCGTTCGAAGAGATCGCGCTTAAACTCGTTTCGCACGAGATTCAATGGCTGTTCGTTGCAGGAATTTTTGCGGGTTGGTTGATGGGACTGTTAGCGTGGTTGATTACGGCAGCACAAGAGACGACAAGCCGAATATTTCTTATTTGGATCGTAACCGCTACGATCGGAATACTTCACCTCCCGCACTCGATCGCAGGCAACGTCGAGGTGCTCTTCGGTCTATTTGTGTCACCTGCGATTTCGCCGCTGGATTATCTCATGTTCCTCCTCTTGGCTACGCTCGGAAACGCGTTCGGCGGGGCAATCTTCGTGGGGGCGTTAAAATACGGACACGTTGTCCGAGGGGCGAATTAAGGGTTCGGATCGCTTCAACTGTCAATCGCTACGCCTCTCTACTAGAACGGATACTCTCGAGACTCGCGTTGTACCGAGATCCACTTCGTCGTCGTCAGTTCGTCGAGAATCGACTCGCCGTTGTACCGCCCCAGTCCGGACTGTTTCATCCCGCCGAAGGGAACGTGGGGCTCGTCGTTGATCGGCTGGTCGTTGATGTGAATCATCCCCGTCTCGATCCCGTCGGCGATCGTTCGGGCCTGCTCGAGGTCCTCGCTGTGGACCGATCCCGATAGCCCGTGGATCGTGTCGTTGGCCAGTTCGATCGCCTCACCGTCGCTCGAGTAGGGGATAACCGGTGCGACGGGGCCGAAGTGTTCGTTGCACGCCGCGGCCATGTCGTTGTCGGCGTCCGAGAGCACGGTCGGTTCGACGACCAGCCCGTCGTGGTCGCCGCCGGTCTCGAGGGTCGCGCCCTCGTCGACGGTTTCGTCGACGTACGCCAGGATCTGATCGCGCTGCGTTTCGTCGATGATCGGCCCGATGATCGTGTCTCCGTCGGTCGGATCGCCGGTCGGTAAGTTCGCCGCGCGATCGGTGAGCATCCCCACGTAATCGTCGTAGACGTCCTCGTGGACCAGGTGCCGGTTGATCGAGATGCAGGCCTGGCCCTGGTGGAGGAACGACCCGAAGACGCCGCCGTCGACGGCGCGACCGACGTCCGCGTTCTCGGTGACGACGTGGACGTTGTTGCCGCCGAGTTCGAGCGCGGGGAGCGCGCAGTTCTCGGCGGCCTGCGTGGCGACGCGCTGGCCGATCTCGGTCGAGCCGGTAAAGGCGAGTACGCGGGGAATCTCGTGGCCGGCGATCGCGTCGCCGATCTCGGAGCCCTGCCCGGGAACGACGCTCAGGACGCCCTCCGGAACGCCGGCCTCCTCGAAGATCCGCGCGAGCAACAGGCCGCCGGTGATCGGCGTGTTCGAGGCGGGTTTGAGCACGACCGCGTTTCCGGCGGCGATCGCCGGCGCGACTGCCCGCATCGAGAGGTGTAACGGGAAGTTCCACGGCGAGATGACGCCGACGACGCCGGCGGGGTTGCGCTCGACGATGTGTTCTTTCCCCGGAATCACCGACTCGGCGTGTTGCCCCTTCATTCGGAACGGGTAGCTCGCCGCCTGTTGCATCATTCCTCGAGCCGTCTGCAGTTCGGCCTCGCCTTTGACCTGCGTGCTGCCGGACTCGAGAGCGAGCAGGTCCGTGATTTCCTCGCGGTGGCTGCGGACGAACTCGAGTGCGGCCGTGACGACGCCGGCCCGTCGTTGCGGCGGCTGGTCGGCCCACGATCGCTGGGCCTCGGCCGCGGCTTCGTACGCCCGATCGACGTCCGCTTCGGTCCCGGCGGGAACGGTCGCGATCTTCTCGCGCGTATAGGGGTTCTCGACCGCGATCGTCCCTCGGTCGCCGGGATCGGTCCATTCGCCGGCGAGATACAGTGAGTTCCAGCCCGAATCGGGCGTCAGCGGAAGGTCCATCATGCGGGCACGCTACCGCTCGGTTGTGTATAAGTGACACACCGGCGAGCGCAACGCGACGCGAGCCGAGTCGGTCACGCTCGAGGACGCTCGCTCGAGCGGAACCGAACGTCGCGCGTTCGTTATTCGCCCGTCCGGAACGACAGATCCAGCGACGGTGCCGAGTGGGTGAGCGATCCCATCGAGATGACGTCGACGCCCGTCGCGGCGTAGTCGGCGACCGTTTCGAGCGTGATCCCGCCGCTGGCTTCCGCGAGCACCCCCCCGTATCGTTCCAGTCGGTCGACGGCTTCCCGCGTCTCTTCGGGGGACACATTGTCGAGCAAAACGATATCCGCGCCGGCCTCGGCGGCTCGCGGCGCGTCCGCGACGGTCTCGACCTCGACGTCGAGTTTCGTCGCGAACGACGTTCGCGCTCGGAAGTGGTCGATCGCTCCCTCGAGACCCATCTCCGCGATGTGGTTGTCCTTCACCATAACCATGTGCGAGAGGTCGAGACGGTGGGTGTCGCCCCCGCCCGCGACGACGGCGCGCTTCTCTACGCCGCGGAGTCCGGGCGTCGTCTTCCGAGTCGCGGCGATTCGGACGTCGTCGGATTCCGCGCGCGCCTCGTCGACGACGTTCCGGGTGCGAGTCGCGATTCCCGACGCGTGGCCCGCGAGGTTCACGGCGACGCGTTCGCCGCGGAGGATCTCGCGTGCGGGGCCCTCGACGCGGAGCGCCTCGTCGCCCGGTCCGACGGGGGTTCCGTCCTCGAGCGTCTCGAGTACCCCGACGCCGAGATAGTCGAAGACGGCGCTCGCGGCCTCGAGGCCCGCGACGACGCCGGATTCCTTCGCGACGAGTCGGCCCGTCGTTTCGCCCGGGACCTGATTCGTCACGTCGTGGTGGCCGATATCCTCGCGGAGCCAGCGTTCGATTTGTGCGTCGGTGATCATGCGGCCTTGGCCGCGGGTGCGGGTCCGGCGAAAATAAAGGGTGCGTTTGTGACGGCGGCCGCTGACCGACGCCGGCCGGTGCGGCTCCGGGTCTCGACGACCATCGGTATCAACCGTCTCGAACGCTGAGGGTCGCGAAAATCTGACTGTCGGCTTGCAGAAATAGTTACTTCGATCGTCCCCCTCTCGCTGTCATGAACGAGTTCTTCGTCGGTCTCCTCGCGCGGCTATTCGAGGATCTTCCCGCCTGGCAAGCGACTGCTCTCCTGATCGGCATTTCGCTGGGGATCGCGGTCGTTCTCGAAGTCGTCGTGCTCCGAACCCTGCTCCGGTACACCAGTCGGACGAAGACGCGCTACGATTTCATCCTCGTCGAGGAGCTTCGGCTGCCGGTCGTCGTCACGGCCGCGCTGGCGGGCGTCTATCTGCTCACGCAGCTCCCATCCGTCACCGAAAACGTCCTGCTCGCGCCCGGTCAACTCGACACGTTCTTCGGCAAGCCCTCGCTGTCGGTCATCGTCGTCGCCTGGGCGTTCGCCGCCAACCGGATCGTCAATCGGTTCGTCGACGAGGTCAAGGACAAGGGGTCGCGATTCGACTTCGCGCCGGTCTTCTCGAACGTCTGGACGCTGATCGTCTCCGCCGGCACGATCGGCGTCTTGCTGTCGCTGTGGGAGTACAGTATCCGCCGCTGCTCGGCGCGGCCGGCGGCGCGGGCATCGCCGTCGGCTTCGCCGCCCGCGACACCGTCGCCAACTTCTTCGGCGGCATCGCGCTCTACTTCGACGACACCTACAAGCTGGGCGACTACATCGAACTCGACTCCGGCGAAGCGGGCACCGTCGTCAAAGTCGGCATTCGATCAACGACGCTCATGATGCGCGACGAAGTGCTCATCACGGTCCCGAACGCGGTGCTGAACGCCGCGAAAGTGATCAATCAGTCGGCTCCACAACGCCGCCGTCGACTCAAGGTCCCGATCGGCGTCGGCTACGGGACGGATATCGACGCCTTCGAGGAACTCGTCCTCGAGATCGCCGACGCGGAATCGCTCGTCCTCGACTCGCCGAAGCCGCGGATGCGGTTTCGGGCCTTCGGCGACTCGGCGCTCGAGTACGAACTCCTCTGCTGGGTGGCCGCGCCGACCCGCGCCAACAAAGCGACGCACGAACTCAACCGGGCGATGTACAAGGCGTTGGCCGCATCGGAGATCGAGATTCCGTTCCCCCAGCGCGAGATCCACGTTTCGAGGCCGGGGCCGACCGACGACGACACGACGGATTCGACGTCACCGGTTCTGGGCGATGCGGACGACGTTACTCCGGGACGACGAGCGTAGCGAGGCGGGACGCCGAACCGACAACCCACGGCGCAGCGAGGCACGACGCTGGGACACCCGAGGAACGAAGCGAGAAACGAAGAGAAATGACGAGGAGCGGTGAGCGGAGCGGCGGCTGCTACGCGAGCGGCGCGTCGTCGTCGACGACGTAGTGACAGCCCGTCGACTCCGCGTTCTCGCTCGCGGCTCGAGCGATCAGCAGGGCCGTCACGCTCGCGTTCCTGAGTTCGTAGAGATCCCGGGCCGTTCGGGTACGGGTGTACGCGTCGACCTCGCCCTTGAGCCGTCGGAGAACGGCGCTCGCACGGGCGACGTCGTCCGGATCGCGCTCGAGGCCGAGGTGCTCGTCCATCGTCCGCTTCAGCCGGATCGACTTCTCGGTGGCGAAGCGCTCGGGCAGGTCCGGGTCGCCGTTACGCAGGTCGGGTACCTCGACGGTCTCGGGTTCTGCCTCGAGATCGACGGCATCCGCACCCGCTCGCAGCCCCCAGACGAGTCCCTCGAGCAGGCTCGTACTCGCCAGTCGATTCGCGCCATGAACGCCGGTTCGGGCACACTCGCCGACGGCGTACAGTCGATCGAGCGAGGTTCGCCCGTTCTCGTCGACGTCGATTCCGCCGCACAGGAAGTGCTCGCAGGGCGCGACGGGGATCTCGTCGCCTTCGATCCCGCGGTCGCGACACGTCTCGGCGATCGCGGGATACTCGGTCTCGAACTCGCGTTCGAGCGTGCTCACGTCCAGGTCGACCTCGCCCGTCTCCTCGCGTTCTGTCTCGACGGCGCGGGCGACGACATCCCGCGGAGCGAGATCACCCTGCGGATGGTAGTCGTTCATGAACCGTTCGCCGTCCCGATTGCGGAGGACGGCTCCCTCGCCGCGCAGGGCCTCCGAGAGCAGGAACGGATCGTCGCCTGCGTACGCCGTCGGATGGAACTGGACGTACTCGAGATCGGCGACTTCGGCCCCGGCGAGCGCGGCCATGGCGATCCCGTCGCCGGTCGCGTCGTCGGGATTGGTCGAACGCGTATAAAGCGCTCCGATGCCGCCCGTCGCGAGGATCGTCGTCCCGGCGAAGATCGCCTTTCCGGTGGATTCCTCGTCGCTCACGACGCCGTGAACGCGCCCCTCGTGCGTGATGAGCTCGAGCGCGGCGGTGTCCTGGCGAACCTCGATGCGGTCGTGCGCATCCAGATAGCGCAGGAACGGGCGCAGAATGTGCGTTCCAGTCGCGGCGTCGACGTGGAGGATCCGGTACGCCGAGTGGGCTGCCTCGCGCGTGTAGTCGAACTCGCCGCCGTCGGTCTCGTCGAACCCGATCTCGAGCGTCTCGAGCAACACGTCCTCGACGGCGTCGTCTGCGTTCTCGACCAGTACGTCGACCGCGTCCGGATCCGCCGTGCCGTCGCTGGCTGTGAGGATGTCCTCCTTGAGGCTCTTCGGGTCCCCGCGCGTCGTCGAGATGCCGCCCTGCGCCCAGTCGGTGCTGGCGTCGTCGGGACGCTCGGCCTTGGTCAGAAGCAACACCTCGGCACCCTCGCGTGCGGCCGACAGGGCGGCTGCACAGCCCGCGATGCCGCTGCCGATCACGAGTACGTCCGCGAGTTCGTGGTCTGTTGTGTCAGTCATGATCGAGGGTTAGATCTCGAGCATCCGTTCGAGAGCGAGGCCCGCGAGTTCCTTCTCCTCGGGGGCGACCTCGATCACGTTGCGTTCGCGGCCGCGGACGAGTTCCTCGAGCACCCAGGTGAGGTAGTTCGGGTCGATCTGGCGCATGGCGTTGCAGTCCATGCAGGCGTCGCCGCACAGCGGCAGGACGTTCACCTCGGGATGCCAGCGCTGGAGGTGCTCGGTAAGGTGGATCTCGGTGCCGATGGCCCACGTGTCGCCGGGATCGGCCGTTTCGATCGTCTCGCAGATCGCCGCTGTCGAACCGGCCTCGTCGGCGGCCTCGACGACCTCGCGTCGGCACTCGGGGTGGACGATCACCTTCGCGTCGTCGTGCTCGGCCCGGATCTGCTCGATGTGCTCTACGCGGAATCGCTCGTGGACCTGGCAGTAGCCGTCCCAGAGGATGATGTCGCTCTCGGCGACCTCGTTGGCATCGCCGGACACAGTCCGGCTGCTCGAGGTGTGTCGCGCCTCGCTGTCTTTCCCATCGGAATCCCACGGGTCCCATTCGGCGATCCGGTCTTCCATGCCCATCCGGTGGGCGGTGTTCTCCCCGAGGTGCTTGTCGGGGAGGAAGAGGACCTTATCGCCCCGCTCGAAGGCGTACTCGAACGCCTTGTGCGCGTTCGAGGAGGTACAGACGAGTCCGCCCTGACTCGCACAGAAGGCCTTCAGATCCGCGTAGGAGTTCATGTACGTGATCGGAACGATGTTCGCGTCCGGCGCGGCGGCGGTGATCTCGGCCCACGCGCTGTCGACCTGGAGCGCCTCGGCCATCCCGGCCATCGGACAGGAGGCCTCCATGCTCGGGAGGATGACGGTCTGGTCGTCGTCGGTGATGATATCCGCGCTCTCGGCCATGAACGTGACGCCGGCGAAGATCACGTACTCGGCGTCCGCGGCGGCGGCTTCCGTCGACAGTTGATAGGAGTCGCCGACGAAATCGGCGTGCTCGACGATCTCGCGTCGCTGGTAGTTGTGGCCGAGGATCACGACGTCGTCGCCGAGTTCCTCGAGTGCCGCTTCGATGCGTTCGGTCCGTTCTCCCTCCTCGAGTTCCCGGTAGCGGGGCGGTAACTGCTCGAGGGTGTCGTATTTGAACAGACTCAGTTCGGTATCCAGCTCCGTCGTTTCCATTGTAACCATTCTCCGTCACCTGTGGTTGACTACACATCACAGGCCGCTATTGAATAACTTTTTCCTTCGATACCCGGAACTGGGGGAATACCATCGATTTATACGACGATAGAAAACGAATTACCGGTTGTTGGACTCTACCGACAGATTCCGGTCGGTGACTGTCGCGTGAGCGTTGACTACATCCTTTCCGCTGGAGCCCGTAGCGTCGATATGGCGCTTCAGGATACATTCGCACACTTCACGCGGCGAGACTGGGAGCGGGACGCGCCCGAGGGAACGGTGCGGCTCGCCCTGGTCGGCGTCGGAGGCTTCGCTCAGAACCGCGCGTTGCCGGCCATTGCTAACGGAACGTACTGCGAGGCGACGACGCTCGTCACCAGTTCGCCCGATCGAACGCGATCCGTCGCCGAATCGTTCGACGTTCCCCACGTCGTCGACTACGACTCGTTCCTGGCCGGTGACCACGCGGAGACGTACGACGCGGTTTACGTCGCGACGCCGAACGCCACCCACGGTACCTACGCTATCGCCGCCGCAGCGCACGGCAAACACGTCATCTGTGAGAAACCCCTCGAGACCGATCTCGAGGGCGCTCGAGGGATCGCCACCGCCTGTGACGACGCCGACGTGACGCTGATGACCGCCTACCGCCTGCAGGTCGAACCGACGGTGCGGCGAACGCGGGAACTCGTTCGCAACGGCGTCATCGGCGACGTCGTCCAGGTCCACGGCGGCTTCTCGCATCCGCTGTTGGAACACGCCGGTCCCGAAACGTGGCGACTCGATCCCGACCTCGCGGGCGGGGGCGTGCTGGTCGACCTCGGCGTCTATCCGCTGAACACGATCCGGTACCTTCTCGACGCCGATCCCTCGGGTATCTACGCCACAACCCACTCGAGCGGTGAGCCGTTCGACGCGGTCGACGAGCACGTCGCGTTCCAACTCGAGTTCGAGAGCTGCGCGACGGCATCCTGTACCGCGAGCTTCGACGCTCACGCAAGCAGCCGCCTCGAACTGGTCGGCACCGAGGGCATGATCTCGATCACCTCGCCGTTCGGCGGCGTCGTCCCCCAGGAGATGGTCGTCGAGAGCGGCGACATGCGCATG
This sequence comes from Natronorubrum halophilum, assembly GCF_003670115.1. Lineage (NCBI taxonomy): Archaea > Methanobacteriati > Methanobacteriota > Halobacteria > Halobacteriales > Natrialbaceae > Natronorubrum > Natronorubrum halophilum. The sequence goes on from NZ_QQTY01000002.1 coordinate 47,505, forward strand.
GAGTACACGGGTCCGTCGGTCGATGAGGTCCGCGAGGAGTTCGATTACTTCGGCTACTGCGTGCTGACGGGCACCGACCCGGAGCCCGATGGCGAGGACGGGATCGCGGACCTTCGGGCGATCGAGGCGGCCTACGAGTCCGCGGAGACGGGGTGTCGGGTCGACCTCGAGTGAGCAGCGACCCGGTCGTGGATCATAGAGCAACTCGCCGGTCGGCGTCGACCCTCGCTAGATCGCCGACACGAGTCCGATCGCCGTCATCAGCGCTCCGATCGCCATCCAGACGACCGCCGGCTTGGCCAGCCGTCGGGCGGCCACACGCTGTGAGGAATCCGCGACGACGAAGGCCGGGGCGTCCGGCCCGCCCTCGACGACCGAACTGACGTCGCGCATCGTTTCCCGCGCATCCACGTCGTAGCGAGACTGCCCGAACACGTACGCCTCCTCGCCCGGATCGAGCCGCCGTTCGTGGTATCGCCTGTCGTTTCCGGTCGCGATCTCGACGACGCCGATATCGAACGACGTGTTCTCGGACTCGAGATCGGACTCGGTCTCGAGGAACTCCCTGATCGGCTCCGGTTCGGCCTCGCCGCCGTCGACCTCGATTGTCGTTTCCGTCGAAAGCGCGAGGTCGGCTCCGGCCGGCTCGACTCGGACGCTCGCGGTGGCGTCCTCGAGCCTGAAGGGGACCCCGCCGGCTCCCTCGTCGACCGTCGTCCACGAGGAGTGTTTCCCGCTCGAGCGGTACTCCTCGACCTCGTACTCGTAAACCAGACACTCCGTCCCAGTCAGCGGCCCCCTAACCGTTCCGCCGACGGCGCTCGCCGTCCCCTCGAGTTCGACGGGCCCCTCGGCTCGTTCGATCGTGACGATATCGTCGGTCCCGCCGCGGTAGACGTGATAGGCGGGCCGGAGCTTCCAGCACCCGGCTGCGACGAGCGCGACGCCGACTACAGCGAGTATCACACCGAGCATCGATCGAACGTCGCGGCTGGAGCCGATAATATTGTTGGTTTTCGAACACCACTGGCGAAACCGGGTGGGCCGCGCCGTCGACGGAACACCGACCGCTCCCCGCAGCGCACGCTTTTCGGGTCGTTCTCGTTTCGTACGACCGGCGTTGCGCTGCTCACGCGACGCGGCCGTCGAAGACGATCTCGCCGTCGACGAGCGTCATCGCCACGTCGATCTCGTCGATCCGAACGGACTCCGCCCAGGGCGATTCCTCGAGCACTACGAGATCCCCCCGCTTGCCGACCTCGAGCGTGCCGAGTCTGTCCTCGTCGAAGCCGGCGTAGGCCGCGCCGCGGGTGTACGCCCGTAGTGCCTCGGTGACCGACAGCCGCTGTGCCTCGGTCGGTGCGTTGACCGCGTGGTGGATCCCCAGCAGGGGATCGAGCGGCATGCAGTCCGAGCCGAAGGCGAGGGGCACGCCCGCCTCGAGCACCCGCCGGAAGCGGTTCGTTCGGCTCCGTCGCTCCCTGCCCAGCCGCTGGTCGTAGAGCCCACCCTCTCCGGCCCACTGGTGGAAGTTCGGCTGCATCGAGGCGACGATTTCGGCTTCAGCCATGCGCTCTATGTGCTCGTCGGTCGCGAGTTCGACGTGTTCGATCCGGTGGCGCGAGCCCCCGGGATCGCTCGTGGTTTCGAAGGCGGACAGCGCCTCCTCGATCGCCGCGTCCCCGATGGCGTGGGCGGTTAGCTGGAATCCCGCGTCGTCGACTCGGTCGACGATCTCCTCGAGTTCCGCGGGGGTGATGACCCACTCGCCGTCGGCGCGCTGCGCCGACGAGGCTCGCGACCCGCCGGATCGCTCACCGCTGTCCTCCGGGTCGGGGCCGACACCGCCGCTCGTGTCGAGGTCGACGCCGTCGGTAGTCCAGTCGGGATCGCCTCCACCGTCGGGTTCGTACGGCTCGAACAGCTTCGCCGTCCGGGATCCGATACTCCCGTCCGTGTAGGTTTTGATCGCGCCCGTCTGCACGCGGTCGCTGCCGCCGTTCGTTGTCAGCCCCACCTCGAGTACGCTCTCTAGGTGATCGATCCAGTAGTTGATCCGCACGCGCGTTGGCAGGTCGCCCGCCGCCTCGAGGTCGCGGTACACTCGCGGAGAGCGGGAGTTCCGGACCATGTCGTGGACCGCGGTGACGCCCGTCGAGGCGGCGTGCTCGAGACCGGCGGTGACGAGGTCCAGGGTTTCGTCGTAGCCGGGAGAAATGTGCGAACGGACGGTCTCGGCCGCGTCTTCGACGACGACGCCGGTGGGCTCGCCGGTCGCCTCCGAGCGCCGAACGTCGCCCTCGGGGAGATCGTCGGCGAGACGCTCGAGGGCGACCGAGTTCAGCGACGCGGCGTGCATGTCGATCCGCAGGGCGACGACGGGGCGCTCGGTGCTCACCCGATCGAGGTGCTCGCGCGTGAGGTAGGCGCGGTCGTCACCCTCCCACTCGCTTTCGTCGTAGCCAAAGCCCTGAATCCACTCGCCGTCCGTTTCGTCGGCGCGCGCGGAGAGGCGTTCGACGCAGCCCTCGGAACCGGTCGCGTCCGAGAGGTCCGCGTGGACGAGGAACCGGCCCGTGTTTTCGACGTGCGTGTGGGCGTCGATGAAGCCGGGCAGGACGACTCGGCCCTCGCAGTCGATCACGTCGGTTTCGACGCCCTCGAGGAACTCGATCTCGTAGGTGTCGCCGAGGCGAACGATCTCGCCGTCGCGGATCGCGACCGCCTCGTGGACGGTGTCGGGTTCGGTAAGCGTGTGGACCGCCCCGTTGATCAGCAGGCGGTCGGCGGCGTCGGTCATGTCAGAGAGCCCACGAGCGAGCGACAAAACGATTGCGGCGAACCGCGTCGAACGTCGTGGATACGGCCTCTCGGTCGACGACGGTTCACACGAATCGAGGCTAACGTTTAGTATGTTAGATATCGTATCATTCGTATGCTCTCGCACGAAAACCGCGTCATTCTGGGATCAATTATCCTGTCGGTGCTCGCTGTTCTCGGAGCAGTCGTCGTCGACACCTATCTGGTGATTTCCCTCGGTGCGAACCCCGTCCTCTCGTTTCTCGTCTTCGGCGGCATCGTCGTCGTCGTCCCGCAACTGTACCTCGCGGTCACCGACGAGGACGTCTCTCCTCGGAGCAGAGTTCGCTTCGCCGTCATCGCGACGGGCGTGTTCGCAGTCATGTTCGCCAGAGACGCGGCGGCACTCGAGAGCCGGATAATCCTCACGGTCGGCGGCGGCGCGTTCGTCGGCCTCGTCTGCTACGAGTTCCTCGCCGGCTACCGGGCCTCGAGTGACGATCCATCGGCCCGGCCCCAGTGACCGACGTCGGTCCCGTGAGAATCAGCAACCCTTAGGACCGGCCGCTGTCTTGGCCAACGTATGACAGACCCCGAGGACCTCGTCGAGCGGGTGCGCGAGGACGACCTTCGCATTCACGAACTCGAGGACCACGCCGACCACGACACCGCGGTCGAGGCCCGTCGGCTGCTGATCGAACGCGAGACCGGGACCGACCTAGAGACGATCGGCGACTACGGCTTCCCGGCGGAGGCGGCGGATTCCACCATCGAAAACATGATCGGCGCGGCCCAGATCCCGATGGGCGTCGTCGGACCGGTCGCCGTCAACGGTGAGGAAACCTCGCCGAACTCGCAGAACTCGGCGAGCTCTGCGAACGACGGCGGCGCGGCGAGCGGCGACTACTACCTCCCGCTCGCGACGACCGAGGGCGCGCTGCTCGCGTCGGTCAACCGCGGGCTCGGCGTGATCCGAACGGCCGGCGGCGCCGCTGCTCGCGTGACGAAAAACGGGATGACCCGCGCCCCGGTGTTTCGGGTCGAGGGCGTCGTCGAAGCCGCGGAGACGGTCGAGTGGGTTACCGAGAATTTCGAGGCGCTGCGGGAGGCCGCCGAATCGACGACGAGCCACGGCGAACTGCTCGATGTCGAACCCTACGTCGTCGGCGACTCGGTCTACCTGCGATTCGCCTACGACACGAAGGACGCGATGGGGATGAACATGGTCACGATCGCGACCGGCGAGGCCTGCGAGATCGTCGAAGCGGAGACGCCCGCCTCCCTCGTCGCGCTTTCGGGCAACCTCTGTTCGGACAAGAAACCCGCCGCCATCAACGCCGTCGAGGGTCGCGGCCGCTCGGTGACGGCCGACGTTCTGGTCCCCGGCGAACTCGTCGAGGAGCGCCTGCACACCACCGCGGACGCCATCGCCGAGGCGAACACGCGCAAAAACCTCACCGGCAGCGCGAAGGCCGGCAGCCTGGGATTCAACGCCCACGCGGCGAACGTCGTCGCCGCCGCCTTCCTCGCGACCGGACAGGACGAGGCGCAGGTCGTCGAGGCCGCGAACACGATCACGACGATGGACGCTCGCGAACGCGAGGACGGTACCACCGACCTCTACGCCAGCGTTTCGCTGGCATCGCTCGAGGTCGGCACCGTCGGCGGCGGGACGAAGCTCCCGACCCAGAGCGAAGCGCTCGAGGTGCTCGACCTTCGCGGGGGCGGCGACCCGGCGGGGTCGAACGCCGACGCACTGGCCGAGATCATCGCCGTCGGCGCGCTCGCCGGCGAACTCTCCCTGCTCGCGGCGCTCGCCTCGCGGCACCTGGCGAGCGCTCACGAAGACCTCGGACGCTAAGGGAGCGGAGACGATCGCCGCTCGACGCAGTTGGGACGACCGCCCCTCAGCCGACAAGTTCGCGGTTCTCCGCTCGAGCGCGAACCGTCACAAGCGCGATGTAGGACCCGCTCGCGACGAGCAGGGCCAGTCCACCGAGCACCTGCGGCCCGCTTACGGCTACCGTGACGAGAAGCAACCCGATCGCCGCGACGCCGTTTGCGAAGGCAAGGTCCCGTCGTCCGTACGTGCCGTGGAGGACGGCGACGGCGGCGAACGTCGCGGCGAACGCGGCCGTCGCCAGCATCGCCGCGTCGATTCCGAAAATCGTCTCGTTGATGTACCTGTTGTACCCGAAGAAGGCGAGGGCCACGACCGTTCCGACGCCGATCGCCGTCCCCTGTGCGTCTACCGTGTCGTCCATCTGCTCGCCATTGTCCCGCTCGATGCAAAGCCCTGCCGTTCGCCGCCTCCCGGTCGACCTGGCGTTGAATCCCGTTCACGTTCCGTAAGTGGCAGATACGCGTACATGAATAACAGCTCGTTTTTAGGCGATACGAAAAATTGTTCGATAATTGAAAAGATATAAGGGTATTCCGCTCGAAGTGAGACTCGTAATGAGCACACAGAAAACCGTTCGTCAATCCGCAGGCACCGTCGAAGAAAACGCGCTGCGACTCGACGAAGAGAAGGCGGAACAGATTATCGACGCGCTGAACACGGACCTCGCGGACGCGTACGTCCTCTACCACCAGCTCCACAAACACCACTGGAACGTCGAAGGTGCGGAGTTCCTCGACATCCACGTGTTCCTTCAGGAGGTCTACGAGGACGTCGAGGCGGCCGCGGACGACCTCGCCGAGCGGCTGCAGGCCCTCGGCGGCGTTCCGCACGCGAGTATGACGGCACTCGCGGAAGCGGCGACGATCGAACCGGAAGACGAGGACGTCTACGACGTTCGGACCTCGCTGTCGAACGATCTCGACCTGTTCGGCGACGTCATCGAGAGCTACCGCGACCACATCGAACTCGCCGACGGACTCGGCGATTACGCCACGGGTGAGATGCTCCGCGAACAACTCGAGACGATCGAGGAACACGCCCACCACATCGAACACTACCTCGAAGACGACACGCTCGTCCTCGAATCCGCGACGAAATAGCCTGCACTCGCCGTTTTACTCACTCGATATCCGGCGCTTTTTCGTCCGTCCGTCCCGGAAGCTCGAGTTCGATCTCGAGTTCGGGCTCCCCGACCCCGTCGAACTCGAGTTCCAGATCGAGGGGTTCACCGAACGCGAAGGGAAGTTCCCAGTCGTCGGTGACGATGGTGAGGTCGTCGCCGTCGCGGAGCTGTTCGCCTAATTTGATCAGAAACGTTCCGACTTCGGCCGCGTCGAGTCGGTATTCCTGTTCGAACTTCCGGCCCGATCGGATCGTCGTTCGTTCGTCCGCTCGGTCGTCGTCTGTTTCGGGAGTCATTTTCGGTGTGGTGTCTCGATGTGGTCACCGAACGATAGCGATAGTCACGTCGCTCGCGATCCAGCCGTCGGTGTTCCCCGATTCGAGGAAGATCGATCTCTCGGGACGGCTCTCACAGACTGCGATTTCGGGAGCGTGACTCGGTTCTCGTTCGAAGCCAGTCTCGGCGTGTGACCGGGTGCTAACGGTCATCACCGTGGTTTAGGCGGGCCTAAAGAAAAAGCGCTCGGTCTCGGGTGAGGGCTCGCGCCACGACCGAACCGTCGGCAGACGCAGACGGTGACGGCTCGGACACCTACCGGGACGACCCGTCGGCCGTCGGCGGATCGACCGACCGGGTCGGCGACAGGAGAACGGTTTCCAACCGCGCCACGACGGCCGGGCTGATCGTTCCGACGAGAGTCGCGGCTTCCCCACGGTGGTCGTCGATGTCGAGCACCTCGTCGAAAAAGCGACAGATCGTCTCGTACCTGTCGAACAGCTCTTCGGCCTGTTCTCGGCCGTCCGGCGTCAATCGGACGCCCACGTACGGCTCGTAGTCGACGAGCCCGCGCGTCTCGAGGCGCTGGACCATCTCCGTCGTTGCGGCGGGCGACCGACCGGTCGAATCCGCGATCCGTCCGGTCGATATCGGCTCGCTGGCAGCCGCTGTCAGTTCGTAAATCGTGAGCAGATAGTGATTTATCTTCGACATGAGTGGGTGTCGGATGGGCGCGGTCGGTTCGCAGCCTCGCCGCGATAACGGGTAACTCGTCCGTTCGTCCGCAACTCCGGTCCGTCCCCGAATCGCTTCTAAGCGACTCGAGGTGATTGCGGCCGTCACGGATCGTCACCCCGACCATTTTAGGTAACCCTAAAACAACCAGCGTTAAGTATTTTAGGTAACCCTAAACCTTGCGTCGAGACAGGTTCGGACAGTACCGCACAGCACCGGAGTCGATCGACAGCAAATACGGGCCGAGGCGGTTTACAGCAGTCGATACCGGCCTCGGTTCTCACTCGCCACGCCGCGTCTCGTGAGTTTCTCGAGCGCGTCTCGGACGTACTCGGCCGACACACCGCGTTCGCCGGCGTATTCGATGACGTCGTCGTCGGTCGGCCGCTCCAACTCCGCGAGCGCCCGTTTGACGATTTCCTTCTTGCTCCCGCTGCGATTCGGTTGGCGCTGATCGCGGTCGCCGGCCGCCTCGACTTCCTCGACGTCCAGCCCCGATTCCTCGAGGTACTCGTCGTCGTCGACGACGCCGTCGGCCACGTCCGCCTCGAGGGCATCGAACGAGTCCAGTTTGGCGAAGGCTTCGCCCTCACCCTGCCGGTTCGCGAGCATCGAGGCGCGAACGTCGCGGGCGTGGCTCGCGTCGTCGGTCGTGACGAACTTCTTGCGCTTCTCGTAGCCCCGGCGAGAGCCACAGCGGGGACACTGGGTCGTCTCCGAACGACCCTCGATGATCCAGAGGTTCGAGCACTCGCTACAGCCGACGACGGCGTACATGTCTCGGAATGCACGCGGCTGGTAGTTCAACCTTCGGCACGTGGAGCGGAAGTGATCCGGTTCGTCCACTGGGGAGCGACGCGCGGAGTGGGTGTGAACGCATCGCACGAGTTCCGAAAACTATGAGGCGCGCTCTCACATCTCGTCGGTATGGAACGCGTTTCCCTGTCAGACCTCGAGCCGTCCGAAGCCGCCGACGGCGTCCACCTGGCGCTGATGGCCGGCGTCGACTCGATGAACGTCCAGCACTTCGAAATCGCGCCCGACGCGGTAGTCGACGAGCACGAACACCCAAACGAACAGACGGGCTTCATCTACGAGGGCGAACTGGTGTTCCTCGTCGAGGGCGAGGAGATCGTCTGCGGTCCCGGCGATTCCTACGCGATCCCGGGCGATCAGCCCCACGCGGCCGAGAACCGCGGCGAGGAGACCGTTCGCGGCGTCGATATCTTCGCTCCGCCGCGAGCGAACCCGAACTGGCAATCCGAATAGCGCCGTTCAGTACCGCTCCCCGTCCTCGTTCATCGACTATTCACTTACGAATACCACGGAGTTATATTCCCCGGGTAGCAAGGTCAGCCGATGGCTACCGAGTCAGGGGCACCCGAGTCGTGGGGAGTCAGTCGAATAACTGGATACCTCGAGCGATTGGGGCCGACGTGGCTCGCCGGGGCGATCGCGGCGGGGCCGGCGACCATGGCCAGTCTGCTGGTCGCGGGAGCGAGCTTCGGCTACGCACTCCTGTGGGTCGTCGTCCTCTCGGCGATCCTCGGGACCGTCGGCCAGTACCTCGCGATGCGGCTCGGACTGCTCACGGCAGCCGGACTCGTCAGCGTCGTCGAAGATCACCTCGGTTCGTTCTGGGCCTGGGTACTCGTCGTCGACGCCGTGTTGGCCGCGGGGCTCGCCCAGCTCGTGATCATGAAGACGGTGGCGGACGTGAGCGCAACGATCGCCGGCAGCGCGGGCGTCGGAATCGCGGCCCTGAGCGACCCTCGCCTCTGGGGCGTCACCTGGGCGCTCGTTCTCGCTCTGGGGATCGCCGGCGGCGGCTACCGCCTCGCCGAAGTCGGCGCAAAGTTGCTCGTCTCGTTCGTCGTGCTCGCGTTCGTGGCCTCGGTGTTCGTCGTGCCGATCGATCCGGCTGCGGCGGCCTCCGGCCTGGCTCCCGAGATTCCGGCCGGCGTCGGCGGCGCGGTCGTCGCCGCCGGAGTGCTCGGCGGCGCGGTCCACATCACGCTCCTGACGATGCAGAGCTACACGATGCGCGCTCGCGGCTGGACCGAGGACGATGCGGGTCTCGCGACCTTCGACGTCGCGAGTTCGATGCTCGTCGCCTTCGGAATCTTCAGTCTCGCAGTCTTCCTCGTCGCGGCGAGCGTCCTTCCCGAAACCGGCGTCGATCCGGCGACGATCACCGCGATCCAGGCCGCCGAGGCGCTCGGTCCAGTCGCCGGCGAGTACGCTACCTGGCTGTTCCTGTTCGGGCTCCTCGGTGCGGCCGTCTCGACGCTCGGCGGGAACACGATCGTTCCCCCCTATCTGCTCGCGGACAAGTTCGGCTGGGAACAATCCGTCGACGACCCGCGCTACCGGTTCGCCGTCGTTACCGTCGCGCTCGTCTCGGCCGTCGGTGCCTTCCTCGAGGGCGCGTTCTTCGAACTCCTCGTGCTCGTGCTCGCCTTCGGACTCGTCGGTACGCCGTTCGCGCTCGCCGTGATCCTCTACCTGCTGAACGATCCCGACGCCGTTCCCGAAACCAATTCTCGGATCGCGAACCTCGGCGGCATCGTTCTGTTCGCCGTCGCGACCGTCCTCGCGGGCGAGTTCGTCCTCGAGGAGCTCGAGACGGTCGCCGAACCGGCGTCGGCGTTCGTCGTCGCCTTCGCGGTCGCGATGGCGCTGGCAACTGTCGGACTCGCCGGCAGGTACGTTCGGGAGCGTCTCGGTACCGCCTGAGCTTGCGCTCCGTACCAATCTTCAAGCCGCCCGAGATCGAGTTCCCACCCATGCCGACACTCGAAAACGACGCGATACGTCACCGAGGAGGAGTGGGACACCGTCCTCGAGGTCAACCTCAAGGGCGCGTTCCTCTTCACTCGAGCGGCGTTGCCCCACATGTACGAGCAGGGCCAGGGCAACGTCATCAACATCTCCTCGGGGCTCGGTCGGCAGGCGATGGCGGGCGCGGGTAGCTACGTCGCGTCGAAGTGGGGACTCGAGGGGCTCACTCGAACGACCGCCCTCGAGAGCGAGGAGTACGGTGTCAACGCGAACGCGCTCGCTCCGGGCGGCCGGGTCGATACTGACATCTGGGCGCACCTGCCCGCGGAGGAACGCGAGCGAATTCTCGATCCGGACGTGATGGACGACGCGGCCGTCCTCCTGGCCGCACAGGATCCTGGCGGCGTTACCGGCGAATCGAGGACTGCAAACGAATGGGAAACGCGCCTCGAGTGAACGAATCCGAATTAACCGTATGTCTCGAGCGAATCCCACTCGCGTCGCATCAGTTCGCGGACGCCGTGCTCGAGGATGCCCTCGCCGAGCGAGGTCGCCCGGTAGTAGGAGTACAACCCGTCGGTATCGGGGGCTTTGCGCTTTCGATTCTCGACGAGGCCGACGTCGATGAGTTCGTCCAGGTGGTAGTGGAGCACGTTCGACTGCACCTCGAGACGATCGCGCAACTCGCTCGCGCTCCGTGAGCCGTCCTCGACGAGCGCGTTCAGGACGCGAAACCGCGTCTCGTTGCCGATCGAGCGCTGCATCTCGAGGTATTCTTCCAGACTCAGGATGCTGTGTTCGGGCAGCAGTTCGTCCCCGAACCGTCGCGTCGAACGCTCGGACTCTGCCATACGTCCCTTTTGAACCGGCCGTTGCTTAAGCGTTCCTTGAGTCAGTCATCGCTGAAACGGCGTACATTTATATGGTGTGCGCGAGCAGCCGGCGTATGCGCGACCGAATTATCGACGAACTCGGCGATCTCCCTCGCTCACGATTTCTGGTGTACCTGATGGGGCCCTACCAGGCGTTCGACGTCGAGCGGGCGCTCGAGGACGTCGATCCCGAGGCGATCCCCGAATCGGTCGACTTCGGAACGCTCGTGGGCTCGGAGCACGACCTCGAGCGCGACGAGGCGGCGCTGGATCTCCTCCTCGAGGTTCGTGACCGACTCCGAACCGAAGCGGGCGTCAACGCCTTCCTCGCGATCGACGTCGACGTTCCACTCGCGGAAACGGACGCCGCAACGCAGAGCATCGAATTCGCCCGCGCGAGCAACGCCGTGGTGTACGTCGTTCCCGCCGCGGGTGACAACCTCGGCGTCGGGATCGAAGTCGGTGCCGTCCTCGAGGCGTTGTTCGACGACGAGACGCCCGCACACCGTCAGGAACGCGTCCTGTTCGTCCACGAATCGGGCGTTCGAAGCGCGATGATCGCCGCCGTCCGAGACCGCTGGGAGGCGCGGATCTACTCGTACGACGACCGCGAGGAGCTGACGCGCCAGCTTCGGCTGTTCGTCCGCGACCTCGTTCGAAAGGAACGAATCGGCGAGTTGCCGCGACTCGAGTAACCGGTATCGCGGTGGCGTTACGCCAGCGACTTGCGCATCTCGACGTGTGGAATCCCGGCCTCCTCGAACTCCTCGCCGTAGCGTTCGTAGCCGAGCCTGCGATAGAAGCCGGCGGCGCGCGTCTGCGAGTGGAGCGTGAGCGATTCGAGGCCCCGCGCCCGCGCCCGCTCCTCGACGGCGTTCATCACCGCGCGACCGATCCCGTCCTCGCGGCGTGACTCGAGGACGGCGACCCGTTCGACCTTGCCGACGCCGTCTTTCGGCTCGCGAAGTCGGGCGGCACCGATCGGTTCGTCGGCGTCGTACGCGACGAAGTGGGTCGCGGTTTCCTCGTGCTCGTCGTACTCGAGGTCCTCGTCGACGCCTTGCTCCGCGACGAACACGTCCTGTCGAACCTCGAAGACGTCCTCGCGCTCGCGTTCGGTGTCGACGACGCGAATATCGATCTCGTCCATGACGAAGCCGTAGGCGTCCCGGTCGTGAAACCGTTACTCTTCGCCGAACCCGTCCGTTCGCGATCGAATTCCGCTGAGACGGGAAGCTCCGGACCGCCGCGGGGTGGTCGTTTGTCGACCGGGGAACCGTAGCGGCTCTCTCGAGCGAGCAGTCGGCGGGATCTCGACTCAGCCGAAAAACGCACCTCCCATTCTGCCGGGACCGGTGTCGTCGTCCCCGTCGTCCGGTCTCGCCTCGTCGTCCGCCGCTTCGTTCGCCTCGAGGTAGTCCGCGAGTTCGTCCGCGTAGATGGCGACGACCGTCCGGGTTTCGTCGTCCTGGATCGCGAACGCCTGGACGATGTAGTTGGGGACGTCCGACGACGACTCGAGCGTTCCGGCGTAACTGGCGATCGCCCGCAGTTCCGCCGCCGAGTGGTCGTCGAATCGTTCGATGATGAAGTCCGGTACCGTGTCATGTGGTGTCGGTGGTGTTGGCATACACTCCCGATCGAACCCGATATAGATAACGTTCGCTGATTATTTAGATTTCTGACTAATTATCTAAATGTATTATAGCGCGTAATATTTAGAATATCGTCGATTCGCGACTCGGGAGCCGTGCGTTCTTTCGAAAGATCGACGAACCGCGACCAGCGGGGACACCGTTCGTGATCGATACTGTGCCGCGGATTGAGGGAGAACCGGTGGCCGTTGGACCTCCACCGCCGATTCGTCCGCGAACTCGATCAGATCCGCGGGGACGTCCCGCTCCCGCTGAAAATCACAGTCGTAAACCTATTCAGCGAAGTTGCTTTACGTCGCCTTCCGCTTTCAGTAGTACGCAGAGATGGAGCCCGAATCAAAACCCACCTGGTCCACTCGCTCGGATCCAGAGCGAGGAGCCGAATCGGGAACGGTGTCCTGGTTCGACCCGCTCTGGTACCGACGGGCCTGGGTCGCTGCAGCGGTGCTCGTTCTCACGTCGCTCGGCTGGATGCATTTCGAGATCGGTGGTGCTCGGGCCACGCTCGTCTTCTCGAACGTGGTCCTTACCGGTAGTGCAGTGGCGGCAACCGTCTTTCTGGGCGTCTTGACCGCCCGGAGCGAGTCGCTCGATAAACTCGGATGGGGACTCACCACGGCCGGTATGGGATTCTTTGCAACCGGCGAACTCTCGTGGATGCTCTATGAACTCGGGCGGGGCGGGGTTCCGTATCCTGGCGTCCCTGATTTCTTCTATCTCGGCGGCTACCTCTTCGTTGCAGTTGGATTGCTGGCGATCGCCACGACGCAACACCGTGCGAGGTCGGCGCTCCGAATGAGTCTCGACGGGCTGCTCGTCGCGGTTGCACTGCTCACGATCAGCTGGCACTTCGTGCTCGAGCCGATCCTGGCGGTCAGCGACGTCGATTCCTACACGATGTGGGTGTCCGTGGCGTACCCGGTACTCGATATCGTCGTCGGTTCGGTTGCGTTTATCGTCGCGGCGAACGCACGCGGTTCGCGTCGCATCCCGATCACGCTCATCGCGTCGGGAATTTTCGCATGGGCGTTCGCCGACAGCATGTTCGCCTACCTGTCGTTCAACGACGGATACGTCCACAACGAGTTCGATACGATCTGGCTCGTCGGTTATCTGGCGGTCGCGCTGGCCGCAGTTCAACTGGCAGCAACGATGCCGCCGGCTACGATCAATCGCAGCCGATACGAGCTCTGGGAAACGATCGCACCCTATGCACCGTTCCTGATTGCGATGGGCGTGACGGGCTACACTGCATCGGTCGGCACTCTCGACCAGGTCGGTCTCGGTCTCGGCGTAGTGGTGTTACTTAGCCTGGTCGCCCGCCAGTCGTACATCTTTTACGACACGTCGGTCTTGAGCGGCCGACTCGAGCGAAACGAGGCGGCGCTCTCGCGTCGAAACGAAGAGTTGCTGCTTCTGAATCGAATCGTTCGACACGACATCCGGAACGACATGGCGGTCGTCCTCGGCTGGGGCGAGGAACTGAACGCACGTGTCGACGCGGACGAACGCGTGATGCTCGAGCGAATGCTGGATACGACGCGACACACGATCGAACTTACCGAAACGTTGCAGCTATTCACCGAAGCCTGGGACACGGACGGCGAACACGACCTGGAGTCGATCCCGCTCAGAACGACCCTTCTCGAGACGCTCGCCCGTCGGCGCGAGACGTACGCGGACGTCGAATTCGTCGTCATCGGCACCGTTCCCGACGTCGATGTTCGGGCGAGCCCGCTCCTGTCGACGGTATTCAGAAATCTGCTGAACAACGCGGTCCAGCACAACAACGCCGACGAACCGCGCATCGAAATCAGCGCGGATCTAACCGAGGAAACGGTGACCGTCCGAATTTCGGACAACGGACCGGGGATCCCACCCGCCCAGCGTGATGTCGTGTTTGGCCGCGGCGAGAAGGGGCTCGAGAGCGACGGATCCGGGGTCGGCCTGTATCTCGTGGATACGCTCGTCACGCAATCCGGCGGCGACGTGTGGATCGATTCGAACGAGGTGGGTGGTGCCGTCTTCACCGTGGAACTACAGCGCGAGTCTACTGAACCCGACGGCCGCGAGCGCACGTCGTGATTCCGCGCGGAGCTTCGTCAATACTACGCGTTGACACCGATCCGAGATACGCGTTGACAACGGATCGAAACGCGCCCGATAGCACTCGAAGCGTTCACTGATCGAGCGTCAGCGCCGACTCGGTACGAGCGGATCGAGAACGCAAAAACGATCGACCGCGTGAACGACCGTTCGATATTTCGGTGGCGGAGCCCCAAACGAACGAGAAGCGCGCGTACGCTGGCTCCTCGAGAGCGTCAGAGCGCCGTGGTTCCGACTGCCCGAAAAGCTCTCTACGAGAGCTTTTCGATGTTGTTGACGACTTCCTCGGCGTACTCGCTGGTGGCGAGTTTCTCGGCGCCGTCGAGCTGGCGCTCGAGGTCGTAGGTGACCTTGCCGGAGGAGATGGTCTCCTCGACGGCGTCGCGGACGAGGTCGGCGGCGTCGGACCAGCCGATGTACTCGAGCATCATGCGGCCCGAGAGGATCATGGCGGTCGGGTTGACCTTGTCCTGGCCCTCGTACTTCGGTGCGGAGCCGTGGACGGGTTCGGCCAGCAGGAGGCCGTCGCCGAAGTTGGAACCGGGGGCGATGCCGAGACCACCGATCTGCGCGCCGGCGGCGTCGGACATGTAGTCCCCGTTCAGGTTCATCGTGGCGATGACGTCGTACTGGTCGGTCCGGGTCAACAGCTGCTGGAGCATGTTGTCCGCGATGCGGTCGTTGACGACGAGCGTGTCGTCGTCGACTTCGCCGTCCTGTTCCTCCCAGAGGGTGTCCTCGGTGATGACCTCGTCACCGTACTCCTCTTCGGCGACCTCGTAGCCCCAGTCGCGGAACTGGCCCTCGGTGAACTTCATGATGTTGCCCTTGTGCACCAGCGTGACCGAGTCGCGGTCGTGCTCCAGGGCGTAGTCGATGGCGCGGCGGACGAGTCGCTTCGTTCCGAACTCCGTGATCGGTTTGACACCGATACCGACGGGGCCGTCGTGGATGACGTTGTCGGCACCCATCTCGCTTTCGACGAACTCCTTGACCTGCTCGACCTCGTCGGTGCCGGCTTCCCACTCGATGCCGGCGTAGACGTCCTCGGTGTTCTCTCGGAAGGTGACCATGTCCATCTGTCCGGGGTCTTTGACCGGCGACGGGACGCCGTCTAAGTGGTAGGTCGGGCGGACGTTCGCGTAGAGATCGAGTTTCTTTCGCAGCGCGACGTTGAGCGATCGGAATCCGGCACCGACGGGCGTCGTCAGCGGACCCTTGATGGCGACGCGGTGTTCTTTGATCGCCTCGACGGTCTCGACCGGGAGGTTCTCGTCGTACATCTCCCGGGCGGACTCGCCGGCGTAGACGCGCATCCAGTTGATATCGCGACCGGTCGCTTTCGCAGCGGCCTCGAGCACCTTCTGTGCGGCGGGGCCGACGTCGCTTCCGACACCGTCACCGTAGATAATCGGAATGATCGGGTTGTCAGGCACCTCGAGTTCGCCCTCGGTACCTTCTTTCAGCGTAATCTGCTCCCCGTCTTCGGGGACCTCGATCTTGTCGTAGCTCATCTCGTCTGTACGGTTCTCCGACGGGGGTAAAAGGTCTACCATTTCCATCGACGGATGACGAAAGTTGGTCGCTGCTCGGTCGGGAACCGTCCAACGGTCCGCGTGGAAATCGGCTGCCGTTTCGAACCGGGCTCACTCGCTCGAGGCGGTCGATTCGCGGGTTCGATCCCAGTATCTAACGATCACCCCGACACCGACGACGACGACGCACGCTCCGGCGAATCCCAGGAGCGCTCGTCCGGTCGCGATCAGTAGGGACTCCGCAAGCGTAACCCAGAACACGGCCAGGACGGTGATTCCGACGACGACGAGCGTTGAGCCGATATCGACGTAATCCCGGCTCTCGTCGACTGCCAGCCGACCGACCGCGACGGCCGACATTACCGCACAGAAGGCGACGAGCAGGATGACCGGCGTCATTGTCGTCACCGGTACACAGGCCGGTATGGTAAGTGTGAGGATTTGCCGTCGGTGGACGATCCACGTCACGCGACCCCACCGAACCGGGTCGGTGAAGCCGCTCGCTGACGTGTGGCGGTCGGTCACCCCGTTCACCGTCCGGCGCGACGGAAACACATTTTCACGGTCGGCTCGCAGGGGAGCGTATGCACGTGCTCGTCCACGGCGGTGCTGGCAGTATCCCGGACGACCCCGAGGTCAGACAGGCGGTCCTCGAACGGGCCGCTACCGCCGGTGCGGAACGATCAGCGACCGTCGATGCGGTTGTGGAAGCGGTGACCGTCCTCGAGTCCGACCCGCGATTCAATGCCGGAGTCGGCAGTGCCGTCCAGAGCGACGGCGAGATTCGGACCGATGCGGGGCTCATGACCGACGATCGATCGGTCGGGGCCGCCTGCTCGATGCCGGGCGTCGAACACGCGGTCGGCGTCGCCCGACTCGTCATGGAGGAAACCCCGCACGGACTCCTCTCGGGCGACCACGCCGTCGCCCTGGCGGACGCGTTCGGTATCGAGACGGGCGTCGACCTCTGGTCGGATCGCACGCGAAAGAAGTGGGCCGACCTCGAGGCCCCGTCCGGGGGGCCGAACGCGCAACTCGAGTGGATCCGCGAGCGGTACGGACGGTCGGATCCCGGCGGTCGCGGGAGAGACGATGGGGGCGGCGAGACGGGGTCAGAATCCGTCCGCGACCTCGATCACGACACCGTCGGCGCCGTCGCGTTCGACGGCGACGCGCTCGCTGCGGCGACCTCCACGGGCGGTCGATGGCTCGCGCTCGCGGGGCGCGTTGGCGACGTTCCACAGGTCGGTGCCGGCTTCTACTGTTCGCCTGCGGCCGCCGTCAGCGCGACGGGTGCCGGCGAAGATATCGCTCGCGTGACCCTCTCGAGACGTACCGCTCGCCACATCGAACGCGGCTGTACCGCCGACGAAGCGACGGCGCGTGCGCTCGAGGAGTTCGCCGACTGCACCGGTTCGACCGCCGGTATCATCGCGATCGACGCGCGCGGCACGCTCGGGTCGGCCTACAACAGCGCCGAAATGCAGACCGCGCGAGCGGTTCGGCGGCCGTGACTGCTCGGCATCAGCGGTTCTACCCGCCGTTCAGTGGCGTTGTCGATGAACTCGAAGGAACCCGCGGTGGTACGGTGTTTCCCGCCTCACTGCGGCCCACGCGCCCACTGCGTTCCACGAGAACATATCGCACGGCACGAACCTGCGCTCTCAGCCCGTCATAGATTTCGACAATTGTCGTGAGACAGCTTTATTATTGTCGTTACCAATCTCGAAGCCAATGTTCGAATCACCCTATCACGCGGCGCGACACTGCCCTGACTGTTCGACGACGCTGTCGAACGTCCAGGGTGTCGCCGCCTGTCCGGAGTGTAACTGGGTCGACGCTGACCGACGCTCGATTTCGTCGGTGTGATCGGCGGTCCGTCATCGCCTTCGATCGGATTCTCGAGGGCGGTCGATCGCCGCCGGGTCGCAGGCCGGAGGCGGAACCTCTTTTTGCCGACCGATACAACCCCGGTGCATGACCGAATCCGAAGTGGACTTGCAGACGGAGCAGTACGAAAGGCACCGCGAAGCCGGGAAGATTCTCGCGCAGGTGCGCGAAGAGACGGCCGAGCGCGTCGAGGTCGGCGTGAGCCACCTCGAGATCGCCCAGTACGCGGAGGATCGGATCCGCGAACTCGGCGGGAAACCCGCCTTCCCGGTCAACATCTCGATCGACGAGGAAGCCGCCCACGCGACGCCGTCGATCGGCGACGAGACGACGTTCGGCGAGGAGATGATCAACCTCGATATCGGCGTCCACATCGACGGCTGGCTCGCCGACACCGCGATCACCGTCGACCTCTCGGGCAACCCCGAACTCGCAGAGGCCTCCGAGCAGGCGCTCGAGGCCGCGATCGACGTGACCGAGCCGGGTATCGAGACCGGCGAGATCGGGGCCGAGATCGAGGACGTGATCGACGGCTACGGCTACAACCCCGTCGTCAATCTCACCGGGCACGGACTGGGTCACTGGGAACAACACACCAGTCCGAACATTCCGAACCGCGCCGTCTCGCAGGGAACGACGCTCGAGGTTGGCGACGTCGTGGCTATCGAACCCTTCGCGACCGACGGCGGCGGCAAAGTCACCGAGGGTGCCACCGAGGAAATCTTCTCGCTCGAGCGCGAGGGATCCGTTCGAAACCGCCAGGCGCGCGAGGCGCTCGAGCAGATCACCGAGGAGTTTCGGACGCTGCCCTTTGCCACGCGGTGGCTCGAAACCGACCGCGCGGAGATGGCGCTCCGTCGGCTCAAGCGCAACAACATCGTCCACGGCTATCCGGTGCTTCAGGAGGACGACGGCTTCCTCGTCAGTCAGAAAGAGCACACGGTGATCATCACCGAAGACGGCTGTGAAGTGACGACGGCGAGCGCGGGTCGCCAGTAATCAGCGATCGGCCGCGAGAGCGTATTCGTCGATTCGCCCCGGACGGCAAGAGAACGGGAGACCAAACGAGCGGGCAACGGGAAGCGGAGTTACTGTACCGATCGTCGCACCGGTCGGATCGCCGAGCGATCTCAAGCGTTGTTCATCCGCTGGCTCGCGCGTTTGCCACACCGCTGGCACTCGGCCACGCGGTAGGGCTCGCGCGAGAACTGCGCGTTCTCCTTTTTGAGGCTCTCGGTCCGAATCTGGACGGATACCTCGTGAAGCGTTTCGAGGCCGCAGTCATCGCAGTGCTCGGTCATCCCGTTGAAGGAATCGTCAGTCGTTGCCATTATCGAGACCTTTCGGTAGTACAGCCTTATATCTCTGCTTCATTTCGAGCGCTGAGTCGAAAAACTACGAGACTGGGTTATCGACGCCGTACGACGGGACGAAATCGTCCGATCCCGTTTATCGAGGGGTTTCGAACGTTCGTTTTCGAACGGGTATCGTCACTGAACCCAATCACACCGATCACGGGACGGCCGCGTGTTCGCTTTCGGTGGCTACTATAGGCGTTCCTCGAGTGGTATCGGGTATGGAGCAGGTGTTTGCCCCGTGGCGGATCGAGTGGATCAGGCGCGAGGAGAAAACCCCCGACGTCGACGACTGCGTCTTCTGTGAACTCCCCGAGCAGGAATCCGACAGGGAGAACCTACTCGTCGCGCGCAGCGACCACGCGTTCGTTCTCCTGAACAACTATCCCTACAACCCGGGCCATACGATGGTGATTCCCTACGCCCACACCGGCGACTACGGCGACCTCACCGACGAACAGTTGCTCGATCACGCCCGCTTGAAACAGCGCACCTTCGACGCGCTCGAGGTCGCCCTCGAACCGGACGGGTTCAACGCCGGCCTGAACCTCGGTGACGGGGCCGGCGGCTCCATCGACGACCACCTGCACACCCACGTCGTCCCGCGCTGGGAGGGCGACACCAACTTCATGCCCGTCCTGAGCGACACGTCGGTGATCATCGAAGCGCTCGAGGAGACCTACGACCACCTGCACGAGGCGTTCGCCGGGCAAGAGGGTGCCGTCGTGCCGGGCGAAGACAGCGCCGTCGTTTTCGAGTGACCCCACTCGAAGCGACAGCCCGAACGTCCAGCCCTCACGCCGGACCGGCCGTACGTTTTTACTGGGTTGTCTCGTGATCTCGAGTAGCATGGAGTACGAGGTCGTTCACACCGACGACGTCCCGAAGACGGATCTCTCGAAGATCGACGAGGTGCCGCCGGATCTCCAGATCCGGGCGATAGACGAGGTGCTTCCCACCGAGCACGTCCAGCTCAAGCTCTGGTACTTCGATCCCGGCGAGGAGATCCGATATCACGCCCACGCCGAACAGGAGGAGCTCTACTACGTCCTCGAGGGCGAGTTCTCGCTAAAACTCGGTCGATCGGGGGACGAAGCGTACGTCGAGGCCGGTCCGGGCACGTTCTGGATCGCGAAACCAGAAGTCGGACACGGGCATCGAAACGTCGGCGACGAGCGGGGCGTCGTCCTCGCGATCGGCGCACCCGCGGTCGAGGATCCCGGTCTCGACCCGCACGGCCTCGAGGACGAGTAGCGATCCCGGCGACGGGTCAAGCGCGGTTCGCGCCGGGGTCAAGCGTGATTCGTGCGGGGTCAGGCGTAGTTCGCGTCGAGGTAGTCGAGAATGCGTTCGGACTCCGGCATCGTGACCCCGCGCTCGTCGTCGACGATGACCGGAACCTGCCGCTGGCCCGAAATTCGCTTTACCTCGTCGCGTTTCGAGTGGAGTCCTTCGGTCCAGACGCTGTCGTAGTCGACCTCGAGTTCGTCGAGGCGGTCGGCGACGAGTTCGCAGTACGGACAGCCCTCGAGCTGATACAGGGTAACCATACCCGATCCTTCAGTTCGCGTCGACAAAAGCGTAGGTGTCGGCGTGCGGTGAAGCGGCGTTCTGCCGCCGAACGGAGGTTTTTGTCGCTTCGCGGGGGAATCGGGGTATGCCACCGCTCGAGGGAGACACCGTTCCGGCGTTCGAGGCACTGCTGTGCGACGGCGAGACGTTCCGCTCGACGGCGCTCTCAGAGGCGCTCGGGGACCGGGGCGGCGTCGTCGTCTGTACCGGCTTCGCGTTCAGCGCGATCGCCCAGAACTGGTGGAAACGGTTCGTCCGCGCCGGCTGGGGCGAGTTCGAGGACGTCTCGGTGCTGGGCGTGAGCCGCGACGGCCCCTACGCGCAAAACGAGTTCCTGCGCTGGCTGGACGAGCCCGCGTTCCGCTTTTTCGCGGACGTCGACGGCGCGGTGAGCGAGTCGCTCGACCTGCTCGCCGACCGCGATCACATGGCGAACGTCTCGACGCCGTGGCGGTCCGCGTTCGTGGTCGATGCAGACCGGGAGGTCCGGTACGCGTTCGTCGCGGACGACTGGATCTCGCCGCTTCCTCGAGAAGAAATCGAATCGGCCGTCGCGGAGCTGTGAGCGACGGTATCCGAACCAGCTCCGTCCGAATCGGATCAGACCGGTTTCCCGAACGCGTACATCGTCTCGTGGGCGGTTATCTCGAGGTCGATAAAGTCGCCGGGCTCGAGGCCGTACTCGGTGGCGTTCTGGACGATGATCTGGCGGTAAGCTGAATCGCGGCACTTAACGGAGTCGGCGGTCCCCTGCTCGACCACGAGCACGTCTTCGCGCGTCTCGCCGACCATGTCGGCGTAGGCCTCGCTGACGATATCGCGCTTGACCGCGCTCATCTCCTTCGAGCGCACTTTCTTGATCGTCCCGCCGAGGCCCTTCATCTCGGCGGCGTCGGTACCCGGCCGCTTCGAGAACCGCGTGACGTTGAGCTTCTCCGGTCGGGTTTCCCGCAACAGGGCCATCGACTGGGCGTGATCGTGGTCCGTTTCGGTCGGGAAGCCGACGATGAAGTCCGTCGAGAGCGTCCAGTAGTCGAGTGCGGAATCGAAGGTCTCGACGACCTCGAGGTACTCCTCGACCTGGTGTTGGCGGCGCATGTCACCCAGCACGTCGTCGCTCCCGGATTGGACGGGCGCGTGCAGGAAGTCGTAGAGTTCGTCGTACTCGGCGAACACGGCGGCCAACTCCTCGCGGATGCCGTGGACGCCCTTCGGGTTGGCCATCCCCACGCGGACCCGGAACTCGCCGTCGATCTCGCAGATCTCCTCGAGCAGCCGGTGAAGCTTGCGTTCGCCCTCGTCCCAGCCGTAGACGCCGGTGTCTTGGCCGGTAATCCGGATCTCCCTCGCGCCGGCGTGGATCAACGCGCGCGCTTTCTCGACGTTCTCCTCGATGGAGGGCGACTCGATCTTCCCGGTGGCCTGCTTGGTGATGCAGTACGAGCAGTCGGACATACACCCGCGTGCGATGGGGAGGATACCGACGACGCCGTCGAGAATCGGCTCCGCGTCGGGAGTCGTCGTCGGACACTCGCCGTTCGTGACGGCTTCGGGAACCTCGTCCCAGTGGAGCACCTGTCCGTCGACGTCGGCCTTCGCGAACTCTTCGCCCTGCGCGAGGGCCATACAGCCCGTGATGAAGAGGTCGGCCGTCTCGTCGGCGAGCTCTTCGGCCCGGCGGAGCATGTTCCGCTCGGTCTTCTCGACGACCGTACAGGTGTTGAGAATGGCGACGTCGGCCTCGTCCGCGCCGTCGACCTGGTAGTGGCCCGCATCGCGGAGCCGTCGCTCGATCTCGCGGCTCTCCCCGCGATTCGACGTACAGCCGTACGTTTCGATGTGGTACCGGGCCATTCGCTTGGCAAAGTATGGGACCTCGGAGGGCAAAAGCGCGACGAATCCCGTCGGTCCGTGTCGAGCGTGCACCTCCAACGCGGGCCGGCTGGTCCGTGGAATTCCGTGTAACCGGTTACAACCGCCCCGGAACCCCGCGCTCGAGAGAACTACTAGGAGCCTCGTCTTCGTCGGTGTACGCGTAACGATTTCCGGGGAGAACCGACTCGGTCGAACCGTCGCCGACAGCTACTCTTCGCCGTCAGACAGCGCCTCGAGCGCCTCGCGACCGACGTAGAGGTTCCGGCGGCCCGTGGGCTCCTGGGTGATCAGCACGCCGGCCGAAAAGTCGGGGGTCCCGTTATCGTCGTAGATCGCTTCGGGATTCGTTCCGATGCGGACCGACTCGCGAACGGAAAACATCGCCTCCCGGACCGCGTCTGCCCGGTCGTCCGCCGCGGCGATGTTCCGGTACTCGAGGTCCTCGTCGCGGGCCGCCAGGCGCTCGAGGACGGTCTCGACGTGGTCTGGGGCGGTGTCGCCGTTGTATATGTAGCTCCGGACGCGCATGGGTGCGCTTCGGGTCGAACGATCTTGAACGCTGTCGGTTACGGCGCGGCGAACTCGCTTCCGGGTCGCTCCGCTCACGTCTCGGTCGTTCCGGACTCGCCCGCGAGGCGGTCGTAGTTCTCGTCGACGACGCTGATCGTCGTGAGCAGCGCGCCGAGGATCACGGGTCCGAAGAACAGTCCCATCACGCCGAAGGCGTAGACGCCCCCGAGGACGCCGAGGATGATCACGGCGGGGTTGAGTTCGGCGTAGCGATCGACGACGATCGGTCGCAGATAGTCGTCCGAGACGCCGACGATGACGGTGCTGTAGACCGCCAGCGCGACGGCGAGAACCGGTTCGCCGGTCAACAGCAGGTAGCCGACGGCCGGCCCCCAGACCAGGAACGCACCGATCAGCGGGATGAGCGCGAGGATCACCATGACGAACGTCCAGAACGCGGCGTTTGGGACGCCGGTTGCGAACAGCCCCAGGCCGGCGATGACGCCCTGTATGATCGCGATCAGAACGTGACCGGCCAGGACCGCCCACATGACCTCCTCGAGTTCGCCGTAGAGGTCGTGCTGTACGTCGCTGGGAAGCGGCGTCATGTCGTGAATCCAGGCCATCAGGTCGTCGCCGTCTTTGAGCAAGTAGTAGACGAGGAAGAGCGCCAGTCCGAGCCCGATCAGGGCGTGGGTCAGCGCGCCGAACCACTCGGTCGATCGCTCGAGGACGACCGTCCCGATCTGCTGGGCCGACCCCGTCACCGACGACGCGATATCGACGGTCACGCCGGTTTCGGCTTCGATCAGGTCCTCGATCGCGCTCAACTGGAGCGACTCGGCGTCGGCGTTCTGGAGCATCTCCACGGCGTCCCCGGCGAACAGGCCGATGACGAGCACGAACGGCACGATGAACGCGACGATCGCGAGTAAGACCAGCGCAAACGCCGCGACCGTCGGCGACGTCCGCCTCTCGAGTCGCCACTGGAGGGGGTAGAGCACGAACGCGATGAGCACGGCTCCGAGGACGTACTGCAAGAACGGTGTGACGAGTTGCCACGAGAGATACGCCATGGCGACGACGAGGGCCAGAAGATATCCCTTGCTTAAGTTCACACGTTCGGTTCCACGACGTATCAGATAAAGTTGGTCCAGACATATCCAGCGTCGGGACTGTCCCAGTCACTCGTCACACGGCTTCAAGGGTCTGGTTCGCCAACGTCGGAACGAATGTCGACCCAGCTCGATCCCCTCTCCCTCTCGGCCGATTTGCTGTACGCGGTCAAAACCGAGGGCGATACCGACTGGCTACGAGACCACCTCGCGACGCTCGAACGCTCACACCTCCACCGAACGCTCTCCAGTCGCGAGGGGAAACTCGCGTTCTGGCTCAACTGTTACAACGCCTACGCCCAGTTGCTTCTGGAGGCGGAGCCGTCGTCGCTCGAGGGGAGCCGCCGTCAGCGCTGGAAGTTCGTCACCCGCGATCGGATTCCGGTGGGCGGCGTCTGGTTGAGTCTCAACGATATCGAACACGGACTGCTCCGGCGTTCGAAGCACCCGTGGGGCTTCGGCTACCTGCCTCGAGTGCTGCCCTCGGCGTTCGAACGGGAGTTTCGACTGCCCGAGTGCGATCCTCGGATCCACTTTGCGATCAGTCACGGTGCCGAGCACTGTCCGCCGGTGACGGTCTACTCGCCGGCCGACGTCGACGCGGAACTCGACATCGCCGTCGAGTGGTTTCTCGAGGAGAGCGTCAGCTACGATCCGGACGCCGGCGTCGCCACGGTTCCGCGACTGTTCCGTCGCTACCGCGGTGATTTCGGCGGCAAACGCGGCGTCATCGCGTTTCTCCGGGAGTACAACGCCGTTCCAGAGGGAGTGAGGCCGACCCTCGAGTACGAATCCACGATCGGCGATCCGGAGTTCGAGTTCGACTTCGAACTGGACGGCTTCCCGCCGTAATCCGGCCGTCTCTCAGTTCTCGCGTCCCTCGATACTCGCGGCGGGTGCGCTTTGCATCACGCTTCGCACGGCGCGCTCGGCGTTCGACCGCGAGGTGTAGCCCTCGCCGCTGTCGGCGATGATGTTTCCGTTCCAGTGGACGAGTCGCCAGCGCCACTCGTCGGCGCGGTCTTCGTAGACCTCGAACCGACTGGTTCGCTCGTCGGGTTGTGCCCGTTGCCGTTTCCCGTCCGTTTCCGAATCCACGTCCGACGCCGATTCATCGCTCTCGACACCGGATTCCTCGAGTTCGCTGTCCGCGAGCTGGATGCTCGAGCCCTCCGAGTCGTCCCACTCGAGTTCGATTTCCAGTTCGGCGACGGGCGTTTCGTCGTCGTCGCCGTCGCGTTCGACCTCGAATTCCGCGGCCACTCGCGGCGGGACCGTGACCGTCGCGGTCCGCTCCCCGTCGTCTATGCGCAACGGGCGATCCGCCGCCAGCGCGGCCGCGAACTCCCGGAAGACGGCGGCGAGTTCGTCGCGGTCGTACGCGCGCTCGAGTTCGAATTCGATCGATGACTCGGCCATACGCTGGCTACAACGTCCGACAGGTAATACTGTCGGCCGGCGCTCCCGGTCCGTCGGTTCCGAGAGCCGGTGCGCTTTTGTCGTCGCGCTGTCTTCGCTCGCCCGTGACTTCCCGCGATCGGCAGGACGACCGGCGAGCCGTCTTCGAGCGAGACGATCACGCGTGCCGACACTGTGAGGGCGCCGGTGACGCGGCCGATCCGGCGGCGCTCCGAACGGTTCCCGTGGGCGGCGTCCCGCTCGAGGGAACGGTCCACGAGAGCGCGCTCGTGACCGTCTGTGCGGACTGCTTCGCGACGCTCCGAACGCCGTCCGACTCGGCCGAACCGGAAATATCGGCTTCGCGCCGCGACCTGTTCACCCTCGTTCGGGAGACGACCCGCGTTCAGGGCGGCGTCATCTCCGACGTCGCGTCGTTCGCCTCGCTCGCAACGTCGGTGCCGACGACGCTCGCCGACGCTGACGACGAGGCGTCGTTCGACGGCGAAACTACGGCGGACTACCGTCGCGCCCGTCGTGACGTTCTGCTCGCGATCGATCTCGTCGACGCCCGCCTCGAGCGCCTCGCCGCGGTCGACGAGACGGCGTTCGACGCCGACGTTCGCTCGTCGCTCGAGGCGTTCTCGGTGTCGGCGGCCGACCTGCAGTCGACGCTTCGAACCGTCGTCGACCGGGCCGAGACGGTCCCCGCCGGACTCGAGCGCTGTCACGGCTGTTTCGACGCGCTCGAGTCCGGTCGCTGTTCGACCTGCGGACTCGAGGCCCGGTCGACGGCCGACTGGCGGCGCGACGACGGCGGTCTCGCGTTCGAGCGACTCTTCTCGGCGGTCAACGACGAATTGCAACGCGCCTCGGCGACGACGGAGACGCTGACCGATCGGGCGACGGCGCTCGCGACGCAGCTTTCGGAGTCCTGAACCGGCATCTTCGCTCCGTCGAGAGCGTCTCGCTCGATTGGTGTAGGCCCGTTGAACTCCTCGGAGCACGCGGGATCACTGTAGTAGTTCGGCCGGATGAAGGCCTTTCTCGAGCTACAGTTACCGATAAGATGACGCGCGGTGTGTAACCGCTACCGCCAGAGCGGTTCCACAACGGCGGTCGTGACGATGAAGACTCAATACTACACGGCGACGAGCATCGACGGGTATCTCGCCGACGAGGACGGCTCGCTCGACTGGCTCTTCCAGTTCGGCGACATCGATGGCGTGGATGACGACTACCAGCAGTTCGTGGATCAGGTCGGTTCCCTGGCCATGGGCTCGACGACCTACGAGTGGCTCCTCGAGCACGAAAATCTACTGGAGGAGCCGGAAAAATGGCCGTACGAGGTGCCGGCGTGGGTGTTTAGCAGTCGAGAGTTACCGGCGGTCGACGGTGCGAACGTTCGCTTCGTGCAGGGGGACGTCGCACCCGTCCACGCGGATATGGTGGCGGCCGCAGACGGGAAGAACGTCTGGCTCGTCGGCGGCGGTGACCTCGTCGGGCAGTTCCACGATCACGGTCTCCTCGACGAAATCGTTCTCAGCGTCGCTCCCGTCACGCTCGCTTCGGGCGCGCCGCTGTTACCGCGCAGGATCACCACCCCGCCCCTGAAACTGGCTACCGTGCAAAAACACGGCGACGTTTTCGCGGTTCTAACCTACGAGGTGCCACGATCGAGCGAGGACTAATCGGGAGAGTTCTTCTTCCGCCGACTACTGACGAACGGGGAGTGGATACCGCTCGATCCGCGTCGTTTCTTCCGCGGATCGCGACCGCTATCGGTACCGTTACAGGTTCGTGGCGGCCTCGAGCGCGATATCGATCGCGCGGCCGACGTTGTTCTTCGCCTTGTCCGGCAGTTCGTCGTCCTCCGTGTCGGTCCCCTTCTGAGTGCCCTCGACGAGGTTGCCGTCGACGGTACAGATCGCGCCGGCGCGCAGGCCCTTCCGGCGGGCCAGCGAGAAGACCGCGGCGGCTTCCATCTCGACCGAGAGGAGGCCGGCGGCTTCCCAGTCGTCGACGGCGGCGTCGGACTCGGCGTAGTAGGCGTCGTCGGAGGCGATCGGTCCGACGTGGACCCGGTTCGCGGCGTCGCCGCTCTCCCCATCCGCGGCCCGAGCGGCCGCGCGCTCCTCGTTCGCCTCTGCGGAGTCGACGAGCGCCGATAGCACGTCGTAGTCCGGGACGGCGGGGTACTCGACGGCCTCGTACCGTTTCGAGGTCCCCTCGTTTTTCGCTGCCCCGGTCGCGACGATCATGTCGCCGATCTCGATGTCGGACTGGAGCGCACCGGTCGTCCCCACGCGGATGAACGTCTCGACGCCGACGTTCGCCAGTTCCTCGACGGCGATGGCGGCCGACGGGCAGCCGATCCCCGTCGAACAGATCGTCAGCTCCTGGCCCTCGTAGGTGGCGTTTACGACCTTGTACTCTCGGTTTTCGGCGATCGTCTCGGATTCCTCGCAGTGGCTGGCGATGCGGTCGACGCGACCGGGGTCGCCCGGAATGAGTACTCGATCGGTCACGTCACCGTCGTCGACCAGCAGGTGTGGCTGCGTTGCCATACCCGTTGATTCCTGTGTGGCGAGAAAAAAGGTTCGAGGACGAGTCCCGAGCGCCCGCGACTTCGCGACTTACGGTCGTTCCCGTCCTATCCGCTGCCGATAATCGGTCGAGTAGCGACGCCGTTCGATCACCCCGTCGGAGACACCTCTATCCGGTCGGGCCGAACCGAAACCGTCGCCTCTTCGACCGTGAATTCGACGGTCCCCGCTGCCCGGCTTCCCCCGGCGTGGGTGTCCGCGAAGAGGGAATCGAGTGCGTCGGGGTCGATGTAGTCGTACAGCCGCGTACTGCTCTCTACGACGTCTTCCCCGTAATACTGGGCCAGCGCTGTCGCAGTTGCAATACTTGGCGATTCCTCCGTGCCTCGATCGTACTGGATGCGACGTTTAAATTCACATCCATGGGACTCGCTGATCCTTCGTTCCGTCATGTCTCTGTCTCTGTCACGTCTCCGTGACTCTCTATCCGAGTGGCCAACGTCGTCGCCTATATAATTACCGTCAGACGACGTTCGGTGAGAATCGCTTGATGGCGTCGGGTTCGACCGATACGTGACGGGATATATGGGCGTCGGTTACGATCGATCGGTTAGAAACCGTTCGACGACGGCCGCCGTCGGTGCGCTGCGCGCCCCTTCCTGTCCCGCGGTGAGGGCTCCGCACGCGTTCGCGTACTCGAGTGCGTCCTCGATACCGCGGCCCTCGAGTCGGGTCGCGATGAAGCCCGCCGCGAACGCATCGCCGGCCCCGGCGGTGTCGACGGCGTCGATGTCGAATCCCGAGTGGGTGTACGTTCCGTTCGGCGTCCGGACCTCTGCGCCGTCGTCGCCGGACGTGATCACGACGATCCGGTCGTTCGAACCGCCGCTGATTGCGCCGTCGTCGGCCAGCGTTGCGGCCTCGCGAGCGGTGACGAACAGGACGTCGGTCGCGGCGAGCGTCTCGCTGTACTCGCGGTCGCCAAAGCGCCGCCCGGGGTCGAAACTGACGGTGACGTCGGCCTCAGCGGCGACGGACGCGATGGCTGCGGCGGTTTCCGGGCGCTGGCTCGTGAGGTGGACGTGGTCGACGGACCGGATTCGGGAGCGATCGAGATCGGCCGGCCGTACGGCCTCGTTGCTGCCGTCGTTGCCGAGTACCGAGACCTCCCCGCAGTCATCGACGAGCAGGTACTTGACCGACGTTTCGGCGTCCTCGATGACGTGCAGGCCCGCCAGCGAGACGCCCGCGTCCTCGAGTTCGCGTCTGGCGAGCAGGCCGTTGTCGTCGTCGCCGACGCTGCCGATCAGCCCCGTCTCGACCTCGAGGCGGGACAACGCGGCGGCGACGTTTGCGGCGCTCCCGCCGCCGGACTGGCGCTGGGAGTGGATCGTCGCCTCACCGTCGGCTTCGGGGAGCCGATCGACGCGGAGCGTCACGTCCCAGTTGACGTGACCGGCAGTGAGTACGGTGGGAACCATTCGATGGTACGGAAAGACGGCGTCGCCTGAAAAAAGTCTAGGTGACGAAAAAGAGCAAGACGTTGTGAATACCCGGACCGAGGCCGACCGCCGCGACCAGCGCGAGAATCGTTCGCGCTTGCTGTGGTCGGTCGTCGACGTACTCCTTGAACAACCCGAGGATCACCAGCGCGAGGGCGACCTTGACGAGGATGAACAGCCAGCCAGCGCCGATGTACTCCTCGGTCGGCAGCGATTCGCCGGCCTCGAGAAGTATCATCGAGAGCGGGACCTCTTCTCCAGCGCCGAGGACGTCGAAGCCGATGGCCGTCGAAACGCCGTCGAGCGCGTGGCCGAAGACGACGAGCACGCCGGTGAGACTCGTCGTCGCGGCGACGTCGGTGAACCAGAGGCTGAGCGCGATCCAGGCGACTGCGGTGACGATTCCGGCGACGACGACGGCGATGACGGGCCAGAACGGTTCGAACGTCCCCTCCTCCCAGCTATTGTTGAGCGTGATCGCGACGAAAACGGCGAAGAACGCGGTGCCGGAGAGACCGACGGGTCTCGAGATCGTCGACTGCAGGCCGCCGGCGTGGAGGAAGATCGCGATAATCCACGCGAGTCCGGCGACGATCGCCGTCACCAGATAGACGCTCGGCGAGGCGAACAGTATCTCGATGCGGTTCGGAAAGGCCCCCATCCGGTGGAGCACGTGCAGGGTCGACCCGAACATCATCCACGGTGCAAACGCCAGGACCGTCCCGTCGGTTACCGGCGGCTCGAGAACCCACAGCAGGGCGATGATCCCAGCGAGTATCACGAGTATCGGAACGAGGAGGTACCACGGCGGGAGCACGAACCCCTCGGGTAATACCATATACACCTACTGGCACACACCAGCGACTAACACTTTCCGATTGCCAGTGATTCTCTCGGACGAAATTTTCCCGGCCGGGGGGCGCGTACGGCGTCCGATACTGGCCGACGACGCGCCACCACGAACGCGATGAGTCGAACCGCTATCGGTTCCGGTCGAACCGTTATCGCCACCTGAGCGAACTGTTATCACTACCTGAGCGAACCAGTATCACCCCTTGCTCGAATCGCTATCGCTCCCACGGCTCGCCCGTCGTCTCGCCGAACAGTTCCCGCATGAGGGTCACGATGCTCTCCGGCGGGAACTGGCCGCGCTCGGTGACGATGGCGTCGACGTATCGCGGTGGCGTGACGTCGAAGCCGGGATTCTCGACGGTGAGACCGTCATCCAACGCCCCGCCGGTGATGTCGGTTCGTTCCTCGTCTCCGATCACCTCGCTTTCGGCGCGCATCTCGATTTCGACCGTGTGGCCCGTCATCGTGTCCGGATGCAGCTTGATGGTCTGGGCGGCGACCATCACCGGCACGCCGCGCTCGCGGGCGTTGACCGCTAACCCGCTGGTCCCGATCTTGTTGATAACGCTCCCGTCGGCGGCGATGCTGTCCGCTCCGACCAGCACGTGATCCGCTTCGTCCAGATACCGCCGGGCCGCGTTGTCGACGATCAGCGTCACCGGGATCCCCAGCTCGCGCAACCGCCGAGCCGTGATGTGGCCCTGCTTTCTGGGGCGGGTCTCCTTGACGATCGCTTCGATCTCTTTGCCGTCCTCGAGGGCGGCCTCGAGACAGGAGAGGGCGTCAGTCGAGTGGCAGTGAGTCATCACGATGTCGCCGTCGCGCAATCGGTTCGAGCCGACCGCTCCCAGGCTGGCCTGGGCCTGCGCCAGTTCGCGTTGGAACTCCTCGGCGCGGGCGATGGTCGCGTCCCGTAGCTCCGCGACGGTCTCGCCGTCCATTCCGCGGAGGACGTACCGAAGCGCGTTCGGGAGACTCACCGCGGTTGGACGCGTCTCGTAGAGCGTTTTCGCGGCGACTCGCAACTGGCGCTGGAACGCCACCGGTCGCTTCGCCTGTGATCGTTCGGCCTGCGTCGCAAGCGCCTCGGCGGCCGCGTCGGCGATGGTCGCCGCTCCGCGAATCCGCATTGCGGCGATATCCTCGGCGGTCGCCACGACGTCGGGGTCGACGTCAGGCTGACGGTCATCCATGCTAACCGATTGCATTTCGGCGGGCAAAAAGCGATCGGGCGGGTTTTTTAGTCTCGGGTGAGTCCCACCCCGTATGAACCGCAGCGAACTCGCCCCGCTGATCGATCACACTGTTCTCGGTCCCGAAACCTCCCCCGCAGACGTTCGGGAGGTTCTCGACG
This sequence comes from Natronorubrum halophilum, assembly GCF_003670115.1. Lineage (NCBI taxonomy): Archaea > Methanobacteriati > Methanobacteriota > Halobacteria > Halobacteriales > Natrialbaceae > Natronorubrum > Natronorubrum halophilum. Next base: position 79,259 of record NZ_QQTY01000002.1, read on the forward strand.
ATGCACAGGAATACGGCATGAACGCCTGTATTCCGCCCTACGCGCTCGAGGAGGCCAGCGACTACGCACCCGACGTCACGCTCGCGACGGTAATCGGCTTTCCGCACGGACAGAACGACCACGACGTGAAACGTCGGGAGGGCGTCCTCGCCTGGAAGGCTGGTGCCGACGAACTCGACGTCGTCATCAACGTCGGTCGGCTGAAAGCGGGCGAGGACGACGCCGTCAGAGCCGAGTTGGCGGAACTCGTCGCCGCAGTCCCGATTCCGGTGAAGGTGATCATCGAGACCGCGCTGTTGACCGACGCGGAGAAACACCGGGCCTGCGAGGCTGCCGTCGCGGCCGACGCGTCGATGGTGAAGACGTCGACGGGGTTCGCAAGCGTCGATCCCGCGGATCGACGTGCGGACGGTGAAACCGTAAGCAGCGGCGCGACGATCCCGGACGTCGAACTCATGAGCGAGTACCGGCCGGTCAAAGCCAGCGGCGGCGTCGGCAGCTACGAGGAGGCGATGGCCATGCTCGAGGCCGGTGCCGAACGGATCGGGGCCTCGAGCGGCGTGGCGATCCTCGAGGGCGCGCCGGAGTAGTCCGCGAAGAACGGAGGACCCACGATCGAACCGCCGTCTCGGTTTGCGTCGTCGCTATCCGTCTCGAACGAGACGGGTTACGGTTCGTCGTTGTCGATAATTCGATCGATCAGCTCGCTGTCGTCGCTCCCGAGCGCCGAGCGCACCAGGAGGTGGCCGCCGAGGAGCGAGGGACTGATCACCACGTTCGCTCCGGCGCGCTCGAGTTTCTCCGTATTCTCCCTGTCGGTTGCGGCGGCAACGATTCGGGTGTTCGGTGCAAGCTGACGCGCGGTAAGTATCGCGAGCGCGTCTTCTGCGTCGTGGTTCGTCGCGACGAGGATGGCGCTCGCCCGCTCGATCTTGGCCCGCTCGAGGGGCTCTTCGTCGCTCGGATTTCCGGTGACCACCGCTATTCCGCGATCGGAGAGCTTCGGTGCGACGTCGCGATTACTCGTCACGACGACGAACTCCCGGTTGTTGGTCGCGAGTTCGTCGACGATCGGTTCCGTCAGTTCGCCGTAGCCGAGGACGAGGATGTGGTCCTCGAGCAACTCGAGTTGTGATTCTGTCATCTTTCCGAGCGTTTTCGTAATTCGCGACTGGATCGCCGGGCCGACCAGCGCCCCGATAGCGATACCGAAACTGGCCACGCCGAGGACGAGTACGGACATCGTAAACAACAGTGCCTCCGTCGAGTCCATATTCGGCGTCACGTCACCGTAGCCGACCGTACTCGAGGTGATCAGCGTAAAGTAGAAGGCGTCGAGAATACCGTCGATATCGTCGAAGTGGTCGCGGAGGGCGTAGCCGCCGATGGTGCCGTACAACTGGACGCCGATCAGCGCCGAACCGGCCGCGATCTGTGTCGCACTCAGCGAGAGCGATTTGGTGAAGCGCTTGCGACTGAGCAACAGAACGGGGATCGTAATCAACGAGAGGATGATCAACGGGAACGAGTACTGACTCAACTGAAGGAGTCCCTGCGCCGCCGTCAGCGGGAGCAACAACAGCGTCGCCCACCAGCCGACACGGAGGCCCCGCCGAAGCGCAAGCGCGCTGCCGACCATCAGAAAGCCCGTGAGTGCGCCGGTGAAACCGGCGGCGTCCCGAACGGCGACGGGGACGTACGGTGCGAGCGGTCCGTAGACGATATCGGTGCCGATGTTGACGATGGCCGTCGCGACCGATAGCAGGGCAACGATCAGCGCGAGCGCGACGGCTGCACGCATCGAGAGGACCCGCCGCCAGTTCTCCGGCAACCGCGCCCGAAACGACCGATCGTCCATACACACCGGTCTGCGTCGGCGTCAGTTAAACACCTTCGTTGTCGGCCGTTCGCCGCAGCGATTTCGGTTCGCCGCTCTCGAGGCCGCTGCTGGGTCCGAACTCCGGAGGCGGACGCCGGTTTCGCGGATCGAACGCGCGTTTTCTCCGCGCCCCCTCGACCGTCGATTCCGCGGTCGGTGCTGATTTAACGGTTCCGTCCCACCCGTCCACAATGACGCTTCCGGTCGAAGTACTGCTCGGGCTCTACCTCGGTCTGTTGACGGGAATCGTACCCGCCTTCGTTTCCGGGTCGCTCGGCTTTCTGGTTCGGTATTTCACCGGTGTGACGCTCCCCGGCTTCGGTGTCGTCGTCCTCGCGCTCTCGATCGCCAGCGTGCAGGGCGGGTTGCTCGGCCTCGTCGAACCCAATATCGCACAGTCGCCGCGGCTGTTGGTCGCCGTCCTCGTCGTGCTCATGCTCGCCCTCTACGCCCACAACCAGGGCGACAAACTCGGTGCCGAACTCCCGCGTCGGCTCTCGTTCACCTCGATTCGCCAGCGGACGCTCTCGACCGACGTCGTCGAACTCGTCGGTAACATGGGTCGCGTCACGGTTCGGCCGACCGGCGAAATCCGAAACATGGAGGGGTATCCGCCGCTCTCTCCCGACCTCCACAGAACGATCAAAACCGGATCGTGGAGCCTCCCCGCCGACATTCCCCTCTCGGAGCTCGAGGTCCGTCTCGAGGAGCGCCTGCGGACGGACCACGACCTCGCCGACGTCGACGTGACGATCGACGAGCAAGCGCGCGCGACGATCATCGCGGCACCGCCGTCGAGCGGCCTCTCGCGACGGGTCCCCGAGGGAAAACGCGCCGTTTCGATCGCGACGCTGGTGCCGACGGGGCTGGCTCGCGGGGACACGGTAGCCATCCGCGCGGGCGATCGGTCGGTCAGCGGCTCGGTACTGAGCGCCAGAACCGAACTCGACGAGGAACGCGGCGAGGCGGCGGTCGGCGACGACGCGGACGAACCCGGTGGAACCCCCGTCCCCGACGGCGGCGAGACGGAACCGGAACCCGAACCGGCTGCCAGAACGAGCGCAGCAGCGAGCGTCGGCGGCGTCGGCCGGGTCACCGTCGCCGTCGCCCGCCGGGACGTCAAGCCGCTGCTCGAGGCCGAGAGCCCGCGGCTGGTCGTCCGGTCGCGAGGGACGAGTCGCGAGTTCGAGGCCTTCGCGCTGGTCAAGCGGGCCGGGTACGTGATCCGTCGCGTCACCATCGGCTCGAGCGGGGCGGTCGACGAGACCGTTTCGTCGTCGGACGTCCTGGTGCTCGCCGTCCGGCGGCAGGGAAGCGAGACGAGCGGCCGTCGCCACGGCTGGGTGTTCGGGACCGGTATCGAGCGTCGTCTCGAGGCCGGCGACGAGGTGTTCGTCGCGGGGCCGGAGGCGGCGACCGAGGCGTTCGTGGAGGGGATCGCTCGATGAGGGCGGTGTTCGCTCCGCGCTCGGCGCGTCCCGCTCGAGGTGAGCGCGCGTGATCGATCCCGTGGTCGCACAGTCGATCGCGTCGGAGACGCTCCTCGATGCGATCCTTCGGCTCCTGGGGTTCAGCCTCCTCGCGGGCGGGACGGCCGCGGGTGCGGCGTTCGTCTTCCACTGGTACAGCGCCGACGAGATTCCCGAGGGGGTCGCGATCTTGCTCGGCGTTTCGATGGTCGCGATCTGGCTGAACACCAAGACGGCGCTTCAGCAGGCGATCATCGGCGATACGGGAATGCTCGAGCCGAGCACCGCCGTCTACACCGTCGCCGCGTTCGTGGTGAGCGCGATCGCCGCAGACGGCGGCCGGCGACTGGGGGAGCACCTCGCCCGGAACGTGTTCTCGATCACGGCGGCCCGGACGATCACCGAAGTCGGCCAGCTCGTTCGCTCGGCCGGCCGCGTCGTCACCGTAGAACTCCCCGACACGATCGAGGATATCGACGGCTACGATCCCGTCGACGCGTCGACGAAAATCGAACTGGCCGGAGAGACGTTTCTCTTCCCGCGGCGACTGCCCCTCGAGCAACTGCGCGAGCGGTTGATCGTTCGCCTCGAGCGCGATCACGGAATCGGCCACGTCGACGTCGAACTCGCGGCCGACGGCACGGTCGACTACCTCGCGGTCGGCAGCCGCCCGGCGGGTATCGGCCCGACGCTCGCGCCGGGGAGCGTCGCCGTTGCGATCCGCGGCGATCCCGCAGCCGACGCCAGTCCGGGCGATGCCGTTCGCATCTGGCGACGCGAGGGGGACTCGCTTCGGCGAGCAACCGGCGGCGAACTCCGCGGGGTCGCCGACGACGTGGTCACCGTTGCTATCGATGCCGACGACGCGCAGACGCTCGCGTCCGACGCTCTCCACCGGCTCGTCACGCTCCCGCGGAATCCCGGCGCGGAACGAGATCTCGTCTCGCTGCTCCGGGCGGCCGACGAAACCGTGACCACGCTGTCCGTCACCGCGGGCGACCCGCTCGAGGGGGTGCCGATCGATTCCTTGCCGGTGCTCGTCGTCGCCGTCGAGCGCGAGGGTCCCGAATCCGGCGACCGGCTGGCGTTTCCGGCGGGCGACACGCGACTCGAGGCCGGCGACGTGGTCTACGTCCTAGGCCGTCCGGAGGCGCTGCGTCGGATCGGCGAACTCGACGGAAACGGCACCGTTCCCGACCCCAGCCCGTAATCCGCTCTCAGCGGCGGTCGAAAACGCACGCGAGAGCGGTAGCTACTTGGCTCCGGCACCGATACCGCCACGTATGACTCTGGAGTGGAAGCTCTTTGCCGACCTCGCCGAACGTGCGGGTGACAAACGCGTTTCCGTCGACGTCACGGCCGGGGACACCGTCGGGGACGCGCTCGAGGCCCTCGTTGCCGGCCGACCGGACCTCGAGGAGCGCGTTCTCGACGGCGACGGCGAGTTACGATCCCAGATCCACGTGCTCCGGAACGGGAACAACGTCCTCGTCGACGAGGAGGGCCTCGAGACGGAACTCGAGGGGGACGACGAACTGGCGCTGTTCCCGCCGGTCAGCGGCGGCTAACGGATCACGGCGCACCGTTCGTTTTCCGAAGCGTCCCGCTCGACTCGATCGGTGCGTTCGTCGACGACTCGATACCGGCGGGAAACGTCCGCGCCCTCGGGGTGGATCAGTACGGTGCCATCCTCGCAGTAGGGCTCCTGAAACCAGTCAGCGGCGACCGGGTAACACTGTAGCAGCGACGTCCCCTCGGTGAATGCGCCTGCGAGCGTGATGTGTTTGCGGATGTCCGGTGCGATGACGACGAGGGTCCCCTCGAAGCCGCGGTGTCGATCGGGTGTCTCGAGTCCGGTGTCGGTGAACGCGAGTTCGCCGCCGTCGACGACTTCGCTGGGTTCGTACGGAGGGTGTTGCATGGGTTCGATACGTTGCTGATTTCGCTGACGGGTCATGAACTCCGAGGAGGATATTCTGAGCTGGAAACAGCTCCGCCTCGAGATCGAGATGACGCGTCACTGACGTGGCTTGTCGTCGCTCGCACCGTCGCGTTGCTCGGCCGTCAGATCGATCCCGAGGACGAAGTCCGGCTCTTCGAAAATTCCGGCACCGGCGTACGGCGCGTCGGTCACGTACCGCGCGGTTTCGGGAATCAAGACGCGCGCGCTGTCGGCACCGCACTCCGCGGCGTCGCGCGCGATCGCCGCGAACAGCGAACGCGCAGCATCGACGTCGTCCCACACGCCGACGCCGTACTCGGCCCACGTCTCGGTCTCGCCGCCGTCGGGTTCGTCGTCGCCGTCGTCGGTCTCGGTTTCGACGGGCCGCTCGTAGGTCCGCGAGCGGTAGGCCGCTCCCGCGAGTCCGTCCTCGCACTCGACGGCGAACACCGCCGTCTCGTCGGCGAGCCGTTCGAAATCCGCTCGAGCGAGCTCTCGAACCGCCCACGATTCCTCCGGTGCCAGTCCGAGCCCGCTCAGCCGTTCGCGCGCGTCGCTGTGGGTCCAGTAGCGCCACGCCGCCGCGGGATCGCTCGAGACCCGACAGGGTCCGTCGGCGGTCGGATCCGGCTCGGGACGGGCGAACCGAAACTCGGTGATCGGGTCGTAGCCGCTGGTCCGTGCGGCACCGAGCGAGGCCGCGTTCCACGAGAAGATCATGACGCGGGCGACCGTCGCGCCCTGCGCTCGAGCCCACTCGAAACAGGCCTCGTTCAGTCGTCGGCTCACGCCCTTCCGCCGGTGGGCCGATGCGACGCGCAGCCCCTGAAACCACGCCTCATCAGGGGTGAGCATGACCGCCTGGATGACGCCCGCGACTTCGCCGTCGATCTCCGCGAGGAACGTCTTCTTTCCCGTTTCGTCGTCGTCCTCAAGCCAGTCGTGGTAGATCTCCGGGATGTAATCACCGCCGCGGTCGGGCCAGATGTCGCTCGTGAAGGCGGCGACGGCGTCGTAATCGTCGTGGGTCGCGCGGCGGATTTCGATCACCGTCTCGGCTCCGATCGCCGTTGTGGAGGGTTCGTCCGTCATTAGTTCTCACATACTCGTCCCGCACATGGTCGTACGGTGCTGGAACGCGGCTCTTTCTCGCGCTCCGTCGCTCGAGCGCTCACTCCCAAGGGACCGACCGCTCCTGAATCTCGCCGGCCAGCGAGGTCTGCATCGCGGCCTCGACGTCCTCGCTGTTCTCGAGCGCCCACATCAGTTTCACCTTCGCGGTGCCCGGCAGGGTGTCTCCCGCCTCGACGACGCCCGCCTCGAGCAGGTCGCGGCCGGTGTCGTAGACGCGGTCGCAGACGCGCCCCTCGAGACATTGACTGGTCATGACGACCGTCGTCCCGTTCTCGATCAGCTCCTCGATCCGGGGGATCAGGTCGGTGTGGACGTGTCCGAGACCGGTCCCCTCGATGACCAGGCCCGCCGCACCCTCGACGACGTCGAGGAAGGCGGGGTCCATTCCCGGCGTGAACTTGAGGAGTTCGACGTCGCGCTCGAGGGACGGGGCGAGTTCGAGGGCGGCCTCGTCGCGTTTCTGGTAGTCCCGCCGGAACTCGATTTCCTCGCGTTCGTAGTCGATTTCCCCGAGCGGCTTCGCACCGACGGTCTCGAACGCGTCGCGCCGGGAGGTGTGATTCTTCCGAACACGCGTGCCGCGGTGGAGCGCACAGACGTCGTCGTTCTCGGAGGCGTGCATGCAGACCAGCACCTCCGCGCAGTCGCTCTTCGCCGCCTCGACGGCCGAAACGGCGTTCATCACGTTGTCGGAGGACGGCCGGTCGGCCGAGCGCTGGGAGCCCGTAAAGACGACCGGGACGGTCGTCTCGAGCATGAACGCGAGGACGGACGCCGAGTACTGCATCGTGTCGGTGCCGTGCATGACGACGACCCCGTCGGCTCCGGTTTCGATCTCTTCGCGCACCGCTCGAGCGAGGTCCTGCCAGATCGGCGGCTCCATGTTCTCCGAGAGGATGTTCGCGACGACGCGCCCGCGGTAGTTCGCGCGGCCCGCGAGGTCGGGAACGGCGCGCAGGACGTCCTCGGCGTCGAACTGCGCCGTCACGGCACCCGTCCGGTAGTCGACCGTCGACGCGATCGTCCCGCCCGTCGAGAGCAGTGAAATCGTCGGCAGGTCGTCGTCGAACTCGATTTCGGAGCCGCTCTCCTCGTCTGCGTCGTCCGCGCCGTCGATCTCGTAGACGTCTTCGGCGAGGAGTTCGATGTCGGCATCGTCTCGGTCGACGCCGACGTTGTAGCCGCCCTCGAGTTTCACAACGAGGTGTTCGTCGGTGCTCGAGGGGAGCAACACGCCTTCGTACGTGCGATCCGCGCGGTCGACGCGAACGCGATCGCCTGGATTCATGGCTCAGCGTTGCGCGGCGTTGGACTTGAAGGCACGCTTTCGTACGTCCCCCGCCGCTAGCCGAACAGCCCGAGCAACACCAGCCCCAGTCCGGTCAACAGGAGCACGCCCGCGATCATCGCGGTCAACATCTGTAGCGACGCCTCGTCGTCGTCGTCCAACTCGAGTCGCGGATAGAGATGTCGGGCACCGACCAAGGCACCGATCCCCAGGGCGAGTGCGCTGACACCGAACGCGAGCAGTTCGGCGTTCATCGTCCGTTAGTATCCGTCCTGTGGTGAAAAAATAGCTCCCTCGAATCGTGTGGCGAAAACCGGCGTCTGAGCCGTCAATCCTCCCGTGACTCACACTTCCACAGGTCATCCGACGTACGCACCCACGGCAGCGGACAGAAACACCGTCCCGATCGCGAGGCCGCAGATCGCGATTCCGGTCCCGAGCAGTCGCATCAGGTCCGTCATCAACTTCGGATACTCCGGCTGGGGCTCGAGGTTCGCGACGAGGACGGAACAGAAGATGCCGACTGCAGCGGCGAACAGCCCGAACGCGGCCGGCGGAACCCACTCCATGACACCGGTGGGGTGGCCGGGGTCCTATACCCTGCGGCCGAGCAAGGAAAAAACCCATGCGGTCTCCCGACCAACGGCTCACTATGAGCGACCGCTCGGACGAGGTGACCGAGAGCCGGGACACCGAGGACCTCCTCGAGGAAACGGAGAACCTGCTGTCCGGGACGGGTGGCGGGACCGAAACGAGCGAGTCACGGACGTCGGCCGACGCCGAGGCTGGTCGGTCCCGGAAGCCGGGTCCGAACTCGCCAACTCCGGATGCTCCCCGCGGCGAGGACCCGACGGACGATGGCTCGTGGTGGTCTTCGTCCGCCGAATCCGCCGAACCCCGATCCGACACGACGGCCGGGTCCTCGCGATTTGACAGGCTGAAGTCGTGGCTCTCGGTCGATAGCTTCTTCTCGCCGAAGGCGTTTCTCGCGCTCGTCCTCCTCATCGGCTCGGGGCTACTCGCGGGCGCGACGGTGTTGCCGTTCGGCGGTCGAATGATCGGCATGTTCGCCGTCGCGTTTATGATCGGGTTAGTCACGTCCAAACGGCGTTACCTCGAGGTGGCGGCCGCCGGCACGTCGGTCGGTGCCGTGTCCGCGGTGGTCGGAAACATGTTTCTCGCCGTCGCCGGCTCTTTCCAGACGGTCGTCGCCGTCGGCGTCGCCGTCGGACTGGTCGCGTGTCTCATCGGGTACTACTTCGGCCGCGACCTGCGCGACGGGCTGTCTCGCGACATCGAGTGACCGATACGCGCCGCTTCGTCTCTTTTCACTGACCGCGAGAAGCGTTCGTCAGCCCGTCGTCAACTCCCAGCCCCGCTCGGTTCGACGGACGACCCCCTTGTCCGCCATCGACTCGAGAATTTCGGCGACGACCTCGCGAGGCGCGTCGATATCCCGGCCGAGTTCGCCGACCGATTTCGGCTCGGTGCGAATACTCGCCAACACGTCGGCGTAGATCCGACTCTCGGGGCCGGTGCCGACGGTCTCTGAGATCCGATCGAGAACGTCACAGAGCTGTCCCTGTACCCACCGCTGGGCCAGCGAGAGTTCGTTCTCGAGTTGCTCTAAGTCCTCGAGGGAGCCCAGTAATTCGTCGATTTCGCCCGTCTCGTCCCAGGCGATGTCCAGCGTGAGGTGCCGACAGGTCGTGATATCGAAGCTGCTGTTCGCCGGATAGGCGCTCTTGCTTGCGAAGCCGTAGGGCGAGACGTTGACCTCGAGACGAACGTTGCGGGCGATGTGAAAGTACTTCCGGCGCTGGTCGTCGACCCGACTCTCGATCAGCCCCGCCTCCTCGAGCTTTCGGAGGTGTTCGATGACCGCTTTGGGACTCACGCCGAGATAATCGGATATTTCGGTGACATAACAGGGTTTGCGGGCGAGCAGTCGGAGAATGCGTCTCCGGTTTTCGTTCCCCAACAAATCCAACAATGCGGCGGAGTCCATCGAGAGGGGGTTGGGGGTCGCCGCTGAAAAGCGTGTCTGCTCGCTCTGGTAGTCAGTTCCGTCTCCGGGACACCGCCACGCGATACCGCGACCCCGTTTATGGCTGTGTACAGGCGTCGAGCGGTTATAACGAGTTTCAGTCGGTGCTATCGTTGTCAGGCGAGCCCGCTCCTGATGCGTCGCTCGAGTCGTTCGTCGGATCGATATCCGAGCCCTGTCCGATGCCGCGGTCGCTCCCCGGTTCGGCGTTCGAATTGTTTTCTGGACCGCCCTCGTTCTCCTGTCCGGAGCTGGAATTGTTCGCCGAACCGGGATCTGGCCCTCGCTCGGAATCCGGGCCGTTCTCCGATGCCTGTCCGGGGCTGGAATCGTTCCCCTGACCGTTATCGGCTCCCCCGACGGAACTCGAGCTGTTTTCCGATGCCTGTTCAGGGATCGAGCCGTTTGCCGACCCGTTTCCCGACGAGGTAGCGTGAGCCGGCGGTCCCGCGTTCTCTTGGCTCTGTGTGGTACTCGAGGACTGGTTTCCCGGTTCGGCCGACGTCCCATCGCCGGGCGTTCCGCTGGAGCCGGCGAGTCCCCGCGCGATCTCGGCTACTTCGGGGCCCTCGAGTTCCGAGGCGTTCGCTCGGAGTTCGGCGAGTCGCTCGGTGTCGACACCGACTTTCTCGGCCCGGTGCTCGGTCCGCTCGGCCGAGCGGTTGAGCGCCTGGATCTTGACGGTGAGTCGGGTCATCCGCGCCTGGTACTCACCGCGGTGGAGTTCGTCCTCCCGCTCGCTGAGTGCCTCGCGTTCGGCCTCGAGTTCTCCGAGTTGCCCTTCGAGGTCGTTCGTACGCTCGAGAACGAGGTCCGCCTGACTGTCGTTGTCCGCCGCGCCGTACTTCGCTTCGAACATTCCGGCCTCGACCGTGCTCTCGGTGTCGGCGGCACTGGATTGCATGAACGTCGAAACGGAGGTCCCCGTCTCCGACTCCGGCGCGTCGTCTCCACCGTCGTCGGCGAGTACGCCCACGACGGCACCGCTCGCCGCGGGGGCGACCGTGAGCCCGATGATGGCGACCAGCACGAAGAGTGCGGTCGACCGAGTGGTAGTCATTACTGACTCCGTCGTATTGAACATACTAAAAAGACGGACCTTCGTTCGAACCGTTCAATTCGTCCAGAAGCGTTGCGAGTTCGTTCGAAACGTTTACGCCAGTTTCAACTACCGTTGCTCTCGTCCAACCGGGGCTTGAAGCTCGAGATTCTGATTCTCTGCCTGCGGTTTACGCCCGGCAACGGTACTCCCGGCCCTGGGCGCTGTCGACTCACCACCTTACCCTGTGATTATTGTTCACACTCGCCGTTTAATCGACCATCCATTCTACGATTGTTGATATCCATCCACACAGTACGACCAATCGTACAATTTAAAACGGGACGACGACCGTTCTTCCCCATTGATTGTCCTTCGACTTAACTCTATCCGAAAATAGTTATCCCTCGCCGCCCCGTGTGTCTAGTTAGCATGTTTGAGGTGTTTTCGCGGAGCTACTACCTCGGACGACTCTACGTGACTCCCTCCGGCGGGGACCACGCCCTGATGCACAGCGAGCAACACGAACGGATCAACGAGGAGGTCTACGCGACCGGCGACGGTATCGAGCGCCTCGACGCGCCGCTGGTGATGAAACTCGAGTCACAGCACTTCCCCGTCCACGGCGACGAGAACGTGCCGACGAACACGCTCGCCCTCCCCGAGTCGGTGCTCGAGGGGAGCGACGTTCGAAACCCGCCCTCGCTTCGAGAGGTGCTGCTCGCCCGTCGCGAGCGCGCACAGCAGTTACTCAAATTCGCCGGCGGGTGGTCGTAACCGTCGAATAAACGGATTACCGGCGCAACCCAGAGGGGTTCGGGGCCGCCCCGGGGACGGCTTTCGACCGACGGCATCCGGCCCCGGAAACGACCGGCGGTCGCCGGAACCTAGAAGTATTTTCGCTTCGCCCCTTCGACCGGATGCTTGATGAGTTGCTCGGCCGCGCCTCGCTCAAAGCGCGCATCGACGAACTCGAGGAGGAAAACGAGCGCTTGCAAAACCGCTACGAGGCCGAGTCCGAACGTCGGGCGGACGCGGCCACGGCCAGACAGGAGGTCGAAGCAGAGGTCAACCGACTCGAGGACCGTATCGCTCAACTCGAGGGCGAACTCGACCGGACGGACGTGGACGAGTCCGCCCTCGAGATCCGCCGTCGCGAACAGCTTCGCGGGAGTCGACTCGCCGAGATATTCGATCGACTGACGTCTGTTCGGACGGCACCCGAAGGTGCCCTGACGGCCGTCGTCGACGAGCACGGTGGCGTCGACCGGCTTTGGAACGACTTCGATATCGACCTCGAGGGCGTCCTGGGCGACCGAACCGCGCTCGTCGACGACGCCGCGCCCTGCGTGTTGTGCGTCGACGATGCCGAGCTGGTCGCCGTCACGCTCGAGCCGCCGGCCGTGCCCGACCGCGACCCGGCCGCCGCCTGGTCAGATCGGTTCCGCCTCGAGCGCGAGTGGTTCCTCCCGACCGGGCGCTACGCGCTCGCGCTCGTCCGCACCGATCTGTTCGCGCTCGGCGTCTACGAGGGCGACGAGCGCGTCGACTACCGCGGCTTCGAGAGCGACGTCAAGGGAAGCCACTCGAAGGGCGGGTTCTCACAGGCGCGCTTCGAACGCATCCGCGACGACCAGATCGACGACCACCTCGAGCGCTGTGCGGACGCCCTCGCCGACGCCGAGGGGATCGATCGCCTCTTCGTGGTCGGCCAGCGCGGCGTCGTCGACACGCTCGTCGAGGAACGAGACCTCGAGCCCGCCGGAACCGCCGCCGTCGACGCGACCGGCGACCCGAAACCGGCGCTCGAGGACGCCCACCACTCGTTCTGGACGACCGATCTGCGGGTGCTGTAGCCCGCTGGTATCGATCTCGGCCGTTCCGATCCGTTCCGATCCGTTCCAACCGGTCGTGAACCCTCTCCACTTCGCTACCGTCGTCAATATCTACCATTAAGTAGGGCGTTACCGATGCTCCGGTATGAACGTCGCAATTCTCGCTCACGAGAAGTTCCCGAACCGGGCCAAGACCGCACTCGGCGTGTTGCGCTACGCCGACTACGACGTCGTCGGCGTCCTCGACCGCGACAACGCGGGACGGCGGGTCAACGACTTCGTCCCGGACGTACAGGACGCACCGATTTACGAGGAACTGGCCGACCTCGAGGCAGACGACGTCGACGCCCTGTTGATCGGGATCGCGCCCATCGGCGGCGGCCTCGACGAAAGCTGGCGTCCGGACGTTCGAACCGCGCTCGAGTACGGCTGCGACGTCATCTCGGGACTGCACTACTTCCTGAACGACGACGAGGAGTTCGCCCAACTTGCGGCCGAGAAGGGCTGTGAACTCCGGGACGTTCGGAAGCCGCCCGAAGACCTCACGGTCAGCCAGGGCATCGCCGGCGAGGTCGACGCGGAGGTCGTTCTCACCGTCGGCACCGACTGCTCGGTCGGCAAGATGACCGTCTCGATGGAACTGGCTCGAGCGGCCCGCGAGGCCGGCCACGACGCCGCCGTCATCCCCACCGGCCAGACGGGGATCATGATCGAAGGCTGGGGGAATCCGATCGATCGCGTCGTCTCCGATTTCACCGCGGGTGCCGTCGAGGAGATGATCCTCGAGAAGGGCGACGAGCACGACTACCTCTTCGTCGAGGGCCAGGGCAGTATCGTCCACCCGGCGTACTCTGCGGTCACCTGCGGGATCCTCCACGGGTCGATGGCCGACAAACTCGTCCTCTGTCACGTCGCCGGCCAGGAGGCGATCCACGGCTACGAGTCGTTCTCGCTTCCCGACCTCGAGACGTACGTCGACCTCTACGAGGGACTCGCCGCACCGGTCGCGGAAAGCGAGGTCGTCGCCGGCGCGATAAACACCGCCCACCTCGAGGACGATGCCGACGCCCGCGAGGCGATCGACGAGTACGCCAGCGACGTCGGCGTTCCCGCATCGGACGTCATCCGCTTTGGAACCGACGAGGTACTCGAGACGTTACTCTGAGATGACCCTCGAAACTTCCTTCCAGCGGCGCTCGCTCCCGCTCGAGTACCCGTTCACGATCGCTCGCGGAACGACGACCGAGACCGAAGTGGTGACGGTTCGCGTCGAGGATGACGACGGGAACGTCGGGATCGGCGGTGCGGGGCCGTCTTCGCACTACGGCGAAACCGCGGCGACCGTCGAGGCCGTCCTGCCCGACCTGCTCGCGGTGGTCGAAGCCGTCGACGATCCGCACAACCTCGCGCGGATCGAACGCCGCATGCGCGAGACGGTCGAGCGCAATCCGGCCGCGCGGACCGCGGTCAGTATCGCCTGCCACGATCTCGCGGCGAAACGGCTCGACGTTCCGCTCTACCGGTACTGGGGGCTCGACCCCGCCGACACGCTCGAGACCTCCTACACCATCGGACTCGACGAGACGGAGACGATGCGCGAGAAGACGGAAACGGCCCTCGAGCGCGGCTACGGGATCTTGAAAGTCAAACTCGGAACGGATCGCGATATCGAAATCGTCCGGACGATTCGGTCCGTCGCGCCCGACGTTCGCCTCTTCGTCGACGCGAACGAGGCCTGGACGCCCCGCGAGGCGGTCGCGAAGATCGACCGCCTCGCCGAGTTCGACCTCGAGTTCATCGAACAGCCCGTTCCCGCCGAGAACCGCGAGGGGCTTCGGTTCGTCTACGAACGCTCGGTGCTGCCGATCGCCGCCGACGAGTCCTGCATCACGCTCGAGGATATTCCGCGGATCGCAGACCGGTGTGACATCGCGAACCTGAAGCTGATGAAGTGTGGCGGCCTGCGGGAAGCGAAGCGAATGATCCACGCCGCTCGCGCCCACGGTCTGGAGGTCATGTGCGGCTGTATGACCGAATCAAACGCCTCGATCGCCGCGGCCTGCCACCTCGCGCCGCTGCTCGACTACGCCGACCTCGACGGCTCGCTGTTGCTCGCCGACGACCCCTACGGCGGCGTCCCGCTGTCGGACGGCCGAATCGAACTCGACGGCCTCGAGCGGCCGGGAACCGGCGCGGTCCTCGAGTAGTCACGCGACGGGACTGTCAGGACAGCCGTCGACAGGGATTTACAACGATCGTCGGTGTGGAATCCCCGATATGGACGACGAGAGCCGAACCGTCTCCCGTCGGACGCTTTTGCGAGCCTCGGCGAGCGGAGCCGCGGTTTCGACGGTCGGGACGGGGCAAGTGAGCGCGAGCGACTCCGATGAGGTCCAACCGCGATTCGACGATCACTGTCCCGACGCGACCCTCGAGCCGACGATGGGACACTGCGTGGAGGGCGGCATGGACGGCTGTGCGGACGAGCACCCGGCGACGGTGGAACTGCGAACAGCGGTACAGCGGTCGCTCGAGGAGCGCTATCCCGACGTCGCCGCGCTGGTCGACGCGGGGTACAAGCCGTACTTCGACACGCTCGATCGGGACGACGACAGTTACGCGCACTGGATCAATCCGGCGTATATCGGCGACGACGCGATTCTCGATCCCGAACGACCGGCGTCGCTGCTCGTCGACGGCGAATCGTGGCGGTCGATCGGCGCGATGTTCGTGGCGACGCGCGACGGCGAGCGGGTCGATCCGCCGCCGGTCTACGCCGAGGACGCCCACTGTTCGCCCTGGCACTACCACGCCGGCCTCCCCGGGCGGTTCGCGTGGTGGTACTATCAACAGGTCTACGAGCAAAACGCCGCCGACGGGGACGTCCGGCTCCCCTGTCGGACGCCCTGTATGCTCCACGTCTGGGCCGTCGACCACCCCGAGAGCGTCTACGCCCACCACGCGCCGCCGGTCGAGAACCGCGATCTGGACCCGGCCGACGATCCGGACCTCGAGACCGACGCCGAACCCGGTTCCGACGCCCTGACCTGGGAGACGTTGCCGGATGACCTCGTACCCGACCGGTTGCCGGACGAGTTCGCGGCGCTGATCCCCGGATTGTAGTCGGTAATCCGATTTCGCGATTCAGAGCGAGGAAAAACGGCCGAATTCTTCGATTCGGCAGCTACGTGTGCATCCTGAGTTCCGTTTGAACGCGTTTCGATCGTCATAGTGTGCGTTACGCGCCACCTTCAGCGGGGAGAATCGGGACCGGCCAGCTTTGGCTCTGAAAGAAAGTATCTTCCGAAGTGAGTCGTTCTCGCGGGCGTCTAAGCAAAGCCTCAGCGTTTCGATAACCGCTATCGGATACTGTTGGTGCACGGCGAGTTACCTATCTAACCAGATTTGATTCCCATGCATTGGCCGGGGATCTGACTATTCGTATCGAGTGTGTAACAAGACAAACGATGCGAGACGCGAACATATCCCGACGGCAGGTGCTCAAGCTAACAGGTGTCGCGACGTCAACAGCGTTCGTCGCCGGCTGCGGTGACGGTGGCAACGGCGGTGACGGTGGTAACGGCGGCAACGGCGGCAACGGCGGCAACGGCGGTGACGGCGTCGAGATCGAACCCGGTACGCAGATCGATTTCGACGGGCAGACGTCCGGCTGGGTCGGCATCGCACCTGACTCGATCGCGGACGAGGAGAACCCGACGCTCATCCTCCAAGAGGGGGAAACCTACGAGATCGGCTGGAGCGAGGGCGACGGCCAGGAGCACAACATCGAGATCCGCGACGACAGCGACGAGATCGTCGACGACCTCGCGACCGAGACGACCACCGAACCCGGCGACGACCAGTGGTTGGAGTTCGAGGCCAGCAGCGAGATGACCTCGTACATCTGCGAGGTCCACCCGGATACGATGATCGGTGAGATTCAGGTCGGCGGTGGCGGCGGTGGCGGCAACGAGACCGACGGCGGCAACGAGACCAATGGTAGCAATGAAACCGACGGCGGCAACGAGACCAATGACAGCAATGAAACCGACGGCGGCAACGAGACCAATGACAGCAATGAAACCGACGGTGGCAACGAGACCGGCTAACGACCGCTACTTCGATGGCTCTTGTAGGAGTTCGACCAGGTGAGTGAGACGAACGAGGGAAAATCCCGACGAAAGAGGTGTACCGAACGCGGTTTCACGGGTCAAACTGCGTACCGGATCTGTGTTACTGCCTACCTGGACCGAGCACCCGCTCCGAACATCTATTATGTTGTCACGTCCCACATACGTCTCGCGTACGGCCTCCAGAACGGAGAACGTGACAGTCCGCGTATCGTCCGCTAACTGGGAGCACTGGAATCATGAATGGCGAACGATACCGGTGTTGCCGGTCTTCTGGATCGCCGGGCACGTAATCGGCTTTCTGGGCGACGTCCATCTGTCTCCCGCAGTGATTCCCGACGAAATCGTAGCGGGACTGTTCGGCGTTCTCGCGTTGCTGCTGGGCGGTATTTTCCTCGCGCTGATCGATTACTCGGCAGGGCTGCTCCACGCCTCGAGCGCGCCTTCGATCCGATCGACCGCGTCTTCGATATCGCACGCATCAGTATCGATCTCGAGTGCGTTTTCGGGCGCGTCGAACTCGCGGTAGACCACGTGGACGCCACGTTCGTCGATCGAATCCGCTCGCGACCGATTGCGCTCGAGGCAGGTCTCGAGGCTCGCGGTGACGCGAACGAACCGAACGTCCGCGCGCGCCTCGAGGGTTCGAAACTGGGCCTGCCACTCCCGCCGGTAGAACGTCCCGTCGACGACGGTGATCGCCTCGTCCGGATCCGCCGTGACTCGCTCGTACAGTTGCTCGTAGGTGCGACTCGAGAAGTCGTCGGAATGGTGGACGACGACGGATTCGCCGCCGGCCTCGAGTCGCTTTCGGAGGGCCGTGGCGATGGTCGTCTTGCCCGCGCCCGGCGGCCCGCAGACGACGAGGATCACAACCGCCAGTAGGGGTTCGGTCCCTAACAGTCGTCGGATTCGGTCTCGAAGACGAGGCTCTCCGACTACGTCTCGTTCACGCCCGAAACGATCACGCTTTCGGACGCTAGCACTCGAGGGTAACACTTCTCGGCCGCCAACAGTGCAGTAAGTTGCTCTTCCTCGAGCCTGTACTCCCGGTGCAGACAGGTGCGTCCGCCTTTCGCTTTGAGTATTCTGTTAGAAGATCGCTTCTCACCCGCAATAACGTGAGTTCTAGTCCACTCCCGATCGGGATCCGGTTCGACGACGACCTCCCGATGGACGAATCCGTCCCCTCCGGAATCGACCGCGAAATCGTGCCACTCGCCGAGCCCGTCGGTCGCTTCCAGCGCGAAGTGGAACGTACGAGTGTCGTCCGTGAAGTTTGCCAGATCCAGATACATCTCCTCCAGTGATTGGTTCCGTCGTGAATCATCACTCCGAAAATCGGCACAACCAGCGGCTCCTGAGAGCAGTCCGGCGCTACAGAGAGCGAATCGGCGCCGCGAGAGAGACATATCGATAACATACCGCAACCGAATAATAATTCTGACCTTTTCAGGGCGAAAGTACTACTCGAACGGCCGTCTCCGAGACGACTCGTCGGAGTCGCGCCTGTTCCCGTTCCGAACGGGCGGGCCGGTCTCGACGCGACGAAGGCGAGCAACGGTTTCCGCTTCCCCCATCGATTTACCGATCACGGACGATCGATCACGTATGGGCTACGACACTGCCAGCAAGACCGATCCGGAGTCAGTCATCGACGAGGAGTGGGGCGGCATGTGGTTCCTCAAGGACGAACTCGACAGCGATCACGTCGGGATCTCCGTCCTCGAACTCGAGCCCGGCGGCAAGGGGATGGAACACGACGAGGCCGACCGCGGTCAGGAGGAGATCTACTACGTCGTCAGCGGCACCGCGGAGGTCGGACTGACCGATCGCGACGAGACGGTCTCCCTCGAGGAGGACGACCTCATCCGACTCGATCCCGAGGAGACCCGCCAGATTCACAACCGAAGCGACGAACGCATAAAACTCGTGCTCGTCGGCGCGCCGCTTTGAGGCCCCGGCTGCGTGACCGAGGGTCGTAGCGATACCGGAGGGGACGGTGAGTATGGAGTACCAGCGCGCCACCGCTCGTGACCCGTCCGGTCGGACCGATCGTCAGATAACGTCGTCGGGGTCGTGAGTGTCGGCCATTCGCCTGGCTTCGGTAGCGTACTGCGATTGCAGATCGGCGTCGTCGACGCTACCGAGATTGTCGGGATCGGCGTCGATGGCGGCGGTCGTGTCTCGAGCGTCCGTAAAGGAGGTGAGCGCGCGCTCCTTGCGGAAGTATCGATCCCCGTCCGGAGTCGCGTAGGTGAGGATGATCAGGTTCTGTTCGTCGTCGGAGTAGGTCCGTTCGACGAGCCAGACGCGAACGGTGTCGCTGGCAGTGCTTGCCATAGGTCGCTGTTCGTCGCCGAGCCCGAAGTATCTCGGGGCGACGCTCACTCCCAGTCGATCTCCTCGCCGCGACTCGAGTCCCGCAGGATGAAGGGGCCGATCGCCAGCGTTCGCTTCGCCATCGTCGCGATTCGCAGGACGAACGCGATCAGTAGCAAGAACGGCGTGACGGCGATTGTCGCCGTCACGGCGACGACCCAGACGATCGTGTCGATCCCGAGTACGCTCCCGGTTACGACATCGACGTCGAAGAACAGCAGCATCGACATCGTGACGACCAGCGCGGGCACGGCGACGTACATCATCGCCCGCGAGAGGTTGATCAGCTCCCACTGGAAGTACAGCGTCTTGAAGTGCTCCCGGGCGAGGCCGAACAGTTTCAGCGACTCGAGCAGTTCGTCGTAGGCCTCCTCCGCCTCCTCGTCGAAGGAGTCGACGTGCGAGTTTTTGATTCGGCGGGCGCGAAAGATCTTCCAGGAGTAGTTGTAGTCCAGCGCGGCTTTCACGACGCTGTACGTCCCGAACTGGGCGTCCTCGAGATCGTCCCGGATCGAGTCGGCGTGGGTCGTCAGGTTGTCGACGAAGTCGTCCACGCGTTCTTTGAGCTCCTCGTCGCGGCTGTCGGAGACGGCCCCGCGGAAGTCGTTCGCTCGCTCCTCGGAGGCGGCGATGATCGCCTGGACGAACGACGCCGGCTCCGGCGGGCTGATCGGCGCGTCGATCGAACTCTCGACGTCCGTGCGGAACTCGAGCGCGCCGTCGAGGCGCTCGCGCTGGTCTTCGACGGCACCCAGTTCCTGGGACAGCACCAGCGAGTTGATGGTCACGACGAGGGTGACGCCGGTGATGAGTGCGGTGACGAGCGCCTGAAAGAGCGTGCCGACGGGATCTTTCTCGCCCATCAGCGCTTGCAGCGAGACGGGACTGAGTTCGCTGACGAGTAACAATCCGACGAAGACGAACAGCATGAACCCGGCGGTGACGAGCCACCGATTCGCGTTCAACAGGATCTCGTGTTTCCAGGTCGGATCTTCGCTCCGCTCGGCCATCGTATCGCTCGGTTGGGAACCATCGCCGCTCATCGCTTGATCGCGAGGATACCACGATGGGGCGGAAATAGCTACGGATATCGCTCGTGGACGCGATTCATCCGAGGTCTTCGTCTCGCTCGGACTCTCGGAGGATGAACGGCCCCATCGCCAGCGTTCGCTTGGCGACGGTGGCGATCCGGAGGATGTACACGATGAAGACGACGAACGGCGAGATGCCGATGACGAAGCCGGCGCTGGTGATCCAGACGAGGTTGTCGATGCCGAGCGTCGTCCCGATGAACGTGCTTCCGTCGACGTACATGATCATGATCGCCATGACCGTCAGCGCAGGCACCGAGATGTACAACAGCGCGCGCGAGAGATTGATCAGCTCCCACTGGAAGTACAGCGTCTTGAAGTGCTCGCGGGTCGGCCCGAACAGCTGTAACGTGTCGATCATGTGGCCGATCTTCTCCGACGCGTCGTCGGAGAGCGAGTCGTCGTGGTCGGCCCGGATCTTGCGCGCGTCGTAGATCTTCCGCGAGTAGTTGAAATTGAGCGCGCTCCAGATCACCTCGAAGGTTCCGAACTGGGAGTTCTCGAGGCCGCTTTTGACGCTCTCGGCATTCCCCGTCGCGTCGTCGACGTAGTCGGCGATCTTCTCCCGGAGCGCTTCGTCGCGTTCGTCTTCCATGGTCTCCTCGAGTTCGTTCGCGCGCTCGTGGACGCCGTCGACGAGTTCCCAGAGAAACGCGGCGGGTTCGGGCGGGCTCGTCTCTTCCTCGATCGTGTCCTCGACGTCCTCTCGGAACTCCATCGAGCCTTGCATCCGATCGCGCTGTTGCCCGACCGCGCCGAGTTCCTGGGAGAGCACCAGCTGGTTGATCGTCACGACGATCGAGGTGCCCGTGATGATCGCGCCGATGAACGACGAGAAGAGCCAGAACGTACCGTTGTGGGTCTCGACGATCGTCCGCAGCGGTGCGAGGCCGAGCAAGCTGGTTGCGACGAGGACCGCGTAGACGACGACCAGGATCGCGCCCGTAAACGCCCACCGATTCAACTTGAGTAATACCCACAGCCGCACACCACCGAGTCTGTCCCCGTCGTTCGACTCGTCACTCGAGTCCACGTCGCTCATCAACTGTCGAAACGGACGACAGCGGCGGACAAAATACCCCTCCCGGAAGTCGACGGCCTCGTGTCAGTTGGGACCGAGTTACGTACCTGACAACGTTCATTCCGTTCCGGGTCGAGCGTCCGTCGGTCTCGAGCCGAACCCGCTCGAGCGGGTCGGTGCGATGTTACGAGCAACGATAACACTTGTACGACCGGCGCTTGTGGGTTCGACCTGTATGAGCGAGTCCGGTAGGAACGATGAAACAGCGAATACGATAGCGGACCGCGTTCGCGGCGGGAAACCGGCGGTGTGGTTTCTGGTAAAGGGAAATCGGCTGGCCATCGCTGGTACGATGCTCGGTACCGCGTACGTCTTGCTCATCGCACTCGGCGAATTCGGGCCGGGATCGATCTCGAAACTGTTCGGACCCGATCCGATATTCGCGCTGTTTACGCCGATCGTCATCGGCATCATCATGGGCGTCAGCCTCGTCTTGACGTTCAACCAGCTGGTCCTCTCGGAGGAACTCGGTCCCGTCGGCGACCAGCGCGAGCGGATGGCCGAGGCGATGGAGTTCCGTCGAGACGTCGAAGCCGCCGTCGGTCGGGAGACCAGTCCGCCGGAACCCTCCTCGTTTCTGCGCGGGCTCGTCGAGACGACCGGGACGCACGCACAGACGATTCTCGACCGACTCGAGGCCGAGTCCGACCTCGACGAGACGGCTCGCGAGGAGGTCTCCGAGTACGCTCACGGGATCGCCGAAGATGCACGACGCGTCACGTCCGATCTCGAGGGTAAGCAGTTCGGAACGTTCGACGTAGTGGCGTCGGTGCTCGAGTACAACTACTCCTGGAAGACCTACACCGGTCGGCGGATTCGGAACCGCCACGCCGAGGCGCTTTCGGACGAGACGCTCGAGGCCTTCGAGAACCTGCTCAGCGACCTCGAGTTCTTCGGGCCGGCCCGCGAGCACTTCAAGACGCTGTACTTCCGGTGGGAGATCATCAACATCTCGCGGGCGCTGGTGTACGTCTCCGTGCCCGCGTTGGCGGTCTCCGCCTACATGATCTTGATCTTCGAGACGGGCGATATCGCCGGCACGACGGCCGGCGTCGATCACGGACTGGCGGTCGTCGGCCTCGCCTTCGCGATCGGCGTGACGCCGTTCTCGATCTTCCTTTCGTACATCCTCCGGATCGTCACCGTCGCCAAGTGGACGCTGGCGATCGGCCCGTTCATCCTCCGGGAAACCGATCGCGGGTCGGATGTCGAATGGGAGTGATCGCGACGCGCGAGTCGTGAAGCCGTCGACTCAGTCGCCGTCGTCGTCGGTGACGTCGAACGGACCGGCGTCGGGATCTTTCTGCGGTAACATCGGCCCGATGGACGACGTTCGACGGGTGACCGTCGCCGTCCGAAGGATGTACGACACCAGCAAGGCGAGCGGCGAGACGACGATCCCGACGAGTGCGCTGACGATATAGGGGAGGTAGACCACGCTGATCGTCGGACCGGTGAAATCCGCGTAGATGAAGCCGACCAGCATGGCCGACAGGATCGCCGGCAGGCCGCAGTAGATCGTCAACTGCGAGAACCTGGTCAGCTCCCGCTGCAGGTACGTCGTCTTGAAGTGCTCGCGAGTCGTGATGAACAGTTCCAGCGTCTCGATCAGCTCGTCTATCGCCGCGGTCGCCTCGTCGGACAGCGAGTCGGCGTACCGTTCCCGGAGCTGTCTGGCGACGTACAGTTGCCAGGCGGCGTCGTAGGCGATCGCCGCCGAAACCGCCTGAAACGTCCCGAACGTCGTATGCTCGAGCGTATCGTCGACCTGTTCGGTACTCTCCTCGATACCGTTCGTGTACTTACCGATCAACGCCCTAATCTCGGAGTCGCCGAGGCTGTCGGTAGCGTCGTCGAGGGCCGTGGCGTGGTCGTTGATCGCTTCGATGAGTACCTCGAGCAATCGCGACGGCGAGGCGGGACTCGCGGGCACGCTCGCCGCCTCCGCGACGTTCGATCGGAACTCCATCACGCCCTCGAGTTGGTCGCGCGCGCCGCCGGCGGATGCGAACTCTTGAGAGAGGATGAGCTGGTTGATCGAGACGACGAGCGTGACCAGCGAAAAGGTTCCCGCGATCATCCCGCTGGCGACTCGGGTGATCGAGGCGTCGTTAGTGAAGGCGATGACCCCGATCTCGTTCAGGCTGAGAAATAGCACAAAGACGGCGGCGGAGATGAGCATCGCGATGAACAGACGGTCCCCCTCGACCAGAACCCACTCTCGGAGTCGGGTTACCGAATCGGTTCGCTTCCCCATCTCCGTACCGTGGGACTCGAGCGTCTCGTCGGTCTCGGACGACCCCATACTGTCACGGTCGCGGGAGGCGACAATAAGGCCCTGCGTTGCACATACTGACTCCCTGTTCGTTCGCGTACCGTGACGGGTTCGGATCGATTCCGACGAACGAACCCGAACACTGACGGTTCAGGGCCTACACTGAAATGCGTCCGGGCTGATGGTTTCACCATGTCCGGTTATGTGAACCGTCCGCGAGTCCGTCCTCCATGCCGAACGAGGGATCGACGCCGATGACCCCCTCGACACTGAGTCGTCGTCGGCTGCTTGCTACGTTCGGGGTCGGATCCGCGGCCGCCCTCGCCGGCTGTAACGACGGGGGTCCCGGCATAGACGGCAACCCGGAGTACCAGGGCGGCAATATCGGCGAAATCGACGGCGAACCGCGCACGGAGGACGAACTGGTCGCCGCGGATTCCCTCGCCCAACAGGAGATCAGCGAGAGCGTCACCCCCCTCGAGGGGCTCTCACTCGTCGATCACGAGTTCGTTTTCGAGGGCGGGTATCTCGGCTCGACCGTTCAGGGAACCGTCGAAAACACCAGTGGCGATCGGATCGAGTTCGCGGAGGTCCGCGTTCGGGTCTACAACGACGCCGGCAATCAAATCGGCCGATACCTCGCTACTACCGGCGATTTCGACCCCGACACGAACTGGGAGTTTCAGGTCGTCATCCTGAAGCCCCCGTCGAATCTCGCCGAGTACGATATTACCGTTCTCGGGACGCCGACTTGAGCCGAGCGTCGACGTGGATCGGTCCCCGTTGCGCACCGCCGAAATCGCTACTCGCTCTCGAGCAGTGAGTCGTCGACGCCCTCGCGGACGGTCTCGGGAGAGATGGCGAGCGTGTACGCGGGACGTCCTTTTCCGGTCGGTGAGGTCCGTTCGGTGTCGATCTCTTCGACGAACCCTTCGTCCTCGAGACGGTACAGCGAGCGCATCACGTCCGCTTCGGTGATCGTGCCGACGACCTCCGTATCGACGTTCTCGAGTTGGGTTCGACAGACCCGCCGAAGGTCGTGCGTCTGGATCGACGTTTCGCTTTCGCGGTGTTGGACGGTGACTCCGAGTAGAACGACCTGTTCGGTCAGTGAGAGGTTCTCGAACCTCGGTTCAGTAGTCATAGTTGGCGTTCCACCTCGTCCGTGGTAGTCGTTGCTTTTCGATACAGTGTGAGCAAACCTGATGAATAGTCGAGCGCGTCACGTTCCCACGCGGCCGGCGGACGGACGGCGTCGCGATCAGGTGTTCTCTTCGTCCTGTAGCTCCGCGAGTTCGGCTTCGACCTCGCTGTCGTCGACGTCCGCTTCCATCTCCTCGAGTTCCTCCTCCGACACCTCGTCTTCGGTATCGCTATCGGGTGTCGGCTCGGCCTCTTCCTCGCCCATGTCGGATTTGAGCGTCTCGAGTTCGGCCTCGACGCCGCTGTCGGTCGAGAGCGCCTCGAGTTCGCGGTCGATGTTGTCCTTGTCCGAGAGCACGTCGTCGAACGCGCCGGTTTCGTGGAGTTCGTCGAGCGCGGCGGCGCGCGCCTCCATGTCCTCGGTCTGTTCCTCGGCGCGTTCGATGGCGCGGCCGACGTCCTCGAACTCCTCACCCGTCGCCGTCATCGCTTCCGAAACCGTCGAACTGGCCTCGGCGGCCTCGTAGCGCGCCTTCATCGTCTCCTTTTTGGTGCGGAACTCCTCGATGCGGTTCTGGAGTTCGTTTTTCTGCTCGATGAGCTGATCTTGCTGTCCCTGCAGATCTGAGACCTGGCGCTCGAGATCCTCGATCTGGTTCATCTTCGTCTTCTTCTTCTCGAGGGCGCGTCGCGCCAGATCCTCGCGGTCCTGTTGGACCGCAGTTCGGGCCTGTTCGTTGTGTTTCTCGACGTTGTCCTCGAGCCGTCGCTTTTGCATCTCGAGGCGCTTTTTCTGCGTGGTGAGATCGGCGATGCCGCGTTTGACGTCCTGGAGTTGGTCGCGCATCTGCTCGTAGGAGTAATCGAGCGTCTGCGTCGGATCCTCGGCTCGGTTGAGCACCGAGTTGATCTTCGACCGGATGACGTAGGAGGTCCGAGAGAGGATGCCCATACTCGTACGTATCGCTCGTCACCCTTAAAAACATCACATCAGCGACAGACAATGAACACAGCACATCCGGCGGTTCTCGCCGATTTGATTAGTCGTCGCGTCGCTAGTCCAGGTATGAACGACATTCTCGTACCCGGCGGTCGCGACGTTCGCGGGACGCTCGAGACGCCCGACGCGGACGATCCGGACGCGATCGTCGTCGCCTGCCCGCCACATCCCCAACGCGGCGGTTCGCGCAGCGATCGGCGTCTCGTCGCGGTCGGCGACGCGATCCGCGAGGCGGGCGTCGCCTGCCTCCGCTTCGACTACGGTACGTGGGACGAGGGTTACGGCGAGCGCGAGGACGTTCGTAACGCCGTCCGGTGGGCCGCCGATCGCTACGACTCCGTCGGGCTGTTCGGCTACAGCTTCGGCGCGACACTCTCCCTGCTCGCCGCGGCGACTGTCGACCGCGAGATCGACGCCGTTTCCGCCCTCGCACCGACGGCTCGACTCGCCGACGACCTCGACGCCCGCGCTGCGCTCGAGGCCCTCGAGTGTCCGGTCCAGATCTGCTACGGCGAGCGCGATTCGACCGTCGACTGGGAACCGGTCGTCGAACGCGCTCGAGCGCGCGGCGACGCGGTCACTGCACTGCCGGCCGATCACTTCTTCGTCGGCCAGAACGGAACGATCGCCGACGCGGTCGGCGACTTCTTCGAACGGACGCTGCTCGAGTCCGCCTAACGGCCGCGGACTCCGCTCAGTCCCGACCGTGTCGAGTCAGACACTTCGAGAGCCCGATCAACTCGACGGGTTCGGAGTTATCCGGCGAGTAGACGACCATCTGGCCCTTCTCCATGTAGGGCACCTTCGACTCGAGGTTGCTCGGGATGTTGACGCTCTTGATCGCGTCCTCGTCGCCGAGGTTGAGCACGATGGTGGTGTTGATCTGTTTGAAGACGGCGTCGTGGATGTCCTGCGGATCCTGGGTGATGAGGAAGAGCCCGAGTCGCTCCTTGCGGCCCTGTTTGGCGGCTTCGGTGAACTTTCGGATGACCTTGCCCGCCTGCACGCTGTCGGCGTCGGTCAGGAAGTTGTGCGCCTCGTCCATGCCGAGGACGAGCGGCGTCTCCTTGATCCGGTCGTAGGCCGGGTCGTTCGAGAGCTTTTCGTCGATCAGCAGCGAGGAGACGGCGAGAACGATCGCTTCCGTCGCTCGCGTGTCGTTGATGTGGTAGGTGGGGACGACGGTGAGTCCGCCCGGACGGACGAACTCGTGGACGAGGTCCGTGATCGGCCGCGCGTCCTGATCGAAGACGTGACCGAATCCGAGCACGCGGCGGCGGACGGCGTCGAAGGTCGCCTCGTGGACGCGCCCGGACTCGTCGAGTTCCTCGCGCAACGCGGGGTCGTCGAGGAAGGTCGTGAACTCCTCGTACGTACCGGCGTCGCCGTACTGCTTCCGGAATCGCGGCAAGAGCACGCTGACCAGCGCGCCGTACTGGTTGTCGTTTAACCCGCTGCCCGCGACCAGCCACGGGTTCTCGTAGACCATCGCGAAGGGAATCGTGAACTCGACCTGTTCCGCGCGGTGGTGTCCCGCCGAGTACGTCGCCGACCCGACTTTCGGAATGAACGCCGTCGTGTCCTCGTGGCCGCCGTAATCGATCCCCTCTCGCTCGAGCCGCCGCGCGAAGTCGTCGTCCAGTTCCGGATTGTCGTCGTGCATCTGGGCGTACTCGTCCTGGGGGTCGAACTGGACGACGGCGGTGCCGACCTCGCGACCGTCGTCCATCGGATAGGTCCGCTCGTCCGCGAGGTACTGCCGGAGGACGTTCTTCGCGCCGTGGGTCTTCCCCGATCCCGTCCCGCCGGCGATCAGGGTGTGCCGGAACACGAGCGGATCGCCGGCCTCGTAGTCGTCTTTGAGCCGATAATCGATCGTCGGCGGCGACGCCGCGGTCCTGACCTTCTCGCCGCCGACCGAGAGGTGGCCCAGAAAGACGCCGTCCTCGGGGATCTTCAGCCCGGTCTTGATCTCCGCGGTGTCGTCCGCCGTCCGGATCACCGTCTGGGGTTTGGGCACGCGATCGGTCATCCGCCGTTTGAGTTCCCCGTCATCGTCGTACAGGACGGCGATCGGTTCGACGGACGCGACGAACTTGTAATCCGCTTCGTCGACCTCGTCCGCCCGCATCGCGCGTCGCGAGTGAATCTCCGTCGCGTCGTCGGCGTGGTACTGCTGGGCGTACTCGAGGCCGGTAATGCGACAGAACAGCGTCTCGTCGTCGGGGTAGGGTGCGAGCAGGTAGCTCCCGATGCGGATCGACGATCGATTGCCCTGAGTCACGTACGCGCGCAACGTCGTCTCGTCCTCGTCTTCGGCGATGCGAAGGCCCTGAGAGACGCAGATCGTCCCGATACCGACGTCCTCGCCGCGCGGTTCGACGGGCGTGGGTTCGAACTCCTCGTTCGTTCCCGCGTTCGTACCTGTCGAGTCGTCTGCACTCGTCTCGGATGACGAAGATACGCCCGTATCGGACGACAGGTCGCCTGTCGCGCCGGAATCAGCGTCTGCGTCGGCGTTGAATTCGCCGAAATCACCCAGATCGGTCATATCAACTTCATCTGGCCCGGTCCTCAAACGCGTTTCCCTCCCGTCGCGACCGTAACGTGTGTGGAAAAATACAATTCCACTGCACCGGTACACACTGCACTGTCGGAGAAGCGGGATCGTTCACCGGTCTCCGACCGCTCCACTCGGTCGTGGCGGCGGGTTTCGGTCGGCGACTCGAGCCGGCGGGACGTAACTCGACAGCGAGGATCAGTTGATGCGTTCGGAAAAACGGTCGTCAGGAACGTCGTTGGCACGGATGGGGGCCGTGTGGACAGCGAGGCGGAGGCTACCCGCGGACGAGGGTCCTAGTCGGAGATCTGGACGGTCGACATCGTCTTCTCGTGTCGTGTGACCAGCCCGGACTCGTGATCGAACTCGAGGACGCCAATGTCCGCCAGCAACGGGAGGTGCGCGTGGTAGAGCGAGAGCTTCGCGCGTTCGGGGTCGGAGAGCGAGTCGACGTCCTGGGAGGCGACGGTCGATGCGAGTTGTTCGACGGACAGCGGTCGGTCGTG
This sequence comes from Natronorubrum halophilum, assembly GCF_003670115.1. Taxonomy (NCBI): domain Archaea; kingdom Methanobacteriati; phylum Methanobacteriota; class Halobacteria; order Halobacteriales; family Natrialbaceae; genus Natronorubrum; species Natronorubrum halophilum. The sequence continues at coordinate 108,060 of NZ_QQTY01000002.1, forward strand.
CTCCGCCAGACTCGAGAGCACGTGCATCCGAACCGGGTGGACGAGCGCCTCGAGCAGCTGATCGCCGTTTTCGCTCTCGTAGAGGTCGAGCAGCGTCGAGAGGTCGTTCGGATGGACCGGCGGTTCGTCGGCGAGTTCGACACCGGTTTCGGCGTCCCACTCGACGATGTTGTACTCGGCCAGTCGCGGCAGATGATTGTGAACGAGATCGATTCGGACCTCGTGTCGCGCCCGTCCGTTCGAGACGTCGAACTGCCCGTTCTCGATGAGCTCCGTCGTAAGCGACGCCAGTGATAGCCGGGTCTGATGGTCGCCGAGAATATCGAGGAGACGGACTCGCTGTGGATGACAAAGCACATCGTAACACTCCGTCGGGACGTTTTCCAGTGGGCCCCGTCTCCCGTCTCCGCCGAAGTGAACATCCGAACTCATTATTCGCACTAACAACTGCAGCGGGGATAAGCACGGTTCCAAAACGATTTGGGTCGGGAATGAGTTATTACCCTTATAATACGTGGGTAATCCCTGGTGATCGTGAAACAGCTTCGTACTGGCAGTATCACGCGATCGGGAAACGAGGTACTAGCGGGTTCCGTTCCACGCGGCGTCGGAACGAGGTGGCCAGATCGCCGTCGCCTCCCATCTCGAGCGTGCTGGCGAGCGGACACGATCGGCTTCCGGGCACGGTCTTTTTGCAGTCACGTGCCCTACGGACGGGTATGATACTGGTACGCGGTCGTGCCGGCGGAACCGAACTCACCGGCACGCTGTACGAACGGGGCGAACGAGCGCCGTCGTTCCGCGGCGCTCCGGACGAAGACGCCGCGTACGTCTGGGTCTGTGACGAGTTCTACGAGGTCGACAGCGGCGGTTCGACGCAGCTCGTCGACGGCCGCGAAGTAAATCTCGCGTTCGAGTCGCCCATGCCGCGCGGATTCGACACCCGCGAACAGGCCCTCGACGGGGCGAGAGAACACGTCCGGACGCAGTTCGCTCGAATCGGCATCGACCCCACGGCCGTGGCCCTCGAGGTCGAAAAGGACGCGTCCGAGACGGGCGATTAGTCCCGACTTCGAGTTCGACGCGCCCCTCGAGCGACGACGAATGTACCACCGATGGCGAGCAGCGCCGCGAGGCCGCCCGTAAACCCGGGCACCGAGTCGTCGGTGGATTCGCTATCGGTGACGGCTTCGTCGTCCGTTTCCGTCGTCTCGATTTCGTCCGGATCCGGATTGTAGAACGACGAGACGTCCTCGCCGCCGCCGTCGATCTCGACGGTGACGCCCTGCTCGTGGATCGGCAACGGCCATTCGCGGACGAGTTGCACGCTGCTCTCGTCGAAGGAGATAACCGCGTCCGCGGGGTCGGCGTCTTCGGCGACCGCGACGGTCAACGTGGCGAGTTCGCCGGTACCCGTCGCCCCGTTGGCGGCGGGCGCTCGGTACTGGTTGAGGACCGCCGTCCCCTCCTCGTGCGTGAGTCCCGTCTCGACGTGGACGTCGGTCTCTTCCCCCTGCTCGAGCCACGGCCCCGCCTCGATATCCGTGATCTCGAGGTAGTCGGGATGGTACTGGGCGACGAGATCGACGGCTTCGACGCCCTCGCCGCCGTGTCCGCCGTCGCTGACCATCTCCACCTCGATCGTGAACTCCTCGCCGGGGTCGGCCTCGACGGAGTGCGGCGACGGCGTGATGACCGCAACCTGATCGCCGGCGAGGGCCGTCCCGACGGCGATTCCGAGCGCCGAGACGACGAGTAGGGCGACGGCCGTCGCGACGAGCAGTAGCTGGCACCGCTCGCGATCGTCCGTCCGCTGGGTAACTGTCTCATGTGAGTCGGTGAACTGCTGTCCGGCGAACTCGTTTGCGTTCGTTTCAGTACCCGTGAACTTAGGCGGTGTCCTCGGTATCAGTGCGTGCAGCGGTCTCGCCGCTCTCGTCCGCGTCGTCGTGTCGCACTTGCGCGTGTGACGGTCTCGATGGCCACTACTACCGTTCACACGTTTCCGCTCCCCTGATCGCGGTTCTTACGCGAGTAGGACTCCTACTCCACGTTCCATCGGTGATCGTCGTAGGTCCGGTCCTGAGACGTGTCGAACTGCGTCTCGAGCGTTTCGCGGAGCGACGCCTTCTCCGAGCGGCTGATTCGAGCGAGTTCGTCGGCCTTCTCGACGATCGTCGGCGGTCCGTGGGCGATCGCGACGTCCTGTAACAGCTGGATCGTCAGCCGATCGCGCGTCTCCGGATCGCGGGTGAACGCGTAGGGCGCCTCGACCCGATAGACGAGGTCGTCGCGCGGGTCGTAGACGACGAAAAAGGTCACCTCGTAGTCCTCGAGCGGCCGTTCGCGCTCGACGCCGAGCGCGTCGCCGTCGACCGACAGCGGTCGATCGACGCCGCCTCGAGAGCGGAACCAGTTGGTGTAGGTCAGCGCCGACTCGTCCCGTTCCCAGCGCGTGCCGTCGATATCGTCGACGTACTCGCCGCGCTCGAGCAATCGCGTAAACAGGGCCGAGTCGTCGTTCCACGGCGTACTCACGTCGATCTCCCGCTTGTTTTTCAGCGTTCGCGTGATCACGCGCGTCGCCGGATTCTTGACGAATCCCACGAGGGGAACGCCCCGATCGATGAACCGCTCGACCAGTCGGATGTAGTTCTCGAGGACCGTCGTCGGCCGCGGATCCTCGATCAGGAAGTCAGCGAGGTCGGGGTGTTGATCCGCCCAGCGGAGCAGTCCGCGCGGGTAGAGCGGGCCGTCGAGCACCAGGAGGTCTTCGACGTCCGCGGCGTGATCGCGGGCGTGTTTGCTCTCGGCGAGGTAGAGCGCGAGCGCGTGGACGACGCCCTCGGCGAATCGCGGGAGGGGTGGAATCTTCACGGCGCGGCTCTGGCTGTAGCCCGCGTCGAATTTTCCCCACGTCTCGTCGACCGTCATCGTCGTGTCGTTCGAGTGGACCGTCATCACGGTGGTCCGGGAGCGGTGGAGGTCGAGATCGCTCGGCGTCGCGCTCATCGCCGCCTGGGCGATGTCGATGACGAGGCCGTTTTTGAACGTCGTCGGATTGATCGTCCCCGCGTCGAGCCCGTTCTCGGTCGGGAACGGCCGATCGTGGAGGGCGACGTCTTCGCAGTCGACGTGCCGACGAACCCGTTCGTCGACCGGTTCGACGACCGTCCGGCCGTCGTCCGCGAGCGGGTCGAGAAACGATTCCCAGACCGTCTCGGCGAACGCGCGGCGGTCGCGCTCGTCAGCCCCGTGATCGATCCGCCTCGCGAGTCGCGCGATGCCGTCGAAGTGGACCGGATCGAGCGTCATGTGTGGTGGCGCACATCCCACCCGCAAAAAGTCAGCGGTCAGCCGGTCCGTCGCGGGTGTAACTCGAGAGCGGGTAAATTATTATCAGAAAACGTATACGTGATGCTGGTATGAATGGTGATACCCGATGTCCAAGCGACGGATGAAAGCGATCGAAACCGAGGATCACGCGATCAACTGGCGACAGCGCGGCGCGGCCGTCACGCTGTACGACGAAGCCAACTCGGACGCCTGGGTCCGAATGACGTTCGAAGCTGGAACCCCGCCAGAGCATCGCCTCTACATGGTCTGTGACGATTGTGGGGCCGTTTTCGCCCAGCGGACCACACCCGGAACGTGCACCGTCTGTGGCGACTGCGGCGCGACCTACGATCACCGCCGCGACTAGAATCGGACTCCGTTGACGCGACAGCGACGGTCGACCGATTTCCTCGAGTATTGATCGCGCGGAAGTATGACGTATTTCTTATCTGTTCATCAGAAACGCCCTCACTCGAGAAATCGCTCCTGTATGGTTCCGGTCGGCATCATACACTGCTCTTTCTGTCCGAACACCCGGTAGCGGTGGGCGGCGACGAAATCGTACATCCGGTCTCGCAACCGCCGCGGGAGGTATCGGAAGGGGCCGAGCAGTCGGTAGACGCCGCCGAGCAACTGCGCGATCCGGATCACCGCCGCCGACTTGACGTACGTGTCGTCGCCCTCGATCAGGACGACCGACTCGAGGTCGTGATCCTCGAGGCCGTGGTCGGCCAGCAACTGCTGGCCCACCGCGGACTGCAGCGACGCGAAGTAAAACTGCCCCTCGGTGTCTCGGGGAACGATAAACTGTACGAAGCCGTGACAGAGGTTGCAGACGCCGTCGAAGAGGACGATCGGTTCGTCGTCCGGGATGTCCGTTCCCATCGATTGTCGTCCGTTCGGGCGTGAGACAGTTCAGCGTTCCGATCAGCCGCGTTCGAGCGTCGCCCCGTCGCTACGCGGTCCCGTGTTCGAACTCACAGTGAGCTAAGCACCGCCACCGGACAGGTCGCGTTGCGAACCACGTACTCGACGTTGGGGCCGAAGAACGCTCGATGAGTTACCGGTCGCGTGTTCGATCCCATCAGGATCACGTCGGCGTCGTTACGATCAGCGATGTCGACGAGTTCCGAACCGGGGGTATCCGATACCGTGACCGTGGTCACGACCTTTGCGCCGAGTTGTCGACCGAGTTCGGCCTCGCGGTCGACGATCTGATTGCCGATCTCTATCTCTTGAGAGAGGGAGGCTCTTCCGGTGAACTGGTCGCCCGATTGCGGGCCGGCGACGACGTGCGCGATTTCGACCAGGGCGTTTTCCTCGACTGCGATGGTAAACGCGACTTCGGCGGCGTGTCGACTCGCCTGGGTCCCGATCACGGGCAACAGAATCCGTCGGATCGGTTCGTCTACCAGCGCCGGCTCTCGTTTCATGGCTTCCGACGTGCTAACGACCATGGCCGGACACGGCGTCTCCTGGACGACGTGATCGACGGTCGTGCTAAACAGCGGCTTGTTGGGGTTGCTACCGAGGGTTCGTTCGCCGAGAACCACCAGGTCGTATCCGGCGTTCACGTTCTCCAGAATGGTGTCCGCCACGCTCTCGTTGGTTTCCTGTATGAGCCGTCTGATCGTCCCTTCTTGTTCCCCCAGTCTGCTTTCAACCCGCGTGAAAGTCGACTCGGCCTCGTCGGACTCGATTTGCTGTTTCGGTCCCGTCTTCTCCGATCGGTTCCGCTCTCGAGCGAGGAAGGGATGCCTGAGCCAGTTCCGAGACCGACTGCGTGTGCTTCTCAACGCGTCAGAGTTCGTGACACAGAGGAGATCGATATCGGTCTGGAGGTGCCGGAGCAACGGGCTGATCAGCCGGGCGGCGTACCGCGTATCGACGGTTCCCCGCGTCGGCAACAACACTCGAGTGAGATTGTTGACGAAGCTGTCCTGTAAATACTCCTCGCGTTCGATTCGGGTCCGCTCCTCCGCACCCATTTCGATCTTCGGAATCGACCAGCGCATGATCGCGGGGGCCATCAGCGACGTCACGATGGCGACCATGACGATAATGCTGTACATGTTCGTCGTCAGGATTCCGAGCCCGAGCCCGATCGTGGCGACGATAATCTCCATCGCCCCTCGAGCGTTCATGCCGCCGCCGATCGTCACCCCCTCCCACTTCGAGAGTCCGGCCAGTCCCGAGACGCCCATGATACCGCCGAATTTTCCGACGCACGCGACGACGAGGACGACGAGACCGACGGTGAAGACGGTCGGATCGGTCAACGACGAAACGTCCATCCGCAACCCCGCGATCGCGAAGAACAGCGGCGCAAAGACGGAGAGGGTCATCGTCTCGAAGGTGTGTCGAACCTGGTAGTCGAAGCGTTTCACCTGGCCGACCAGTATGCCGACGACGAACGCGCCGAGGATCGCCTCGAGGCCCATGTACTGGGTGATCGCTCCCGCGGCGAGTGTAAAGATCATCAGCGTCGACAGCAACGCGGTATCGCTCCCGATGGCGTTGTCGACCCATCTGATCGTGCTCGCGATCAGGCGTCGGCCGACGGTGAACGCGACGCCGAGAAAGACGAGTACCGAAAGAACGGTCGTTGCGGCCGAACCGAGGTCGACGACGCCCGTTCGAGCGAGTCCGGCGACGGTCGCCAGCAGGATCCATCCGATCGTATCGTCGACCATCCCCGCTGCGAGAATTAGTTGTCCGATATCCCGACGAATAACGTCCAGTTCGATGAGTATTTTCGCGATGACCGGAATCGCGGAGATGCTCATCGCGGTGGCGATAAACAGGCTGAACACGACCCGCTGGTCCGGCGACGCGATGAATTCGGTCGGAAGGTACCACCCCAGCAGGAAGCCGGTCGTAAAGGGCACCACGATACCGCCGAGCGAGAGGAAGATCGCCGTTCGCCCTTTACTGATAATCAGGTCGATGTCCGTCTCGAGGCCGGTAACGACCAGCAACATGATGAGGCCGATCCAGGAGACGATCTCGAGGAGGTGAAACTGGCTCTCCGAAACCACGAACAGCGTCTCGTACACGCCCGGTGCGACGAACCCCAGCAGCGAGGGTCCGAGGACCACGCCCGCGAGGAGTTCGCCGACGACCGCCGGCTGACCGATCGAACTGAACGCTTCGCCCAGTATCCGTGCGACGAAGAGCAACACGGCGAGCTGTACGATAACGAGGTAAAGCTCGTGGTGGCCGAGCGGTTCGATAATTTCCATGGAGTCCACTCGCAGTAGCTGTCGCCCCGCATGCTACACCACCGTCATACTTCAGTCCCCAGTAAGCGGTCTGTGACAGTATCGAGAACGTATAGCTGCGCTCGAGGAAGGTATCGGCCCGACGACAACGACAGCTAATTACCCGCGGCTGCTGACCCGTCGAACATGGATGCAGCGCTGATCATCCTCGACGGGTGGGGACTCGGCGATGGAACGAGCAGAGACGCCGTCGACGCGGCCGAAACGCCGACGTTCGACTCGCTCGCGGAGTCGGGCGCGTACGGCTCGCTCGAGGTCGCGGGTCGACGGGTCGGCCTCCCTGAGGGCCAGATGGGCAACAGCGAGGTCGGCCACCTCAACATCGGGGCTGGGCGCGTGGTCCACCAGGAGTACACCCGCATCTCGGATTCCATTGCGGACGGATCCTTCCGGGAAAACGACGCGATCAATGCGGCATTTGAGCACGCCCGCGAAAACGGGGGTCGCGTCCACTTCCTCGGACTCGTCAGCGACGGCGGGGTTCACTCGGATCACGAGCACCTGCACGCGCTGATCGCGTTGGCCGCGGATCGCGACGTCGAGGCCGTCACGCATGCCTTCACCGACGGACGGGATACGTCGCCGACCGGCGGTCGAGAGTACCTCGCGGACCTCGAGTCGGTCGTCGCCGAACACGGCACGGGCGACGTGGCGACGGTCTCGGGCCGGTACTACGCGATGGATCGCGACCAGAACTGGGAGCGCACGAAGCGAGTCTACGACGCGATCGTCGAGCGCGAGACCGAGTGGACCGCCGAGTCGGCCGTCGACGCCGTCGAGGCGTCGTACGATCGCGGCGAGACGGACGAGTTCGTCGAACCGACCGCCGTCGACGGTCAACCCGCACTCGAGGATGGCGACTCGGTCGTCTGGTTCAACTTCCGCTCGGACCGCGCTCGGCAACTCACGCGGATGCTCGCGGACATTCGTTCGGAGGATTGGGCGGACGAGTTCGAGACCGACCCGCCGAAGACGGAGGTCGTGATGTTGACCCAGTACGACGAGACGTTCGATCTCCCGATCGCCTATCCGCCGAACCAGCCCGAACAGGTGCTCGGCGAGGTGCTCGCCGACGCGGGAAAGACGCAGCTTCGGATCGCCGAGTCGGAGAAGTACGCCCACGTCACCTACTTCCTGAACGGCGGCCGCGAGGTCGAGTTCGACGGCGAAACTCGACGGATCGTCGAGAGTCCCGACGTGCCGACCTACGACCTCCAGCCCGAGATGAGCGCACCCGAGGTGACCGACACGGCGATCGATACCATCGAATCGGACGATCCGGACGTCCTCGTGCTCAACTACGCCAATCCCGACATGGTCGGCCACACGGGCGACTACGAGGCCGCCATCGAGGCCGTCGAAGCCGTCGACGCGGAACTCGGTCGGCTCACGGACGCGCTCCGAGCGGCCGGCGCGCACGTCATCGTCACCGCGGATCACGGCAACGCCGACGATATGGGGACTGAGGAGGACCCGCACACCGCACACACGTACAACCTCGTACCGGTCGTCTACGTGGCTCCCGATGGCACTGCCGGCGGTGAGCGAACCGGCGACGGTTCGCGATCCTCGTCGGAGCAGCGCTCCGACGGCGGTCGAACGATCCACGAGGGCGGCACGCTCGCCGACATCGCGCCGACGATCCTCGAGTTGATCGACCTCGAGCAGCCGCCCGAGATGACCGGCGAATCGCTGCTCGAGTAGTCTCGGTACTGCGGCGCGGTTTCAGACGAGGTTGAGCAGCGGGACGACGCCGAACCAGACCAGAAACCCCAGCGAGGCGACCATCAGCCCGTCGATACGCGCGGGCTCGCTCCGACCGCGCAACCGATTCTGCAGGAGCCAGACGAGTCCGGACGCGTGGGGAACGCTGAGGAGGACGAGCGGCCCGTAGGCGCCGCCGGCCACGCCCGACGCCACCCAGACGATCGCCGTCAGGCTGGCGAGTATCGCGGTCGCCATCGCGACCGTCGCAGCGCCGTCGATGCCGAAGCGGACGGCGATCGTTTCCTTGCCGACGGCGCGGTCCGCGGCGCGATCCGGAACGCCCGCCAGCGTGATCGACGGAAGCACCGACAGCAAGAACGGGATCGAGAGAAGCCACGGCAGCGGATCGGTCGCCGCGCCGCCGAGGAGGACGAAGCCGCAGATCAACACGCCGACGCTGTGGGTGACGGCCACGTCCAGTTCCCCGAGCGTGCGGTACGATAGCTCGAGCGGCGGGATCGTGTATCCCAGCGCCAGCAGCCCGAGAACGGCCATGACGGCCGCTGCAGCGACGGGTGAGCCGGGACCGACCGCGACGGCAACGCCGCCGAACGCAACGGCCAGCAGGAGCGCGACCCCGATTCCGCGCCGGAGGTCGGCGAAGTTCAGTTCGCCGTCCACCAGTACCTGAGAGCCGCCGGTGAACGGTCCGGCGAACCCGTTCTCGCGGTCGGAGGGATAGTCGACGTACTCGTTGCTCAGGACGGTCGCCGCCTCGAGGAAGAACAGAAAGGCGAATCCGAGCCAGTAGACCGGTGACGAGAGCACGGCGCTCGAGCCCGCCGCCGCCAGCGCGCCGATGGTGTACGCCACCCACGACATCGGATAGAACTGCAGTCGCAGGGCTTTCAGCCACGCGGTCGCCGTCTGCCGGACTCGAGTCGACCGAGACTCCGGGCCGGTGGCGAGCCCTCGGCCTAGCCGAGTCGCCTTCTCGAGCCACCCCTCGCGCTCCTCGGGGGTCGACGATTCGACCGGGCCGAGGTTCGTAATCCGCGTGGTTCGAACGCCAGCGTAGCCCAGCGTCGCGCGTTTGACGGCGTTGTTGCCCGGCTGGCGATAGATCCAGCGGTAGACCCACGGCGGCATGTCCATCGTGACGATCAGTTCGGCGGTTCTACCGGAAAGCAGTTCCTCGTGGCCCGCACCCTCTCCCTCGTCGTACTCGAAGAACGCGAAGCCCGGCGTAAAGACCCGGTCGAAGAAACCCTTGAGCCGCGCCGGCATGGTTCCCCACCAGTTCGGATAGACGAAGACGAGGTGGTCCGCCCAGCGAATCCGCTCCTGGGCCTCGCGGAGATCGGGTTCCATTCGCTGGTCGGCGGGCGACTCCGCGCGAACGTCGGGATCGAACTCGCAGTCGGCGACGGCGAGCTCTCGGACCTCGACGCCGGCCTCGAGCGCTCCGTCTCGGTAGGCCTCGGCTAGCGCGCCGCAGAGACTGTCGGTTCGGGGATGACCGAGGATGATCAAGACATTCATTCAGCGTCGTACCCGCCCATAACGACGGCGATGTCCGAAAAGATAGGGCCTGATGGACTTCGTCGCGGAGCGCTGGCGATTCACCTGCGACTCGAACGCGCCCTCGAACCCGTGCGACCCGGTATCGGTACGAACCTCTCGTGAGCGCGCAATAGCCATCATATCAACGTTCAATACCGTTTCGAACTCGAGTGGGTCCACGGAGATGTCCACGTCCGACCCCACCCCCGAAACCACCGACCGAGTCGTCGAGGACTACGTCTTCGGCGTTCGCATCGTCAGCGAGACCGACGGGCGCTATCGATTCGAGGCACCCGAACACACCGATATCGCGTTCGACGGACTCGAGGACGCCCGTCTGTACGCAGACGTCTACTTCGACGTCAACGGTTTCGTCGAGGAGGGCACCGGCGAGCGCGGCGTTCCCCCGGAGGTCGTACAGGCCGGTAAGGACACCCTCGCGGCGTACCTCGTGACGATGCCCTGGGCCGACGTCAACTGGGTCGCCTCCTTTTACGGAACGACGCCGCAGGAAATCGAACGCTACTGCACGTGGGTCTGCGACCGCGCCGCGGAGATCCGAACCGAAGCGACGAACCGGGACCTCGAGTAGTCGCCTGCGCTGCCGCCGCATCGACCCGACCGTCGCCCGCTCTTCTCCCCGACGCGGTATCCAGACCGTGAGCCGCGCCGCTCGCTTTCGGCACGGTGAGCGACGGGACACCGGTGTTCACCGGGTCGACCACCGTCGACTCGAGGGCTGCTTCCCGCACGTCGCCGCCTCCACGCGCCTGTCGTTCGACACGTCTGAAATGGATATATAGCTCTCATTGGATCCAGTCTCATTACCGAGGAATACAAACTCCACTATCGTATGACTTTACGCCCCGTAGTAATATTATAAAATCTGATACCACAACGAAGGAGTTCTCCGCCTGCATGGTCGAATTTACCAGGCGGAAGCTGATGGCGAGCTCGGCGGCGGCCGCCATCGGCATCGGTGCGATCGGTACCGTGACTGGACAGGAAGACGGCGACACGCCCGGAGCACCGCGGATCAACGGCGATATCAAGCGCCTCGCGACCACGGCCCACGGCGCCGAGGTCACCGGTCCGTTCGTGTTCGAGAACGGCGAGGTCCTGTTCAGCCTCCAGCACCCGAGTCGAGACAACCCCGCGCCGTACGACACGGCGGCGGTCGGCGTCCTCGCGGGTCTCCAGTTCACGTTCAACGGGAGAAGCGACGAGTTCGACGAACTCGAGGCCCCGCGATCGAACGCGGCACAAGAGCGCGTCCAGGTCGCCGGCGGCGAGTACGATATCCTCGTCCAGGAGGGCGACGCGATCAACGGCGGCGACGAGCGGTGGGGCCACCCCCAGACGCCCGACGGCACCGATCTCGGCGAGTTCGTCGGCAGCCGGTACGGCGACGTCGGCTACAACCCCGACATGAACTTCTTCGTCTCGACCGACGAGGAGGGACTCGAGGGCTACCTCTTTACGAACAACGAGACGAGTCCGGGCTGTATCAGCCGAACGCCGATCAGCCGCGGCGAGGACGGCTGGGAGGCCGACCACGAGCACGCGATGGAACTCGAGAATCTCGAGCGCTTCCGCGAGATCGGCGGCACCCGAATCAACTGTTACGGGGACCTGAGTCCGTGGGAAACGCCGATGTCCTCGGAAGAGGATTACAGCCATCCGCGCGTGTCGGGGACGGCGACGGTCAACGACATCGTCGAGGCCGGTAGCGGCGTCGGCCTGCGCGGCGCGGCGGCGTTCTGGAACCGGCCGAACCCGACCGAGATCGCGGGTGCGCTCGACGAACTGTTCGACGATAGCTGGAATCCGCAGGGGACGTGGGCGCTGGGCGGCGTCGAGATGCTGGCCTACTACCTCGGCGCCGACCCCGTCGATCAGGACGGCGATACGAATACGACGGACCCGATCGGCGACGTCTACCCCAACCCCTACCGGTACGGTCGCATCGTCGAGGTCACGGATCCGACGGCCGCGGAACCGACCCCCGTCAAGCACCACGTCATGGGTCGGGCCGCCTTCGAGTGTCCCGAGTTCCTGCCCGACGAGCGGACCGTCTATCTCGCCTCCGACGGGGCGAACAAGGGCCTCTACAAATTCGTCGCCGAGGACCCGATCCCGAGTTACGACGACCGGATGAACGTCCGCGGGACGCTGTACGCCGTCCACGTGACCAACGACGAGGCTGCGACAAATCGCCCGCCGGCCGAGGTCGACCTCGAGATCGAGTGGATCGAACTCGGCACCGCGAGCAACGCCGAGGTCGAGTCCTGGATCGCCGACTACGACGACGTCACGCAGGTCGACTACCTCGAGACCCACGCCGAGACCGACTGGGAGGAGGACCTCGAGACTGCGCTCGCCGAGGCCGACGAGACGGTCGCGGTCGAGGGCAATCGGAACTACATCACTGACGAGGACGTTCTCGAATGGGCCCGACAGTACGAGGAACGCGGCCCCGACGGCGTCGACGAGGACCTGCGCCGCGTCCCCTTCCTCGAGACCCGCGCGGCCGCCAAGGAGATCGGCGCCACCATCGAGTTCCGCAAGGCCGAGGGAATCGACTCGCTCGACGACGCCGAGCCCGGCGACTTCCTCTACATAGGGATTTCGGAGCTCAACGACGGTATGAGCGACGACGAGGGCGATATTCGGATGGACCGCGTCGACGGCGGCGTCGTCTACCGGGCCGAACTCGAGGAGGATTACAACGTCTCGACGCTCGAACCCGCGGTCGTCGGCCCCGACGCAACTGACGCCGAGTCGACCCTCGACGTGGCACCCATCAACGTCGACAACGTCATGGTGCTCGATGACGGCCGCGTCCTCCTCTGTGAGGACAAGGGGAGCTTCGGCCGCTCGTATCCAAACGACGCCCTGTGGGTCTACGAGCCGCCAGCGGTCCTCAGCGTCGACTCGGTGGCGATCAGTCACGAGTCGACTGGCGAGGCCGACCTGACGCTCTCGTCGGTACCCGACGGCCTCGCGGGCGGTCGCGTCACCGTCTCGGTCGACCAGACCGACGTCGCCGAGATCGTCGACGCCAGCTATCACGACGCGCTCGAACTCACCGCCGGCCCGTCGATCAGCGCCGACGGATCGTCGGTCGAGTTCCGCTTTGCAGATCTCGAGAACGAAATCGAGTCCGGCGGACGAAACGTCACGGTGGCGACGCTCGAACTCGAGGGCGTCGGCACGGGGACGGCCGATATCACGGTCGACGTGCACGAACTGGACGACGATTCGGGGATGCCCATCGAACCGCAAGCCCGCCCCGGCGTCGTCGTCACCGGTCCGCCGGCGATCGGCGGCGGACCGGGCGGCAGGGCTCCGACCGATCCCGACGGCGACGGTCGGTTCGAGGACGTCAACGGCAACGGCCGACTCGACTACGACGACGTGGTCGTCCTGTTCGAGCACATCGAGGCGGATTCCGTCCAGCTCAACGACAAGGCCTTCGACTTCAACGAGAACGGACGCATCGACTACGACGACGCCGTCGCGCTGTACGACGAACTGTAACCGATGGACTGTCACGACGTCGATCCACCGGCCTCCGCCGTTCGACGAGCGAGTCACTCACTTGGCCGCTGGCGAGCGATTCGAGTGCTCGTCGTCGCCGTCGTACTCGTCGCACTCGGGGCGATAGCGATCGGTTCGGTCGCCGGAAGCGAGGGGAGCAACGCCTCGAGCGCGACCGACGCCGAACTCGTCGTCTCGGACGCGACTGTCGATCCTACCGGCACGGAAACGCACCGTCTCGCGTTGACCGACGCGCCGGAGGGGCTGGCGGGATTCGAGGTCACGCTCGCGCTGGAGTCCGGCGACGTCGCGACGGTGACGAACGCCAGTTACCCGGACCACTTCGGGCTGACGACCGATCCCGCGGTGAGCGCGGACGGTCGGACCGTCACCGTCGAAGCGGCCGACCTCGGCGACGAGATTACGTCCGGAGCGACGGACGTCACGCTGGCGGAGATCGACGTCGCCGGCGTCGAGCCCGGCGAGACGGAACTGCAGGTCACTGATCTACAGATCGACGCCGACGGCGGGAGCGCCATCGAACCGTCGCTCGAGGCGGGGACGGTGACCGTCGGCGACGGGGCGGCCGGATCATCGTCCCAGAACGACGACGGCACGGAAACTGGAACGGAGTCGGAAGCCGACTCGGACTCGGTCCCCGGCTTCGCGGCCGGAGTCACGATCGCAGCGCTCGCGACGGTCGCGACCGTCCTGTTCGTACGGCGCACCTGACGCTCCCAACGCTTTCTTTTGTCACGGCCCGAATCGATTCCGGTATGGCTCTCTGAAAGGCTGGCTCGAGGCTATCGGAACAACTGAAACGATTTACACACCCACCACACTCGTCTGGCAGCTTTACACTCCTCGACGACAACAGGGGGGGTATGGGAGACGATCCGGATACCCAAAAGTTCGCCACGAACAGCATCCACGCCGGCCAGGAACCCGATCCGACGACGGGGGCTCGAGCGCCGCCGATCTATCAGACCACCTCCTACGAGTTCGAGGATACCGACCACGCGGCCGCGCTGTTCGGCCTGGAAGAGTTCGGGAACATCTACTCGCGGATCATGAACCCGACGAACGCGATGTTAGAGGAGCGCATTGCGACCCTCGAGGGCGGCGTCGGCGCGCTCGCCACGGCGTCGGGGATGGCCGCGTTCGACCTCGCGACGTTCATCCTCGCCGACGTGGGTGACAACATCGTGAGCGCGTCGTCGCTCTACGGCGGGACCTACACCTATCTCACGCACACGGTCGCAAAGCGGGGCGTCGAGACGACGTTCGTCGACACGCTGGATTACGAGGCCTACGACGACGCGATCGACGACGACACCGCGTTCGTCCACCTGGAGACGATCGGTAACCCGGCGCTCGTGACGCCGGATATCGAGCGGATCGCGGATATCGCCCACGACCACGACGTGCCGCTGTTCGTCGACAATACCTTCGCGACGCCGTATCTGTGCCGGCCGCTCGAGCACGGCGCCGACCTCGTCTGGAACTCGACGACGAAGTGGCTCCACGGCGCCGGGTCGACGGTCGGCGGCGTGCTCGTCGACGGGGGCTCGTTCCCGTGGGACGAGGGCGACTACCCCGAGATCACCGAGCCGAATCCGGCCTACCACGGAGTCAACTTCCACGAAACCTTCGGCGATCAGGCGTTCTCGATCGTCGCCCGTACCCGCGGGCTTCGTGATCTGGGCAACCAACAGTCGCCGTTCGACGCCTGGACGACCCTGCAGAAACTCGAGTCGCTGCCCCTCCGGATGGACAAACACTGCGAGAACGCGATGGCCGTCGCGGAGTTCCTCGAGGATCACGACGCAGTCGCCTGGGTGAACTACCCCGGCCTCGAGAGCCACGAGACCCACGAGAACGCGAGGGAGTACCTCGAAGGCGGGTACGGCGGCATGATCACGTTCGGCCTCGAAGGCGGTTACGACGCCGCGGAGACGGTCTGCAACGGGGTCGACCTCGCGAGCCTGCTGGCGAACGTCGGCGACGCCAAGACGCTGATCATCCATCCCGCGAGCACGACACACCAGCAACTCTCCGAGGAGGAGAAACTCGCGAGCGGCACCACCGACGACCTCGTCCGTCTCTCGGTCGGGATCGAGGACGTCGACGACGTGATCGCCGATCTCGAGCAGGCGATCGAACTGACGTAACGATCAGCGTCGTTGCTCGGCGTACTGGTCGATACATCCGCCTGCGGTTTTGTTCTCAGCGAGTCGACAACAGCCCCCGTCGTTAAGGTGACTGGGTTCGATCGATGAATTATGCCTACAGGAATACTTACCGACGATACCGCGGAGCAGATCGTGACAACCTGTCGGACTGCGGTCGGCGATAGCCTGCGATCGGTTACGTACTTCACCCGCGACGATTACGAGCAGGTGTATCTCCGCGAGGACTTAGAGCGCGACGCCGACCTCTCGACGTTCATCGGCCACGAGTGGCGCGGCTTCAAGACGGCACAAACCGCCTACGACGGCTCCGAACTGGGCGACTACAACTACACCATTCGGGTCTTCGATAACGGCTTTCTGATCCGCGTGACCACCGACAGCGAGGGCGTCTTCGCGACGACGGACGGGCTCACGGTCAAGGATTTCGAAGAAGTCGCGACGGCGCTCCGTTCGTTCTTGAGCGATCGCAGGGTCAACTAACGGGACGCTGTCGACGTATCGGCTGTCGTTCCCCGCTCGTGGTCGTTCGTGTCGGCTCCGCCCGTCGTACGACTCGAGTGGGAACCGATCGGCAGTCCGCAGCCGTGCTCGCCGTCTATACCGAGAAGACGGGCGAACCGGCGATGTTCGGCGGCGTGTCTATCGAGACTCATACCGTCGAAAAACGATGATATCCGTTGTAGTAATGCAGACCATTTGCCGCGGAAACGCCCGACTATGGTCGTGAAACGATCCCGGTGCCCGCTATCGATTTTCCCGCTGTAACAGTTTCATTCCGCCTCGGTGGAACATCGACCGAGGTCGCTTTCTAGTCGCCCCGTTTCGCCGGGCGAGGCGTCGCGTCTGTTCGTCCCGTAACACCCTTTTCCGTCACGCCCGTCGTTCCGGTAATGACCGAACTCCCAGGGCTCGTCGAGCGCGAACTCGAGACCCACGACGCCTTCGAGTCGACCGACGACGCCAGCTACGACCTCACGACGACAGTCTTCGAGACGGCAGTCACCGCGGTCGAGGCGGAGGGAAAGCGGGACGGGCGGTTTCACGTTACCGTAACCCTCCCGACGCTCGATGCCGCCGTCGCGAACGAGGCCGTCGCCGCAGCCGTCGAAGACGGCTGGTTCGAGACCCTCGAGCGACGACTCGAGGACGTGTTTACCGTCGCCCGCACGGGAACGCACGAGGAACCCGCCATCGACCGGGATACGAACACCGTCACGGTGACCCTCGAGTACGTCGCCTGGGACGCGGCCGAGGGCGTCGAGGACGCGAAGGCGCTCGTCGAGTACGTCGAGGGAACCTTCGCCCAGGGGATCGTCCCCGGCTACGAGTATCGCGGCGAAGCGGCGGCGCTACTCGACAACGCCCAAAACCGCGGCCAACAGGCGGCAGACGGAGACCGTGGCGGGATGCCGATGTAAAACCGGTTGTGCCGCGAGCGAGCCACCGACTGGCCCGCGAGGAAACGAAGCCACGCTGTAAATAGAGCGAATAGGTATCGGTTGTTACGGCCACCGAGGGATCGGACGTCACGGCCAGCGACGATTCCCCGGTCCCTCGAGCAATCAGCGCAAAGCGCCGTCGACCGCGAACGAGAGCGTGCAGGACCGCCCCCAGCGAATTTTAGCTCGCCGGTTCGCTACCCCATCGCGATGTACGTCTTCGTATCGGTTATGCCCTCGAGCGCCTGGATGCCCGAGGAGACGGCCTCGAGCACGTTGTAGACTTCGGGGGCGTCGACTTCGGCGATGACGTCGTAGGTGCCGGCGACGATGTGGGCCTCCGAGACGGACTCGAGGTCCCTGATCGCCGCGAGCAGCCCCTCGGACTCTCCGGCGGCCGTTTTGATCATGATAAACGCGTGAACCATCTGTTTGGGTGTGGTACACTATCACACGACTAAAACCTTTGCCTAGCTGGGCGAACGGTTCGAACAGTTGGCATGGTAACTCGGGGCAAACTTATTGGCGGGCGCGAGCGTACCCCTGTCCATGCGGTTCGTGATCATTGGCGCTGGACGAGTAGGGCTGCGCACAGCGCGCGTCCTGCGCGACGAGGGCCACGAGGTGACGGTGATCGAACGGGACGAGGCGATGATTCGACGCGCTCGAACGCAGGAGTTTACCGTCGTCGAGGGCGACGGCTCTCACGAGACGGTCCTCGAGGAGGCCGGTATCGCCGACGCTGACGCGCTGGGCGCGTTGACGGGTTCCCTGAACGTCAACTTCACCGCCTGTATGATCGCAAAGCACTACGGCTGCCGGACGATCATGCGCATCGACGAAGCCTACCGCGAGGGCATCTATCGTAAGTACGCCGACGAGGTCGACGAGGTGATCTACCCCGAACGGCTCGGTGCCATCGGCGCGAAAAACGCCTTGCTCGGTGGCACGATCCGCGCGATCGCGGATATCGCCCCGCACCTGCAGGTCGTCGAACTCACGATCACCGACGAGGCCCCGGTCAACGGCTACACGATCAGCGAACTGCAACTCCCGGCCGACGCGACCGTCCTCGCATTCGGCAAGCGCGATCAGGACCTCGGCATTCCGGACGAAGATCTCTCGCTCGATACCGACGACCGACTCGTCGTCCTCGCGGATTACGACGTGTTGAGCGAAGTCCGACAGCTACTGGTCGGCGAGTCGGAAGCGCAGGCGACCGCGAACGCGGGCAGGGACGCGACCTCGAGTACTGGAGGTGTCAACTAATGGTAACAGCATTCATCATGATCAAGGCGAACACGGGCGAGGCGGATCGGCTCCGAGACAGCATCGACGGCATCGAGGG
Organism: Natronorubrum halophilum; assembly: GCF_003670115.1. Lineage (NCBI taxonomy): Archaea > Methanobacteriati > Methanobacteriota > Halobacteria > Halobacteriales > Natrialbaceae > Natronorubrum > Natronorubrum halophilum. The sequence continues at coordinate 126,466 of NZ_QQTY01000002.1, forward strand.
CGTTCGCTCCGTGCATATCGTCGCCGGGGATGTCGACCTCATCGCGAAAGCGCAGGTCGAGACCCCCGCCGCAGTCAAGGAGATTTCCGCGACCCGGATCCAGGGTATCGACGGCGTCGAGAGCACGCAGACGTACATCGCGATGGACTAAGAACGAAGTTTTGCGCTGCGGGCGCGAAGCGCCGCGCGTCCGTTCGCTCGCGGTGATTTTCTGGGCAAGAGCCTGCCCTCCCCCCGGGTTGCGTGCCTCTCGCAGTGCTCGAGTCGCGTTCCCGGCCATCGAATCCATTCAGAGATCGAACGACCGTTCACTACTACTGCTTATTGATCACAAACACGGAACCAGTCAAGACTGATTCAACCACCCCGAAAATATAGAATGAAAAATTGAATATGTTAATCAAAGTACTTTTTATTCTATGATAGCAACTATTCACCGGATGGAGTCTGACACTGATCGCACTTACTGTGGCGTCGGTATCCGTGGAGTTGCCATGTTTGTCGATTCGTTTATTTGGATTTTTCTCACGTTCATTGCGATGCCATTCGTCGGGATTCTTACTGGGAACATTGAGACCGGAAATGGAACTTATGCGGACTTAGAAGGCACAGCGGCGGTTTTTGGACTTTCCTTGTGGTTTGTACTCGCAATCAGTTATCACACGGTTTTTGAGTGGAAGTACGGTCAAACACTTGGTAAATATCTTGTTTCAATCAAGGTAGAGCATAAAAATGGGGGGACACTCTCCCTTCGAGAGTCGTTTCTTCGAAATCTTCTCCGACTGGTTGATTGGCTTCCCATATTCTATATTGCCGGGATAGGAGTGTTGTTCGTATCTAACCGGTATCAACGAATTGGAGATCGCGTTGCGGGCACAGTTATTGTTCGAACGTAAAATTAATGTATAATCTATGTATGACAGACTGATGAATTTTTCTGAAATACCATTATTCAGATGTATTTTTAAGTGAAATACACAGTCACTATAACATCTGTACTTATCGGTCGATAGCGAACCCGTTCTCTGTGGGGAACAGTTCCGTTACTCGTCACCAACGACGTCGGCCAGCACGGTCTGCACTTCCTCGAGCACCGCGTCCGCCCCCTGCGTCGCGTCGATACGAACGAACCGCTCCGGATCGCGTTCGATGAGCCGCTCGTAGTTCTCCCGCACCGCCTCGAGGTACTCGGCTCGCTCGAACTTGTTCGTCGCGCCCGCGCGTTTCGCGGCCGTCTCGGGGTCGAGATCGAGGTAGATCGTCAGGTCGGGCGCGACCGAGAACGGCTCGTGAACGTCGACGACGTACTCGAGCGGATCCTCGGTATCGAGTCGGTCCGAGGCCGCGAGCGTCGCCCCCTGGTAGGCAAACCGGGAGTCGGAGTACCGATCCGAGATCACGAGGTCGCCGCGCTCGAGCGCCGGTTCGATCACCCGCGAGAGGTGGTCGGCGTGGTCGGCGGTGTAGAGGAACAGTTCCGCGAGCGAGTCGGCGTCGTCGTCCTCGATCGACCGGTAGACGGCCTCGCCGTACCACGAGTCGTCCGTCGGTTCGCGCGTGAACGTCGCATCGGGATACCGCTCCTGGAGCCCCTCCCGGACCGTCGTCTTGCCGCTGCCGTCCAGTCCCTCGAGCGTGACCAGCATGCTCCCACGTCGTGGCGAGAACTATTTAGTAGCCGCTATCGAGCGTCGGCGACCAAACCTCGGAGGCGGTCAGCTATTTATCGCTGCGTCCGTACATTCGAGGTATGAAGGTCCTCGTCGCCGGCGGTACCGGTTTTATCGGAACGAACCTCTGTGCGAAACTCCACGACCGTGGCCACGAGGTGACGGCATTGTCCCGCGATCCGAGCGGTAGCGACCTTCCCGACGGCGTCGACCGTGCGATGGGCGACGTCAGCGCGTACGACTCCATCGCCGCCATCGTGGCGGGCCACGACGCCGTCGTCAACCTCGTCTCGCTCTCGCCGCTGTACCAGCCCCCGAGCGACACCGATCACGAGACCGTCCACCTCGGCGGTACGGCGAACCTCGTCCAGGCCGCCGAGGACGGCGACGTCGAGCGATTCGTCCAGATGAGCGGACTCGGGGCGGATCCTAACGGACCGACCGACTTCCTCCGAGCCAAGGGCAAGGCCGAGGGCGTCGTTACGGACTCACACCTCGAGTGGACGATCTTCCGTCCCTCCGTGGTCTTCGGCGACGGCGGCGAGTTCGTCGAATTCACCAAACAGCTTACGACCCCGTACGTGACCGGGCTTCCGGGCGGCGGCGAGACCCGGTTCCAGCCGATCTGGGTCGGCGATCTGGTTCCGATGCTCGCGGATGCGCTCGAGGACGGGAGACACGTCGGCGAAATCTACGAGATCGCCGGCCCGCAGATCGTCACCCTCGCGGACGCGACGGAACTCGCCTACGCGGCCGAGGGGCGGTCGGTCTCTATCGTCTCGATTCCAATGTCGCTGGCGAAACTCGGGCTGACGGCGGTCGGTCCCGTCCCGTTCGTCCCCTTCGGGCCGGACCAGGCCCGGTCGCTGGAGCAAAACAACACCGTCGTCACCAATGACGTGACCGCATTCGGCGTCTCGGAGGAGGAGCTAACGACGCTCGGTTCGTATCTCGGACTCGAGGCGCGGAGACGACCCGAGTCGCGACAACAATCGGTCTGAGGCGCGCTCGAGCCATCATCGTCGTCTCCGCCCGCCCCGAAACTCGTTCAAATCCGGGCGAATCGGCTCAAATATTTAATATAAAGTATAGTATCGCCGTCGCTAGCGGACTCCGTCTCGAGCCGATTCGACCTCAAAAACCCGCCGCATGCAGCCGGTTTTCGGGAACACGAAAGCTAACAAGACATTCATCTCAACAAAAGACTTATGTCCTTGATAACACTGTTACCAATTCAACGGAGCCCCCTGATAAATAATGAAGCTGGCGATGATCGGATTTGGACAGGCTGGTGGGAAGATTGTCGATCGATTCCTCGATTACGACGATCGAACGGGCAGTGGGATCGTCCGCGCGGCGATTGCCGTCAACTCCGCGAAAGCGGACCTCATGGGCCTGACGAATATTCCACAGGAGAATCGCGTACTCATCGGTCAGGCCCGCGTGAAGGGCCACGGCGTGGGTGCTGACAACGAACTCGGCGCGGAAATCGCCGAGGAGGACATCGACGAGGTCCAGAACGCTATCGATGCGATTCCGACCCACGAGGTCGACGCGTTCCTCGTCGTCTCCGGGATGGGCGGCGGGACCGGATCGGGTGGTGCACCCGTTCTCGCGAAACATCTCAAACGGATCTATACGATCCCCGTCTACGGACTGGGCGTGCTTCCGGGCACGGACGAGGGCGGCATTTACACCCTCAACGCGGCGCGGTCGTTCCAGACGTTCGTCCGCGAAGTCGACAACCTGCTGGTCTTTGACAACGACTCGTGGCGACAGACCGGCGAGTCCGTCGAAGGCGGCTACGATCAGATCAACGAGGAGATCGTCCGTCGATTCGGGATCCTCTTCGGTGCCGGCGAAGTCGGCGAGGGCCAGGAAGTCGCCGAAAGCGTCGTCGACTCCTCCGAGATCATCAACACCCTCTCGGGTGGCGGCGTCTCGACGGTCGGCTTTGCGAGCGAGGAAGTCGACCTGAATACGAGCGGTGGACTGCTCTCGCGGTTCACCGGAAACGACGGCGGTAACGACGGCCTGGACGCCGCGAACACGACGAATCGTATTACGAGTCTCGTCCGCAAGGCCGCACTCGGTCGGCTGACGCTCCCCTGTGAGATCGAAGGCACCGAACGTGCCCTGCTCGTCCTCTCCGGCCCGCCGGAGTATCTCAACCGGAAAGGCATCGAACGCGGCCGCAAGTGGCTCGAGGAGGAAACCGGCAGTATGGAAGTCCGCGGTGGCGACTTCCCGCGCGGAGAGCCCGAGGTCGCCGCAGCGATCTTGCTTTCGGGCGTGACGAACGTGCCGCGAATCAAGCGACTCCAGCAGGTCGCGATCGAGGCACAGGATAACATGGACGACATCCAGAACGAAAGCGAAGAGAACTTAGAAGAACTCGTCGAAGACGACGAGGACGAACTCGAGCCGCTGTTCTAGGCTCAGACCGTTTCGCGGCTCGAACGCGCCAGCGACTGCACTCGTGTCGGGGGGCACGATGGCGGTCACGCGACTGGCGGTATCGACGCGTTGTTGACGGGTATCGGTGGGGATAGTTCGAGTTCGACGTGTTTTTGGAGCCGTCGGGACTACGCTCGGTAGATGCGCGTCGTCGTCCCGTTCGCCGCGACCGACCCGAAGACGCGGCTCGAGTCCGTCCTCGCCGCTCCAGAGCGATCGACGTTCGCTCGCGCCATGCTGGCGGACGTCCTGCGTTCGGTCGTCGAGGCGGGCCACGAGCCGCGGGTCGTGTCGACGGCCCCCCTCGATCTCGACGACCTCGCGCTTCCGGATCGCGTTCTCGAGTCGGTTTCGGTCACCGTCGACGATCGGTCGTTGACGGAGGCGGTCAACGCGCGGCTTCCGAGCGCCGGCGGTGACGACGCCGTAGCCGTCGTCATGTCCGATCTCGCACTCGCGACGCCCGACGCGCTCGAGGCCCTCGTCTCGCAGGACGCTGGCGTTACCATCGCACCCGGCCGGAGCGGTGGTACCAACGCGCTCGTCGTCCGCCACCCCGCGTTTCGAGTGGACTACCACGGCGCGTCCTATCTGGACCACTGCGAAATCGCCCGGGAGGAAGGGCTGTGCCTCGAGACGGCCGACTCCTTCCGGCTGGCGACCGATATCGACGAGCCGGCGGACCTCGTCGAGGTGCTCGTTCACGGCGACGATACCGCCCGCGCGCCGGCCTGTCTCCGCAGATTCGGGTTCGAACTCGACACGCGGAGCGGGCGCGTCGATGTCGTCCGATCCGAGGAGTCGCCGACGCATCGCTCCGGGTCGAAGTGAAGTCTTATGTGTCGAGCGACGCCACTCTGAGGTAATGTTCCCCGGGGCGAGCGAGTACGGTGTCGACATCTCGATCGACGACGCGGCGGCCGACGACCTCCTGACGGTCTCACCCGACGACGTCGAGGCGCCGCCGGCGTTGACCTTCTCGCGAAACGTCTTCGTCCCGCTGACGACGGCGTGTCGCTACACCTGTACCTACTGTACCTACTTCGACGCGCCGGGAAACGCGTCGCTGCTCTCGCTCGAGGAAGTCCGCGACATCTGTGCGCGCGGGGCCGACGCGGGCTGTACGGAGGCGCTCTTCACGTTCGGCGACGACCCCGACGAGCGCTACACCGAGATCCACGAGCAACTCGAAGCGTGGGGTCACGACTCGATACACACCTACCTGCGCGAGGCCTGCGAGGTCGCCCTCGAGGAAGGACTCCTTCCCCACGCCAATCCCGGCGACCAGACGATCGCGCAGATGGAAACGGTCGCGGACGTCAACGCCAGCATGGGCGTGATGCTCGAGACGACCGCCGAAGTCGGCGCTCACGCCGGCCCGCGGCGGAAAGAGCCGGGCCAGCGCCTGCGCACCCTCGAGAACGCGGGCCGACTCGACGTCGCCTTTACGACCGGTATTCTGGTCGGTATCGGCGAGACGTGGCGCGACCGCGCGGAGAGCCTGCTCGCGATTCGTGAGATGCACGAGCGCTACGATCACATCCAGGAGGTGATCGTCCAGCCCGTGATGAACAACGAGCGCTGGTCGGACGGCTCGCCCGACCTCGAGACGATGCGCCGGGTGACGGCGATGGCTCGGGTCGCCCTGCCGGAGGAAATCTCCGTGCAGGTCCCGCCGAATCTCGCGCCCGCCCGCGACCTGATCGACTGCGGCGTCGACGATCTCGGCGGCGTCTCGCCGATCACGGACGACCACATCAATCCCGACTACACGTGGCCCGCGCTTCGCGAACTCGAGGAGATCGCCGCCTCCGCGGACCTGCCGCTCGGCGAACGGCTGCCGGTCTACGAGCGGTTCCTGCCGGACGACCTGCGAACGGACGGGTTCGACGGCGTGGCGGCCGACGGAACGGCGGGTGCGGACGGTGGGGCGGAAGCAGCGAACGGCGGCCGCGATCCGAACGCGAACCGCGAGTGGATCTCACCGACGATTCGGGCGGCGCTCGAGGACGATGACGAGGCCGGGAAGCGGTATCGGGCGGTGCTTCGAAGTGAGACGACCGCGGTATCGCGTTGATCGCTCTCTCGCGGATCGCGACGACTCGCGCGGCGGGTTCCTCCACGGCCGTCGATCCCCGCGATAACTACTCTCTTCGAGTGCACGTACGGTCCTTCTCGAGACGGACTCTCACTGCTGCGACGTGGATCGGATAGGCCCGGAGCACGAGCAGTCGGGTATCGGGAGTACTCGAGAAGCCGTTCTCGATCAGTCGTCGGCCGTCACCGCTCGCTCCTCGCGCTCGGCAGCGTCGAGCAGCGGCGTGCCGTCGGCCTTCGGGCCGAGTCGCGGACCGAAGGACGGCTCGTCGGGATCGATGACGCGACGAGTCTCGTAGTCGGTCGAGCGCTCGACCGGGACGCGGCCGATCGAGGTGATCATCTCGACGTAGTCCTCGAAGGAGCGGAACTCGCCGTGGGTCCCGCCCGCCCGCGTCGTGATCTCCTCGGAGAGGATCGTTCCCATGTAGTCGTCGGCCCCGCAGTTGAGCATTTTCAGTCCCTGCTCGTCGCCGTACTTGACCCACGAGGACTGCACGTGGTCGATATTGTCGAGAAAGAGTCGGGACACGGCGATCATGAGTTCGTCCTCGTCCGTGCTCGCGCCGCCGGAGACGACGTCGTGTTCGAACAGCGGCGTGTTCTGGTGGACGAAAGAGAGGGGGACGAACTCCGTGATCGCGCCGTCGACGCGCTCCTGGAGGTCGCGAACGCGTTTCAGGTGCATCGCGCGGTGGGCCTCGTTGTCGACGTGGCCGTACATGATCGTCGCCGTCAATCCGAGGCCGGCGCTTGCAGCGCCCTCCATCGCCTCGAGCCAGTCGTCGGTTCGAATCTTGCCGGGGCAGATGACGTCCCGGACCTCGTCGACGAGGATCTCGGCGGCGGTTCCGGGAACCGTATCGAGGCCGGCGTCCTTGAGGCGGCCGTAGACCTCCTCGTAGGACCAGTCGGTGCCGCGACGAGCGTGGTAGCCCTCTTCGGGCGTCATCGAGTGGACGTGAACGCCGTCGACGCTCATCGCGGATATCTGGTCCGTGTAGGTTCCGGGGCTGGTCTCGTAGCGTTCGGGCGGTTTGTAGTTGACCACCTTCGGGTCGGAATGGGCCTCGAGGATCTCGCGGTGTTCCGCGTCGAGCGCGAAGGCCGGGTGCAGTCCGGAGACCGAGGTCACCTCGTAGATGCCTCGATCGACGGCGTCCGCGACGATTTCGCGGGACTCCGCGGGCGTCTTCGTGAAGCCGGCGGTCTCCACCTCGGCGTCGCGTTCGAACGTGTGTGCGGCGTCCTTGAAGTTACAGAAGAGACAGCCCACGTTGCAGGCCGTCGTGACGTTGTTGTTCAGGTTCGCGACGAACGTGATCTCCTCGCCGACGACGTCGGCCCGTCGCCGGTCGGCAGCCTCGAGCACCCGCTCCTTGCGCCGACAGTCGATGCCCTCGGTGGACGTTCCCGTCGTGAGTAACTCGATGGCGTCGTCGACCGTGAGCCGGTCGCCGGCGCGCGCGTTTTCGAGTGCGTTCTCGAACGACTGGTCGGTCTCGGGAACGTGTTCGAACGTCAGGTCTGCCTCGGTCACCGGTCGCTCCATCGGCGTATCAATATCAGTACAGCGAGAAAAGGGTGATGGATCGTTTGTTCGGCTCGTCCGCGCCGTACATCTATCGTCGTCACCGAACGCCACTGCACGCCCGATTCGCGCAGTTGTCGTGCGATGGGTGTAACTAGTTTCAGTTCTCACTGTCTCGTGACCGCTGTGGGGGCCGTTCGGCGCGTCACACCGATCGAAACGGCCGCCTCGACGGATCAATAATTCGTCCCCGACGACCGTTCCGATACTGAAACCTTCTTACGGTCCGACCACGCCAACTGGGGTATGAACTGCGGCAGCGGATCCGTTCCGGGGTGGCTCTGATGACGAGCGTCAAAGGATTCCGAATCGAGGAGGAAGCGACCGACGACAGCCTCGGCCGAGGCTCGTTCGTCTTCACCGACGCCTACTCGGTGTTCGACTGGGGCCAGATGCCCGACCAGATCCCCGAGAAGGGCGCGAGCCTCTGTACGATGGGCGCGTACAACTTCGAACTGCTCGAGTCCGAGGGCGTCCCCACCCACTACCGCGGTGTTGTCGATGACGGCGACGTCGTCCCGCTCGAGGACACCTCGCGTCCGCCGGACGAGATGGCCATCGACCTCACGCAGGTTCCCGACCTGCCGAACGAGGGTCGGGAGTACGACTACGACCACTACCACGACGCGGCCGGCGAGAACTACCTGATCCCGCTCGAGGTCGTCTTCCGCAATCGCGTGCCGGTCGGCTCGAGTCTCCGCCGCCGGACCGAGCCCGCGGACCACGGACTCGAGTTCGAAGAGTGGCCCGAGGAGGCCGTCGACCTCGCGGAGCCAATCGTCGAATTCACGACGAAGTACGAGGAGGGCGACCGACAACTCGACCGCGAGGAGGCCGATTACATCGCGGGCGAGGCGAGCATCGACGACCTCGAGTCGGTCGCGCTCGAGGTCAACCGGATCGTCACCGAACGGGCGGAATCAGCCGGACTCACGCACGAGGACGGCAAAATCGAGTGTCTGTACTTCGGTGCGGCGACCGCCGATGGTGAGCGGGCCGGCGGGTCCGCGAACGGGGAGATCCGCGTGGCCGACGTCGTCGGCACGTTCGACGAGAATCGCTTTAGCTACGAGGGCATCCAGCTTTCGAAGGAGGTGCTGCGCCAGTACCACAAGCGTACCCAGCCGGAGTGGGTTCAGGCAGTCGAAGCCGCCAAAGCCGAGGCGAAACGGGAGGGCGTCGCCGACTGGAAATCGCTCTGCGAGGAAGCGCCCGAACCGCTCGATGACGGCGTCGTCGACACTGCCCGCGATCTGTACTGCGCCGGAACCAACGCCTACATCGGCCGCGAGGTGTTCGACGCGCCGCCGCTCTCGAGCGCGATCGGTGCGGTCCAACGCCTTTAGACCTGTAGCCGCTCGTTGACCGCCGTCCGGGCTTCGCGCTCGCCGCCGCGCGTCGCGACCATCGTCTCTCGTCAGCACCGCGCGTTCTGTCGGTTCCCCCATCGTCCGGGAGCGAGGTCTGCTGTTGGACGTCTCCCGCCCGAACTGTCGGCTGTACTACTGCTTCCGGTAGCTCGTGCCCTTCGGTATCGTTTCACACCCGTTGGCCGACAAAGTAACCCTCATATGGGGGGATGGGAAACACCCGAGTGAGCGAAAATGACTCTCGTTCCCAGTGGAATCGGCGAAAGCATCGTTCTGTTCAGTCCCACCGTCGGTATCACCGCCGTCGCGGGCCTCATGTTGGCGCTGTTCGTCCTCGCGATGGTCTTTCTGGCCGTTGCACCCCTCGTCTCCACCTCGTGGGCCGACGAGCTGAGTGCAACGTCCACGTCGTCCGGCGGTACCGCCGCGCCGAGCGACGACTGATCTCCGGCTATCGTTTCTTCGAGCCGATGGCACGCCCAGAGTAACGATGACGTCCGGAGCGCGATCGAACGAACCGACGATGCGGCCACTTCGACCCCGCGAAGCGAGCGGCTATTTGTCCGTCCGGCCCCACTCTCGAGCAGAGAGATGGACGTGACAGTGTACGGTCCGTTGCGAAGCGCGACCGGCGAGAAGACGGTCTCGATCGAGTTCACGGGAACAACCGTCGCGGACGCCCTCGAGGCGTTCGTCGACGCGTACCCGCGAGCGACTCCGCAGCTCTACGACGGCGACGAGGTGCGCTCGAGCGTCAGGGCGTCGATCGATGGTGAACGTGCGGCGCTCGAGGACCCGATTCCGGACGGCGCGTCGCTGTCGCTGGTTCCGGCCGTTCAGGGCGGTTCTCGGGACTGGCCGCTCGAGCGATCGAAATATACACAACGGATCCATTCGTCAGTAGTCCTATGACACGGACGGTTGACGACCTCCGAAACGAGATCCGAGAGGCCGTGGGGAGGTACGAACGCGTCGAATCGACCGCCTTCACCAAGGAGGCTCTCGCCGCCATCTGTGAGGCCGTCGACTACGATATCGACGCGAACAGCCTTCCCTCCAAACCGCAGATGCGGGCCGGTATCCTCTGGAAGATCGGCGACAGGGACGACGACGATCCGGACGAGACTGGCAGCCCCTTCCGGAAGGCGGAACTCGAGTCTATCGCGGCGGCGCTAACGTCCGAGTAGCGGTCTCTCTATCCTCGGTTCGGCGTTCACAGGCCGTACTGCTCGCGGACTAGGTGGGCGAGGCCGCGCTCCTCGAGGACGTCCATCGGCGCGAGCAGGTCGAGTTGCACGACGCCGGGGAGCCGCCCGATCTGGACGCCGCCGGTGAACGTACACCGCGAGCGGACCTCGCCTTCGCCCATCTCGAGGAGGTCGGTCGCCCGATCGAAGGCGTTCTGCGTGGCGTCGTTGACCGTCGCCCCGGAGCCGACGACCTGAATCGGTCCCATGTCGTCCTCGACGTCGACGCCGTGTCGCGCGCCGAGTTCGCGGCCGGCCTCGCGCTCCTCGTCGCTGTAGGGTTTGCTGATGAACGGCAGGTCCTCCTCGTTGGGCAGGAGAAGCGGCCCGTCGAGTTCGAGGCCCTCGATGACCTCGACGTCCATCGTGACGGTGCCGCTGACGTCGGTCGTGTGCAGGGAGAGTTCGCCGTCGCCCTGATTGGCGTGTAGGTCGCCGACGTAGACACCGGCCCCGTCGACCTTGACGGGACAGATGAGCGTCGCGCCCGCCCGGACCTGCGGGATGTCCATGTGGCCGTCCGTTCGGTCCTCGAGTTCGTCCTCGGACTCGATGCCGTAGTCGTGGTCCGCGCCGATGAGGAACTGGCCGAAGTCGCCGGCGTTGTGCGAGTCGGGCAACGTCACCGGCGGCGTCGTCCCGACGTTTCCGACGAACGGGCGCAGGCGGCCGAGCGTTCCCGGCATCTCGCCGGGTTCGTAGAGCAGGATCGGGTGCTGGCGCGAGTTCTCGGGGATGTCCAGCGCCTCGTCGGCGTCTTCCGCGAGTTCGTGTGCGCCATCCTCGTCTACCGTGATCCCGACGGTGTGATCGTCGTCGAACGCGACGGTGTAACCGTACTCGAAACCGAAGGCGGAGGCGTTCGCGCCGCACTCGGCGCACCTGATCGATTCCTCGCCCGTTCCCTCGACGATCGTCTCGGGCCAGGTAGTGCCGCATTCGGGGCAGCGGTGATCGACGAACGGATCGTCGCCGAAGGCCCCCTCCCGCTCGGCCATCGAGCCCGTACTCGTCGCCATGCTCGTTACCTCGACAGCTCGAATGCGGAGGGCGACGGCGTCGCCGACCGAGGCTCCTTCGACGCGAATCGGCCGGGTGACCTCGTGACCGCCGCGGAACTCCGGCGTGATCATCGGTCCCCAGCAGCCCGGCGGCGTGTACGTCTCGATCGTGCCGCCGTCCGCGACGGTTCCCGCCCACTCCTGATCCGGGCCGACGAGGCCGAGGGTGTACCGGTCGACGTACAACTCCTGTTGCACCTCTTGTTGTGACATGACACACCAAGCTATGGCGTCGGCGTCGATAAGCCTACTGTCCCCGAAATCGAGCACTCCCTCGAGTCTCAACACCGGTCCGCTTTGGGCATTGAATCCGAACGCCCGACCCCAAAGCCGACCTCGAGACGCTCGCCGAGTCGCTGGTTTCGATTCTGCAGGCGCTGACCGTCCCCATTCCCCGACCCGTGGCTGATTCCGCCGCAATAGGTTCGTTCAAGTAAGTCTTGTCCCTTCACTTCGGTAATGGCTGATTCGACGGACGAAGATCCACCCGAGTGCCACCAGTGTGGCGAGCCTGTCGCACCGTCTTCCGAACACCGTGTCGTGACCGCTCTCGAGGACGGACAGGCGTCGTATCTGTACTTTTGTACCGACGAGTGCCTCGAGAACTGGGACTCGGCGAGTCGCAGTTGAGAACTCGAGTCCGGCTACCGATCGTTCGCGACGACGCTTCCGATCCCGTCGACCGGTCGGTCCGGCGTAAACTCGTCGACCTCGTCGGGCAGTCCGAGCTGGTAGTCGGTCCCGTTCTCGCGGACCGACGTTCGACCGCGGTGGACCGAGACGTCGCCGTTGAGGTGTAGTTTGACCCCCTCGAGCAGGGCGTCGGCTTCCAGCGGCTGCCCGCGGTGTTTCATCTCGTCGAGGTCGGCGTCGTCGGGCACGTCGAAGGCTCGCTGGGTGATGATCGGTCCCTGATCGAGATCGGTCGTGACGTAGTGGGCGGTAACGCCGGCGACGCGCACCCCTTCTTCGACGGCCTGTCGGTACGCCTCCGCGCCGGGGAACGCCGGCAGCAGCGAGGGATGGACGTTGATGATCCGATCCTCGTAACGGAAGACGACGTTCGGGCTGAGGATGCGCATGTACCGCGCCAGCACGATCAGGTCGACGTCGTACTCGCCGAGCAACTCGAGCAGTTCGTCTTCGTTTTGCTGCCCGCCGTCGTCGCCGATGTCGTGGAAGGGAACGTCGTAGTGCTCCGCCAGCGGCTGGAGGTCGTCGTGGTTGCCGATGACGACGCCGATGTCCGCGCCGAGTTCGTCGTTGGCCCACGCCTCGAACAGCGCCTCAAGGCAGTGGCTCTCTTTCGTGACCAACACGGCGATGTGCTGGTTCTCGCGGTCGGCGGGAAACCGAACCTGGACGTCGAGTCCGAGGTCGGCCCCGAGTTCGTTGAGGTCCTCCCGGAGCGTGTCCTCGGTACAGACCATCTCCGAGGTGTCGACGGCGAGGTACATCCGGAAGACGCCGTCTCGAACCGCCTGATCGAGATCCTCGATATTGATTCCGCGCTCGAACAGCAGGCTCGTCACCCGGGCGATGAGCCCGGTGTCGTCGTCCCCGATCACGGTAATTTCGGTCACGTCGGTCGTCATCGCAGCCACCTCCGCTCGAGCGAAATGGAATCCATCACTACGGGTTGCAGTCCACGGGCGGTCAAAAGTCCTGCTTTCTGTGGATGTTCTTGAGAATCGCACAATGCTACTATCTCCGACCTTCTTAATAGAAATCAGCAACCTAAAACTAAATTTTATTAAGCCTGCCTCGTCGCCATCACTGTATGACGCTTCCGACAGCGCTCGATGTTGCGATCGTCGGCGCCGGCCCCGCGGGTCTCGGAACCGCGGTGGCCTTCGAGAAACTCGACGTCGAGTACGCCGTCCTCGAGCGCGAGCAGATCGGTGCTTCGTTTCGCCGGTGGCCCGCGGAGATGCGGCTCCTGACGCCGTCGTTTCCGGCGAACGCCTTCGGCGTGCGCGACCTGAACGCGATCACGCTCGACACCTCGCCGGCGCTGGCGCTCGATTGCGAGCATCCGACCGGCGACCAGTACGCCGACTACCTCGAGGCGATCGCGGAGTTTCACGACCTCCCGATCGAAACGGGCGTCGACGTCGAGCGCGTCGTCCCCGAAACCGAGCCAGCGGACGAAACGGATCGGACGGACGAGGCCGACGAACCGACTCCGGGGTTCGCGCTCGAGACGAACGAGGGGACGATCGAGGCCCGGTACGTCGTCTGGGCTGCCGGCCAGTATCAGTACCCCTCGCACGGATCGATTTCCGGCGCATCCCACGCGGTTCACGTGTCGACCGTCGACTCGTGGGCGCGCCACGCCGAGTCGTGTTCGGTCGACGCCAGCGAGACCGTCTCGGCCGCCGATACGGACGTTGAGACGGTGGGTTCGACCGATCCACCGCGATCGAGACCGCCGTCAATCGCGGCCGACGGTGCCGGTGTCGCCGCCCCCGCCACGGACGACGTCGTCGTGATCGGCGGCGCGGAGAGCGGCATCGACGCGGCGCTCGGACTGGCCGAGGCCGGACTCTCGGTGACCGTCCTCGACACCGATGGAACGTGGCAGTACCGCAGCCCCGATCCCAGCGAGGTCCTGTCGCCGCGGACGAACGAACGCCTCGAGGCGGCGCTCGCTGACGGGCAGCCGCTCGACCTCGTCGCCGAGGTGCGCGTCGACCGAATCGAACGCGAGCGACCGGACGCGGACGGGGCCGACGAGGCGGACTACGCCGCGGTTACCGCCGACGGCGACCGGTTTCACGCGCGAACGCCACCGGTGCTCGCGACCGGATTCGAGGGCAGTCTCACGCTCGTCGAGGACCTGTTTGGGGTCGACGAGAGCGGTGGTCCCGACCTGACCGAGCGCGACGAATCGACCGAGACGGCAGGACTGTTCCTCGTCGGCCCGCAGGTCGCTCACAACGGCCAGCAGTTTTGCTTCATTTACAAGTTCCGCCAGCGCTTCGCCGTGGTCGCCGAAACTATCGGTGACGAACTCGGGGTCGATACCGAACCGCTCGAGGCCTACCGCGAGATACGGATGCTTCTCGAGGACCTCGAGTGCTGTGAGCCGGAGTACTGCGACTGCTGAGAAGCGGATAGTGTTTTGGGAGGACGGAAACGGAATCACGGCCGAGCGCGCCCGGCCGAGGTCGGTCGCTCGACGACGCAACGGACGGACCGATCGCCGACCGTGTCTCGGTTATATCGTCGACCGTGACTCGGTTATCGGGCGTCCTCGAGGGAGACGAACGCCGAGCCGGTCGCTTTGATCCACGTCGTTTCGATGGAACCGACGGTCGCGTCCGAGTAGATCGTACAGACGTTCGGACGGTGGTCGTTTCGCACGATGTACGCCCGGAAACACGGCGAGATGTCGCCGTTCGCCGGCTGTGGCCCGGTTGCCGGCGTCGGTTCGGTGTCGGAATCTCCGTCGGTCATCGTGGTGTCTCAGTCCGCAATGCCGAGTTCCGCCGTGCGGTCGTGCTTGCCGTCTATCTCCGTTTTCCCGTCTCCGTCGGAGCCGCCCTCGAGTTCGGGCGGCTCGAACGTCGGGAAGCGGTCGTCGAACGTCGTCCAGTCGCCCTCGAGTTCGGCGTCGACGTTCACCGAACCCATGTCGTTGACGAGAGCGGCCAGGTTGCGCGACGCGCTCTCGCGAAGCAAGTGATCGAGGACGGTTGTCTTGCTGGCACCGAGGATTCCGGACAGCACCGTGACGGGGATCGAGTTGTCGGCCATTCGGTTAACAACTCCACATCTCTCCTGATAGAAGTTATCATTTTAGATAGAAGAATTGTTAACTCGGCGGCGTGAGATGCGGACGAGTATGTACCGATTGTCGCGGAGCGATGGTCCGGTAGCGTCGGCTGATAATCGACCGGCAGCGGGGACTCGTACTGAATGACCGAGGGGGATCGCGAACGCGTCGTCCTGATCGGCAAAGAGAGCGTCGGCAAGTCGGCGATCGCGACCGGGCTTACCGGCGCGGCCCCGACGAGCGAAAACGTCGCCGGCTCGACGATCACCAGCGAGCGCTACCGGACCGACGATCTCGAGGTGGTCGACACGCCCGGCATCACGCTCGAGGCGGACACCAGGACCACTCGCGAGGCCCTCGGTCGTCTCGAGCGCGTGGAGACCGTCGTGCTCGTCGTGCCGGCGACGGACCTCGATCGGGACCTCGCCGACCTCCTGCCCCTCGTTCGGGGTCGAACGGGTGCGGTGATCGTCACGCACTGGGACCGAGTGACCGCCGTCGATGCGTCTCGGGGGGTAATCGCCGATCTCGAGGCCGACCCCGGCGTCCCCGTCGTGCCCGTCGACGCGCGAACCCTCACTCGCGTCGCGGGGGACGGCGGCGTCCAAGGCGGCCGTCAGCGCACCGACCCGGACGGCGCCGTGACGGCTGCCCATCCCGCGCCAGCAGCCGACGGGCGGGGAGTTCTCGCAGCGATTCAGCACGCGGGCGAACTCCCCGGCGAGACCGCGGTGCAGGCCGGCTGGCGGATCGAACCGCCCGAACGGACCTTCGAACGGCCGTACCTCGGCCCCGTTGCGAGCGCGTGTCTCCTCGTGCTCCCTGCGGCCATCGCCGTCTGGTTCGCGAACACCGTCGCGGGTGAACTCGATCCGCTCGTGGGCGGCGCACTCGAGCCCCTGATCGGCCTGGCTGAAACGCTTCCGGGGCCGCTCGCGGCCGTCCTGGCTGGCGACTACGGTCTGCTTTCGATGGGGCCGTTCCTGTTCGTCTGGGCGCTGCCGACGATGCTCATCTTCGCGCTCGTTATGGGGGCCTATTCGGCGAGCGGCCTCACGATGCGGGTCACGACCGCGTTGCATCCGGTCATGCGCCGCGTCGGACTCACCGGTCGGGACCTCGTGCGGGTCGTCATGGGCTTCGGCTGTAACGTCCCCGCGGTGACGAGCACCCGCGGCTGTTCGGACTGTACCCGCTGTACGACGATCTCCGCGATCTCCTTCGGCTCGGCGTGTTCCTACCAGTTCCCCGCTACCCTCGCCGTCTTCGCCGCCGTCGGAATGCCCTGGCTCGTCGGCCCCTATCTCGCGATTCTCGTGGCGACGACGCTGATCTACGTTCGACTGATCGCGCCGGCCGAAGCCAGAGCTGCCGGTCTCGCCGTCGATCGTCGCACGTTCCTCGAGTGGCCGCGGCCCGCTGCGATCTTGCGGGAGGCGCGGCGGTCGCTCGCGAGTTTCGTCGCGACCGCGCTTCCCGTCTTCGCCGGTCTCTGCGTCGCCGCCGCGCTGCTCGACTACGCGGGCGCGCTCGAGCGTTTCGGAACCGTCCTCGGGCCGGCGATGGCCGCCTTCGCCCTTCCGGCGGAGGCGGCGCTCCCGGTCGTTCTCGCGGCGGTCCGCAAGGACGGTATCGCGCTCCTCACCGCGGATTCGACGGGCGTCGCCGCCCTCTCACCGGTCGAGGTACTGGTCGCCGTCTATCTGGCCGGCGTCTTACTGCCTTGTCTCGTCACCGCGATCACGATCGCCCGGGAGGTCTCGACTCGGTTCGTCGCGGCGATGCTCGTCCGTCAGGCCGCCGCGGCGAGTGGGTTCGCGCTCGTGATCGCCTGGGTCGGTCGGCTGCTGTTCTGACGGTCTCCAACGGAGCGCTCGAGTTTCCGATGCGGATCGCCATCGCCCTTTAATTACGAACCAACTCACATACACTAATAGAAGTTAATAATACGAATTCATAAAATAATAATACTGTGTACTCGGCCTCGATGTACGACTGCGTTATCGTCGGCGGTGGTATCCACGGGACGTACCTCTCTCAGCGACTGCTCGAGGATACCGACCTCGAGCGCGAGAACCTCCTGATCGTCGACCCGCACGAGCGGCTGCTGGAGTCGTTCCGCCGGAAGGCTGCTGCCTGCGAGATGGACGAACTACGATCGATGTTCGTCCACCACGTCGGAACCGAGCCGTTCGGACTCGAGAGTTTCGCCGAGGGACGGAACCGAGCGGACGAGCTCCGATCGACGCCGGACTATCCGTCGCGGCCGACGCTGTCGTTGTTCCTCAATTATGCGAACTACGTGATCGATCGCAACGACCTTCCCGGGCTCCATCGACGGGCGGCCGTCGAGTCGATTCGACGGCCGATCACGGAAGATGGGACGCTCGTCCTCGAGTTGGCGGACGGCGGCGACGGATCGAGGGAGCTGCACACGCCGCGGATTCGGACCCGATCCTGCGTGCTGGCGATCGGCCACGGCGGCCGCTATCGGTACCCCGACTGGGCCGAGGGCGTCGATTCGATCACCCACGTCTGGGACGGATTCGACCCCGAGACGCGAGCCGACGACACGCTCGTCGTCGTCGGCGGGATCACGGCCGTCCAGCTCGCAACCTGTCTCGCCGAGCGGGATCGCGAGCCGGTGACGCTCTGTTCGAGACACGCTCTCGAGGAGGCGACCGTCGAGGCTAACCCGCGCTGGATCAACTGGAACCACATCGAACGTCGGTTACACCGCCATCCTCCCGGATCGCGAGCGCGAGTCGAAACCGTTCGCGAGGCGCGCAACGACGCTACGGTTCCGCCGCTGCTCCTCGAGCGCCTCGAGACGGCCGCCGACGAGGGGCGGCTATCGATCCGAAACGGCGACGTTCGCTCCGCCCGCGAGGTCGACGGTCGGGTTCGCCTCCTGCTCGAGGACGGCGGTTGTCTCTCGGCCGAGCGTCCCGTTCTGGCGACGGGCTTCGCACCCGCTTTCGATCATCCGTTCGTCGAGAGCGTCGCCGACGAACTCGACCTCGAGCGCGGCTACCGCGGCATGCCGGTGCTCGACGACGAGACGCTCGCGTGGCGAGAGTCGGGCGGCGGCGATTCGCCGGTGTTCGTCTCGGGTGCGCTCGCAGCCGGTACCGTCGGGCCGTTCGCAGGCAACGTCGTCGGTGCGCGACGAGCGGCCGATCGGATCGCGCGAGCGCTCGAGCGACGCCGAGCCCCCTCGGTCGCTTGCCGACGCCGGTAGTATCCACGAACGTGTATCACGGAGTCAAGGCGAAAGCGTTTTTGAGCACGGTTACGGGGTATCAGGTGATGACCGCCTACACCGCGACGGTGACCGTCCGACTCAAACACGGCGTCCTCGATCCCGAGGCCGAGACCACCCAGCAGGCTCTGGCGCGTCTGGGCTTCGAACTCGAGGATCTTCGCTCGGCCGACCGCTTCGACATCGACCTCGAAGCCGAGTCGACCGACGCCGCGAGCGAGCGCGCGAGCGAGATGGCCGAACGGCTGCTGGCGAACCCGACCATCCACGACTACGACGTGGAGGTCGACGAACGGTAGATGTCCGTCGTCATTACACCGACCGAGACCTCCGGTCGTATCCCGGCGGGGTGGCGTCCGTGACCACGGTCGCTCTCGCTCCCGTTGGTCGCCTCCCGCTCCCTGATCACACGAACCGCACGAGGTGGTCCGCGTGACGGTCTCGATCATCCGATTCGGCGGCTCGAACTGCGATCGGGACGCCGCGCAGGCCCTCGAGCACCTCGAAATCGACGCCGAGATTGTCTGGCACGAGGACGGCCTCCCCGAGGAAACGACGGGGATCGTCCTGCCGGGCGGGTTCTCCTACGGCGACTACCTGCGTGCGGGCGCGATGGCGGCGCGTTCGCCGATCATGCGCGAAGTTCGCGAGGCCGCTGCCGACGGCACGCCCGTCCTCGGCGTCTGCAACGGTGCCCAGGTCGGCTGCGAATCGGGACTCACCGACGGCGCGTTCACGACGAACGAGAGCGCCCGGTTCCAGTGCGAGCACGTGTTCCTCCGCGTCGAACGCGACGATACGCCGTGGACGGCCCGCTACGACGAAGGCGACGTCATCGAGATCCCGATCGCCCACGGAGAGGGCCGCTACGAGATCGACGACGACCGACTGGTCGAACTCGAGGACGAGGATCGAGTGCTCTTTCGCTACTGCGACGAGAACGGCGAGACGAGCCCGGACGCGAACCCGAACGGCTCGAAACACAACATCGCCGGGGTCCTCGGCGAACGCGAGAGCGTCGCGGTGTTGATGCCCCATCCCGAGCGCGCGACGTTGCCCGATGTCGGGGCCACTGACGGACAGGGCGTTCTTCGCGGGTTCGAATCCGCCGACAACCGCGTGTAGGGCCGATCCGGTCGCCGCCATCCACGCCGTATCCGTTCTTGCCGTTCCGCGGGACGACTCAGTTTCTGAGTCGAGTTAAACAGTAATAGTCCGGTAGTTCGTTGATGACGCTGTAAACCACTGGAGGGGATAGGTGTATGGAACCAACAACCCAGATCGTGTACCTCGGCGCTACCGCGCCCGCCGAGGTCGTACAGGGGCTCCGCGCCGTCGGCGGGCGGGTCGCAGTAGTCGAGACCGGAGCCGAATGTCTCGCCCGCCTTTCGAATGCGTCCTGCGTCGTTGCAACGAGACCCACTCCCGAAACCGATCTCGTCGATCTCTGTACGCGGCTCCGGGAGCGTCGTCCCGACGTTCCGATCGTCTTCGTTCCAGCGGACGGCAGCGAGACGCTCGCAGGCGAGCTACTCGCCGCCGGTGCCGACGGCTACGTTCCGCACGCGGCGGGCGTCGATACGCTCACGACTCGAGTGCGCGAACTGCTCGAGGGGACGGCCACGCCGGATGCTGACGGTGCGCTCCGTCCGTCGTGTTCCAGTCGGAACGGCCGCGCCGCCCTCGAGAGCCGTTCCGGATCGGTCTCCGACCCGGATCTCGACACCGGCGAGGCGGCCGTCGGGAGCCCTTTGCCGGGCGCTTCGGCGGCAGATCCCGCCGAGCGCCTCGAGTTACTCGTCAACCGGTCACCGTTTGCGATCATCGAATGGACCCCCGAGTTCGAGGTCGCGAGCTGGAACCCGGCGGCGACGGACCTGTTCGGGTACACCGACGTCGAGGCCCGCGGCGAACACGCCCTCGACCTGCTCGTCCCCGACGCGAACCGGGCGGAGGTACTCGAGCACTGGGAGCAACTGGTCGACGGCGTTCCCGACAGCCCCGCGTGGCGGGCCAATAGGAACGTTCGCAAGGACGGCTCGACGATCACTTGCGAGTGGTTCGACGCGCCGCTTTTCGACGACGGGGAACTCGCCGGCATCCTGTCGTTCGCACAGGACGTCACCGCGGAGCGCAAACGGGCGAACGCGCTCGAGTCGCTACAGGAGACGACCCAGCGGTTGATGCGCGCGGAGTCGGTCGACGAGATCACCTCGATCGTGATCGCCGCGACCGAACACGTTACCGACCGATCGCTGGCCGCGCTCCGACTGTACGACGACGAGACGGGGCTGCTCGAACTGGCCGCAGCCACGCCGAACCTCGACGAGAACACGAGTGATCTCGGAGCGATCGGGCCGACCGATACCGTCCTCTGGAAAGCGTACACGAACGGCGAGCCGCGCACCATCGACGACGTCTCGACGGCGCAGATTCCCTCCGACCTCGAGACGACGGTCGGCACGGCGGTCGTTCATCCGCTCGGCGACCACGGACTGTTGACGGTGGCGTCGTCGGGCGACGACGAACTCGGTACCGCGGAGCAACACCTCGTCCACGTCCTCGCCGCGACGGCTGAGGCCGCACTCGACCGGGCGGAACGCGAACGCGAACTCGAGCGAACGGAAACGATCGTCGAAACCGTCGGCGACAGCGTCTACGCGTTGGACCGGGACGGGACGCTCGTCACGGTAAACGACAGGTTGACGGCGGTGACCGGATACAGCCGGGACGAACTCGTCGGCGAGCACGTTTCGACGGTACTCACCGACGAAAGCCTCGAGCGCGGTCGCAAACGGATTCGGGCGCTCGTCTCGGCCGACGCGGATTTCGTCGCGACGTACGAGATCACGCTCGTGACGCGCGAGGGCGACCACGTTCCGTGTGAGGTCAACACGACGCTGTTACAGACCAACGGTACGCTCGAGGGGACGGTCGGAATCGTCCGCGACATCGGCGATCGCAAGCGCATGGAGCGAGAGCTCGTCGACCGCAAGGCGAAAATCGAGGGGCTCCACGAGGTTGCATCGCAACTCGACGACTGCGAGAGTCGTGAGGATATCTACGAACTCACCGTCGAGGCCGCCGAGGACGTGCTGAACTTCGACGTCTGCGTCGTCGACAGGGTCGAGGACGGGTACCTCGTCGAGGCGGCCCGTTCTTCGACGCTCGATGGGAACGTCACTCGACGGATGCGAATCGAGGAGGGGATCGCCGGGAAGACCTATCGGACGCAGGAGACGTACCGCATCGACGATATCAGAACGGACTCCGCGGCCGCCCCGCAGAACGAGGAGTTCCGTTCCGCCCTTTCCGTGCCGATCGGTGACTGGGGCGTCTTCCAGACCGTCTCGACGGAAATCGCGTCGTTCACGCGCGAGGACGAGGAACTGGCGGAACTGTTGCTTTCACACGTCACCGACGCTCTCGATCGGATCGCGTTCGAGAAACAGCTCCGAACGGAACGCGATCGGTTCGCGGCGCTATTCGAGAACGTTCCCGACGGCGTGGTCAGCGCACGCGAGTCCGACGGTGAGGCGATCATCGAATCGGTCAACCCCGCCTTCGAGCACATCTTCGGCTACGACGAGGCGACGCTCGTCGACGAACCCCTCGACCGATTTATCGTCCCGGCGGACAGGGCGTCCGAGGCCGAAGCGATCACGCGCCGCGGCAGCATGGGCGAGACCATCGAGGCCGAGGTCAAACGCCGAACCAGCGACAGCTTACGCGATTTCATGATGCGGGTCGTGCCGGTCGAACGAAACGAATCCTCGAGCCGCGCCTTCGGTCTCTACACCGATATTACCGACCAGAAGCAGCGCCAGAAACGCGTCGAAATCCTGAACCGCGTGTTGCGCCACGACATGCGAAACAGCATGAACATCATCGACGGCTGCGCCGAGATGCTCGCCGAGGCCGTCGAGGACGACGCGGCCGAGTACGCAGCGGCGATCCAAACGCGAGCCACCGAACTCGTAGAACTCGCCGAGAAGACTCGCGCCGTCGAACGCGTCCTCGAGCGCGAGTCAGCGACGACGGGGCCGATCGATATCGCAACCGTCGTCTCCGGGGCTGCGTCCCGACTCGAGGACGACTATCCCGGCGTCGAGGTCAGCTGTTCGATACCGGAGCGGCTGTTCGTCCGCGCCGACGCGTCGCTCGAGACGGCGATCTATCAGATCCTCGAGAACGCAGTCGAACACAACGACGCGTCGACACCGACCGTCGTGATCACGGCGTGTAGTCGCACCGACGACGGACTGTTGTCCGTGTCGATCGCCGACAACGGGCCCGGCATCCCCGACGAAGAGCGCGAGTTGCTGCAGGGCGATCGAGAGATCACGCAGCTTCGGCACGCGAGCGGACTCGGACTTTGGCTGGTCACCCTCGTGGTCACGCAGTTCGGCGGCCAGTTGGCGTTCGAGACGAACGAACCGCGAGGGACGGTCGTCTCCCTCGAGATGCCACGGGCCGACGCCGAACTCGCCAACGCGACGGGCGACAGTACCGTGGCTGGAGACTGACGGGCCGGCGGAGAAACGCGGTAGCGGTGATCCGTCCGGTCGAGACCGATCATCGATTTCGCCGCAGGTGGCGCTCGAGTCGGTCCGTCACCGGGTCAGCGGCTGATTGAAACTCCGTTCGCGCTCGATGACGGTCTCCCAGGTCAGTTCGCACTCGCAGGACACCTGTTCGAACACCGACGGATCCTGTCGGAGGTCGAAGTCCTTGATCGCCTTCTGGACGAGGTCGTCGCACTCCTTGCAGTTGTGCGGGCCGCGGTCGGAGCCGTGACCGACCGGATCCGAGACGACGATGGCGTCGACGTCCGCCGTTTCGCGAAGGACGTGTGCGACCGACCAGAGCCACGGCGGTCGGTAGCCGTCGTTGAAGTAGAGTTCGTCGACCATGGTGTAGCGCTGGACGTTACAGGGGTTCATCGAGACGGTGTGGCAGCCGGGCACGTCGGCGCAGCGCTCGACCGATGCGATCATATCCGCGACGGCCTCGGACTCGGTGAGGAAGGGCGGTTTCATCAGGAGGTAGGCCTTGATGCCCGCCTCGACGTCGCCGCCCGCGTCCTCGTCTGCTCGGGCGGCTTCCGCGCAGGCGTCCTGGAAGTCCGCGAAGTCGAAGTACTTGTTCACGCAGTCGTGTCGGACGCGGTCGGTCGCCGTCTCGAGGCCGATCGCGATGTCCGTGTCGATGCCGTGGCGGGTGAAGTCGCCGATCTTTTCGCGGTCGACGAAGTCAGGGAGGGACTCGAGGACGATCCGTTCGCGGTCGGCGAAGGTCTCACCGATCGCTCGGCGGCTCTCCGCGCCGACCTCGCGTTCGTCGAGGAAGGATCCGGAGGTGTAGATCTTGATGAGGTCGGCTCGCTCGTCCCCGTTCTCCGCTTCGTGTTCCAGACAGACGTCGATCTGGTTCATCAGGGCTTCGTGAGAGACGGAGCCGCCGTCGACGCTCTCGGCGACGTAGCCACACATCGTACAGCCGCCCGCGCGGGCCCAGCGGCAGCCGCCGGTGTTCAGGATGATCGTCAGGCTCTGCTTGACGCCGTCGGGGGTGTTGTCCTCGTCGAGCCAGACGCGGGTGGGCTCGTGGGGATCGTAGCTCGCTTCCTTGCGAGAGCGGATCTCCCGCATCGCTTGATTGTGGGCGTCCATGCCCTTGCCCTGCTCGTAGACGTCGGGCGTGGGTTTACTCATTGTGGGAGTGAAGCGGTCCAGCGCCTAAAGCGCCTTCGTCTAGGGGTCGGGAACGAACCGCGCGCTGAAAAGATTCGATCGATGGATCTTACGCTCGAGTGCGGGCACGGTCGGGCGCGTCGGCGCTGCTGTTAGCGTAGGCGTTGTAGGCGGCGAGGAGCGCGACGACGACACCGGAGATCGTGGTACCGGTCGCGAGTTCGCTGCTCCCCATGTCGATGACGTACGGCGAGACGACCGCCCACAGACCGAGCAGAATGGCCAGGGACGCGACGCCGACGCTCGCCAACCGATCCCTCGACATGCGGTAGAAATTGTACCCGCCGAGCAGAAAGATTCCCGTCCCGACGAGGGTGTCGTTCCAGGTCGCCGCGTCCGTGGCTTCGAAGATGAACGGCGAAGCGACGAGGTACAGTCCGACGAGCGCGACGAGGGCGCTCACCCACTGCATCGTATCGGTGTTGAGGGTGTCTCGATTCCTCTCGTCATCGCGGTCGGTTTGATTGTCGGTTGGTGTGGTGCTCATGCTATCCTCGGATCACGATAGCTGACAGCAAGCTAAGACGGCAGTGCTTGCACCTGTCGGGAAGAACTGGACGTCCCGCGTCCGTCCGGCTACGGTTCCCTTCCGAGGCGCAGTTCGCGGGTTTCGACCGCGTCACAGGTCGGACAGACGAACTGGTAGGTGACGCGGCTCCCGGTGGTCGCCACGCGCCATCCGCACTCGGTATCGACGTATCCACACGACGGACAGTTCGGGTTCGATTCGTCGAACTTCGCCCGAAGCCGTTCGAACGGCGACTGATAGCTAGACATATGTCATCATATCTCGCGTGGAACTATAACATTCGGGGAACCCGTTCGGCGAGTAACTGGTCTGGGTGCCTACCGGGGTTATTACGAAGCTCGCTTCCGAAGAACCGCTATGGAAAACGCCGATGCGGAGTACGGTGGTGGGGGTCGTGCCGCGCCGGCGGCCGCCGCGCTCGAGGCCGTCGTCGAACCCGTCGTCGCCGTCACCGACGGGACGATTACGTACGCAAACGGTGCCGCGCGGGAGGCGTTCGACCTCTCGGAGGACGAGCGAGCCGACGAGACCGGCGCGGGAAACTGGGACGCAGCGACCGGTTTCGAGTCGTGGTCGCGACTCGAGGCGGCGATCGACGAGACGACGGTCGGAACCGTCCGCCACGTCACCCTCGAGGGCGACGCCGATGGGTACGACGCGCGCGTGCATCGGTCCGCCGACGGCGCGACGGTCACCTTCACGCGGACGACCGCCGAAACCGGAGCGGTCGGCGAAACGGAATCGATCGGCGAGAGCGACCGCGCGATCAAGGATCGCGCGATCAACGAGGCTCCGGTCGGGATCACCATCGCGGACCCGGACCGCGAGGACACCTCGCTCGTGTACGTCAACGACGCGTTTCAGGAAATCACCGGGTACAGTTACGACGAGGTCGTCGGCCAGAACTGCCGATTTCTACAGGGGCCGGACTCGAGCGAGGACGTAATCGCCGAGATGGCAGCGGCGATCGACGCGAAGCGCCCGATTACCGTCGAACTCAAGAATTACCGCAGCGACGGCACCGAGTTCTGGAACGAGGTCACGATCGCCCCCGTCCGCGACGAGGCGGGCGTGGTCACGCACTACGTCGGCTTCCAGAACGACGTCACGACGCGCAAGGAGGCCGAACTCGCACTCGAGCGCCGAACCGCGGAACTCGAGTACATCCTGGAGCGAGTGGAGGGCTTGATTCAGGACGTCACGGACGTGATCGCGGGATCGACCGCTCGCTCCGAACTCGAGGCCGAAGTCTGCGATCGGATCGCCGTAGAGTCGACCTACGAGGGGGCCTGGATCGGTGAACGCAACCCCGCGACGGAAACGGTCGACGTTCGGACGGGTGCTGGACGGTACCCCGAAACGGGGGTTTCGGCGACCGCTGACCATCCGGCCGCCACCGCGCTCGCCGAGAACGCGGCCACGACCGACACGCTCGAGGGGACGACCCACGCGTCGTTCCCGCTGTCGTACAACGGCATCGAATACGGCGTCCTTACCGTCTGCACCGACCGCGACAGGGCGATCGACGAGCGCGAAACGGTGATCCTCTCGGCGCTCGCCCGCGCAGTTGCGAGTGGCGTCAACGCTCGCGAAACCAGCCGCGTGCTCGAGACCGACGCCGTCGTCGCCGTCGAGGTCGCGCTCACCGATTCGAGCGTCGCCCCCGTCGCCCTGTCCGCCGCGGCGGACTGCCGACTCGAGTATCGCCGATCGGTCCACCGGACGGATGACGAGACGGCGTCGCTGTTTACCGTTACCGGCGCGGACGCGACTGCCGACGCGCTCGAGGCCGCCGTCGCCGACGTTCCGGACCTCGAGTGTCGCGTCATCGTCGAACGCGACGGCGAGTGTCTGATCGAACTGTCCGGCGGCGACGACCTCGTCGGCTGGCTCTCCGAGCGCGGCGTCCGCACGCAGGCGATCGAAAGCGACGACGGGCGAGCGCGCCTCACGCTCGAGATCCCTCGCTCGGCGAACGTTCGCTCGGTCGTCGAGGCTATCGAGGACCGCTACAGCGGGACCGACGTCATTTCCTTCGAGCAACGCGACCGCGACAGCGAGACGCGCCAGGAGTTCGCGGCACGACTCGAGAACGACCTCACCGAGCGTCAGTTCGGCGCGTTACAGCGAGCGTACCTGAGCGGCTACTTCGAGTGGCCCCGACCGATGACCGGCGAAGAACTCGCCCAGTCGATGGGAATCTCGCGGCCGACGTTCCACGAACACCTGCGAACGGCCGAGGCGAAACTGTCTCGAGCCTTCTTCGAGGAGGATCAATCCTCGGGCTGATATCGCAGGCGAATGCCGGTCTTAATCGATCGTAGCGCGAACGTATGGAGTAGGACGGTCGCCGATGTTTATCTACACCTTCGTGATAGACTGTAGTATGCTCGAACTCACGACCGCGGTACCACTCCAGATGGGTGGCGGCTTCCTGTACTGGGCGATCATCTTCTTCGTGCTCGCGATCGTCGCCGCGGCCGTCGGCGCTCGAGGCGTCGCCGGCATCTCGATGGAGGTCGCGCGGATCTTCGTGTTGATCTTCATCATCCTCGCGGTTGTCGCCCTCCTGTTGTAGGGCGATTCTCGGCCGTCGATCGGGGGCGTACGGTGACGTTCGCTGGCTCCCGTTGCGACCGGCCCGAGGGGACCGGCGACGTTCGCTCGAGACCACTGATAGTTACGATCTGGCAGTATTTGTTAGTCCGAGACGCGTCGATAACTCGATACGCTCGCTCCGATTCCCGCACCGCCGTCGAAACCGATTGGTTCTGAGCGCGTAACGACATCTGGTTACGATCGGGTGGGAACGACTAACAGGGTAGAGAACGAAATAAAGAGCGAGGAGTTACCATGACCGAACTTGGCGGATTTCAAGATAGGGTTGCCCGCATTGACCTTTCGGACGGGTCGGTCGCATATGAGTCGATCGACGAGGAGGACGCGAAGAAGTATATCGGTGCTCGCGGGCTCGGCGTAAAGTACGTTTTCGAACAGGGACCGGACGTCGATCCGCTCGGGCCGGACAACTTGCTCGCGTTCATGAACGGGCCGTTGTCGGGCACGCAGGTGACGATGAGCGGTCGGATCGCCGTCTGTACGAAGTCGCCGCTGACCGGTACCGTCACCGACAGCCACCACGGCGGCTGGTCCGGCGCACGGCTCAAGTGGTCCGGCTTCGACGGTCTGTTGTTCGAGGGCGAAGCCGACGAACCGGTCTACGCCGTCGTCGAGGACGGCGAGGTCGAACTGCGAGACGCCTCGCATCTCTGGGGAACTGGCTTCCACGAGACGCGCGACGCGATCGAGGAGGAAGTCGACGGCTCGTACGGCAAGAACCTCAGCATCATGGGTATCGGTCCCGGCGGCGAGAACGAGGTCAAGTACGCCAGCATCATGAACGAGGACGACCGGGCCTCGGGACGAGGCGGCACGGGCTGTGTCATGGGGTCGAAGAACCTCAAGGCGGTCGTCGTCAAATCCACGACGAAGATGCCCCAGCCCGCGGATCCGGAGACCTTCAAGGAGGGCCATCAGCAGGCGATGAAGGCCATTACCGAGTCCGAAGTCACCGCACCGAACGAGGGCGGACTCTCGATGTACGGGACCAACGTCCTGATGAACATCGGCGAGGAGATGGACGGCCTCCCGACGAAAAACGGGCAGTACACCTCGACCAAGGCCATGCGCGACGCGGAGGGCGTCGACATCGACGCCGAGCGCGTCTCCGGCGAAAACGTCCGCGAGAACATCCTCGTCGACGAACCGACCTGTCACTCCTGTCCCGTCGCCTGCAAGAAGGAAGTCGAAGTGCAGGCGATGCACAAGGGCGAGGAGATGAACGTCCGGATGGAGTCCTACGAGTACGAGTCGGCCTACGCGCTCGGGCCGAACTCCGGCCACACCGATCGCGACGCCATCGCGCTCATGATCGACCGCTGTAACGACATGGGTCTCGACACCATCGACGCGGGGAACATGATGGCGATGGCCATGGAGATGTCCGAGGAGGGCAAACTCGAGGACATCGGCGAGTTAGAGTGGGGCGACTACGAGACGATGATCGACATGATCGAACAGATCGCCCGCCGCGAGAACGATCTCGCGGACCTCCTCGCGGAGGGACCGCGACGGGTCGCCGACCGGCGGGAGGCCCACGACAACTCCCTCGCCGTGAAAGGCCAGACCATCGCCGCCTACGATCCCCGCTGTCTGAAGGGCATGGGCATCGGCTACGCGACCTCGAACCGCGGGGCCTGCCACCTGCGCGGCTACACCCCCGCCGCCGAAATCCTCGGTATCCCGGAGAAGGTCGATCCCTACGAATACGAGGGTAAAGGTGAACTCACCGCCGCATTCCAGGATCTCCACGCCATCAGCGACTCGTTCGACATCTGCAAGTTCAACGCCTTCGCGGAGGGCATCGAGGAGTACGTCCTCCAGTACAACGGGATGACCGGACTGGATGTCGGCGAGGAGGACCTGCTCGAGGCCGGCGAGCGGATCTACAACTTAGAACGGTACTACAACAACCTCGTCGGCTTCGACGGCGACGACGACTCGCTTCCCGCGCGGTTCCTCGAGGACGGCATCCGCGGTCAGGGTGCGAGCGAGGGCGAGTACTGCGAACTCGAGGAGATGAAAACGGAGTACTACGACCACCGCGGCTGGGTCGACGGCGTCGTCCCCGACGAGAAACTCGAGGACCTCGAGATCGATATCGGACCGGGAACCGGCGTCACCAGCGGGAGCGGAGCGGCCGCCCCGAGCGACGACTGATCGGGCCGAACCGATCGTCCGTTCGGGTTCCGAGTTGCGACCCGTTCAGTTTTGCGACTGCTTCCGTTTCGCGATCCACGATCACCGATGAGCCCGACTCGATACGTCTTCGGCGTGTACCACTGGCGACGGCGGTTCAGATCGATCGGTCTCGCGCTCGCCGCGATCGCTCTCGCCGCCGTCTTCCGGCGGCGGACGGCCGACCCGCTCCGACGGGCCGCCGCGGAGTCGGTCGCGGTCGGGGCGTCCGTCCACGTCGTTCGAGTGCTTCGTCGAATGTTGTCGCCGCCGCCGTGGGCGGTAGAACGGGCCAAGTACGATGCGCTCGCCGAGCGGCTACCGCTCGCCGACGCGGAGCGAATCCTCGACGTCGGCTGCGGGACCGGTCGATCGCTCGTGGGGATGGCACCGCACGTGCCGCCCGGGCGGGACGTGGTCGGCCTCGACGTCTTCGATAGCCGAATCGTTCTCGGAAACGGCCCGGAACTCGCGCGACGCAACGGCGCTCGCGCCGGTCTCGAGGTGACGCCGATCGTCGGCGACGGGGCGGCGCTCCCGCTCGCGGACGGTTCGGTCGCCGTCGTCACCGCCTGCAGGGTCCTGCACGACCTCGAGGCGTCGGCTGTCGATCGGGCGCTCCGCGAAATTCACCGCGTCTGCGAACCGGACGGTGCGTTCGGTCTCCTCGAACTGCCGCTCGTTCCCGCGGGCGTCTCGAGCGATCCCGACCGGTACTGGCCCGACCGCGTCTCCGCGGCGGGATTCCGGATCGACGTCCTCGAGCGACTCGAGCGGGATGGGAACGCCGATCCGTACCTCGTGCTCGTCGCGACCCCGATAGCCGAACCCGATGACGGCTGAGCGACGGGCCGTCGCGTCGGTCGCCCTGAGACACGCCGCTCGATGACGGTCATCCGAGACCGACTACGTAACGGAACGGACAAACCCTTTATCCCGGCATCCGTGGATAGCCTTCCCCGTGAGTGATAATGACAAGCACTTATTGTGCGCGACGTCGCTTCCTCGCCGTCGCGGGGGCCGGAACCCTCGCCGGGTGTTTCGGCGGTCCCGGCGGCGACTCGAGCGAGGAAGCCGCCGACGGCGAACCGGCGATCGATACCGTTACGCTGTTGCTCAACTGGCGGATCGGCGCGCTTCACGCGCCGTACGTCGCGGCCCGCGAGAACGGCTTTTACGCCGACGAGGGGTTCGCGGACGTCGCGCTCGAGGGCGGGGACGGCTCCGACTTCGCGGCGAATCAGGCCGGTCTCGGCAACGTCGAGTTCGCGATCTCGAGTAGCGACCAGCTGCTCAACGTCAACAGCCGCGGGCTGTCGCCCCGCTGCGTCGCCGTCGTCATGCAACGCAATCCGAACGTCGTCTTCGCCACTCGAGACGGGTTCGGCGAGCTAACCGACCCCGAGCAACTCGAGGGAGCGACCGTCGGGAGCGGACCCGGGATGGTTCGCGAGATGACTCGGGCGTACCTCGATCGTCACGGCGTCCTCGAGTCCGTCGAGTACGTCGATGCGGGGTTCGATACCGTCCAGCAGTTGCTCGCCGGCGATCTCGACGCCGCCGGCGGCGTGTTCGGTGACGTCGTCGACGCCGAACACCAGGGCGTCGAGATCGACGCCCTCTCGGTCGACGACACGATCCGGTCGTACGGCCATCTCGTAGCCACCGACGAGGCGTTCGCGGCCGAACACGAGACCACCGTTCGTTCGTTCCTCCGCGCGACCGCCAGAGGTGCCGTCTGGGCGAGCGAAAACCCCGAGGACGCGATCGACGCCCTCGTCGACGTCCAGCCGGAACTCGGGGAGGTCCGGGAGAATCAACTCGACAAGTGGGATCGAATGGCCGCCGAGTACATGCTGTCGGACGCCGTCGCCGAACGCGGCTGGGGCGTCAGCGAACCTGAGCCGTGGGAACAGACGTACGAGACGCTCGATTCGGCCGGCGTCTTCGAGGACGACGTCGATCCGGAGACGGTGTGGACGAACGACTATCTCGACGATGAAGACGAGCATACCGCCGAGTACGCCGAACTGGTCGGGGCATGACCCCCGGCGCGAGCGTCGATCCGCCGACACGCGAGCGGACGGCGTCCGCCGCGTCGGTTACACGCTCGAGAGACGGATCGAATCGGCGAGACTCGGAGTGAGCGGGGTCGGATCGACGAGGCTCGGAGCGAGCGGAATCGAATCGAGAGAAACCGAGACGGAAGCCGTCGGATCCGCGGCGAGGTGGATCGATGGCTGACGGTCAGCGAGACTCACACCGCCGGTGGTATCGGACGCCGTCGATCGTTTCGCCCTCGACCGTTCGCGGCCGACTCGTTGCGGCCGGGCGGCGAGTCGTCCCGCCGGCCATCGTCTTCGCGGCGCTGCTCGTCGCGTGGCACGCGGCCGTCGTCGTCGCCGACGTACCGACGCTGATCCTCCCGTCGCCGGTCGACGTCGCGACGGCGCTGGCCGAGACGTATCCCACGTTGCTCGGCGACGCGACCGTCACCGGACTCACCGCCGCGGCGGGGCTGTTCGGCGGCGGCGCGGTCGGTTTCGTACTCGCGTTCGCGATGACGTACTCGCGGACGGCGACGCGGACTATGCTGCCCTACGTCGTCGCGTTGCGGATCGCCCCGCTGATCGCCGTCGCGCCGCTGTTGTTCCTCTGGTTCGGCCGCGGAATTCCCGCTCGAGCGCTGCTCGTGGCGACCCTGACGGTGTTTCCGCTGACGATCGCCACGCTCGACGGACTTCGGCGGACGCCGACGAGGTACCTCGACCTCGCTGACTCGGTCGGCGCGTCCCGCGCCGAAACGTTCCTCCTTGTGCGCGTGCCGGCGGCGGCACCGAGCGTCGTCGCGGGGGGAAAGATCGCCGCGACGCTGGCCGTCGTCGGGAGCGTCGTCGCCGAGTTCGTCACGTACGACGCCGGCCTCGGCTACCGGGTGTTCGAAACCGCGACGTACCTGCGGACGGCCGAAACGTACGCCGCGCTCGTCGTCCTCTCGGGGCTCGGGATCGGCTTCTATCTCGTCCCGGTGGGCGTAGAGCGCCTGCTCTGGGACGACCCGACTCCGTGACGCCGGAGCCGGTCACTCCGAGCGCTATCGGTCGGCCGACGACTCGAGCCCCAGCCGCCGGTACGCCCCCCGCTGGAGGAGGACGACCGCCCCGTAGAGAATCAGGCCCTCGAGCAACAGGACGGCGAGCGCGGCGAGCATCACGTCCGGGCGGACGTTCTCCGAGCCCATCAACACGAGGTAACCGAGACCCTCGTCGGCGATCACCCACTCCGCGACGACCGCGCCGACAACGGCGAGCGTCACCGACTGCTTGAGCCCCGCGAACACGTCCGGCAGCGCGTACGGCAGGTCGACGAAGACGATTCGCTCGAGGACGCCCGCGTCGACGGATCGCAGCAGTTCGCGGTGGGCCGTCGGCGCGCCGTCGAGCCCCGCGGCCGCGTTCAGGACCAGGGGGAAGAACGCGATGAGCGCGACGAAGACGACCGCCGTCGAGGGTCCCGTCCCGAGGTAGATCAACAGCAAGGGCGCGACGGCGATCTTGGGCAACACCCTGATCGCGACGAGATACGGATACACCGCGGTGCGAACCCGCGGCAGGTACGCGACGAGCACCGCCAGGAGAAAGCCGCCGGCGATGCCGACGCTCCCGCCGTAGACGACCGTCTCGAGCGTGTACCAGGCGTTCCGTGCATACAGCGTCGGGTTCCCCACCAGTCGAGCGGCGACGGCGGTCGGCGCGGGCAACACGAACGAGGGCACGTCGCCGAGGGCCGTCACCGCCCACCAGCACAGCGTCCCGACGGCCAGCGCCAGCAACGGGTAGGTCGCGTCGCCCGCGAGGGTCCGGGCCCGCGTCATCGGTCGTGGGCCTCGTGGAGGGTTCGGCGGACGGCCGCGACCTGCTCCTGAAACCGTCGCGAGCCGAAGACGTCCGTGTCACGCGGGCCGGGTAACTCGACGTCGAAGGTCGCCTCGATCCGGCCCGGTCGACCGCAGACGACGAGACACCGATCGGCGAGAAACACCGCTTCGGGGACGCTGTGGGTGACGAAGACGACCGTTTTCCGCTCGCGACGCCAGAGATTCCGGATCTCGACGCCGAGTTCGTCGCGCGTGATCTCGTCCAGTTCCCCGAACGGTTCGTCCATCAGGAGGACGTCGGCACCGAGGTGGAGCGCCCGGGCGATGGCGACTCGCTGTTTCATCCCGCCGGAGAGCGCCGCCGGTCGCGCGCCCTCGAACCCCTCGAGTCCCATCGAACGCAACAACCCGCGCGCGTCCGCCTCGTTCGGCGCGTCGCCGGCCAACGTCCGGAGGAACGTGACGTTCTCGAGGGCGCTCTTCCACGGAAAGAGCGTGTGTTGCTGGAAGACGACCCCGACGTCGGCGTTCGCCTGCGCGACCGTCGGTGGCTGGCCGTCGATTCGAACGCGCCCGGTCGTCGGCTCCTGCAGGCCGCCGATCGTCCGCAGCAGCGTCGTCTTGCCACAGCCCGACGGGCCGACGACCGTGATGAACTCGCCGTCATCGATCCGGAGGTCGACGTCCGCGATCGCGGTAACGTCGTCGAACGCGACCGCGACGTCCTCGAGTTCGATCACGCCTCACCACGGAGCAACGCTCCCTGCTCGAGCGCCGTTCGGAGGCGCTCCCACATGTCCGGTCGGTGCCACCCCCAGCCGCGTTCGCGGACGGCGTCGCTCTCGCCGAACGTCGAGGCGGCTCGCTCGAAGGTCCGACCGATCCGATCCGGTGGATCGTCGCTCGCCGCCGCGATCCGTTCGGCCGCCGGTCCGGGATCGCGTCGCGCCTCGGCCCAGCCGCCGGTCGTTCCCGCCAGCGCGCCCGCGAGCGCCGTCGGCCGATCCTCGAGCGTCCGCTCGCGGGCGACGATCGTCGGCCCGTAGATCGGGAAGTGATCGGTGAGGGCCAACGCGTCGACGGTCCGCCCTTGCCGTTCCAGTCGCGTCGGATCGGCGAACGAGCCGGTCACGACGTCGGCGTCGCCGTCCAAGAGCGCGTTCCGTTCCTCGCCGTTCGTGTCGACGATACGGCTGTCGTCGTCGAATCCCGTCTGCGAGAGGAAGAGCCGTCCGAGCAGTCGCGTCTCCGAGTCGGGGGGCATGCCGATCCGTTTCCCCTCGAATTGGTCGATGCGTTCCAGCGGCTCGCCGAACGCGTCCCGGACGGTGTAGAGGACGGTCATCGCCCGCTGGTAGCACACCGCAACGGGAACGATCGGTTCGCCCGCGGCCCGCGCCCGAACGACCGTCCCGGCACCGACGACGGCGAGGTCGGCGGGTCCCGAGATCACGCGCTCGAGCGCGCGACGCGACCCCTCGCGGTGATCGATCCGAACGTCGACGTCGAACGCGCCGTACCACCCCGCAGCGATTGCGGCGTATATCGGCACGTGAAGGGCGTTCGGACGCCAGTTCAGAACGAGGCCGACCGAGGACGACGATTCCGCTTCGACGTCGCGGACCCTGCCTCGCGGCCCGCTCGGGTCGGGCTCTCGGCGGGTATCGGCGCGTTCGAGCAGCGCCTCGGCGTGACTCCGGTAGGTGTTCTCGATCGTTTCCTCGACGCCGTCGGTCGGTCGCCAGGCCGTCCGGGGCCGCCCGCCGTCCGAATCCCTCTCTCGGACGGCCGTCCGCTCGACCAGTTCGCGGGACTCGAGTCGGGCCACCGTCTCGCTGATCGTCGTCCGGTTCACTCGCGTCCCGGCCTGGAGGTGGACGGTCGTCGCCGGCTCGGCCTCGCGTTCGGCCCGCAAGAGCAGGTAGGCGAGGAGCCGCGCCGGCGTTCGACCGATGCCGGCCGCGATCCTGTCGACGAGCGGATCGTCCTCGCCGTCGAGCTCCCAGAAGGAACGCGATCGCATTGTGTCATGGTAACGATCAACGCCGTTCGGTATAATGGTATCACTACGGCGGGGATCGCGGATCCGAAACGGACGGCCGATGAACCGCTTCGAGCGTTTCGAACGAACTGACGGTCAGGAGACACGTCCTGTTACGGCGCGACAGATTCCGCTCAAGCACAGGTTCGTTTCTACCTATATTCCGTTTATTTATACTATGCTGCAGGGGTTGGATACCATTGGTAAGTATTATCCAAACTGGCAGTGTCGTTATGTGCGCAGTGGTAACATGAGTCAAACACCAACCCTGTCACACATGACGGTCGCGGACCACCGCGATCTGGCGACGACCCTCGGCGTCGAGACGCCGGGAGACGGAGAGGTAACGTGGGAGTTGCTCGCGGGACGGGTCGAGCCGCACTCCGGGTCGGCGTTCGCCTCGAGAGGGGAGGCGATCCGGGCCGACCTCGAGGGGCGGCTCGATCCCGACGTCCTCGAGCGAGAGCGAACGAACATGGCGGCCGAGATCGGGCGTCTGGCGGCCGTCCGCGACGCGGGCGTTCCGGACGAGCCGGCGGGACCGTATACGGAGGTCGCCACGCCCGGCTGGCGACTCTACGAGCACCTGCTCGAGGTCGGCTTCTTCGAGAGTCTCGACGAGAACCTGCCGCGGTTTACCGCCGAGCACATCGAGACGACGGCGCGCGAACTGGTGCTCGCGGAGCCGCTCTCGTCGGCGCTCGACGACGTCGGGTTCGACGAGGCGGAAAAGACGGCGCTGTTGAGCGCCGTCACGAACAACACGGAGCGACTCGCCCGGTGGGTGCCCTCGAACCAGATTCCGGCGGGCGTCGAGTTCGACACGTCGAACGTGCCGCCGCTGCACCAGCGCGCGATAGGCGGGGCGTTGCTGTGGATTCGCGGCCTCGACAGACACCTCTGGCAGAACGAGGTGCTCGTCACCGACGAGATTCTCGACGACGCCGTCAGACACGTCAAGGGCATGCTGGGCGGGTTGTACGTGTCGGCGACCGCCGCCTGCGATCTCGCCACGGAGGGACAGTTCACGGATCAACAGCTGACCGCCGCGCTCACCGCGGGCGCGGCCGTCCAGATCGTCGAACAGGAGGAGTTGCTGCACGACGTCTTCTACATCAGAGACGAGATGCGCGCTCCGAGCGAGCTGAGGTGATCACGCATGGCACTACGCAACGACAGGGCCGTTCAGGCCGCACGCGACATCGAACTGGTAGAGACCGACGACGGCTATACGCTGGTCGGCGGTCCCGAGCACTCGATCACCCAGGAACACGACGGCGACCGGATTCCGGAGGTCGACGTCGATCAGGAGATGCTGAGCAACGCGGGGGAGGACCCCGAGTCCTGGTTGATGTACGGCGGGAACTACGAACAACAGCGGGTGACGACCGCCGACGTCATCACGCCGGACAACGTCTCCGACCTCGAGCTCGAGTACGAGATGTCCGTCGGGACCGGCTCGAGCATGGAGGGAACGCCCATCGTGGTTCCGGGCGACCCGCCGGTCATGTACCAGACCAACGGGCCGAACCACATGAAGGCGATCGACCCTCGCGAGGGCGAGGTCCTCTGGAGTTACACCTACGCGGTGCCGATCGGCGTCGAGCTGTGTTGTGACGACAACAATCGCGGGGCCGCCGTCCTCGGCGACAAGGTGTACATGACGACGCTCGATTCCGGCGTCGTCGCGCTGGACCGCTACACCGGCGAGGAGGTCTGGCACACCCAGACGGCCGACCACGAGGTCGGCTACTCCGCGACGTGGGCCCCCGTAATCCACGATGGAACGATCTACACGGGCAGCGCCGGCGGCGAGTACGGCGTGCAGGGATTCATCGCCGCTCTCGACGCCGAGAGCGGGGAGATGATGTGGCAGACCCACACGCTTCTCGAGGACGAGTGGATCGGCGCGAGCCGCGAGCACGGCTGCGGGACGAGCTGGATGACGCCGACGATCGACGAGGAGCGCGGCGTGCTCTACTCGCCGGTCGCCAACCCCGGCCCGGACTTCGACGGCACCGTCCGGCCGGGACCGAACTTCCCGACCTGCGGGACGCTCTCGCTCGATCTCGAGGAAGGCGGGTTCAACTGGGGCTTCCAGAGCAGCCCGCACGACGTCTGGGACTACGACGCGGCGGCTCCGCGAGTGCTGGTGCCCGACGTCGAGGTCGACGGCGAGTCGACGGACCTCGTGGTCGGCTCCGACAAGTCCGGGTGGGTCTACATGATGGACCCCGAGTCGGGCCAACTCCACGAGCGAAGCGACGAGATCTGCCAGCACATCAACATGTGGGAGATGATCCCCCACATCAGCGCGGACGAGCGGATTCCGTTCGTCCCCGGCGCGCCGGGCGGCAACGACTGGCAGCCGCCGTCGTACAATCCCGAAACCGGGTACGTGTACGTCATCCACCAGAACTTCCCGCAGGACCTCTACTGGCGGTACGAGGAGTACAGCGAGGGCAACCCCTACTGGGGCGGCAACCTCGACGATCCGGCCTCGGAGATGCCCGACGAGTGGAACGAGAGCATCACCGCCTTCGCCGCGGTTGATCCGGCGACGGGCGAGCGCGTCTGGCGCGAGTGGATCGAGAGCGAGGACGAGTTCTACATGTGGGGCGGCTCCATGTCGACGGCGACGGGGCTCGTCTTCAACGGCACCCAGAACGGCACCTTCGTCGCCTACGACGGCGAGAGCGGCGACCGCCTCTGGGAGTACGAATTCGACGTGCCGATCAGCGCCTCGCCGATGAGCTGGTACGATCCCGGCGAGGAGAAACAGTACGTCGCCGTCCAAGTCGGCGGCAGCGGCTGGCTCCGCCAGGGAACTCGCGGCGACACGCTCGCCGTGTTCTCGATGGAGGACTGAGCCGACGGACGACTGACCCAAGACACACTACACAACCATGACGAACGAACAACGCTCACGCGACGTTTCTCGTCGCGGCATGCTAAAGGGAACGGCGATCGCCGGAACGGCCGCGATGACCGGCACCGCAGGTGCCTATCGCGACGAGATCGACTTTCGGCTGCCGGCCACGCAGAACGACGGCGAGGGGCGAACGCTCTCGCTGCTTGGCATCGTCGGCGGCTGGATCGGCGTCGCCCCAGCCGAGATCGACGGCGTCTCCAACCCGACGCTACGACTGATCGAGGACGAAGAGAACGAAATCGTCTGGACGAACGGCGACGGCATGAACCACAATTTCACCGTCGCGGACGAAGACGGCGAGGTGATCGAGGCCACGGAGTTCGTGGATGAAGCGGGCGAGTCCACCTCGCTCACGATCACTCCAGACGAGGAGATGGCGGAGTACTACTGTCAGCCGCACCCGGTCCAGATGCGCGGTCCGATCGAACTGATCGACCCGGACGAGGTGCACGAACTCCGCGTCCGCGTCGAGGACGAAGACGGCGAACCGCTCGGCGCGGAGGTGTTTGTCGGGGAGCACCACTCGTTCTCCGACGTCGCCGCGCGGCCGAGTCCGCCGGAAGAAGAGGACGAAGCGACGGAGGAGTTAGAGCCGGGAGACGACGAAGGCGGCAACGAAACGGCCGCTAACGAAACCGAGAACGAAACGGCCGGCGACGGCGCTCAGGACGAGGAGACGCCGGCCGAGGAGGACGCGCCGGCGATCGCCCGCTTCGACATGCTCGAGGACGGCGAGTACGACCTCGAGGTCTGGACCTACGGCCACGAGCGGGTCACCGATACGGTCGAGATCGACGGCGACGACGAGGAGGTCACCATCACGCTCTCGGCGGTCGAAGTGGGCGATCCGGTCGAGACCTTCTCGATGCGTCTCGAGGAGGGCCAGTGGGTCGGCCAGGAACCCGACGAGATCGCCGACGAGGCGAACCCGACGCTCGAGGTGGAGTCGGGCGAATCCTACGCGGTCGAGTGGGAGAACGGAATCGGTCGCCACCAGCCCGAAGCGGAGGATCGGGTCTTCGAACCGCTTCCCGGCCACAACTTCGTGATCGCCACCGGCGGCGACACCAACGAGTGGAACACGTACGTTCGCTCGAACTTCCTCGACGAGGAAGGCGACACGCAGACCGTCGAGTTCGTCGCCGAAGAAGAGATGGCCGTCTACCTCGATCAGTGCCAACTCGACGCGATCGGCGAAATCGCCGTCGACGGCGAGACCGGTGAGACGGTCGCCGTCGGCAACGAGACGACGGAGACAGACGGCAACGAGACGGTCACCGCGGACGGCAACGAAACAGCCGACGTAACGGGTAACGAGACGATCGAGACGGCTGATAACGAGACCGTCGGAACCGACGGAAACGAGACGGTCGAGAGCACCGACAACGAGACGGCTGATAACGAGACGATCGAGACGGCCGGTAACGAGACGTCCGACGACTGACGCCGGTTCTCCGTCCGATTCCGTCGTTTTCTTCGGTACCGTTTCGATCCGCGGATGCGTCCGCCGTCGGTCCGACGTCCCTCGAGCGCGTGGCTCCGTCAGCGCCCGCGGGTTCGCGGGCGGACGGCCGCTCCGTCACGCGTAGTTCGCGATCCAATAGCCGACGTACAGCGCGACGAGGACCGCACCGCTCGAGCGCGTCACGCGACCTCGAGCGAGCGTGCCGGCGACGACGAGCAAGCACGCGGCGAGGAACGGCCAGTGGACGGTCATCACCGCGCCGCCGGTATCGACGGGACGCAGTAACGCGACGATGCCGACGTTGGCCGTCACGTAGAACACCGTGCTCCCGACGACGTTCCCGACGGCGAGGTGCGCCCGACCCTGGCGAACCGGTTCGACGGTGAGCGCCAGTTCCTCGATCGAGGCGATGAACGAAAGCACCGTCGCGCCGAACGCGAGCCCCGAGATCCCCAGCGCCACGAAGATCCCTTCGGCGCTCGCCACCGTGAGTCCGGACCCGACCGTCATCCCGACGATCGCGAGGAGCGCGACGACCAGGCTGAACCGGCCGCTTTTCCCCTCGAGGTCGGGGACGAACTCGTCGAGGTCGAGGTCCGGGTCGCGTTTGCGCCCGGCGGATCGTTCGTCGGCGCGCGCTCCCTCGAGCGCGGAAGCGCCGCCGTTCGGCTCGGTTTCGATCGTCGCGTTCGTCTCCGCCGGGTCCTTCGCCTCGAGATCGACGGCGTCTTCGACTTCGTCCGAGAGCAGGTACGTCGTCTCCGAGCGGCGCTCGCGCCAGAAGATGCCGGCGAGCAGCGGGACGAACAGAACGGTGAGGATCGCACCGTCCGCCCAGTCGAGTGTCCCGTCGATAGAGAGCGCGAACGCCGGGAGGGGAACGAGGACGAGCACGAACAGGTAGCTCCGCGGGACGTCGATCCGAAACGGGACCGTGATCCCCGCGACGCCGACGGCGACCGCGAGGACGAACAGCGACTCGCCGAACACCGTCCCGAGCGCGAGGTCCGGGAGGTCGACGAACGCCGCCGTGACGCCGAGGATCGCGTTCTCGAGGTCGATCCCGGCGAGAACGACCGCGAGGAAGAACCCGGAGATACCGAGCGAGACGGCGCTCCGGGCGACGGCTTCGATAAAGACCTCGACGCACCAGATGACGAGGACGACGCCCGCCAGGAATAGGGCGGCGAGGCCGACGAGTTCCGCGGCGCTCATACGCGCAGTGAAACGGTGGCGTCGCACTTATAGTACCGACCGCGACGAGCTACACACCGATCGCCTCGTCCGCGGTTCTCGCTCACTCCGTTCGCTCACGGCTCGCAAGGCTCGCCGTCTGCTCACGGGCGCACAGCGCCCGTTCGCATGGTCCGCGGGATCGAAGATCCCGCGCTATTCGCATTCTCGCGGTTTTCGCTCACTCTGTTCGCTCCGAACCGCGCTCGCTCCGAACCGCGCTCCCCTCGTGCGACCGGGCGTGTACTGGCTCGCAGTGGCTACGATACTCCCGAACGCTCAGTCCGGAACCGGGACGCCGCCGAAGGCGACGAGCGCGACGATCCAGTAGGCGACGTACAGCGCGGCCAGGAGGGAGCCGTGCCTGCGTCCAACGCGTCCGGTTGAGATGGCGTAGGCGGCGACGGCGGTCAGGACGATCACCGCGGGGAGGTGAAAGACGAGCACGGACGACGGGATCGCCACGTCCGCGACGAACGCGAT
The DNA here is from genome assembly GCF_003670115.1 of Natronorubrum halophilum. Classification (NCBI taxonomy): domain Archaea; kingdom Methanobacteriati; phylum Methanobacteriota; class Halobacteria; order Halobacteriales; family Natrialbaceae; genus Natronorubrum; species Natronorubrum halophilum. The sequence continues at coordinate 168,109 of NZ_QQTY01000002.1, forward strand.
GACGCCGACGTTCGCCGTGACGGAGAAGACCACGCTGCCGACGACGTGGCCGATCCCGATCTCCGGAATCCCCCGACGGACCGGTTCGATCGTCAACAGCAGGTTCTCGAACGTCAGGACCAGCGTGAGGACGGTTGCCCCGAAGACCGTCTCCTCGATCCCCCACGACTCGACGACCGCCTCGGAACCCGCCTCGAGGAGAATCGATCCCGCGACGATGCCGACCAGCGCCAGGACCGACAATCCGAGCCAGAAGAGGCCTTCGTATCGCGACTCAGTGACGAACCGGTCTTCCGGGATCTCCTCGAGAACCGTTCTGCGATCGATCTCCTCGAGGGTGAGTTGATCGATCGGAACGCCGCCGTCGGCCTCGATTCGGTCCGCGATCTCCGAGTCCCTGAACACCGGCAGGTCGCGCTGGTACTCACGGACGACGATGTATCCGAGGAGGACGACGAACGCCGCCACGAGGACGAGTCCGTGGACGACGGAGAGCGTGCCCGCGAGAACGAACGGCACCAGGAGAAACGGCGAGAGGGCGAACAGCAACAGGTAATCTCCGGGCACGTCGACGGGAAACGGTCGAACGATCGCCGCCGCCGCGAGGGTGATCCCGGTGATCGCGAGGGCCGTCCCGAGCGCGGTCCCGAGCGCGACCTGTTCGAGGCCGCCCGCGCTGAACACGAGCGCGACGACGGTGTCGTCGAACTCGAGGCCCGTGAAGACGATCGCGAGCGTGAAGATCGAAACGCCGAGGCCGATCGCGGCCCGAGTGAGGTAGCTGATGAGCTTCTCGACGCTGTAGGTGAGCACGATCGCGCCCGCGACGAGGATGACGTACGCGAGCCACGTCCCCCGGCCCTCGATGGCGCTCTCGAGGAGGTCTTCCACCATAGCCCGTTGCATGCTAGCTGCCAACATATAACCACCAACTCGGGGAGAGAAGTTCATTGGAAAATCGTACACGCGTTGCGGATCGAACGCCGGGACGACCGTCGAACCGGGCGGACCACCGGCCGTGGCGAGGGTCGCCCTCGAATGGACCCGTACAGCGGCGACGACGCCGGTCCCGCCCGTTTTGGAGCGAAAATCCGCCGGCTGGTTGCAAAGCGACGAACGCCGAACGCCGGCGGGTCGTTACGGAGAGCGGTCGTCGAACCTGTCGACCCCCGACTCAGCGACGTCCATGTCCTGTTCGACCGCCCCGCCGCTGACGCCGATCGCCCCGACGACGTCGCCGTCTCGTTCCAGCGGGTATCCGCCGCCGAAGATGACCATCCGTCCCTGGTTGGTGTTTTGCAAGCCGTACAGCGATTCGCCCGGACGGGTCGGATCGGCGAGGTCGTGCGTCGGCATGTCGAGGGCGGCCGCCGTGTAGGCCTTGTTCCGCGAAATATCGATCGACGCGAGCCACGCGCCGTCCATCCGGTGTTGAGCGATGAGGTTCCCCTCGGAATTCGCGACCGTGATCACCATGGGATTGTCGATTTCGTCCGCTCGCTGCTCGGCCGCGTCGATGACTTCCTTCGCCGTGTCGAGACGTACTGTGTCGACCATGCGAGACATCACCACGTCTCGAGGATTCATAAACACTTCCCGTGAAAATCCGACGATACACTGGCGCTGATAGGTGTCCCTCCATCGCCTGGATTATTGGTTCCGCTGGGGGACTTCTGCCGAGCACCGCGAGACGAGGCCTCATCACATGATACCGCTCGAGCGCCCTCGGCGAGCGAGCACGGAGCGGTCGCCCAACGGGTTAGTCGCCACCGAGGTGGGTTAAACTGGTACGTTTTTCTTTCGGAACGAACGCGGTCGAGAGCCGTTCTGCTCGAGTGCAGCAGCCACACGAAGGTTTACAACGAAGCCTGTGGTCCGTTCATCGAGGTTTGATAACTCATGTCAATGAACGCCGTCGTCTACCAGGGACCGAACGATGTCGCCGTCGAAGAGGTCGACGAGCCAGAGATCGAACACGAGAACGACATTATCGTCGATATCACGACGACGTGCATCTGTGGATCGGACCTCCACATGTACGAGGGGCGAACCTCGGCCGATCCGGGGATCGTCTTCGGTCACGAGAACATGGGAACCGTAATCGAGGCCGGCGACGCCGTGACGTCGCTCGAAGAGGGCGACCGCGTCGTGATGCCGTTCAACGTGGCCTGTGGATTCTGCCGGAACTGTGAAAACGGCTATACCGGCTTCTGTACCAACGTCAACCCCGGATTCGCCGGCGGTGCGTACGGATACGTCGCGATGGGGCCGTACAAGGGCGGCCAGGCCGAGAAGCTCCGGGTGCCTTTCGCCGACTTCAACGCGCTCAAACTGCCTGAGGGTGACGAGCACGAGGACGCCTTCGCGCTCCTCGCGGACATCTTCCCGACGGGGTGGCACGGTACCCGACTCGCGAACCTGCAACCCGGCGAGTCGATCGCGATATTCGGGGCCGGCCCCGTCGGCCTGATGGCCGCCTACAGCGCCAAGCTACAGGGCGCGTCGGAGATCTACATCGTCGACCGCGTCGAGAGCCGCCTCGAGATGGCTGAAGACCACTGCGACGCCCGCGCGATCAACTTCGAGGAGAGCGATCCCGTCGAACAGATCAAAGACGCACACGGCGGCGGTGTCGACAACGGCGTCGACGCGGTGGGCTACCAGGCGATCGACCCCGAGACGGACCCGGCCGACGACGCCTACGACCCGGCTCGGGAGAACCCGGCAGTCGTGCTCAACCAGCTCATTCAGACCGTTCGACCGACCGGACAACTCGGAATTCCGGGATTGTACGTTCCGTCTGATCCCGGCGCGCCCGACGAAATGGCGGCGCAGGGCCGACTCGGCATCGACTTCGGAAAACTCTTCGAGAAGGGGCTGAAGCTGGGCACCGGCCAGTGTAACGTCAAGCAGTACAACCGGGAGCTGCGAGACATGATAATCGAGGGACGCGCCGACCCCAGCTGGGTCGTCTCCCAGCGCGTCGACCTCGAGCGCGCGCCGGAGATGTACGAGAAGTTCGACGAGCGCGAGGAGGGCGTCATCAAGGTCTTGCTCGAGCCCTAACCGCCCCGCCGACGGCTCCGATCGACCGCCGTCGTTTCGACCAGGCGATCGTACCGAAATCGCGTCTCGAGCGACGAGCGAGCCCCGGCTTCAGCTTCGCAGCCACGCCGTCGGGTGTTCGTCGCGAAGGTGATCCTGATACCGTTTGACCAATTCCGGATAGGATCCTGCGACCGCGTGCCACCCGCAGCGGTCGCATTCCCGTTCGATCGTGTCGGTCGCACTAGAAACGTATCCGCCTCGTTGATTCATGCTCATCGTCGCTCCCTCGCGACGTCATAGCTCTTCTGGCTTCCGTCGATCGCTCGCGTTCGATGTCGTCGCATTTTCCCTGTCGCTTGCGATCGATTCGGGTGAGTCGTGGTCGCCGTCCGTTCCGCCGGCGTGTACCTCGAGCGGCAAAACGGGTATGTCGTCGACCGACGTAGTCCGACGTATGTGCCAGTACTGCAGCTACTCCTATCACGACGGCTGGACGCGGCTGCTCGAGTACGACGACGTCTATCAGAACGCCCTCCCCGATCGGGTGACGGACCGGTCGACCCACGGCTTTCACGAATCCTGGGAGGAACTCAGCGACGAACTGGAGCTGTAAGAACTCGAGTGTGGGACGATCACAGCGGGAACGGATCAGCCGCTGCTTCCACCTCCGCCGCTTCGTCGCCCGCCGCCAGACACGCCTCGAGTTCCTCGCGGATTCGGTCCTCGTCCATCTTCCGGCCGATGAACACTAACTGCGTGCGACGGTCGTCGCCCGGTCGCCACTCGCCGATCGGACCGGCCCTGACGGACGGGCCGGCCTGACTGAGACCGATCACTTCCTCGCGGTTTGCGACGTAACAGACCCCTTTGGCCCTGATGATCGCCCCGTCCCAGTCCTCGAGCCAGGCCGCGAGTCGCTCCGGGTGGAACGGTCGGTCGGATCGGAAGACGAACGACGAGACGCCGTGACGTTCGGCGGCACCCGGTTCCGCGTCGCGGTCGTGATCGTCTCCACTCCGGGTACGCTCGTCGCGGTCGTGATCGTGACCCTCCCCCCGCAGGTGGCGTTTCCACCCCTGGGAACGCTTCGCCGTCTCGAAGTCGAACCGATCGGTGTCGAGGACGACGTCCGGATCCACCTCGCAGTAGGACGTTCGCAGCCGTTTCGCTCGCGGTTGGAGGGTGTCCACGACCGCTTCGATCTCCTCGAGAACGTCGTCGGGGACCATGTCGGACTTGTTGAGGAGCAAGACGTCACAGAACTCGATCCCTTCGACGAGGACCTCGCTCAGCGGCCGGTCTTCGTCGGGTTGAGCGCCCGCCGGCAACTGCGCTCCGGCGTCGAACTCCTTCCAGAACCCGTACGTGTCGAGGACGGTCACCATCGTATCCAACCGAAACAGCGTCGTCGGGTCCACATCGCTGGTTTCCGTCCCTTCGGTGAACACCTGTGCGACGGGGATCGGTTCGCTGATCCCCGAGGACTCGACCAGCAGGGTGTCGAACACTCGGCTCTCCGCCAGCCGCGACGCCTCCTCGAGGAGGTCTCCCTGCAACCGACAACAGATGCAGCCGTTCGAGAGGTCCACGATCCCCTCGTCCTCGCTGGCTCGCTCGATGAGTTCCGCGTCGATATTCACCTCGCCCATGTCGTTGACGATCACTGCCACCCGCCGTCCTCCCGGATTCGACAGCAGGTGATTGATCAGCGTCGTTTTCCCCGCCCCGAGATAGCCGCTGACGACGGTGACGGGAATCATCTCGGTATCAGTCATGCGATCGTATCGCACGGTACGGGCGGTACTAAGTGACCGGGCGGTTCTCGCTGACAGTACACCGATGAGACGGGTTCCGATCGAAGACGCACGTCGGCCGTCGATCGTCACCCCGAATACGATGGTAGAGCTGTCAGTCCGTCGATTGCGTCGCGTGCGAACGCCGCGGAGCGCCGCGAGTCGATCACCGATCTGCCGTCTCCGACGCGTCGACCTCGTCGGCCTGGAGCACGAACTGCCGCTCCGGCGGCGGTGCGATCCGCAACTCGAGGGATTTGGTCAGCCGGTAGTACTTGCGGTTGCCGCGCATGTACCACTCGACGAGGCCGGCGTCCTCCAGCGTCGACAGGTGGTGGACGGCGCTCTTCCCGTCCATGCCGACCGCCTCGGCGAGTTCCGAGACGTACTTCGGTCTCCGGGAGAGTTCGCGAAGGATCTCGAGTCGCGTCCCGTTCCCCAGCACCTCGATCAGTGACATGGTCGACCAGTCGGCGACCGGAACAAGAAGGATTTCGCAGGTACGGCTCCCTTACATGCAGGATTCGAAGGATGTTGGTCCAGGTTTATGCCCCATACCGTGGGAACTCATATCATGACTGATCGAGTCACGCTTCCGGAGGATCGCGAGCAAGAGCTGCGGACGATCACCGACGGCTTCTTCGAACGGGAGGTGTACCTTTCGCGCCAGGAGACGGCCGACTTCCTCCGGGACCTCGCCGACCAACTCGAGGCCGAGACGACGGTGACGGTCGCGGGAGCGACGTGGGAGATCCCCTTCGAGTACCGCGAACCGGTCGAGGTCGAGGTCGAGTTCACGAGCCGGCGCGAGCGCGAACTCGAGATCGAACTCGAGTTCGCCGACGCCGGTGACGGATCGGATCTCTCCGTTCGGTGACTCGAGTCGCTCGTCGGGATCCGCGTGTACGGCCACGCTCACCGTCGGACTCCGGACGCACGATCGCGACCGCTCCCGGAGTCCGACCGCTCGCACGAGCGTATCACGGCGTGCCCAAACGATTAGTCGCCACCCACGATAGTGACGATATGGATCTCCTCGACGCGCTTCGAGCCAAATCCGGCGTCGTCGCCGTCGTCGGCGCGGGCGGAAAGAAGACGACGCTGTACGCGCTGGCGACCCGCGCCGCGGGCGGTCGCGCATCCCGGGCGGTCGTGACCGCGACGGTTCGGATCCCCATCTTCGATCGGCACGTCGAATCGGTCGCCGTGACCGACGACCCGATCGCGGCCCTCAAGCGGACGACGACGTGGCCGGTCGGCGTCGTCCCCAAGCGCGAGGGTGATCGATACGTGGGGTTCGAGAGCGGAATCGTCGACGATATCGCGGCGGCCGACGTCGCCGACGCCGTCTTCGTCAAGGCCGACGGCGCGCGAACGCGCGAGTTCAAGGCCCCGGACGACCGCGAACCGCAACTCCCCCGACGCGTCGATACCGTGATCCCCATCGCGAGCGTCCGCGTCGTCGGAGCGCCGCTCTCGGAGGAGTCCGTCCACCGTCCGGCGCGAGTGGCGGCGATCACGGGCCGCGGCCGCGGCGATCCGATCCGCCCCGTCGACGTGGCTCGCGTGCTCGCGAGCGATCGCGGCGGCCTGAAGGACGTCCCCGCGGGGGCGACGGTCGTCCCGCTGCTCAACAAAGTCGACGACGCCGATCTGCGGGCGACCGCCGTGGAGATCGCGAGGGAAGTCATCGCGCGCACCCCGGCCGTATCGAGAGTCGTGCTGGCGCGGATGATCGCCGACGATCCGGTGGTCGACGTCGTCGAGGCGTAGCGGTCGTTTCGATCGCCGCGTCGCGTCACGCCACCGGCTACGATTCCTCGAGTCGCTCAAGCACCGCCTCGAACTCCTCGCGCGTGTTGACGTTCTCGAACGTCTCGAGGGCGGCGTACTCGCGAACCTCGTCCTCGTCGACGACGACGTAGTCGAGTTCGAGCAGCGGTTCGACGATCCGCCGTTCGTCCCGTTCCAGGGCGCGCTCGCAGGCCGCGGCCATCGGTCCGGCCCGGTAGACGGCCTGCGTGGTCTGGAACCACTGGTCGTCGAGTCGGGGGACCGCGGCCTCGCAGCCGGTCGCTCGCCCGAAGAGGTGGTCGACGAGCGCGGGATCGACGAACGGCATGTCGCAGGCGACGACGAGGGCGTACTCCGTTGCGGTTTCCCGAAGGCCGGTCATGATGCCGGCCATCGGCCCGCGGTCGGGGATCGGATCGACCGCGAACGACGCGTCCGGCCCGCCCTCGAGCGCGTCCCGGATCGCCGGCACCTGCTCCTCTCGGCAGTTGACGACGAGGTCGTCGACGACCGGACCGATTCGGTCGACGACGCGGCGAACCATCGGGGTGCCGGCGAGTTCGGCGACGGCTTTGTCCTCCTCCCCGAAGCGGGTCGAGTGGCCACCGGCGACCACGAGCCCCGTTCGCTCGCCTCTCCCGGTCTCGGTGGGCATGGTTGACCGTTAGTCGACGGGGGGCAAAAGCCTCCGGTCGCGCCGAGGGGTCGCGTCGTTCGACCGCGGCGCTCGTCCGTTCAGGCAGACAACCGCCAGAGCGCGCGATACAGCGTCCACAGGTCGCAGTCGAAGCGGTCGGCCAGCGACCGACACCGCTCGAGGTAGGTCTCGTACTCCGAGATCGACGGCGGAGCCGGGTACGGCTGCTCGAGTTCGTTCGCCGTCCGGAGCGCCGCCCATTCCCGGGGACCGACGACGAGGGACGCGTCGGGATCGATGAACATACAGAACGCGGAGGCGACGGGCACGTTGACGGCCTCGAGGTCGGTCAATCGATCGATCCCCACGGCGACGTCGCCCGCGTCAACTGCGTCGACGGCATCGCTGATGGCGCTCCGAACGGCCTCGAAGTCGTTGTCCCGGAGCTCCTCCTCCGCTTTCCGTCGCTCGGCGTCGGGATAGTCGCCGAGGAACCGCCGGTAGTACCACCTGACGACCCAGGCCGTGTCCCGGCGGCCGTACTCGCCCGATTCGAACGCCCCCGGGAGCGTCTCGAGGTTCTCCTGCTCGACGGTGTACAGCGCCTCTCGCTCCCGGTACTCGCGCGCCCGCGTCTCGACGAGCGACCGTGTGAGTTCCATCGTGGGACCGTTCGGCACGCTCGTCCGTCAGCGTTACCCTGTCGACGGGGATACCGGAGGATCCGGTCTGCGGAGCGACAACGGCGAGTCCGAACGCCCCGCTCGCGTTCCGGGAGACCATCCCCTCCCAGCCCATTCGCTAGCGCGTGATTGGTGGTTCGCCCCGCCCACGGTTCCCCGGAGGTCACCGTCTGCTTACGGACGCGCTGCGTCTGTTCGAATGGGTCGCGGTGAGGCGCGCGAGGCGCGACCCAGCACGCGCTACCGCGGACGCATCTCGGAGCGGTACGAAGCGGTCGGTCATCCGTCGCTCGCCGCTACATACCACTCGTGTGGTAGAAAACGTCATACACGCTCGGGTAGTTGGTTCTGTCTAACGGGTGAGACGTAACCAATGTCCGGAGAGCAACAAGAACCAGTCAAGACGATCTGTCCGTACTGCGGGGTCGGGTGTGGTATCCAGGTACAACAGGGCGAGGAGCCCGGCGACGTCCGGTTCATGCCCTGGGGCGATGCGCCGGTCAACGAGGGGCGCATCTGCATCAAAGGCGGCGCGGCGACGGAGGTCGTCGACCACGAGGATCGACTCACCGACCCGCTGATCAAGGAGAACGGAGAGTTCCGAGAGGCCACCTGGGAGGAGGCCTACGAGTACGTCGTGAGCGAACTCGAGCGGATTCGCGACGAGTACGGCCCGGACGCGATGGGCTTTTTCGGCTCCTCGAAGGTGATGAACGAGGAGAACTACCTCCTCCAGAAACTCGCGCGCCGCTACGGGACCAACAACGTCGACAACTGCACGCGGATGTGTCACGCCTCGACGGTCTGGGCGCTGCGGACCAGCCTGGGCGCGGGAGCGATGACCAACAGCATGCGCGACCTCCGCGAGGAAGCCGACGTGTTCTGGATTCAGGGGGCGAACCCGGGCGAGCAACACCCCATCGCTAACAGCCAGTACTTCCGGCAGGCCGTCCTCGAGGGCGCGACGGTCATCCAGGTCGACCCGCACGCGAACAAGACGACGCGGTCGTTCCAGATCGACGACACCGACCGTCACCAGCACCTGCAGCTGAATCCCGGAACCGACATTCCCCTGTTGAACATCGTCCTCAAGACGATCCTCGAGCACCACGAGGCCCACCCCGACGAGGGCTGGATCGACGAGGCGTTCATCGAGGAGCGCACCGAGGGATTCGACCACCTCGTCGAGACGCTCGAGGACTTCGATACAGAGGCGGCGGCCGAAGAGTGTGGCGTCCCGCTCGAGGAGATCGAACTGGCCGCAAAGAAGTACGCGACGGCTGACAACGCGGCCATCTTCACCGGCATGGGGATGAGCCAGCACGCCTGCGGCGTCGACAACGTCCAGAACGAGATCAACCTGGCGCTGATCACCGGAAACCTCGGCCGTCCCGGCACGGGCGTCAACCCGCTGCGCGGCCAGAACAACGTCCAGGGAACCTGCGACGTCGGCGCGATGCCGAACGTCCTGCCGGGCTATCAGCTCGTCGACGACGACGAGGCCCGTCAGTCGGTCGAGGAGGTCTGGGGCTTCGAAGTACCCTCGGAGCCGGGCCTGACGAACGTCGAGATCTCCTACGCGGCCGGCGACTCGATCAAGGGGCTGTACGTCATGGGCGAGAACCCCGTGATGAGCGAGCCGGACGCCAACGCCGTCGCCGAGCGACTCGCCGAACTCGAGTTCACCGTCGTGCAGGACATCTTCCCGACGGAGACGGCGGAGTATGCCGACGTGATCCTCCCGGCGACGACCTGGGCCGAACGCGGCGGCACTGTCACCAACACGGACCGGCGCGTCCAGCGCATGCGCGGCGTCGAGAAGGTCCACGAGAACACGAAACACGACCTCGAGATCGTGAGCGAGGTCGGGAGGCGGCTGTTCGACGAGGGGAGCGAGGGACGACGCTCCGCGGAGAGCCGGGATGAGCCCGGCGGAGCGTTCGACTTCGACGATCCCGAGGCGGTCTTCGAGGAACTCCGTCAGGTCTGTCCGAGCTACCACGGGATGACATACGATCTGCTGGGCGAAGACGGGCTCCACTGGCCCTGCTACGAGCCCGGCGACGAGGGCGATCCGTTCCTCTACGAGCACGAGTTCGACACCGAGAGCGGCCTCGGTCACATCGAGGGCGTCGAACACCAGCCGCCGGCGGAGACGCCCGACGACGAGTACCCGCTGATCCTCACGACGGCCCGCCTCGAGGAACACTACAACACCGGGACGATGAGCACGCGCTCGCCGACGCTCAACCGCCAGACGCCGGAGAACTTCGTCGATGTCCACCCCGCCGACGCCGAGCGCTACGGGATCGAGGATGGCGAGTACGTCCGCCTGCGCTCGCGACGCGGCGAGATCACGCTCGAGGCTCAGGTGACCGAGGACACCAAGGAGGGCGTCGTCTGGACGACGCCGCATTTCGCGGCCGCCTCGGCGAACAAACTCACGAACCACGTGCTCGACGAACGGGCGAAGATCCCCGAGTACAAGGCCGCCGCGGCGGAGATCGAGGTCGACGTCGAACCGCTCGGCGAGACAGCTGACGACGACTGACGACGCTCACCCTTCTGCCTCGAGGTGCGTCTCGGGTACTCCGGCCAACTCGAGCCAGGGCTCGGCGTTCGACTCGGAGACGACGAGGTCGACCACCGGCCGATCACACGCTTCGCAGGTCGCGCGAACGGCGACGCGGGGCTGTCGACAGCAGTGCTCGAGGCGCTCGACCGTCGACGATATCGGTCCGCCACAGACCGGACAGTCCGCTCGCAACAGTCGCAGCCCCGTCAGCGCGTCACGTCGCTCGTCCGCGCCGAGGGCGTCCCATCCGTCGAGACGGGATCGGAGTTCGGTCGCCGCGGCGACGTCCGCCGCCAGCGCCGCCGTCGATTCCCACCGGACCTGCCTCCGCCCCTCGAGTTCGAACGACGCGTCGCCGACGCGTTCGATCTCGTCGACGCCGAGCGCCGATCCCACTGCGACCGCGTCCGGATCGTCCGCGCCGTCGCTCGAGAGTCGCTCGTTCCACCGCGTTCGGAAGGCGGAGGTCAGTCGGACCGCGCCCCCGCGATCGCTCGCGACGCCGGCAGCGGTCAACACGCGTGTCAGTTCCACGGGCGTTAGCGTCTCGATAGTCGGTCCGGACGCTGCCGACTTCCCGACGGCCTCGAGGACGCGTTCGGGGAGGTATCGCCGAGTGAGCGCCGGCGTACCGGGGATCAGGTAGCCCCGAAGAGCGATGATCGTCAGGAACGCACCGAGCGCGATCGCGCCGGCGAGCGCGGAGCCCGCGCCGCCGATCACGACCGCGAGGGCGAGGGCGATCGCGACGTTCACCACCGTACACGGCCGACACCGATTCTCACCGGTGTACTCGGGTTGCTCGAGCCGCGAGAGGGCGTCGGGGACGTCGATCACCGGTTCTCACCACCGACAGCTACGCGCCGAACGGCGAAAAAAGGCCACCGCTCGAGCGACGACTCCGCGCCGTGTCACTACCGGATCGACTGCGACCGCCGTGGTGTCCGCTCCGACGCGGCTCGAGCGGGGGCTAGTCGCTCCGCTCGGATTCCCCGTTCGTTCCGATGCAGACCGGTTCCCGGATCTCGAGTGCCGTCCCGAACGTCGCCTCGCGGTCGGTCCGTCTGCCGATCCGTAGCAGTTGTTCTTCGTGTGCGCGGCGGATCGCCGACAGTTCGCGCTCGGTCACCTCGAGTTCGTCGCCCAGTTCTTCCCAGTGGCCCCACTCCACGGCGAACACTTCGAGCCCGTCGTCCGCGTGGAGACGCTCGTACTCGCGGCGGTAGTCCTCGAGCTTCGGGCGGAGGAGCGCCTGTGCGCGGTCGACGAGATCCGGCAGTCGGTTCGGCTGGACGCTCGCCTTCGCGGCCGTGAGCACGAGCACCTGCCCTTCGATCGGCTCGCCGGCCATCTTATCCGCCCGCCCGCATCGCTTTCTGTGCGAACTGCTCGACGAGCGACTCGAGGCTGCCCTCGCCACCCTCTCCCTCGAAGACGACCGTCACCTCGGTGAGCGTCATCGAGGGCCCGATTTCGACCGTCTCCGAGGAGAACGTCGCCGTCCAGTCCGACCCTTCGACGGTGTCCTCGGCGACCTGTTCGCCGCCCAAATTCGTCAGATACCGAACGACGAGTCGCTCGGAAATGCCGCGAAAGGACCGTTCGACGCGCGTTGCCATACTCCGTCGTTCGAGCGCGACGCCGATAAACTCGAGTGTGGCGGAACGACGATCCGAACCGGGGCTTCTCAGACGAGTCCCCTGAACGCGACGACGGCGACGACCCCCGTACACAGCGCCAGCAGGATGCTCTCCGTTCGCCACATCACCACCAACACGAGCCCGGCCGCCCCCCACTCCGCGGGGCCGCCGGCCGCGAGCTCCGGCCCGAGGACGGCGATCACGATCGCGCCCGGCAAGACGTTGAGTCCGGCCTCGAGTCGCTCGCTCAACTCGACGCGGCGGACGAGCCAGATACCGCCGATCTTCGTGAGCACCGTCACCGCGGTCATCGCGAGGATAACGGCGACCACGAGGGGATCGAGCGAGAACGTGGCGAGGAGCGGCTCGGACGGGAGCGTGCCGTCGAGCAGCGACTCGAGTGCGAGTCCCTCACCTGTCATAGCGGATCACCTCGACCGCCGCCGCAGCCAGCCCGCCGAGGAGGATGTACCATCGACCCGGAAGGAGGTCCGCCGCGACGACGCTCGTCCCGAGCGCGACGACCCACGGGACCAGCGACGGGCGTCCCTCCCAGAGTTCGGCCGCGAGCGCGACGAAGACCGCGACGAGGATGAAATCGAAGCCGTACCGGGACGGATCGCCCACCGATTCGCCCGCGAACACGCCGAGAATCGTCGAGACGACCCAGAACAGCCAGAGCGCGATACCGCTCCCGAGCAAGAACGCGCCGCGTCCGCTCCCGGACTTGAGGTCGCGCATTGTCAGCGCCCAGTTCTCGTCGGCCATGAAGAAGAGACTGCCGTAGATCTGCGGCGGCGAGAGGCGACGAAACCACGGTTGCAGCGCCGCCCCCATCAGGGAGTAGCGGAGGTTGACCGCGAACGTCGTGAAGACGATCGCGGCAACCGGAAGCGGATTCGACCAGAGTTCGACGGCGATAATCTGGGACGCGCCGGCGAGGACGGTCGCGCTCATCAGCGCCGCCTCGGCGACGCTCAGCCCGGCCTGATTGGCGACGACGCCGAACGCGATTCCGTAGCCGGCGACGCCGAGTGCGACCGGAATACACGTGAGAAAGCCGACGCGAATCCCCTCCCAGTCGAAGGCCACGGGCTCGCGGTCCGGCGCTCGCGACGAGTCCGGCGGCTCCTCGCCACCGTCCGTCCCACCCGGCTCTCGAGGGGTGCCCTCGTCTGATTCGGGATCCATTCCTATCGCGGAGTGCTATCTCATGCTCGGTGGACCGTCGCGTAAAGCGTCCTCGAAATCGGCGACGGCGGCCGATTCTCGTTCGGGTGTGTTCGATTGCGCGCCGTCGAACTCGAGCGCGCGTCTCGTACGGTCCGTTGTAATTCTTTACTGGCAATCGCTAGCTCGGCCGAGCGATCACCGGTAAAACGGTACACCGATCCGTATCAGCCGCCAGCAACCGGCGGGAACACCGACAGCGTGTCGCCGTCCTCGAGTGCCGTCTCGACGCCCGCCATGTGTGTCACGTCGCGGCCGTTTTTCAGCACGCTCAACTGCGGCCGAATCGCGAGTCCGTCCTCGCCCGACTCGAGCAACTGGCCCTCGAGGTCGTCGTACTCGGCCTCGAGGTCGGCGAGGACGTCGCCCACCGACGCGTCGTCGTCGAACGCGTGCGTTCGTTCCTTCTCGCCGACGGCGTCGCGAAAGGTCGCGAAAAACCGCAATACGAGTTCCATACGCGATGGTCGTGACGGGGCGGCATAAGTCCAAGTGCCGCGGCCGGCCGATCAGGGCGCTACTGTTGCCGGCGACGTGTACGTGACGGAGTCGAGGTCGGCGTCCTCGAGGGCTGCATCGATCGAATCGGCACCAATCGCCGTCGCCGCGTCGGCGTCGGCGGCATCGATGACGACGGTCACCGAAAACGCGACCGTAATCGTGTACGGGTCGAAGGGGCCGGTCGGATGTTCGTACACCTCGCTGTCGTCGATCGCCCAGTCGGCGATCGTCCCCTCGGCCTCGAGCGTCTCGAGGCTCGCGGCGAGCCCCTCGGCCGCTTCGTCGCAGGCCGTCGTATCGCTGCCTCCGTGTAAGGTAACGAGCGTCGTCCCGTCGCGCGAAACTGCAAACTCCATACCGTCCTCTACCAACTGCGAGCGTTTGAACGCTTGGTCTGTTTTCACGCGCATCCGTCGCCCCTTCTCGCTCGAAACGCGGCGCTATCACCCGCGAATGCCGTCGTAAATCCGGGCCAACTGCTCGAGCGAGTGGTCGGCCGAGAGCATCGGCCGTCGCCGCCGACAGAGGTCCGAGAGGCGGTCGCGTTCGGCGAGGGTCCGTCGAATCGCCCACCGGAACCCCTCGAGATCGTCGGGCGCGTACCGGTAGCCGGTCTCCCCTTCGATGACGCTGTCGGTGAGCGCGCCGGCGTCGACGGCGACGACCGGCGTGCCGCAGGCGGTCGCCTCGAGCGCGACCAGTCCCTGGGTTTCGACCCGGCTTGGGAAGACGAAGGCGTCGAGCGCCGAGTAAAACGCCGGCAACTCCTCGCGCTCGAGAAAGCCGAGAAACCGGATCTCGGCGTCCGCCGTCGCGGCGCGGGCCTCGAGGTCCTCCCGGGCCGGACCGTCACCCGCGATGACGAGCGCGTAGTCGGTGCCGTCGACGGCGTCGATCGCCTCCCCGATGCTCTTCTCGGGTCCGTGACGACCGGTGTACCCCAGCAGCGGTCCGTCGGGCAGGTCGTGGCGGTCCCGGAAGGTCTCCGACTCGAGCGGGCGGAAGAACTCGGTGTCGATGCCGTTGGAGACGACGGTCACGTCGACGTCCGCCTCGACGTGCTCGAGGAGGTGTCGCCGGGCGAACGACGTCGGCGCGGTGACGTGATCGACCCGCTCGAAAAACGCTCGCTCGTAGGTCCGGCAGGTCCGTTTGAAGCCGTCGACCAGCGAACCGGGCAGATGCTGGTTGACGCGGTCCTCGAGCAGCGTGTGATAGGAGGCGACGACGGGGACGTCGCGCTTGCGAGCGAAGCGAATCCCCGCGAATCCGACGGTGAAGGGCGTATGAACGTGGACGATATCGGGCGTCTCGAGACCGCGAGGGATCGTCGGCACTCCCAGTCGGTATCGCGGGTACAGCGGCGCGCTAACGCTCGAGAGCGCGTACTCCCCGTCGTCGGGCTCGTAACCGTCCATCTCCGGGTAGACGATATCCATCGTTCCGCGACAGTGGGGCCATCGCTCGCGCCAGAGGGCGACCGTGTACGCGACGCCGTTGACCGTCGGGAAGTAGAGATCGGTAAACGCGGCGACAGACTCCGTGGTGGCCATCGATTGATGGTCCACGTCGCCGCTCAAATCGGTTACGAAACCGATACGTTTCGGTGATCGTCGCGCGTTAGCCGCGTGAGCCGTCGATCCGGAACGCGACGTCGTGATCCGAAAGTAACGATCGCATCCGCTCGACGCCGCTGTTCGTATCCCAGCCGACCCCCCTGTAGTGTCTGTACGGATGCCGGAGCCACGAGTACTCGCGGTGGGCGAACACCTCGACCGTGCCGGGATCGTCCGTGAACAGCGCGACGTGTAGCTGCCAGCTCGCGAGCGGAGACCGCCGACGGACCCAGCTTCCGGCTGAGAGCCGACCGTCGCGGTGCACCTTCAGCGAGGCGATCGGTTCGGGCGCGAACGACATCGTATCGAGGTCCGAGCGAAACTCCTCGAGGCCGTACTGGATAGTGCCGACGTACTCGTCGGGGTGTTGGATACACTGTGCGAAGCCACCGAGCGGTTCCTTGATTCGGTGGAGCGTCGGGAGGACGCGACGGCGCACGCGCGTCGTGAGGTCGATCGTGTCGGCGTCGTCGCGTTCGTCAGTCGGTGCCACGGGTAGTCGATATCGTATACGAGTGCGGAACTATTGTGGTTTCCGGTAGCCCGTCGCCGGCGCGGGCGACGAGGTTCGTCGCTATCACAGGTCCTGCAGTCGAATTCCGTCCTCGACCAGTCGCGCGTTTCGTTCCCGATCCAGGTGCTCGCCGAGTTCGTCGTGAGCGTGCAACTGGGCGATCACGTCGGCGTAAAGCGTCCGCCACGCGATCGCGTAGATCGGCGACTGCCCCCACGCTCGCAGTTCCGGAACGAACTCGTCGTAGGTCTCGTACCGGCGTTCGAACCGGTCGATCGCTTCGAGCACCCGACCGGCCGCCTCGCGGTCGTCGTCGGCGTCCGCGATCACTCGGTTCAGGCGCTGCTCCCAACCGGCGACCGCTTTCTGCATGTCCGCGGCGACGTTCTCGTCGTCGGCCGGTAACCGGTCCAACACTGGCTGTGGTACGCCGAGGGAAATTTCGTCCATACCGGGAGTAAGTCCCGGGCTGGCAAGAAACTACGGCCACGTCGCCAGCAGTACTTCGTCGACGAACTCGTCGTCGATCTGGTACTGCTCTTCGCGTTCGCCCTCGCGTCGCCAGCCGTTCGCTTCGAGAAACTCGATCGCGCCGTCGTTCGTCGCCGGCACGTTCTGGTACACCTTCCGATAGCCCGCGCTTTCGGCCCACTCGAGCCCGTACTCGAGCAGGCTCGAACCGACTCCGTTGCGGCGGCGATCAGGGGTGATGCCGACCGTCAGTTCGGCGGTGTGGCGCAGCGACGGCAGTTCGTTGGCGTCGACCTGAAGCCAGCCCACGACGCGCGATTCGTCGTCGGTCTCGATTCCCGCGTCCCCGACGGCCGCCTCGTCGGAATCCGCGTCAGCGTCGGCGTCGAATTCCGGCTCGAAGGTCGCGACGAAACAGATCCGCGAGCGTTCCTCGTTCAGCCGAACGAGCGCCGAATCGCGCTCGAGTTGCGTCGCGACGTTTTCGGCGACGATGTAGGGTCCCTCGCTCGCGACCTCGCGCATGGTCTCGACGACGCCGTCGCGGTCCTCCTCCCGCGCCGGTCGAATCGTCACGGTGCCGCCCTCGACGTCGAGTTCGGTCGACGTCGCCGACAGGGCGACGCGGAGTTTGCCGTCCGATTCGGTCAGGTACCCCTCGTCTTTCAGCGCCTCGAGACAGGACTCGAGGTCGTCGGCTGACGGGCAGACCAATTCCGTGTACGATCCCGACCGGGCGGGCTTCGAGTGTGACGGACTCGATTCGATTCGGATCGATCGCGCCAGTTCGGCGGGTTCGACGGCACCGTTTCGTTCGACGTACTCGTAGACTCGCCGCTGGATCTCGCCGTCGAACGAAAACATTGGATGAACGCTCATACGCACACTGGCGCCGTCGACCGGCATTACTGTGCACCCTGTATTGCCCGGTAGTCTCCGTTTACAGGTACGGTCGGAGAAGGTCTCCGTCGTGGAGATTCTCCGGAATCGTCTCGAACCACCGCGCCGCCGTGATTTCGTCCTCGGTCGTCCCCAGCCGCGATGGGTCGGGAATGCTCCCCGTTGCCGAGGCCGAATACACCACGTATGCCGCCGAGAACCGCTCGTTTTCGTCGTTTTCGGAGCGATAGGTCTGGTCGAGAACGACGAGCGGAGCGCCGATGGTGGCGTCGAGCCCCGTTTCTCCGCGGACTTCCCGTCGAGCAGCCTCGACCGGCGTCTCGTTCGGTTCGACGCCGCCCCCAGGTAGGAACCAGCCGTCCGTCCACTGATTCTTGACGAGTGCGACACGTCCGGTCGCGTCTCGGACGCGGGCCGCGGCCGTCACTCCGGTCCCGTCGACCGCCCACTCCCGAAGCGACTCGAGTTTCGATACCGGCAGCCGCAGCGTTTGCTGTACGCGTGGGGTTTCCGGGGCGATTTGGTCGGGATAGGACATCGGACTCGTACGGGGGTTCGTAATCCGCTCCCAAATGCGTTCTTCCGTTCGGACTGGGGCGAGCCGTTCGTCCTCCA
This sequence comes from Natronorubrum halophilum, assembly GCF_003670115.1. Lineage (NCBI taxonomy): Archaea > Methanobacteriati > Methanobacteriota > Halobacteria > Halobacteriales > Natrialbaceae > Natronorubrum > Natronorubrum halophilum. Next base: position 186,126 of record NZ_QQTY01000002.1, read on the forward strand.
GAACGGAGTCCCGGTCGACCGACGAAGCGGTCGTGTTTTCGACGCTCACCTTCGATGATACTGGTTTCGTATCGCCACATGACGTTTATCAACTGGCGATGAGCGATCTCGTCGGTTACATCCCGACTCGAGCCGCCGCGAACGTCGTCCGCTGAACTGCTGAAATCCGGATTTCTCGTCAGCGTGCTCGTCGGCTCGATTCCAGCGCCCAGCTTCGCGGATTTCACCCTCCCTCGAGCGAGGAACACGGAGTTCGGCCGAATCGAACTGGGTCGTGCTCGAGGAGTTCCTCGTCGCTATGGAATCGAGCGACCGCGCTCGGCGGGCGATTGTGCAATCGGGTGACTGCGGCGGCCGGTCGAGGAAGACGCGTTCACGAGGTATTCTTGAACGAGTCCGGTATTGTTTGGAAAGCATACCATGTTTAGCGACCGAGTGACTCAGCCGAGCGCATCGAACTATTGTGTCCGGGCGATCGCGTCGCGGTTTGGTCCGCGAACTCCGAACGCGCTCGTCTCGGCGGCTGCCGTGATTTCTTGCCCCAGTGTTACTCCGGGTGACCTCTCACCGGCGCTACGTGCATCGCCGGACCGAGACGGCCCTCTCGAGTGCGTCCATCGGTTCTTCGAGTGATGTTCTCGCTCGCGCGAACGCACGTAGAATTCACATTTCAGACGATAACGTGGATTTCAGCGAGAACCGTTTGGAACCCTCGAGACCCTGGTTTTCGACGGAACTTGCCACTCCGCTCCGCTGCTCGATCCAACCCGATGTCGTTCGATCGTCGCCCTGTTCGTCGAGTGGCCGGTCGCATCGCGATCGGAGTCAGAACCGGATGCGGTACCGCTTGCAAGCACGGCCGGTGGGGCTGTCGAATCGGTTTCGCGGATCGGGCGAGCCATTCGGGAGTTGCCGTTTCCGAACGGGCCGCGGACGATTACCCGTGGATCGTTCCAGCGCGGTGCTCTGTGACCTGTGTGAAGACGATCACGAACGTACTTCGATTCACACTCAACTGCGCCTATTTTCGCGGTCGCGCGGTCAGGCGAAGTTCGATCCGCTCGCCTCTGCTTTCCGATAGTGGGTTTTCCACGAGAGTTCGTCGGTAGCCACGATATCGACGAGAGAGAGTCTGATGCGCCGACTTCGTTAGTGAAGGAACTCCGCTGAGTAACTCGAGATGGACCAACACCTGGCCCATAAATCATATACTGCGATATCGAATCTTTCGGAAGTATCGGAATCGGGACGCCGTCGTTTAAGGGGATCGACGGGGAACTGAAAGGATGTGATCGTGGATGGTCGCGTCCTGCGCGAGGATTTCGTGCCCAGCGAGGCGGTTCACCGCCACGACGAGGTGAACCTCCTTTCGGAAACGCTCGAGCCGCTGCTGTACGATCAGCGGGCGGACCCGTCGTTTCTCTTCGGTCCGACCGGCGTCGGCAAGACCTGTATCGCCCGGTACACGCTCGCCCAGCTGTGCAAACAGGAACCCACGGTGCAGGTTGCCTACGTCAACTGCTGGCAGGAGTACACCCGGTTTCGGGTCCTCTACAGCGTCCTCGAGGACGTCGGTCAAACGGTCGACATCCACCGATCGACGGCGAAGGACGAACTGTTCGACCGACTGGGGCGGACGGACGACCAGCCGGTCGTCGTTATTTTGGACGAGGTCGATCAGTTAGAGGAGACGGCCGCGCTGTACGACCTGCACCGATTGGGGCACGTCTCGCTCGTGTTGATCGCCAACCGCGAGGAGGAACTGTTCGCGAGTTTCGACGATCGAGTGCGTTCGCGGCTTCGGGCGGGGACCCGCGTTCGATTCGATCGGTACGGTACCGACGAACTCGCCGCGATCCTCGCGGAGCGAGCGAACAAGGCCCTCGAGCCGGGCGTGGTGACCGACGACCAGTTGCGAACGATCGCCGACGCCGCGTCGGGCGACGCTCGAGTGGGGATCGGCATCTTGCGGTCGGCCGCCCGGCGAGCAACACAGCAGGGTGACGAGGTGGTGACCGACGCCGGCCTCGAGGCGGCGATTCCGGACGCTCGCACGGCGATTCGCCGGAAGACCGTCGAGGGGCTGATCGAACACCAGCGCATCCTGTACGACATCATCGCGTCAGCGGGCGAGATCGATCCGGGAACCCTCTACGACGCGTACGAACGGCGCGTCGAGAACCCGAAGACCAAGCGCACGCTGCGGAACTATCTGACGAAGATGGTCCACTACGACCTGATCGAAGCCGTCGGGAAGCGTCGCGGGCGGACCTACCGGATCGTCGACGACGAGGCGGTCGACCGCCAGTGACGGACCTCTGCGAAAACGAAAGCGGAGTCCGTTTCGAGCACTACCTTTATACTCGTCAATCGATTTGTGAGTACCACTCGAATATGGCAACCTCCGACCCGCCGATAGGTCAGCTCCGGTCGCGCGTCCGGCAACAGGAGGTCGTCGCCGAACTCGGCCAGCAGGCCCTCGAGTCCCCCGATATCGAGCGTCTACTGGACGACGCTGTCGACGCCGTCCGGGACGCCCTCGAGGTGGACTACTGTGGGATTTTCGAGGTGCTCCCCGACGCCGATACAGTCGTGCTCAGACACGGGGACGGGTGGCAGGATAACCGCGTCGGCTCGGCGACGATCCCGACCGGTTCGGACTCACAGACGGAGTACGCCCTCGCCTCCGAGGGGCCGGTCGTCGTCACCGACTTCGAAACCGAGAACCGTTTTTCGGACTCGGCGCTGCTCGCCGACCACGACGTCACGAGCGGTATCAGCGCCGTCGTCGGATCGCCCAAGGAGCCGTGGGGTGTTCTCAGCGTTCACGCGACGGCGGAACGCGAGTTCACCGAACACGACGCGACGTTCGTCGAGCGCGTCGCGAACGTCGTCGCCTCCGCGATCGATAATCAGCGACCACGCCGAACGCTCGAGGGAGAACTCGAGACGACGTTCGACCGGGTCACGGACGCGTTTTTCGGGCTGAATACGGACTGGGAGGTGACGTTCGTCAACGATCGCGCACAGAAACTGATCGATCCTGACGACGCGGGACCGATCGGAGAGTGTATCTGGGAACTCGTCCCCGATCTCGTCGACTCGACGTTCGAGGCGGAGTGCCGACGGGCGATGTCGACGCAGGAACCGACATCTTTCGAAGAGTACGTCTCGTCACTCGAGACGTGGCTCGAGGTCCGCGCCTATCCCTCTCCGACGGGACTCTCGATCTTCCTTCGGGACGGTAGCGAGCGAACGGAGATCGAGCGGGAACTGCACCAGAACAACCGAACGCTCCAGCGACTCTACGCGATCACTGCGGACCGGGAGCGGAGCTTCGACGAGAAGGTCCAGCAACTGCTCGAGGTCGGCTGCGAGCGCCTCGGGCTCGAAGTCGGATTCGTGGCCGATATCGACGAGCGCAACGACCGGTTCGAGGTGGTCCACGCGAGCGGAAACGACGACCGGCTACAGCCGGGATCGGTGACGAACCTCTCGGATACTTACTGCCGACGAACGATCGAATCCGACGGGTTGCTCGTGCTCACGAACGCGCCCGTGGAAGGGTGGGGGGACGACCACGCCTACGACAGGTGGGACTTCGATAGTTATCTCGGCGGCCGAATTCACGTCGAGGGCGACCTCTACGGTACGCTGTGTTTCGCCGACGACACCGCCCGATCGACGTCGTTTACCCCCGCCGAACGGAGCTTCGTCGAACTCCTCACACAGTGGCTCAGCTACGAACTCGAGCGTCAACGCCATCAGCAAGAGCTCGAGGAGCTGGTGGCGGATCTCGAGGCCTCGAACGAGCGCCTGGAGCAGTTCGCGTACGCGGCCTCACACGACTTACAGGAGCCGCTCCGGATGGTCGCGAGCTACCTCTCTCTCGTCGAGCGCCGCTACGCTGACGAACTCGACGAGGACGGCCAGGAATTCATCGAGTACGCGGTCGACGGGGCGACGCGGATGCAGCGGATGATCGACGGCTTACTGGCGTACTCGCGGGTCGATACGCAGGATAATCCACTCGAAACCGTCGATATCGGTGCCATCATCGAGGACGTCGTCACCGATCTCGAGGTGCGAATCGAGGAGACCGGTGCCGATATCACCGTCGAGCCCCTTCCGACGGTGTACGGCGATCCCGGTCAGCTTCGGCAGGTATTCCAGAACCTGCTGGATAACGCGATCACGTACGCGGGCGAGCAGCCCCCACGTATATCAGTGTTCGCGGCAAAAGATGGACACCAGTGGGAAATCTCAGTTCGGGACTGGGGAATCGGGATCGACCCTGACGACGCGGACCACATCTTCCAGGTGTTCAACCGGCTTCACAGCGCCGACGAGTACGACGGAGCCGGAATCGGGCTCGCGCTCTGTGACCGAATCGTCGAGCGACACGACGGCGATATTCGCGTCGATTCGACACCGGGTGAGGGGGCGACGTTCTCGGTGACACTCCCGGCACCGCCGGACACTGCCGCCACCGGGACCCATGAGTGAACCAGACAGCAATGAGTAATTCGAGACAGTCCAGGTCGGAGCCAGCACAGATCCTCTTAGTCGAAGATAATCCGGGTGACGTTCGACTGACCCAGGAGGCGTTCAAACAGGGCCGCATCGAGAACGAACTGCACGTCGTCTCCGACGGCAACGAGGCTCTCAAGTTCCTCTACCAGCGCGGTGGATACGCCGACGTTCCGCGCCCGGACCTCATCCTGTTGGATCTCAACTTACCGAAAAAGGACGGCGAGGAAGTCCTCGAGGAGCTCAAGGGAGATTCGGACCTGCAAGCGATTCCAGTGATCGTCCTGACAAGCTCTCGGGCCGAGGAGGACGTCGTCAGGTCCTACGAACTGCACGCAAACGCGTATCTCACGAAGCCGGTCGATCCGGACGACTTCATCGAAACCGTTCGCGCGTTCGAGAAGTTCTGGTTCTCGGTGGTTCGACTCCCGCCGGAGGGTGACTAGCAATGAGTGAACCGAACACGAAGACGGAGACGGAGATGGAGACGGGAACTGACACCGATTCGGAGACGCTGGAGATCCTCCTGATCGAGGACAATCCCGGCGACGCACGCTTGATTCAGGAGATGCTTCGGGGGACCGAAGAACTCGCTCAGCGTGTCAGCCCGGACGACGCCGCGGGGCGAACGCCCGAGATCACTAACGAGACGCGGCTTGAGGCGGGTCTCGAGACGATGGAGGAGATGACCGTCGACGTGGTGTTGCTCGACCTGAACCTCCCCGACAGCGAGGGGCTCAAAACGCTCGAGACGGTCCACGCGGAAAGCGAGCAGACGCCGATCGTCGTCTTGACCGGCGTACGCGACCAGCAAGTCGGCGTCCAGGCGATCCAGCGCGGCGCACAGGACTTCCTCGTAAAGGACGAGGTGACGAGCGAGTTGCTCGTTCGAACGATTCACCACGCGATCGAGCGCGCCCGGCAGGAGCGCGAACGTCAGCGCCAGCGCGACCAACTAGAGGCGCTGAACCGGCTCAATCGGATCGGTCACGACATCACCCACGCGGTGATTACGACCGAGACGCGAGCCGATCTCGAGCAGCGGGTCTGTGATCGACTCGCCGAGTCCGACGGCTATCGGTTCGCGTGGATCGGCGGGGTCAACCCGGGAAGCGATCGCGTGGTGCCGAAAGCGGCGGCCGGCGTCGAAGACGGGTACCTCGACAGCGTCGCTATCAGCGTCGACGAAGACGATGCCGCCGGACAGGGGCCGTCCGGAACGGCGGTCCGAACCGGGTCCGTTCAGGTCGCGAACGACATGGCGGACGAACCGACCTTCGAGCCGTGGCGTGACGCAGCGCTCGAGCGCGGCTACCAGTCGTCTGCGGCGATCCCGATCATCCACGAGGACCTCGTTTACGGCGTCCTGAACATTTATTCGTCCTCGCCGCGAGCGTTCGCCGGCCCCGAAACGACGATCCTCGCCCGAATCGGCGACGTCATCGCGCACGCGATCACGGCGATCGAGCGGAAAGACGCCCTCGTGAGCGACGCCGTCATCGAACTCGAGTTCCGCGTCGACGAACTGGCGGAGCCGCTGATCGACCTGTCGGCGGACGAATCGTGTCGGATCGAACTCGAGCAACTGATCCGCGGGGACGAGACGCTACTCGCCTACGGCTCGGCACACGGTATCGATCAGGAGGTGTTTAAGGAGACGATCGCGGACACCGACGGGTTCAGCGAGGTCCGGTTCCTCGCAGCCAGACGCGACGAATTCGAGTTCGAACTCGTCGCGCCGGCGGCCGTCTCGCTGTTCGAGACGATCGCGACCCACGGCGGTCGGGTTCGATCGGCGACGATCGACGACGGCGAGTTCCGCTTCGTCGTCGAACTCTCCCGGGGACGAGACACCCGCCAGATGATCGAACTCATCAAAGAGGAGCGCGACGACGTCACCTACCTCGCCCAGCGGACCAGCGAGCGCAGCGAGCGCAGCGAGTCGGGGTCGTCGTCGGTCCTCTCCGATGAACTCACCGAAAAACAGCGAGCGGCCCTCGAGACGGCGTACTTCGCGGGGTACTTCGATTGGCCCCGCGAGAGCACCGGCGAGGAGATCTCCGAACGACTCGGTATCGCGCCGGCGACGTTCAACCAGCACCTCCGAACGGCCGAACGAAAGTTCTTCGACTCGGTTCTCGGGGAGTAGGGCCGCCGACCACGACCTCGTTTTACGGATCAGTTAGACGACTTCGACGGACGATCGATCTGCTCTTCCGGAGAGCGGTTCCGTTCGAATCGCCGCCGGATTCGTCCGGCGACGTTCTTCGCCAAGACCCGCCCCGAAAACGCGAGCGTACGCCGCCGATCCCGATAGTACATCTCTCCCAGTTGGTCGTCAGGGACGGACTCCGGGTCGACGGTCGGATCGCGCAGATTGGAGATTCCGTCCGCGAGGAGTTCGATCTGTTTCAGCGCGATCCGATCGAAGACGTCCCAGAGCGTGTGGCAGTCCTGGAGACTGACGTCGTCGTACGCCACGATCTCGCCGCCGTCGATCGATTCGTTCACCCGCTGGAGCGTCGATCCCGCCTGCGTCCGTCCGTCGTGGAAGATCGGCGGAGGTCCCATCCCGCGGTAGTTCCGGATATCCGCGGGATGAAAGCTCAAAACGCCGTACTCCGGCGCGGTCAGAACCGCTCCGCGGATGAGTCCGAACCCGAAGCGGACCACGACGTCACACTCCGCCGCCAGCCGATCGACGATTTCGTCGGGGAGTTCGTTCCAGCCGTTCTCGGTCTGTGGCTCACAGCTGACGTGAGCGGCATCAGCCAGACAGTCGATGCGTTCCGCCGTGTGTCGGTGCCAGAGTCGCTGCTCGTCGCCGAGCAGTCGGCCGATACTCCGCTCCGCGAGGATGAACGTCCACGCCCGCTCCTCCCGGAGGAGATCGAAGAACTGTACGATATCGTCGAGCCCGACTCGCTTCTTTTGGTTCCACGACTCGGCTTCGTACTCCGTGGTATCCCCGTTGTGAACAACCAGCGGGATCTCGACGTCGGTTTCCTCCTGGAGCCGTTCTATCGCGTGGACTTGCCACTCGTAGAGATACGGCTCGGTCAGAATACCGACCGTCGCTGGTTTGGTCATGTGGCCGCTCATTCGCAGCTTCGTGCTTAGTTACCGGCACCATGTTGGCCGAATTACCCGCAGAAACCGGGTATTGTCGACCGCAATCCGGCCGATGACGGCTGCGTCACCTGTACGGTCCGCTGACTACCCATTTCAGGTATCGATCGGCGATCCGGTTTCGTTTTCGAAAGAGCAAGGGAACAGTCGAGCGTCTACCCGCGCGTGACCGGCGATACCAACGGCGACTGTGACTGTCTCGAGTGCGAGCTCTGTGGCGAGACCGTTCCCGCAGCGGTCTATCGCGAGCACCTGCTCAAGGCGTGTCCCGGCCGGTGAGCGGAGACGGGGAGCGCCGATCGATCACTTCTCTTCGACGTGGCGGATTTCACACGCGATGCCGCGCGAACTCTCCGCCATCTCGCAACCGAACATCTCCGCGCGACCGACGCCGAAGGCCTTCGGTCCCTCGACAACGACCTCGTCGCCGACGCGAATCGCCTCGTCCGCGTCGACGACACCCGGCGCGAGCACGCTCCCGTGCGGGACGAAGCCGTCGATCTCGACCCGCTTGGTCGGCGCGTCGCTGCCGATCCACCGTCGGGCACCTGCGAGGGTAAACGAGAGCGTACCGTACTGGGGAACCATCGTCGCGAGCTGGGTTTCCTCGGTATCGCGCACCTGAATCTTCGGATACCGACTCGTCGTTTGGACGTCGTCGAAGAGGTCGTCGCCCGCGCCGTCGCCGAGCAGATAGTCGGCGATGGCCCGGACAGTATTGTGCTCGCGTTCGCGTTTGGAGTACTTCAATTCGTCCGACAGCGCGTCGGAAAGGGCCGCGAGCGACTCGTCGTTGGTCGGGTGGTCGTCGACCGTGTAGGTGACGTCGATCTCGAGTCGCTTCTCGACCCGTTCGACGATGTCGCGGTAACCGCCGTCGGGAACGTGAGCGATAATCTTCTGATACTCGTTACGTTCGAGATAGCGCTGAAGGACTTCGCTGACGAACGTTTTTTCGTCCTCGGACCAGCGGCCCGTAACCACGGTGTCGTAGTGTTGGGCCGGGTAGGTCGTCTCGAGTTCCTGCGGGACGACGCCGATCGGACTCGTCATCGAAACCAGGTGGCCGCGCCACTGGACGGCGTCGTGGAACTGCCGGTGGCTCTGGGACTCGCTGTAGGGTTTCGTCGCCGAGCAGGGAACCAGGACGAGCGGGTTCGAAAAGCGGTTCCGGTACCGGGTCGTCACGCGGTCGGCGAAGCGCTGGATCTCGACTCGACGAAGGGTATCCGAACTCGACGCGTTGATCTGTGCATCGCGGAGGATCGGCGTGCGCTCCTCGAGGTAGCCCCACTGGGAGTCCAGTTCGCGCACGGCGGCGGTGAGCCACTGGTCGTGGCGAGCCTGGCCCTCGACGTAGTCCCGGAGGCGGCCGTCGCGGATGCGACGGCGGACGATGCCGAGCTCGGCCCGAAGCGCGTTGGCGTTGTGTTCGGCGCAGTCCTCGCGGGTGAACTCGTCGCGGGGCTGCTGGCAGGCCGGACACGAGCAGGGGAGTTCCTCGAGATCCTCGAGGAAGTAGGCCTCGTCGGTCGTCAGATATCGTCCTTCCGTCCCCTTCACGACGGCTGCGGTCTCGTCGAACAGATCGACGCCGGCGTAGGCGAGCAGGGCGACGTTTCGCGGCGTGGCGACGCCGGAGAACAGGAGCGCGGTGTCGGCGGGAATCGTCTCGCGGACGTTCACGACGGCCTCGACGAGCGCCGCGCCGTGGCCCCTGATCGACTGGACGTCAGAGACGGCGTAGGCGTCAGTACCGTGGTCCGCGGGGCTCTCGCTCGAGACGACCGCGACACTCGGATACTCGACGTCGGGGTAGTCGACGGCGAACGATTCCTGTACTTCTTCGGCGGTGCCGCCGGGGAACGCTCGGTGGGGAAGAACGGTGAGTTTCGACTCGTCGCCCTCGGGGAGGTCTCGATCGTCACTCCAGAGCGACCCCGCATCCTCGAGGACGTCGTCGACGACTGCCGGAGTCGTCACGGGCGACTCGAGATCGAGGCGCAGTTCGCCCACGCGCGCGGCCCCATCGCGCTCGTGGATTTCGAAGTAATCGGTCATACCAGAAACTGGGTGGGGGAGGGCGAAAGAGGCTGTCGGTCGCGGCTCGCGAGTCGCGGTCGCACTCGGCCGAGAGGCAGACGTGACGGATCTCCCCGCCATCGCGGCTCGAGCGCGTCACTCGACGCACCCGGGGTCCACGCTCGCCGTCGATCGGTTCCTCGTCGGAGTGAGACGCCGTCTCCGTGGCGAATAGCGACGTTAGTGGACGGTTTCAGGCGCGACCGAGAAACGTCGCGGTTGCGGAGGTGTGGCCGCGGTTGAACGAGAGGATCTTGGTCTCGATAACGTCGCCCACCTCGAGCCCGTCGGGAACGTCTTCGACGAAGACGACGAACCCTTCGATCTTACAGACCGCCTGTCGCTCGCCGGAGTGGTGTTCCGTAAACTCCTGAACGGCGACCTCCCTGACATCGCCGAGATCGACCGGTGGTTCGCGCTCTTGGGCGTCGTTGTGTCGGTCGTATGATTCCCGTTGGGCTGACGATCGGCTCCCGCCCCGAAACCGCTTGAGCAGCCACGAGCCGAACACGACGATGACGATCAGACCGAGAGCGAGCGACGCTACCCCGAGCATACTCATAGCAGACGACGCCGACACCTTTGCTGTTCTGGTCTCTGTGCGGCCGCGTTTCCGATACTGTCGACAGTGCGTCAGCGCGGTCGATTCGCCGGCCGATCCCGACGAATCTCACGCCCGGGTACGGCGACCGGATCTTCGACAGCAGACATCGAACGCATCGGGGTCCGGATCCGCACACGAAACGGGGAACTTGGTAATCGAAAATCACGAAAGCGGCGTATAAACCGGCTGTACCACGAGATAATCCGCAGTATTAGATTCGAATCTCCGCTACCCTTTTATGTATCCGGGCGTTGCAATACGTCGTGAACGACGCATTCATCGGTTCGGCTGACAGCAGATTCGACGGGTCCGTGAGTATCGCCATCGTTACCGCCGTCGCCTCGAAACGGGACGTTGATCCGACCGAACTACCGCCGCTCTACGAGTGGATCGAACCCGACGCACTGGACGCACTCTTCGAGCCGACGCGACGCGGCGGTCCGCGGCGCGGTCATCTCGAGTTCACCTACGACGGCCACGAGATCGGTGTCGAGTGCGGCGACGGTCTCGAGATTACAGTAGACGGCGTTCCGATGGTCGAACCGGTTTCGACCGCGGACGCCGGCCACTCCAGCGAGTATCGGACTGACGCCTGAGACGGCTGCGTCGCCGCTGTCGGTGTACCGTCGAATCGCGTCAGCCCCGTTCAGTTTCGCGTTTTTCGAGCACACTACGCTACCGATAGTCGCCGCTAAAAATCACTGTACGCCCGATCGCACGAGGGGAGCGCGGTTCGGAGCGAACGGAGTGAGCGAGAACCGCGGGAATGCGATCGGTGTGTGAATCGCGTTCGTTGGTACTATCGCGACGAGACTACTCGTCGCGGGTCAGATCGACCAGTTCGACCGTCTCGGGCACTCGCTCGAGCACTCCCGCCGGCCACCCGCGGTGACCCAGCGTGAGTTCGGCGTTCGGATTGTCGCCCGCGAGCCGTGCGACGCCGTCGGCCGCGGCCTCGAGCGCCGCACGATCCGTCCGGTCCGGCACCTCCGCGGTGAGCGGATAGCTCTTCGAGAGCGCCCGCGGGAAAGGACCGAAGGGCGGTTCGACGCGCCAGGAGTCGTCGAACTCGTCGCCGCGCGGGGGGTTCCCTTCGGTGAGAAAGAGCGAGTCCGGGACGGAAAGCCGCTCGAGGCGCCGGTGGTGGCGAACGACTTCCGGCCGCCGTGCGCTCTCGTGGGAGGTGTAAAAGAACGCGCCCTTCGAGACGGGATCGGTTCGCTCGAGTTGGGCGGCGTGATCGAGCAGCGCGCGGTAGCCGTCGAGCATCGTCGGGTGCGCTCGAGCGCGTTGTTCGACGAGTTCGAGGAGGTTGCCCGCGCGGATGGCCTGTTTGATCCGGCGGATCTCTTCGAAGGTGACGTGGAGGTTGTGGGCGGCGAGTTCCTGCTCGCGAGGTTTCTCGGCGAGCGCGCGAAGTTCGTCCGGCGAGTGTTCGGTACAGACGGGACACGAACACGGTAGATAGTCCAGATCCTCGAGGTGACGGGTCCCGCGGACGGTGAGATACCGGTCGTCGCGGGCGTAGAGCGCGTACGCGGCGGAGTCGAACAGGTCACAGCCCATCGCGACGCTGAGCGCGAACATCATCGGGTGACCGGCGCCGAAGAGGTGGACCGGCGCGTCGGCACCCAGGCCGCGCTTGGCGGCGGCGATGGCGTCGACCATATCGTCGTACCGGTAATCGTTCATCAGCGGCACGACCGCACCGATGGGGAACACGTCGAGGTCGGTCCCGTCGGCGTGACGACCGGCCTCCTCGCGCAGGTCGGGATACGTCGACCCTTGGACGGGCGCGCTCACGAGCATGTCGTCCGTCTCGACGTCCTCGGCGATCTCGAGTCGTTCTTTGGTCGTCTCGAGTTCGGTTTCGGCGCGCTCGCGGTCGACGTCCGGCGGAGTCGGGATGTCGACGGGGGTGGCGATATCGGAGCCGATGGCGCGTTGGAACTCGAGGATCTCCTCGGTCGTCACTTCGATCTCGCCGTACTCGGAGAGCTGAAAGGAGCCGGAGTCGGTCATGATCGCGCCCGGAAAATCGAGCAGATCGTGGAGGCCGTCCTCGAGGGCGCGCTCGCGGACGTCGGCCGTCTCGTGAATAATGTACGAGTTCGTGATGAGGATCTCGGCACCGAACTCCGTCGCGAGTCGACGGGGGGCGATCGTATCCAAATTCGGATTGATCACGGGCAGGAGCGCCGGCGTCTCGACCGAGACGTCGGCACGCGGAACGGTGAGCTCGCCGATTCTCCCGCCGGCGTCGGTATCCCGAACTTCGAAGGACTCGCGCATCTACCGTCTCTTGGCGAGCGTGTCGGTAAACGTTCCGTTCTCCGACGATCACGAGAAGCGGTGGCGAGCGCAGGCACAAGGTCAATTCTGCCGTAACCGGAGGTCAGACGCGGGTCGAATACCGTCAGTTCACTCGATAGGATGAACCTCCTATTAGTAACTGTTGCACGGTTTCAAACTGTGTGTTTCGCCGAGATAATCTTGTAACAGTCGCCTCATTTTAGCCCTGATCCGCCGGTATCTGCGAGCGCATGGTTACACGACCGCAAAAACTCGGAGTCGTCTTTATCGCGCTGATGGTTGCACTGGCGGGGGGTCCTGCCCTCGCAGGCGCAACCGCAGGGGTGAACGACGACGCCGGAGACATGAACGCGACACTCGAAAACGTGCAGGTAGAGACGCTGGAACTCGATAACGCGACCATCGAGAACGCCACTATCGAAGAGCTAAACGTCGAGAACTTCGACGCGGATACCCAGGAACTCGAGGACGAACTCGAGGCAGGGAACGAAACGAGCGATAACGAGACCGACGACAACGAAACGGGCGACAACGAGTCGGTGACGATCTCCGACATCGGACTCGAGGAACTCGAACTTGAGGACGTCTCGATCGAGGACCTCGACCTCCAAGAGGACGCTAACGCGACCGACGACAACGAGACTAACGTCACCGACGACAACGAGACCAACGTCACCGACGACAACGAGACTAACACGACCGACACCGGAGAGGATGTGATCGACGAGGACGCGACTATGCTCACCATTCATGAGCTCACCATCGAAACGATGGACGTCGAGACGCTCTCCATCGGCGAGTTGACCGTCGAGGATGACACGGAGACCGGTCTCGCGGACGATAACGAGACCGACGACAACGAGACCAACGTGATCGCCGACGGCAACGAGACCAACGTGACCGTCGACGACAACGAGACTGACGGCAACGAGACCAACATAACCGTCGACGAGGAGAACGAGACGATAACCGCTGCCTCCATTCAGGAAGACGAAAACGAGACCGACGACAACGAGACTGACGATAACCTAACTGACGACAACGAGACCGACGATAACGTGACCGACGACGCCGAAGAGGAAGAGATCGACTCGCTCACGATCGAGCACTTCGACGTCGACGAAATCACCATCGACTCGATGATGGTCGAGCAAGCCGAGGAGGAAGCGGCTGACGAGGAGAACGGCCTCGCAGACAACGAGTCCGAGATGGACAACGAAACCGACAGCCAGACCGTCTCGGAGGGCTCCGCCTCCACCATCGACATCGGTGACGCAACCGCCGGCATCCTGACCCTCAGTGACGCCGAGGACCTTCAGGGAACCGACGACACGGAGATGAACGGTACGGAGATGAACGACACCGACATGAACGACACGGAGATGAACGATACCAACGATACGAACGTTAGTGATGAAGACGAGAACACCACTGACGATGACGACGGGCTGCTGCCGTCGATCAGCAACCTGCTCTGATCGACGCGACGTAACGGAGCGGTCAGTGCGGCGCTGACCGGTTTCGTCCGTACTTTTTATTCGATCGACCGAGACAGTTCGCCGGATACTCGTCCCGAAGCCGAACGACTCGCGTTCGTTCTGACTCTCACCGCCACCTGTCGCCAACTAACGCGTGCGCCTGGTACCGAACCGACGTAGCAGTACGACGATCCGAACGATGACGAAGAGGGATGGCGTCGGGTCGATGACGAGACGGGTGATACGAAGCCGGAGTGTCGGTTCCGGCGACGAGAACGGTGGTCAGCCGTCGATCACCGCGGGAGAATGACGGATCGAACGCGAACGGCGACCGATCGAGCGTTGGGATCGTGTTTTCACCCGTCGGTTTCGAGCAACTGATAGTACGACATCGCGAGGACCGTCCGTCCGTCGCGGATCTCTCCGGTGCGGACGGCCTCGAGTAGCTCCTCGAAGGGGAGCGGCGTTACGCGGATGCTCTCGTCGTGATCGAGTTGCTGGTCGGCCGTCGGCCGACAGCCGCGGGCGACGAAGAAGTGCAGGACCGAATCGGCGATTCCGTTTGCGGGCTCGACGGTCACCAGCGGCTCGAGACGCTCGGCCTCGTGGCCGGTCTCTTCGGCGAGTTCACGGCGAGCGGCCACCTCGAGGTCGTCGTCGTCGGGTTCGGTGCCGCCGACGGGAAGACCGCGGTTGATTCGGGAGACGGCGTGACGCCACTCCTCGATACAGACGACATCGCCGTCGGGGCGAAACGGGAGCACGCAGACGCTCGCGGGTTCGGAGAGGTAATCGTACTCGGTTTCGGTGTCGTCGGGCAGTTGAACGGCCTCGTTAACGACGTCGAAGCCCGGACAGGTGTAGGCTACCCGGCGATCGGTGGTCTCCCAGGCGAGCGGATCCGTAGGCATACCGGCCCTTACGGCGGTAGCTGTCAAAAGCGCCACGTTACGTCTCCACCGCCGCACGCGAAGTGAGGATCTCGGTTCTCGACCCGTGTTATCCGTCCTATGTGGTGCGTTCCAGATAGCATGACGATCGTATCTGCTCTATAACAAAGCCACAGATCGGTGAACGTCGTTACTCAGAGGGTGATCCATGGATCAGTTAACCGGTTTCCAACGTGACTTGTTGTACGTGATCGCAGGTAAAGACCGTCCGTCAGGACAGGAGATCCTCGACGACATCAATCGATATATCGATCAACCGGTCACCCACGGCCGGCTGTATCCCAATCTCGACACGCTCGTCGAGACGGAACTCGTCGAAAAGGGGCAACTCGACCGACGGACGAACTACTACGCGCTGACCCCGAAAGGACGGCGCGAACTCCAACAGCGCCAGGAGTGGGTTGACCAGTACGTCGACGTCTAATACTCCTGGCCGTTCTCGGAGCACAACTGTTCGACAGTACCAACTGGGGTGATCGACTCGAGGGAAGCGCTGCCAGTACCACTCGGCATCCCTTCGTCACCGCACCGTAACCACCGTCTCATCGCCGCAGCGCTCGTCAGCGATATCCTCGGCAGTTTCATCGCCACTGTCGTCCGTCCGCTCTCGGCGCGTCTCGCGACGGGAGATCGTTGCTCGAGACGAAACGGACGAACTACCGTCTCTCCGTTCGAAATCGTCGTTCGTCGCGTATCCGGCGACGGCTATCGAAAAAATAATCGGTCCGGCTAGCGGCTACCGGAATCGCTTGCGTCTACTCAGTCGTCGGCCGACGCCGACTCCTCGCTGTGGTTTCCGCCGTCCGAGTGGCTGTCGTTAGTGTAATTTTCGCCGTCGGCGTGGTCGTCGGTGTGATTTCCGTCATCGGTGTAGTTCCCGTCGTCGGCGTAAGCGTCGTCCTCGTCGTCTTCTTCCATGCCGTCGACGGCGACGCGAATCTCGAACGGCCGGTCGCCGGCGGTGTCATCGACCTGCTCGAGGTAGCCGATCGCGAACGCCGTGTACGACATGTCTTCCTCGAGGTCGATTTCGGCGGATGCAACCGGGTCGGGCCGGTCGATTACCTGGTCGTCCTGGCCGCCGTCGTCGAGACCAGTATCGGTTTCGTTCTCCGTCTCGTTGAGTCCGGTGTCGTTTTCCTCCTGAACGGATGCGGCGGTTTCCGGTTCTTCAGGCTCCGTATCGGAGACGTTGCCGTTTTGAGTCCCGTTTTCGACGCCCGCTCCGAAGTCGATTTCACCGGCCGGGAAGAGCTCCAGGGTCTGGGCTCCCGGCTCGACCGGGGTGTAGCCCGACGGTTCGCCGAAGGCGACGTCCTCGAAGATCGGCAGTCCCATATCCGAGTCGGTAACATCGACCGGCGGCGCGTCGGGAGACGCGTGAACCAGTCGAAGCTGTGACGTTCCCGGCTCTTCGATGTAGTCCGGTCCTTCGTCGTACAACAGCAAGACCTCGAACGTCCCCATTTCGGGCTGGTCTTCCTCGACGTCGTCGGTCACGGTGGCGTCGTCTTCGTCGCTTACCGTCGCGTTATCCGTATCGTCCACGGTGGCGTTGTCCGTGTCGTCCACGGTAGCGTTGTCCGTGTCGTCCACGGTAGCGTTGTCCGTGTCGTTCACGGTGGCGTTGTCCGTGTCGTTTGCGTCATACTGGATGGACGCGGCAGTTTCCGGCTCCTCCGCTCCCTCGTCGACGGTACCGTCGTCCGCTGTCTCGTCGGTCTCGAGTTCGCCGATCGCGGCGGCCGTGTAGTAGCCCGTGTCGACCGGAAGCGTATCCTCGTAGACGGTTGCTTCGTCGCCGGCAGCCGTGATCCTCAGCGTATACGTACCTGGCGCGATCTCGAGGTACGGCGTGAGTTCGTCGTACGCGAGGTCCGCGAGGACCTGTTGATCGTCGACGTAAACGTCGACGTTCGGGGCGTCCGGTGCGAAGTGACCGACTCGAATCGCGCCCATCTCATCACCCGATGCCTCTTCGGGATCTCGTTCGTCGTCTTCGTGCTCACTGACGGCCAGTGCCGTCCCAGTGAGTGCTGAACCTGTACCAACTACACCGATCGCCTTGATTGTCGAGCGTCGTGATAGCGTCATGCTACGAATAGAACGGTGACCGAACTCGGCAAAAACAGCTCAGTCAGTTACCCTGATTGTCGTCTCGTTTACTCGACCCGTCCCTGTGTAGAACGTCCGTAACGGATCGAAACGCGACCCTACAGTCGAGTATCGGTACCGAACACCGTTGACGTTATATGCTCTCGTCGAAGGAGACCCGTGAGAGATCCGACTCGAGATCGTCGACGTGCTCGTTGAAGGCCTCGACGAAGGAACCGACGTCGTCTGCGAGCCGTCGCACCTCGGGGGCCGACGGGGGGCCGTACTGCGAGAGGAGGTACGTTCCGTCCGAGCCGCCGACTCGCAGGTACGAAACCGCGTCCCCGTCCCACTTGAGTTCCCAACGGGTGCCGGCAACTGTCGTCGCGTAGGTCCCGTACTCGCCCTCGTATCGATAGAGTTCGCTCGCCATCGCGTTCCCGACCTCGCGGATCCGTTCGACGATCCGGTCGCGTTCGGCGACCAGTTCGGCCGTCGATTCGACCTCGGGGAAGTCGTCCGGAACGTCCTCGAGGAGCCCGTCGAAGGACCTGACGTACTCGTTGTAGGCCGCGACGAACGACCCGTAGTCGGCCATCGCCGTTTCGAGCGCTTCGGGCTCGGGCGGCTGCTGGCTCGAGACGACGTACGTCTCCGATCCGGATTTGGGGTCGAATCGAAGGTACTGAACGTCGCCGGCCTCGTACTTGAGCGTCCAGCTGCCTCCGTCGGTCTCGAACTCCTCCTGTCCGTAGTCGCCACCCTGTAACACGGCGAGTTCCCGCGCGATCTCGCCCGCGTGCGTTCGAACGCGCGTCGCCAGTTCGTTCCGCCGTTCGGCGATGTCGTCCGTGCTTTCGACATCCGATTCGAGTCCCTCGGTCATCAGTTCCGAGAGGGGCTGGGGGCCGGTAACGGTTGCGTCTCGAGTCGCGTTCGACCGAACGCTGAGCTCCCGACGGATCCGAGCCGGCCGTCGGTTTCTCTCGTCTCGTACACCGACTCCCTCCCCAGATGCAGATAAGCCACCAGCCGACACTCACGTGATCTCGCGCCACTCGAGTTCCGTCTATTCGCCTCAGTTTCCACCGGTTCTCTCGCGGCTCCGATCGTTCTCCTCGCCGCTGCTGGCGGTCGATAGCTGCGGTGGGGAAACTCGAACACCGGCTACTCTTCGGAGGGCGGATCGTCCCTCATCATCGGTTCGTTATCGTCGGCCTCCGAGTCCGGGTAACAGTGTCGCGTCTGTTGGTTGAGTAACTCTACCTCGTGGGATCGGTCTGCGTGCTCGTTGAAACAGTCCTGTGCGTCCTCGAGTCCCTCGATCAGTCGCTCCAGTTCGCAGGTATGACAGACACACCTGTACAACTCCTCGCTCATCGGTTACTGGATGCTAGACGTCGCCGTCGGCTGTGATCACGGTGTGACGTAGCAACGATTGCGTCGATGGATGTGTTCCAGGTCATGGGTTAGTCGTGTTCGTTCGTGGTGTCGATCGACGGACAGCGTACACTCCGCAACGGTCGGTTCTTCTGCCGAGAGCAGCTCACGGTGCGTATTCGCGGGCTGCGACAGTGATCGGCTTCGGAACGACTGTCGGTATCCATGACTTGTTGCCTAGTATAAAAATGGGCCTCCAAACTTCTTTGGGGCCAAACGGATACTTGTATGAGTTTACTTTCTCGAACTTACTGGCGCAGAGTTCCCATCTCGTGCGCTCACACTCACTCCTCGTGGACGACGCCCTCTCCGAAGCGATTGAACGGTCGAACCCGCTCCGCTCGGAGAAGGCTCTCTCGCTCGATCGTTAGCGGAAGGTCGTCTAATCGGGAAATAACGTCGTCGACCTCCTCGGTCGTGTTGGCGACAGTGAGGACCCGGATATTCTCCCGTGCGCTCGACATCTCGTCGACGCTGACGATGTGTGGTAGTTCGAGTATCTGCTCGGCGATCTCGTCGCGATCGTCCATCGCGACGGTGCAGGAAAGCTGGAGTCGGATCGGAAAGCCGGCCGCTTCGTAGTTGACGATCGGTACGTACCCCTCGATAACCCCCTTGTCCTCGAGTCGTTCGATCCGATTCCGGATCGTCGTGTCGGTCACCGGTAGCTCGTCAGCTATATCGACCGGTGTCATCTCTCGAGCGTTCTGTTGTAAGCAGTGAAGGATTCCGTAATCGATTTCGTCGAGTCCGTCCGCGGCCATACTGGAGGTATCTAAGGAGGTCCTAAAGGCTCTTCGGGTCGAAGCGAGAGCACCCCCGACGGCGACACTGTGGTCGCTGGCTCATCGTCGGCCGCACCGGATTCACGTCCGATCCGGAACGACGGCTCGGCTCAAGGGGAGATGAAGAATGTGACGAAACGGCGGTTTACGCTCGAGCGGACGGGTGATACTGTTTCGTCGCGAAACACGCGCTCATCACGTGCGAACTGGGCGATCGGAGATGCTCATGGGCGTCAGTGATCGTGGTCGTCGCCGTGATCGTCCTCTCCGTGGCTGTGACTCGAGTGGGGTTCTGTCACGTCTGTCGTCATCTCGCCGCCGGTTTCGGAGCGGAGTTCGGCCTCGAACTCCGCGGGCACGTGTTCGGTAACTATCGAGTAGTAGCCGTCGGACTCGACGCGAAGCTCGATCGTCGTTTCGCCGTCGGATTCAAAATCGACGCGGTACAGTCGGTCAGCCGACGGTCGTGTCGTGTCTCCGTCGGTGAGAACGGTGTCTGCCTCCGCCTTCTCGAACAGTTCTGTTGCCGTTTCCCCCGCGTGGAAGAGCCCGTGTTCGCCGCCCTCGTCCGCCGGGACGACCGCGAGTCGCATATCGGGATCGGGTCCCTCATGGTACGCGTAGGTGTACGTCCCCGACTCGAGCTCGTACAATCCACCCCATTCCCAGGGCGGATCCTCGTGTTCGTGCTCGTGACCGCCGTCATCGGTGATGTCACTAAGGCAACCACTGGCGGGCAGTGATGTAAGCCCGGCAGCGCCCAGACCAAACTGCCGTCTCGTGATCGTTGCGGGAGATGACATGCCCCATCTTCCCTCACGCTGGTAATAGGAATTCTGAATTCGTAACCGATCGATACGCCGATTGTCGTTCTCGTCGCGAGAAACGGAATTTTTCTCCAGTGGACCGGCGCAGATGCCGAACAGTTGCGAGACGGTCGCTCTCACTACGCTCGAGCGCTGCGGCTCGCATGTTCGAATCTGCTTGGATCCATTTTTCTGCATCGCGGACCCGTCGCTCCGCTCCTCGAGTTGCGATGCGGGAAAAGTGGGCCGGCGCAGATTCGAACTGCGGTTACGGCCACCCGAAGGCCGAAGGATACCAAGCTACCCCACCGGCCCGCAGTTTCAACTCTGGACGCGTAATCGTTTAACGGTTCCGGACCGCAAATCGGATCACCGGGTTGCGGTTCTCACCTGCGATTACCCCCTCAAAACCGCTCGTAACCGTCCGTATCCAGATAGTGATGCGCGACCGTGATCGCCTGATCGGCGTGCAACAGTTCCGGCCCGAGACGGAGCCGTCGGTCGACGACGTTCTCGAGTACAGCCTCCTCCTCGTCGGTGAAATCTCGGTGGTCGGACAGCACGAATACAGGGTTCTCGAGCCCGCCAGCGTCGGCCGCTGTGTCGCCGTCTTCGTGCAACTGGACGACGGTTCCGTCGTTCGCGAGCGCCTCCAGCGTCGCTTCGAAGCCGCGGCGGTAGAGTTCGACGCCCGGGCTGGGCTCCGCCGGGAGCGCGCCGATAGCCTCGTCGCGGTGCTCGAGGGCGTTGCGAACCAGCGCGGCCGTGCTTCGTTCGTCGGGGTTGAGTCTGCGAAGGTCGCTACCGTCGAACGTGATCGTGAGTTCGTCCTGGACGACGAGATGGGTGCGGACATCCGTACGGATGCCGTGGGAGGTGACGAACGATGCGGTGATCGACCGACACAGTGCGTCGAGGCGGCCGGCACCGCCCGCGAGGTCGTCGAGCGAAAAGTCGGGTTCGGTCGGCACCTCGTGACCGATGAGTACGAACTGGCGCATACCGGAACACGGTCGACCGGCGGGATAGCCTCCACGGTTTCTCGAGCGGTCGGGCCGCTCGTCCTCCCCTGTGTAGTGTCATCATACCACGGCTAGATGAGACGAGACGAAACGCTGGTCTCGCACTCCTCTCCGGGTGACAGAAACCGAAAACCGGCCGCAGGCCATCGGTTCTCGCCGACTGACATTGCATAGGCATGGCCAACCGTTTCCCTTCCTTCCGGTATGAAATAATTACATGGCGAAATCACAGCCGGATAGCAACGACCGCCGGTTACTCACGCTCCTCGAGGGGCAGTCGTGTCCGTACTGCGCCGACGGCGAACTCGAGCGAGGCGTCTACAAGGACAATCGGGCGATGGTCTGTGACAGCTGCGAGACGCCACACGTCCAGCTATGGCAGCCGGCGGAGTACTGAGGACCGGTCTCCGGTGATCGACGGTGACACGCACTGGCGCGCGATACCGCGGCTGCGAACGACGTTCGCGATTTCGTTTTGACTGGCACTCGAGACCACTTACGGACAGCGCGGATCGTACATCCGGTGGGCCGTCTCGATTCGTGACGCGCGAAGGGACGAACTCGCTGGCAACGCCTCACTGCGAGCGCGAGCCGGGGTAATCGTGGCCGACGATGAGGGCGAGCGCGTGGACGACGAGGAGGACGAGGAAAACCGATAGCATGCCGACCGAGTCGATGCCGGCGAAAAAGAGTGGGAAGTAGGCGATCGGCAAAAGCGTGCCGAGCCAGAAGCCGACGGTGGTAACGGCGCTTCCCAGGTGCATGGTCATGGCATTACCGCATCGACGTGAGCGAAACGAACGAGTCGTCGTGAGCGGTAATCCAGTTGGTCATCAGTTCCTCCTCGGTTGCCTCTCGGGGAAAGATCGCACACTCGTCGGGGGCGTCTTCGTTCTCGATAGTCGCGTGATCGAGTTCGATGGGCGGTTCGTCGGCAGGGGGATGGATGTCGGCGTCCGTGTTCATCTGTGACAAGCGATGGGTGATCGCTCCGACCGTCGATATTCGAGAGTATCCTATTGTTATCGAGTTGCTAATCCGCCGGACAGCGACGGTAGCCGTCGATTCCGATCCGTCCCGATCCGGTCGTTCGCACGAGCGAGAACGAAATCGCTGCCGACGTGTACGGGGAGATTACGACCGACGCGCGAGCAATCGTGGGAAACCGATCCGTGTACGTGGTCGTTTCGACCGGCTTCGATACCGTGCCGACTGGTTCGATACTACCGATCGGTGTCCGTCCGTGCAACTGGCGAGCGGACTACTCGATCGGTGGCCGCGAACCGAGCGTCAGCGATACCGTCACCTCGCTGCGGTCGCGCCAGCACTCGATCTCGATTGTATCGCCCGGACTGGTCTCGAGTCCGAGGTACGTCGAGAGGACGTGACGATCTGGGATCGGTTCGCCGTCGATCGCGAATATCACGTCGCCGCCGACGGGAACCCGGTCGTCGGTCGAGGTTCCGGCCGCCTCGAGAACGCCGTCCGCGGCTTCGCCGTCGACAACCGCGGTCACGATTACGCCGGTCATTTCGGGAAGCCCGTTCGCCTCGGCGATGTGTCGGTCGACGGTTTCGAGGCCGATTCCCATGTAGGGATGTTCGTACTCGCCGCGCTCGATGAGCGCCGGAGCGACGCGAGCCGTCATCGCTGCGGAGATCGCAAAGCCGATGTTGTTGGCCCCGCCGGCGTTGATGACGCCGATGACCTCCCCGTCGAGGTTGACGAGCGGCCCGCCGCTGTTTCCGGGGTTGACCGCGGCGTCGGTCTGGACCACGTTCGAGAACGAGAAGCTCCGATCCGGCATATCGAGCGTCCGATTGACGCCGCTGACGATCCCCTGCGTCGCCGTTCCCTCGAGACCGTAGGGATTGCCGATCGCGAGCACCTGTTGTCCGACGACTGGGCGTTCGGTTGACAGCGACAACGGCGTCGTCCCGTCGGGGACGTGATCGGCCTCGAGAACGGCTAGATCGGTGTAGAAATCGGTTCCGACGAGTCGGGTGCTCGTCCAGTCGCCGTTGATATACTGAAGGTCGATGGTCTCGCCGCCGGCGACCACGTGTTCGTTCGTGACGATATGGGTGTCGTCGACGAGAAAGCCGGAGCCCTGTCCGCGACGCTGCTCCCCGGTATCCGGATCGCTGACGCCGGCGACCTGAATCTGCGTGACCGAGTCGATGACCGCCTCGTAGACGTCGGTGAACGTCGATCCGTCGGCGATGTCGTCTCGATCGATCGACCGCGATCGACTCTCCGAAACCGAGTTATCGGTTCTGGGCTCGGCACAGCCGGCGACGGCACCGACAAGCCCGGTTCCGGCGAGCGAGAGAAACCCGCGACGATCCAGTCGGGATTCGTTCATGTGCTGTCGGTAGCACCCGGTCCATTTGAACGTCCGGGATTCGTACATGCTAGCCCCTCGAGTTCCTCTCGAGGACCTGTTTCGGACGGTCGAGGACGGATATCGATGGAGCGGCGACCGATACCGAGAGCGGTGAGAACTGATCGCGGGATCGTTCGAGGGTCCGGTTTCGCGGTAGGCGATCGGACGCACGGCCGCGCGACGCGTCCGCCCGAAGGGAAAACGTGTTACCCGCGGCCGCCCGATGCTCGTGATATGATCACGGAAGACGCCCGCGCGTTACTCGAGACGGGACCCGTCTGTGACTCCTGTCTCGGCCGACCGTTTGCCGAGCGGAGTTTCGGATTGACCAACGCCGAACGCGGTCGGGCGGTACGGACGACGGTCGCGATGGAAGACGACGACGATTTCGCCCCCGTCGATCCCGCGGATTGCTGGGTCTGTGAGGGGTACTGCGGAACCTTCGATGCGATCGCCGAAACGATCGTCGACGCGCTCGCAGACGTCGAGTTCGTCACCTATCAGGTCGGGACCCGCGTCCCGCCGCTGGTCGAGGAAAACGAACGCCTCCTCAGGGAGGACGCCGACCTCGAGACGGAGATCGGCGAGTTTCTCAAACAGGAGAGCAACCGCGAAGTGGGGCGTCGCGTCGGCGCGAGAACGGGTACCGAGGTCGACTTCGACCGTCCGGACGTCCTCGCGATCGTCGACCTCGAGGCGTTCGATCCCCGCGAAGCCCTCGAGTCGGACTCCGTCACGAGCCACGCGGTCGACGTGCAGGTCAACCCCGCCTTCGTCTACGGCCGCTATCGGAAACTCGAGCGGGACATCCCTCAAACGGAGTGGCCCTGCCGGGAGTGTGGCGGCAGCGGCATTCAACTCGGCGACGGGGGCGAGGAGCCCTGTGACTACTGCGGCGGATCGGGCTACATGTACGATACGAGCGTCGAGCAGGTCGTCCGCCCACACGTCGTCGACGCGATGGACGGCGAGGAGGGGACCTTCCACGGCGCGGGCCGCGAAGACGTCGACGCCCGGATGCTCGAGGGCGGTCGGCCGTTCGTCCTCGAAGTGAAGGATCCGAAAACGCGCGATCCGGACCCCGCGGTCGTAGAGCGCGAGATCAACGAGACCGCGGCGGGGGCGATCGAGGTCGAGGGGCTGCGCCTTGCGACTTACGACATGGTCGAACGCGTCAAGGAACACGACGCGAGCAAGCGCTATCGCGCGGACGTCGAGTTCGCTGAACCGGTCGAAAACGGCGACTTCGAGGCCGCGCTCGAGACCCTCACGGGGACGACCGTCGATCAGGATACACCTCAGCGCGTCGATCACCGTCGAGCGGCGCTCACCCGCGAGCGAACGGTCTACGATA
This sequence comes from Natronorubrum halophilum, assembly GCF_003670115.1. Taxonomy (NCBI): domain Archaea; kingdom Methanobacteriati; phylum Methanobacteriota; class Halobacteria; order Halobacteriales; family Natrialbaceae; genus Natronorubrum; species Natronorubrum halophilum. The sequence continues at coordinate 211,099 of NZ_QQTY01000002.1, forward strand.
TCGACGGCGAACTGCTCGAGCCGACGCGGGCCGAGGTCCGGATCCACGGCGAGGGCGGCCTCTACGTCAAGGAACTGATCAGCAGCGACGACGGCCGCACGGTGCCGAGTCTCTCGGGACTGCTCGAGGTCGACGCCGAGGTGACGGCGCTCGACGTCCTCGCCGTCGAAGGCGAGAACGAACCGTTCGAACTCGAGGAGTTCTTCCAGGACGAACCCCGCGGCGAAGGAGCAACCTGAAGCCGCGTATCGCCCGCTTGCAACCGGGTACGGTCCCGAGTCGGAGTCACAACCGTTATTTCGCCGTCCGCCGAGCTATCACCGTATGCCATTCGGCGTCGACGAAGCGGGAAAGGGTCCGGCGCTCGGCTCGATGTTCGCCGCGGCCGTCCACCTCGAGGACCCCGACGTGCTCCCCGACGGAATCGCAGACTCCAAGCGACTCGCGCCCGCTCGACGCGAGGAACTGGCCGCAGCGATCCGCGACGACGGCCGGATCCAGGTCGGCGTCGCCGAGATTTCGACGGCGCGGATCGACGACCCGGAGACGGACATGAACTCGCTGGCCGTCGCCGCCCACGCCGAGGCGATCGAGGGGGCGCTCGACGGCGTCGACGAGGGTGCACTCGAGACCGACTCGATCACCGGCCTCTGTGACGCCTGCGACACCGACGCCGCCCGATTCGCCCGTCGCGTTACGGCGGCCTGCTCGGAGTCGCCCTCGCTCGCGTCCCCCGAACTCGAGATCGACGCCCGCCACGGTGCCGACGACGACTCGAAAATCGTCGGCGCGGCCAGTATCGTCGCCAAAGTCGAGCGCGATGCCCACGTCGCCGCGATCGCGGAGGAGCACGGACCGGTCGGCAGCGGCTATCCCAGCGATCCGACCACCCGCGAGTTTTTGGTGTCCTACGCCGCCGAACACGGCGACCTGCCGCCGTTCGCCCGCGAGTCGTGGTCGACCTGCGAGGACGTCCTCGCCGACGCCCGACAGACTGGCCTCGACCGATTCTGAGCGTCGCGGACGGAGCGCCGATCGAGACGATCGAACGCCCCTGCCGGGACCTGTAGACCGTTTTACACTGGCGCTGGACACGTGAGTGAGACACGTTCGATGTGGTCGGTCTTCTCGCGCTCGCTGCGGTCGTTCAGGGGGCGACCATCGCTGCCGCGGGCTCGAGCATACCCGAACTGGTGAGCGTCCTTGTTTCGACGCTACTCCACGGGAGTTCGAGGTCGGCGTCGGCGTCTCGAACGTCGTCCCGACCTGAGCGCCACGCCGGTTTCCGTCGGCGTTTCGCTCGAGTCGACGTGCCGGGCTGCAGTATCAGGCTGGCTGCTCTTGCCCGTGGCACCCCGTTTTCGGGCTGATCAGTATGCCGACCTGTACGAACTGCCACGATCCCGTCTCGCTCGATTTTGCGCGCGTGTACGGTGACGACGGTACCGTCGACTGGTGCCCGCGCTGTCGAGGGGGGAGCTAGCGCTGAGAACCAGCCGGAACGAAACGACCGGATGGACCGCCTACTTCCTCGTCATCAGTCGCTGGAGGATGTCGCCGTAGGCGGGCCGGGTGATGAGCACCCCGATCAGCACGCCGAGGATGGTGATGATGGCGAATCCGCGCAGATCACCGAGGCTCAAGACGGCCAGCGGCGACATGGCGATGATCGTCGTCGCCGCGGCGGCCCCGATGACCCAGAACGCCTTGCGGAAGCGAGACTCGAACACCCGCTGTGAGTTGACGTCGCCGTCGTCCATCACCTCGTCGGCGATGATGATGAGGTCGTCCACCCCCGTCCCGACGACGGCGATGAAGCCGGCGACGTGAGAGAGGTCCAGGGGCATGCGTATCAGCGCGGCGAAGCCGAGCAGGATGACGACCTCCGCCATCGCGGTGACGACCATCGGTGCGGCGACGCGGACGTCACGGTACCGCAGGAAGACGACGGAACTGACGGTCAGCACCGACAGCGCGCCGATGAGCAGCGAGTAGAGCTTGAACTGATCGGCGAGCGTGGGCGATAGCGAGTAGGTCTGCTCCTGGCTGAAGTCGAGCGGCGCGGGGAGGGGTCCGGCCTGCAGATTCACCGAGAGCGTCTGACCTTGCTGTTGGGTCTGGGCCCCCATCGTAAACGTGGGATCGTTCGCCCACGTTCCGTCGCTCATGCTCTGGGCCAGATCCCCGCCCATGCTGTGGGCGTCGACGACCTCATCGTCGACGACGGTGAGCAGACAGTACTGTGGCTCGTCACCGTGGTCGAAGCTGATCGTCTCGCCGTCACCGCGGAGGGAACACTGCCCGATCCCCTCGTCGCTGGTGAACCCGAGTTCGTTCATTCGCTCCTGATAGGTGGGTGCGGCGTTACTGTCGACCTGGACCGGAACCCTGTAGCCCGTCCCTTGCTCGGCCGGTCTCGGCGGATCGACCGTTTCGATATCCGACCCTTCCAACACCGTCTCGTTCGTCTGGTTCCCGTCCTCGTCCGGATAGTACGCCCGAACTTCGACGATACCCCGATCCGAAAGGATCTCGCGGAGTTCGTCGGGGCTCATGTCCGGCACTTCGGTGACGATGTAGTAGTTGCCGCCGAGCTGTTCGGATTCGTACGCGTTGCCGCCCGAGAGGCCAGCCGCGTTGATCTTCGACTGGATCGTCTCGACCATCTGGCTGCGCGTCTGTGCCGTCACGCCGTCGCGGATATCTTCGTCGGGATCGACCTCGACCCCCGCTTCGCCGAGCGCGTCGGCGAACTCCTGTTTCGTTCTCTGGTTGGTGAACAACTCGGCGTGAACGTTGCCGTCGTCGTCGTGGCTGACGCTCACGTTACCCGTATCGAGATCGAGTTCCTCGTACAGCGTATTCTCGATTTCCGTGAGCCGTTCGCGATCGACGCGGCCCTCTTCGTCTACGGCACCGGCGTCGATATCCTCGGCAGTCATCCCGACGACCGGGGCGCTAATGCGCGTCCCGCCGTCGAGTCCGAGTCCGTACTCGAGGTTCGTCGGGTTGTCGCCGACGCTCTCGTCTCCGGCGAGACTGTCGTCCGCCATGATTCCGCCGGGGATGAAGAGGGCAACGAGCGCGCCGGTGATGAAAACTACCAGGAAGAGGACCCGCCAGTACTCCTTGACGAACGTGATCGGTCCCATTACGATCTCACCCCATGGAACTTGTACCAGCGAAGTAGACTCAGATTCAGCATATACGTGTTCATCAGGTCGGCTGCGAGGCCGACGAAGAGGATGATCCCGATCGATGCCAGCAACTCGACGCCGAACAGCCACGCCGTGACGCCCATGACGAGCATCGCCACCATCGACGTCACCGTCATCGTGACACCGGTCCCCATCGCGCGGTTGGTGCTTTCGTAGAAGTCGCCGCTACGCCGCAGAATGTGGTTGTTCAACAGGATGTCGGAGTCGACCGAATACCCGATCAACATGAGCAACGCGGCGACGGTCCCGAGCGAGAGCGAGATTCCGGCGACTGCCATGAACGCCAGCGGGATCACGATGTCCGAAAGCGCCGAGACCACGATCGCGATCGACGGCACGAACGTTCGAAAGAGCAAGAACGTGATCGCGCTCATCCCGAGGAAGGCCACGGCGATCCCCAACAGGGCGGTCCGCTGGGTTTGATCTCCGAAACTCTCCGATACCGTCGATTCGAGTTGGACGACATCGGCGTCTCCGTCTTGCTCCAGGTTCGCCTCGGCTTGCTCGGTCAACGTCGAGAGATCGGTCGTGGTGAACTGGACGATGTACTGGTTTTCCGTGTCGGGCCCTGAGACCGCCTGGATCGACTCGGGCTCTTCGTCGAAGGCGTTCGCGATCTCCTCCTGCGAGGAGGTCGTCTGGATGGTCAGTTCCGATCCGCCGGCGAAGTCCATCCCCGGCTGAACCGGCGCTCCCGTCGCGAGAAACGAGCCAGTGAGGACGAGCAGTGCCACCGCGAGAACCGCGAGCGGAACCGCCGCGAGTTGGCGGTCGCTGTACCGGGTATAATCGATCTCCGGTACGTCGAAATAACCCATATACGCGACCACTCGAGATCAGCCGAAGTAAGCCTTCTCAATTTCTACAGCATGTTTTTCGAAGAACGTTATCCAGATGGCGTTGAGTTGAACCCGCTCGAGGCGGTCTCACGGATTCTGACGCCCGAATAAGGTCAAAACGCACGACTTACCAATTGGACGACCAGCGTCCCGGACGAGACGGTCGTCGACCGAATCGAGGTCTCGAGCCCCTAATATTCGCGATTTCCACGGTTTCAGGCGGAACAACTGTCGTTCTTTGACGCACGCGTGGACGGTTCGCGACGAGCGCGAGAGCATCAGTCGGGAAGGTACCGAACGCTCAACACGCCGTCGTCGGCGGACCGGCGAACCTCGACGCGGACCGCCTCGAGCCTGGCCGCTCGAGCGATCGTCTCCTCGTCGTCGAGGACGTCCCGTGCTGCGGCCTCGACCTCGTCTTCGGGGACGCGAAAGATGTGTATCTCGCCGGTGCCCGCTCGCTCCTCCTGGACGAGTTCGCCGACCTCGGCGTCGGCCGCCACCGCTTTCGAGTGCTGGGTCGGTTCGAGGTCGGTATCGACCAGTTCGATCGAGCGGCGGTCGTCGACCTCGACGACCTGCCACGTGACCTCGAGCGGCGGGTCGGGTGCGACGGTCGCCTCGAGGACGTCGTGGACCTCGAGGCCGGGGTTCGACGCGAGGGTGTGGACCTGTGCGGTCTCGGCGTCGCGGATGACGGCCGAGTCGTCTTCGGCGTGGGTGACGACGAACGTGCCCGTTTTTTCGGTCATGAGCGGGTGGTACGCGCAGGGACGGTTTCGGGGTTTCGACTTTCGATCACGTCTCGCGAGGAATCGGCGGTCGCGATGTCGACGCGCCGCGAAACGGCGAACGGCCGTCGGCCGCGAGTGCGCGAGCAAGTCTGCCGGGGAGGCGTGGAACTGTCCGGTTCCAGCGCGAACAGCAGTTCACTGCCACCCCCACGACGAATGCAAAAACGAGTTCCCCGAAATCCGTTCGGGCGATCCGCCCCGAGCACCTGCCCTACGACGGGGCGGGCGGATGCTGCGCCGAATCGATCCAGAAGTCCTCGATCGCTTTCGCCAGCGCATCGAACTCGTCGGGGTCGTCCGGTTTCGTGAGGTAGGCGTTCGCCGCACGCTCGTAGCTTTTGACGATATCTTCCTCCGTCTCCGAACTCGAGAGGACGAGGATCGGCGGCGGCGGGTAGTCTAGTTCGTCTCCGAGGATCTCCAGAATCTCGAATCCGTCCACCCGCGGGAGGTTCAGGTCGAGGAGCACGAGATCGGGGTTGATACTCGAGGTGTCAGTCCCGCAGACGTCGAAGTACGTCGTCGCCCCCTCGCCGTCGGTGACCGTGTGGAATCTGATCTCGCTGTCTATCTCTTTAAACGCCTCCTGGGTCAGCCGAACGTCGCCCGGGTTGTCTTCGACGAGCAGGATATCGATCGGTTCGGTTGGGGAATGAGTGGTCATCGTGGTTGAATTCACCTAGTCGCACGGGCCGCGTAAAGCTGGTCCCTACACACGTGGTGCTTTGTTCCCGTCCGGCCCGTTCTTCGGGACCGGTTGCGGTCGCCCCTCCATCACGGAACGCCTTTGGTTCCGGCCCTCGCCTGCTCGCATATGAACGTAGACATCGGCAACGCGCTGGCGTCCGTCGCGTCGCCCGGCGTTTCGCGGGAGTCCCTCGAGCGACTGGACAAGCAGGTGGCGGCCGCACACGAGCGCATCGAGCAGGGGATGGGGAACGGCGAACACGGCTACGAGGCGCTGAACCTCCCCGAACGAACCGATCCGGACGAGATCAGGGCCGCTGTCGAACCGGTCGCCGACGCCGAGGCCCTGATCACGGTCGGTATCGGCGGCAGCGCACTCGGCGCGGCCACGATCACCGACGCGCTCGCCGACGAGAGCGACACCGAAGCCGTCTATCTCGACAACGTCGATCCCGCTTGGGTGTCGAGCGAACTCGATCGGCTTCCGCTCGAGAACGCGGCGATCAACGTCGTCTCGCGGTCGGGAACGACGGCGGAAACGCTGGCGAACTTCCTCGTCGTGAGAGACGCCTTCGAATCCGCAGGCGTCGACTGGACCGAGCGAACGATCGTGACGACCGGCGACTCGGGGCCGCTTCGGGACCTCGCGGAGCGCCACGATCTGCCCTCGCTGAAGGTCCCCGACGGCGTTCCGGGCCGCTTTTCGGCCCTCTCCGCGGTCGGACTGGTCGCCGCGGCGATCTGTGGCCACGACGTCGAAGCCCTACTCGAGGGAGCCGCCGCCGAAGCCGAAACCCTGACCGGATCGCTCTTCGACTGTCCCGCCTACGCCTACGGCGCGACGACATACGCACTGGACCAGCGCGGAGCCGGGATCAACGCCATGATGCCCTACGCGGAGTCCCTCGAGACCGCCGCCGAGTGGTTCGCTCAGCTGTGGGCCGAGAGTCTGGGCAAGGACGACCTCGGACAGACGCCCGTTCGCGCACTCGGCGTCACGGACCAACACTCCCAGCTTCAACTCTACCGCGCGGGTCCGCGGGACAAACTCGTCACGTTCGTCACGGTTCGGGAGACCGCGGATCGTCCGATTCCGGACACCGACGTCGAGGATCTCGCCTATCTCGGCGACACGACACTCGGCGGGTTGCTCGAGGCCGAGTTCGAGGCGACCGAGGCCAGCCTCGCGGCGGCCGGCCGACCGAACGTCCGACTCGAACTCGAGCGCGTCGACGAGTTCGAACTGGGCGGCCTGCTCTACGGCACGGAAGCGGCCTGCGTGCTCGCGGGCGAGCTGTACGGCGTCAACACGTTCGAACAGCCCGCCGTCGAGTGGGCGAAGAAGGCGACTCGAGGGCTGCTCGGGGGCGGCGTCTCGGAATCGGAGTCCGATTCCGAGGCTCGTCGGGACGCGAAGCATTCCGACGGCGAGTTCGAGGAGGCCGACGCCGTCGCCGAGAAGACGGAACTTCGCGTCGAACGGTAGCGGCTCTATTTTTCGTTCGAGAAGACCTCGCGCAGATTCGTCTCGCGGTGAGCGAGCAGCGAACCGCGAGCCGGCGCACGCCACCGCGCGTGGATCGATCGGTTTGCAACGTCGTTCCTCTTCGAGTCGAACGGACTCGGCCGCTCGGTTCCGGTTCGCCTATGAACGCGCACACGAACATCCACGTATACGCATGAGCGACGAACACACCGCACGGGCCGCCGACGGCGACGGCGCTCCGCTCTCGTCCGCCGTCGTCCCCGCCATCGGAACCGTCCTCGCAGCCGTGACGCTCGTCGCGTTCCTGATTCCGCTTCGTCGCGGGGTCGACGAGTTCGCGCTCTGGATCGGGATAACTGGCGCACTCGTCACCACCGGGGCCTTTCTCGCGCGCCGCCACGGCCTCCTCGAGCGAAACATCGCCGGACCGATTGCGGCCGGCTCGAGCCTCCTCGTCGTCGTCGTGTCGGGCTACGCGATCACCCAGGGGATTCTGGGATCGGTCGTCGTTCCGGGACTCGAGTGGTCCGTCTCGCTGCTGTTCGTGGCGTTTTTCGTGGGGGCGGGAACCATCGGAATCGGCGTCGCCGACGCCGCCGGTCTCTCGGGTCGCGGGCTACTGGACCGGCTGACGCTCTCGGTCGAGATGCTCGTGCTCGCGTTCGTCGGGCTGATTGGCATGTCGTTCGCGTACCTCTTTCTCGAGTTGCCGGTCATGCTGATCGCCGGCGAGCCCACGGCGTTTCAGGGGACGGTAATCGAGTACCTCTCCGTCGGCGTCGGCCTCGGCGCAGTCGCGGTCGGCTATCTGGCGTTTCGCGGCCGCGACCTGTCGTTCATCGACCTCGAGCGCCCGACGCTCCGGACGGTCGGGTGGATCGTCGGCGGGATCGTACTGATACTCGCGGCGAACGTGGGGCTCTCGTGGCTCATGTCTCTCGTCGGTATCGACGGCTCGGATCACACCACAACGCAGCAGGTAGCCGACAATCCCGACCTGTTGCTCGTCATCATCCCGGCGATGGTGTTACTGGTCGGCCCGTTCGAAGAACTGCTCTACCGAAACATCATCCAGAAGTCGCTCTACGAGCGGTTCTCGCGCACCGGTGCCGTCGTCGTCGCAAGCGTCGTGTTCACGTGCGTTCACATTTCGGCGTACGCCACCGCCGGATCGGGAGAACTGCTCGCGAGCCTTTCGTTGTTGTTCGTCCTCGCGTTGATACTCGGGACGATCTACGAGCGCACGGACAACCTGCTCGTTCCGGCGCTCGTCCACGGCTGTTACAACGCGGCGATCTTTCTAACGATGCTTTGAGAACTCGAGAAAAACGGGAGCGACGGCTCGCCGGCTACGTGGGGTTCTTACGCGCCAGTTCCGAGCCACAGATCGGACAGCGGTCCTTCTCTTCGTCGAACTCCCGACCGCAGCCCTGACACTGATAGGTCCAGTGGCGCTGTTCGTCGATTCCCTCTCGGGCGATCACTTCGACGGTCACGTTGAGCTTTTCGGCGACGTTTTGCATCGCGTAGTCGTCGGTCACGAGCGTGGCGTCGAGTTCGAAGCTCGCGGCGACGAGTCGGATGTCGGTGTCGGACAGGACCCCGAGGTCGCCGGATTCCTTGGCCGCTCGCTCGACCTTTTCCGTAGTATCCTCGTTCGGAATATGAATGTGCATCCCCGAGCCTTCCATCGCGTCGTAGCGATAGGCGCTTTCGTCCTCGAGTTCGTCGCGGACGAGGGGGATCGTCGCAGTCTGTTCTGTCGTGTGAAAGTCGTGGATAAACGCCGAGGAGTCGAGAACGTACATACCGTTAGCGCTGGACGACGATGTAGTCTTTGACCGCCTGAACGCGGTTGACGGAAACGAGGAATCGGCCGGCATCGTTGACGTCGAAGTCGACCGATCGGGTCGGCAGTGCTTCGTCGGGCTCGATGACGAGGTTGTGTAGCTTGCCGGATTTGAGGTCCATCGTAATATTATACAGCAGTCCTAGCTCGGTTCCATCGGAGCCCATGACGGCCTTCCCCGAGAGGTTTTCAGCGAGTATATCGCTCATGCATACCCGTACTTACTAATCGGTATTAAAAACCACGGGGATGTCAGACGGACGGCGTTCGAATCGAACGCGAACCGTCTCCGAATCGAGCCCTCGCTCGACTGTGACGATGGGTTTAACTACTGGGCAGCGGACGATAGTACTAAGACCTTCTCGGGTGGTTCACCATGTCGAATACGGATACGCACGACCCCACATCTCTCAGAACGCCGATCGTCGCCGTTCTCGGACACGTCGATCACGGCAAGACCAGTCTCCTCGATAAAATTCGCGGCTCCGCGGTTATCGAGGGTGAAGCAGGGGCGATTACCCAGCACATCGGCGCGACAGCCGTTCCGCTGGATATCATCTCCTCGATTGCGGGCGACCTCGTCGACCCGGACGACTTCGATCTGCCCGGCCTCCTCTTTATCGATACCCCGGGTCACCACTCCTTTACGACGCTTCGCTCACGCGGCGGTGCGCTCGCGGACATCGCGATTCTCGTTGTCGACGTCAACGACGGCTTCCAGCCCCAGACCCTCGAGGCCCTGGAGATCCTCAGTCGGTCCCAGACGCCGTTTATCGTCGCGGCGAACAAGATCGACACCGTCCCCGGCTGGAAGGTACACGAGGACATGCCGATCAACGACACCTACGAGGCCCAGTCCGAACGGGTGCGCAAGCGACTCGACGAAAAGCTCTATGAGATCATCGGCAACCTGAGCGACGAGGGATTCTCGGCCGACCTCTACTGGCGCGTCCAGAACTTCCAGCGCAACGTCGGCGTCGTCCCCGTTTCGGCGATGACCGGCGAGGGCGTCCCCGACCTCCTGACGGTCATGATGGGACTCTCCCAGCGCTACATGAAAGAGGAGATGGAGATCGACGTCACCGGCCCCGGCGTCGGCACCGTCCTCGAGGTCAAAGAGGAGAAAGGCTTCGGGACGACGATCGATATGGTCCTCTACGACGGGACGATCAGCGCGGACGACCAGATCGTCATCGGCGGAAAGAACGAACCGATCGTCACCGACGTTCGGGCCTTGCTCCAGCCGCGCCCGCTCGCGGAGATTCGAACCGAGAGCCGATTCGAGAAAGTCGACGAAGTGTCGGCTGCGACCGGGATCAAGGTCGCCGCGCCCGAACTCGAGGACGCGATGGCCGGCGCGCCGGTCCGCGTCGTCCGCGACCGGCCGCTCGAGGACGTCATTCGGGACGTCGAGGCCGAACTCGCCGATATCGCCGTCGATACCGAAGAGCAGGGCGTCGTCGTCAAAGCCGACACGCTGGGCAGCCTCGAGGCGATGGCCGACGCGCTCGACGACGCGGAGGTGCCCATCGTCCGCGCGGAAGTGGGCGACGTCGCACCGCGCGACGTTTCGGTCGCCTCGACGGCCGAGGATCCGAAACAGCAGGCGATCCTCGGGTTCAACGTCGACGTGCTCGGCGACGCCGAACAGCGCGCCAAAACCGACGACGTGACGCTTTTCACCGACGAAGTCATCTATCAGCTCATCGAGGAGTACGAGGAGCACATCGAGGAACTCGAGCGCGCCCAGCAGGACACGATCCTCGATAACATCGTCCGACCGGCCCGATTCCGCATTCTGCCCGACCACACCTTCCGCCAGAACGATCCCGCGGTCGTCGGCGTCGAGGTGAACTCGGGGACGATACAGAACAACGCGAACGTCGTGAAGTTCGAGAATAACGAATCCGACCGCGTCGGCCAGGTCAAGGGGATTCAAGAACAGGGAGAAGACGTCGACGAGGCGCGCGCGGGCAACCGCGTCTCGGTCGCCATCGACGGCCCGACCGTCGGCCGCCAGATCGAAGAGGACGACGAACTCTGGATCGAGATTCCGGAAAAACACGCGAAGATCCTGGAACAGGAACTCGCGAGCGAGATCCCCGGCGACGAACTCGAGGCGCTGAACATGTACCTCGACAAGAAGCGAAGCCGGGATCCCTTCTGGGGCAAGTAGCGGAATCGACTCGACCAGCACCCTTATCGTATCGGATATCGTATCGTTCACATGAAACGGTTCGTCTGGGTCCTTGTCGTATCGTACGTCGTGCTCGGGTCCGGGCTCTTTTATAGTCTGGCGCTCGAGTCGCCGACGCTGTTCGTCGCCACCGGTGGGCTACTCGTTTCGCTCGCCCTGACGCAGTGGTATCTCCTCTCCAGATACAACGGACGGGCGCGCGATCCCGCGGAATCGCTCCAGCGCGACCGTTCCTGAGTGTCGTTCTCGCTTTTTCAGTCCGACGGCTCACTGATGGTGGACCGGTCCGCCGCGGGGGTGAACCGATCGGATCGCCCGCGTGCACGTTCGATTCCATCGCGGACCGCTTCGGGATCGTCGATCATCGATCGATCGCAGCGGATGTCTATCCAGCGGCGCTCGAGGACGAGTTCGTCCGACGTCAGCCGAACGTCGGCGATCGCCTCCCACGGAACGTGCTTTTTCGCGTACCAGCGCTCGAGGACGAGCCCGGACTCGTGGGCGCGGATCGTCGGGAGGTTCCACCCGGTACTCGCGTGGTCGTCCCAGGTACCGGCCCAGTCGAACCAGTAGAAGAGGAGGGGGACGCACCCGTAAAACGCTATCTTCAGGCCGAAGAACCAGTCCCACGCCAATCCACTGAGGAGTCCGACGACCACCCACAGCGCCGTGATCGCCGGAACGATCCGCTCGCCGGAGCCGAAACCGGTCCGGCGCCACGTCCAGGTCGCGCTCGGTTCGTCGGCGGTAATCGCGTCGACGTAACGGTTGCGGGCCATCCGTGCGATGCCGGCGGCGACCGCGGCGGTGAGCAAGGCGAAAGCGCCCGTGACGACGCTCAGTCGGGCGGTGTACTCGAGTTGGGTAACCGGCGGCGAGAGGAGTACCGCGGCAAACGCTACCGCCGGGACGTAGCAGGCGAGCCGTCGGGCTCGGCTTCGACCGATCCGTTCCGGAAGGCCGTGCAGTCGATCCCCGAACACCAGCGCGAGGAGTAGCGTGCCCTTTACCGTACTGGGTGCGGTCACCAGGAGGACCACGGTCGATGAGCCGGCGATGATCCCGGCGATCGTGGTGACCCCGGCCAGGATCAGTCCGAGGTAACACCCGATTCCGGCCTTGAACTCGATATCAAGGTCTTCGGCGGGTGGGTTGGGAAGCGACTGATACTCGTAGGACATCACGATGATGTTGTGGCTGCGACACGAAATAGTTCAGGGATCTGTCCCGAGAGCCGGTCGCTCGAGATCCGGTGGACCGTCGTCGTTCGTGACCACTCGGACAACTACCCCTGTAAGGATTATCACACTGTTCGTGGTGGGGTGTCGTATGCTCGTGCAGCTCGATCAGTACAAACACGAAGAGGTCCAGTTCGACGACAACAGGACGACCGGCGAGTCACAGACGGAAGATTCGGTCAACCCGGACTCGGAGGCGTACTTCGGGAAAGACATGGACGAACTCGACGTCGAAACCTGGGAGACCGTCGAGTACGAGGACGACCCGATCCAGCGTCGGTCCGTCACGGTCAGTGGGATTACCGCCGTATCCGTTCCGCAGGAATCGACGGACGAGGACGATCCGGATCTCCCCGGACGGACGATCCAGCTCCGCACGGGCGGTGACAGCGAGTTCTTTGAGCAGGCCGTCATCGTCGAGGTCCAGGACGAAGACCCATAGGGTCGCTCGAGGAGCGTAGTCGCAGTTCTTCGAAGACGAGGGTCGACTACGTTCCTCGAAAAAGAGCCGTTTGTGAGCGAGACGGCTGCGTACCGTGGTTTTCGTCGTCGAATCTCCTCTCGATATCGCCCGTAGGTGCGTCGGCGAACTTTGCTCGAGTGTGTCAGGACGTCTCGGAGTCCGTCCGGTCCCGAAATCGTTTTCAACCGTTCACTCGGACACTCGGTATGCCGACGGAATCGGACACTCATTATGACCCCTCTCTGGGGAACAAGTTCATCTTCGTCACCGGCGGCGTGATGTCAGGGCTCGGGAAGGGAATCACGGCCGCGAGCACCGGCCGTCTCCTCACGAACGCCGGGTTCGACGTCACCGCCGTCAAGATCGATCCGTATCTCAACGTCGACGCGGGGACGATGAATCCGTACCAGCACGGAGAAGTCTACGTCCTCGAGGACGGCGGCGAGGTCGACCTCGATCTGGGGAACTACGAGCGGTTCCTCGATATCGACATGACCTCGGACCACAACATCACCACCGGGAAAACGTACCAGCACGTCATCGAGAAAGAACGTGCGGGCGACTATCTCGGAAAGACGGTCCAGATCATCCCGCATATCACCGACGACATCAAACGGCGGATCCGGGAGGCCGCCGAAGGTACCGACGTCTGTATCATCGAAGTCGGCGGCACCGTCGGTGACATCGAGGGGATGCCCTACCTCGAGGCGCTGCGCCAGTTCGCCCACGAGGAACCCGAGGAGAACGTTCTCTTCACCCACGTCACGCTCGTTCCGTACTCGAAAAACGGCGAGCAGAAGACGAAGCCGACCCAGCACAGCGTCAAGGAAGTGCGCTCGATCGGCCTCCAGCCCGACGTGATCGTCGGGCGCTGCGAGGATCGACTCGAGCCCGAAACGAAGGAGAAGATCGCGCTGTTCTGTGATATCCCGACCGAGGCGGTGTTCTCGAACCCCGACGTCGAGGACGTCTACCACGTCCCCCTGATGGTCGAGGAGGAGGGACTCGACCAGTACGTCCTCGAGCACTTCGGACTCGACGACGACGCGCTCCCCGCGGGCGAGCGGACGAACGACTGGCGCGATATCGTCACCACCGAAAAGGACGGCGAGGTCGACATCGCGCTGGTCGGCAAGTACGACCTCGAGGACGCGTACATGTCGATCCACGAGTCGCTGAAACACGCGGGCTTCGAGGTCGGCAGCAACGTCACCACCCACTGGGTGCCGGCCGACGAACTGGCCGACGGCCACGACGGCCAACTCGAGGGGGTCGACGGGATCATCGTCCCCGGCGGCTTCGGAATGCGCGGCTCCGAAGGAAAGATCGAAGCCGTGCGCTACGCCCGCGAGAACGACGTGCCCTTCCTCGGGCTCTGTCTCGGCTTCCAGATGGCCGTCGTTGAGTACGCCCGGAACGTACTGGGACTCGAGGACGCCCATTCGGCCGAGATGATCGAGGACACGCCCCATCCAGTCATCGACATCCTGCCCGAGCAGTACGAGGTCGAGGATCTGGGCGGGACGATGCGGTTGGGCGAACACACGACCGTCATCGAACCCGAGACGCTGGCGTACGAACTCTACGGCGACACGTCCTGTACCGAGCGCCACCGCCACCGCTATGAGGTAAACCCCGAGTACTTCGATGATTTCGAGGACGAACCACTCGTCTTCTCCGGTACTGCGGGCAACCGAATGGAGATCCTCGAACTCGAGGGCCACCCCTACTTCCTCGGCACGCAGTTCCACCCCGAGTACACGTCCCGACCCGGTCAGCCGAGCCCGCCGTTTCTGGGGCTCGTCGAGGCGATCATCGATAGGGCGACCGATGCCGACGCGACTGGCGACGAATCCGATGCGGACGCCGAGACGGAGGTAACCCACTGATGGTAGACACTGAGACGTTTGTTCCGGACGCAGTTGCAGAGATCGGCGACGAAATCGGCGACGCGAACGCCGTTATCGCCCTGTCGGGCGGCGTCGACTCTTCGGTCGCCGCCGCACTGGCATACGAGGCCATCGGCGACCGACTCACCCCGGTTTACGTCGACACCGGCCTGATGCGCAAGGGCGAAACCGACCAGATCCGCGAGACGTTCGACTACATGGAGTCGCTGCGGATCGTCGACGCGAAAGATCGGTTCCTCGAGGCCCTGTCGGGCGTTACGGACCCCGAGGAGAAACGCAAGGTTATCGGCGAGCAGTTCATCCGCGAGTTCGAACGCGAGTCGAAAGACACCGACGCCGACTACCTCGTCCAGGGGACGATCTACCCCGACCGCATCGAGAGCGAGGGCGGGATCAAGTCCCACCACAACGTCGGCGGACTTCCCGACGTCGTCGACTTCGACGGCATCGTCGAACCCGTTCGCGATCTCTACAAGGACGAGGTCCGCGAGGTCGCCCACCACCTCGGTCTCGACGAACTCGTCGCCGAACGGATGCCGTTCCCCGGCCCGGGGCTGGCAGTTCGGGTTATTGGGGAAGTCACCGACGAGAAACTCGAGGTCGCTCGCCACGCGTGTCACGTCGTCGAGGAGGAACTCGAGGAGTACGAGCCCTGGCAGGCGCTTGCGGCCGTTATCGGCAAGGCGACGGGTGTGAAAGGCGACAACCGCGTTCACGGCTGGGTCGTCTCCGTCCGCTCCGTCGAATCGCGCGACGGGATGACCGCCCGTGCGCAGGAGATCGATTGGGAGACGCTCCAGCGCATCCAATCGCGCATCACCGGCGGAAACGAGAACGTCGCCCGCGTCGTCTACGACGTGACCCACAAACCACCCGCGACGATCGAGTACGAATGAGCGCACCCATGGACGCGATCGTCGCCGGCCCGGACGAAGACGGAATCGCCGACGCCCTCGAGGCCGAGGGAGCCAACGTCGCCCGTATCACCGGTCTCATTTCGCGACCGACCCTCGAGGAGGCCGGCGTTCTCGAGGCCGACCTGTACGTGCTGACTGATATCGATCAGGCGACGACGATCCCGATCGTCTGTGACCTTACGGACGACGTACGGACCGTCGTCTACGCTCGACGCACGATCCCGGAGTTCATCAAGGGCCAACTCGATCTCGCGGTCGACCCCAAACTGATGGACGCCGCGATCGTCGCCGAAGAACTGACCAGCTGACGGCCGGATCTGGCCGCGCTCGCCGACGGTCCGGACCGACGGCAGTTTTCCCTCCGCAGAAAATCGCTATTGTGCGGAAGACGGCCCGAATAAACGTTCTCGGGTCACCGTTGCGCTGAGTAAAATCGCATTGAATTCGAGAAAATCCGGGATAAGATTCTCACACCGTCTCCCCCGTTCAAGTGGATCCCACCGGTACTAATGGATGGAGGTCGACGGGCAGACCCCACCAAGGCATCCACTGCCTGTACCCGTGACTTCCAGCAACCCCACCACAGCACCCTTCCCCACCATTGCCACACCGTACCGTTTTGCGGTACCAGCACGGGCGCTGCACCCGCCCGTGTCACCCTGCGGTTGGCACTCGAGGCGCGACGGATTCGCGCCTCGGGGATGGATCTTCTCGTTCGTGAGC
The DNA here is from genome assembly GCF_003670115.1 of Natronorubrum halophilum. Classification (NCBI taxonomy): domain Archaea; kingdom Methanobacteriati; phylum Methanobacteriota; class Halobacteria; order Halobacteriales; family Natrialbaceae; genus Natronorubrum; species Natronorubrum halophilum. The sequence goes on from NZ_QQTY01000002.1 coordinate 227,420, forward strand.
TATCGTAGCCACTGACAGTCACTGCACACCTGATCGCACGACGGCAGCGCGGTTCTCGCTCACTTCGTTCGCTCCGGTGTAACTCGTTTCAGTTGTTACGATACCACTCTCGAAGCCGTTTCAGGACCGGTATCTCCCCGAGTCGCTCGTCGGGGAGCAGGTCCCAGTCGATCCCGGTCGGTTGATCGCGATTCGCCAGACGGAGCGTTCGCTCGGGCGTGACGACCAGATCCATCGAAACGTCGTGATCGCCGATCGAGACCGGGTCGTCGATCAGTTGGCGCTCGTGGATCGTCGTCGCGACCGTCGTCGTCTCGTCGACGAGGTCCAGATCACGTAAGATCGCGTACTCGAGATCGCTGTAGCCCTCTCCTTTGCCGATACGACCGCCGGACTCGCTCACGGCGACGCTGCCGGAGACGATCAGATCGACGCGGTCGACCGCCTCCGGGCCGACCTGTTCGCCGTGTGTCGACGACCCCGAAACCGTCGTCGCCGCGTCGTAGTCCTCGAGTTCGTCCGGGTCCAGTTTCAGGAAGCACTGCTCGTCCGCGAGGCGCGGCACCGCCATGTAGACCGTCTTCCTCTCCCGGAGCGCTCGGCGACGGACGGGCAGTTGCGGGGCGTCGGGATTGGCCTTGATCGTGGTCGCGGCGCGCCACTCGGGTTGGTCGGCCAGCCGGTCGGCGGCCTCGTCCGCGCCGGCGAAGTTCGGAATTCGGCCGTGGGGCGGAAACGGAAACCGGGCCTGGCCGCTCTCCTCGAGGTCGTCCCAGACGCGCTCGCGGACGGACCGTTTGTCGGTGGCGGCGTCGTCCGTACCGGTAGCGCCGCCAGTGGCGTCGTTCGCACCAGTAGCGCCGTCGGTGTCACTGCGTCGCTCGTTGGAACCTCCCATCTCACTCGCCTCCGTCTCCCTCGTTATCTCCGCCTTCGTCTTCGCTCCCGTTCTCAGTCGGTTCGTCGACGGCGGCGTCGGTCTCCGCCGATTCGCTCTCGGGATCACGTTCTGCTTCCCGAGCGAGGTCGACGAGACGGTGCACTTCGGGCAGGACGATTTCGTCGAGTCCGAGTCGTGCGGCGTCTTCGTCGCCGGGAAGGCAGAACACGGGAATTCCGTCGGCGATGCCGGCGAGCGTTCGCGCCGTGATGGCGCGGGTGCCAACCGCCTCGTAGGCCAGCGCGGTGAACAGGTCGGTGAACGTGGTGAGCTCCTTCTCGAGTAGCGGTTCGAGGGCCTCGATGGTGACGTCGCCGGGTTCGACGCCGGTCGCCCCACCGGTAACGACGATGTCGATGTCCTCGCGGTCGAGCATCCGCGACACGCTCGACTGGACCTGATCGTGGTCCGAATTGATGTGTTCCCGAGTGGCAATCCCGTGACCGCTCTTTTTCAGGGCCGTCACGATGGCATCACCGGTTGGATCGGACTCGAGCGTCCGGTCCGTCGCGATCGTGATCACGCTGGCACCGAGGGCCTCGGTATCGGGCTCGGATGCGCCGTCTTCGTCGACGCGTTCACCCCCTTCGTCCCCGCTCGTATCGGCACCCTGTTCCGTCTTCGCGTCCGCGCCCGCATCTCTCCTCGCGTCCGTCTCGTTCATACCGTTCCCTTCGAGAGCCGACGAGTAAAACGCTGGCTAACGAGCGCCTCGAGGACCCGGAGACGGTTCCCACCGCCGTTGAAGGACGGAATCGACGTGTCCCGTTGCGATCGTCCGTCGACGGTATCAGCCGGGACCGGTCAGTGCTGGTAGCCCAACTGTTATGCAGCGAGTTTCCGTTGAGTCGCGTGTATGCACGCAGTCAAGATCACCGAACACGGCGACCGGGACGTCATCGAGTACGGCAACTACCCCGACCCCGAGGTCGGACGCGAGGACGTGCTGGTCGACGTCAAGGCGGCAGCACTCAACCACCTCGATATCTGGACGCGCCGCGGAATGCCGGGAATCGACCTCGAGATGCCCCACATTCCGGGCAGCGACGGGGCGGGCGTCGTCGAAGCGGTCGGCGAGGACGTCACCCGCTTCGAGGAAGGCGATCACGTCGCGCTCTCGGCCGGCGTCGGCGACCTGCGAATGGACGATCCGACGCTCGATCCGCGCTTCCACATCATCGGCGAGCACGTTCCGGGCATTCACGCCGAGTACGCCGCCATCCCCGAGGATAACCTGATTCCGGTCCCCGACGGCGTCGACTGGTCGGTCGCCGGCTCGAGCTGTCTCGTCTTCCAGACCGCCTGGCGGATGCTGATCGAGCGGGCGGAACTCGAGGCCGGCGAGTCGGTGCTCGTGTTGGGAGCCAGCGGCGGGGTCGGCCACGCCGCGCTCCAGATCGCCGATTACGCGGGCGCGGAGGTGTACGCGACCGGCAGCACGGCGGAAAAACTCGACTACGCCCGCGAGCACGGTGCCGATCACGTCTGTAACTACGAGGAGGAGGAGTTCGCGGATTGGGTCTTGGACGAGACCGACCGTCGCGGCGTCGACGTCGTCGTCGAGCACGTCGGCGCGCCGACGTGGCAGGACTCCCTCAAGAGCCTCACCAAGGGCGGGCGGCTCGTGACCTGTGGCGGCACCGGCGGCGGAAACCCGGAGACGGACATTCCGCGCATCTTCTGGAACCAGCTCCAGATCATCGGCTCGACGATGGCCACGCCCGGCCAGGTCGACGACGTGATGGAACTCGTCTGGGACGGCACGTTCGAGCCCGCGATTCGCGAGGAATTGCCGATGAGCGAGTCCGCACGCGCCCACGAGATCATCGAGAACCGAGAAGGGTTCGGCAAGGTCGTCGTTCGGCCCGACAGCGAACTGTAACCCGAACCGCGATCAGTAAGCCTGAAAATCGGTAGCAACCGCGAGCGAACGAAGTGAGCGAGCGGGCCAGGGAACCCTCGAAGCCGCGCTAACGGCGAGGCTGAGGGGGTGACGCTGTGCTTTTCGTCGAAGCTAAGCGGGAGCGAAGCTCCCGCGAGGTCCGAGAGAGCTTTGCTCTCTCGAAATTTTGTCGACGGCCGGCGACGCCGGCCCGCGGAGCAAACGTTCGTTCTGAAACCGTGAGGGCTTTCACCACGGACCCGAAAGCTTCACCCGTGAGTTCGAGCGACGACGGCGGCTACGTCCACGATCCCTCGGCGTTCGACGCCGACGGAGAGCGAACGGGGTCACCAGACGACGGTTCGGACGGGCCAGCCCATCCGGCGACCGCAGACCGGGAGTTCGACTGGCGAGGCTGGACGGTCGTCGGCATGATCGTCGTCGCGTTCATCATCGCCCCGGGGGCCATCCTCGTGTGGCCGCCGGACGTCGCCTACCGGTTCGCTCTGTTGAGCCTGCCGCTGTTTCCGGCCTTTTTCCTCGCCGTGACGGCCGTCTGGGCGACGACGCGTCCGTAGGCCCCAAAAAAGTCTCAGTCGTCGTCTCTTTCACTCGGTCGGTTGCCTCGACTCGAGGCGCGCCTCGAGTCGGTCGACGACGCTCGATCCGTTGACGATATCCTGTTCGGGAGCGTCCTCACAGGTGACGTACGCGGTCATCGCGTCCGAGAGTTGCTGGGCTTGATAGTCGGTGAATACAGCCGTTTCGTCGGCGGCTTCGATGGTCTCGAACAACTCGAGCGCCCACGCCGGCGCGGCCTCGCCGTTGTCGATAGCCTCGTCGATATCGGTCGCGAGGAGGTGGTGGACGACCCATTGCTCGTCTCTGGAGAGCGTGACTTCGTACGTCTCGGCTTCCGATGGTTTGGAACTCATTTCGTCACACGGACCGATTTCGTTGGTCCTCAAACAACGCTACGAACGGTGGTCTCATAAGCCTTGTTACTTGCTAGCACGATTAATCGGGCGGTCGGTGATTCACCGTTTGCGGCGCGTCGCCTCGCTACTCGCCTCGGACGTCGCGTCGCATCGCGATCTCGAACCACGGACAGAGTCGAAGCTGGCGATACCACTCCGGGTTCGAGTGGAGCCGTTCGTAGGGGACCCACATCAGCCCGGCAACCTCCTCCTCGTTCGGTTCGAGGCGGTGGTCGGACAGCGTCAGCTTCAAGACGGCACAGACCTCGTGTTCGACGCCCGCGTTCTCGAAGTAGCGTTTGTACTCGAAGCGGTCGGTCAGGCGCAGGTCGTCGTACTGGTCGGGCGCGATTCCAAGTTCCTCCTCGAGTCGTTCGCGGGTCGCTTCCTCCTGGCTCTGTCCCTCGACGGGGTGGGAGGCGACGGTGCCGTCCCAGTGGGTCCCCCAGAGGCGCTTGTCGGGTGCCCGCTGGGCGAGCAGGACGTTCCCCTCGCCGTCGAAGACGAGCGAGGTAAATGCTCGATGTCGAATTCCGTCGCCGGTGTGGGCCTCGAGTCGGTTGACCAACTCGAGTTCGGTGTCGTCTGCATCGACCGCGATCACGTCCTGTCCGGCGTTCTCGTGGGGAAGTTCGTCCCGTTCCGTACTCATATCACCACCATCGCAGAGGGTCCTGAAACCAGTATCGTCTTCCAGCGGCGTTACGCGTTGAACGGCCACGTTTCTCCCGCCTCGTCGGGGTTCGATCGGTAGCGCTCGCCGACGGTGACTTCCAGCGCGCTCGCGGTCGTCTCGAGCGAGAGCGACTCGGTCTCGAGCATCTCGCCGTCCAGACTGTACTCGACCGAGCTCCGTCGGCTCTCGATCGCGAGCGACGGGGCTCGCCGGCGGACGATGTGTTCGCTCTCGCGGCCGAACAGTCCTTCGAGCGCCGCGCTGCCGATCAGATCGGTGGTCGCGGCGTCCTCGACGATCGTGACCTCGAGCAGGCCGTCCTCGACGTTGGCCTGTGCCGTTCGCGCACCGGTGAACCGTCGACAGTTACCGATGAGAACGAACAGGGCCTCCCCCTCCCAGTTCCGGGCCGTCTCTCCGTTCGGACCCGCGGCCGTCTCCACCCGCAGCGGGAGCGAATCGAACCCGTCGACGGTATCGAACGTGTTCTTTACGTACGCGAGCACGCCCAACTCCTTCTTGCTCTCGGTGGTCGTCTCGCTACTCGCCTCGGCCGTAATACCGCCGATACAGGAGTTGACGAAAGCCCGGTCGTTCGCCGCCCCGAGATCGATCTGCTGACGACGACCGTGTTCGATCACCTCGAACCCGTGTTCGACGCCTTCGATGCCGATATTCGCCGCGAAGTTGTTGCCCGTTCCCGCAGGGATGACGCCGACGGTCGTCGACTCGAGCGCGTCCGCGGCGACGATGCCGTTGATAACTTCGTTTACCGTACCGTCGCCGCCGACGGCAGCGACGAGGTCGGCGTCGGGTACGGCCTCACGGGCGAACCGTTCTGCGTCGCCGCCCTCCTCGGTCTTTCGAACCGCGAACCCGTGATCTCCCGCCAGTTCGACGACGTCGTCGACGTGATCCTGGCTCCCGCTGACGGGGTTGAGGACGAGGACGCGGTCGTCCGCTCCGTCGGAATGCATACCTCGGAACACGCCGGCCCAGCGCAAAAGGGTCTGGCCGGCGTATGCACTTTCGTGTACGCCGTCGATCTCCACGCTCACACGAGATTCTTTCACGGCCGCCGGAGCCTCGGCGACCGATTCGACCCGCTCGGCGCTCGGCTGCTCATGCGGGCGGCCGACCGCCGCGGCCTCGAGGGTGTCGCGACGACCAATCACGATTACTACACGCCGTTCGATCCGCCGGCGAGCGCCGAAACGCTGCCGGGGATCGAGATCACGACCGACCGCGGCCACGTTCTCGTCGTCGGTCCGGATCCGCCGTCTGAGACCGAACCGGGGGCGCTCTCGCCGGGCGAGGCGGTCGAGTTGGCCCACGAGCGCGACTGCGCCGCGATCGTCGCCCACCCCTTTCGAAACAGTACGGTGCGGGAACTCGAGGACGTCCCCTTCGACGCGATCGAGGTCAACGGCAAACACCCGCGTTCGCGACCGCTCGTCGAAGAGTTGGCGGCCGAGCGGGATCTTCCGCTGGTCGGCGGCAGCGACGCGCACTACCCGTTCGAGGTGGGACGGGCGTACACCGTCGTCGAGGCGGACCGGCTCACGCCCGAATCGGTCGTGGACGCGATCCGCGATGGAAACGTCAGCGCGCGCATCTCTCGATCCGGATTCGACCGCTTGCTGCGTCGGGGCTACCGGGCGATCCACAACCGCAAGCGCGTGATCGACGCGATCGAGCGACCGACGCCCGGCGTCGGGACGCCGCCGGGTGAGGACTGATGCGCGTCGACTGATCGACGTCCGTCTCGTCGGCTCTGTTCGTCGCGGTCCCGATTCTCGGGACGATCCGCGTTCGAGACGACCCCGAAAACGTCCGCGTTCGAGGAGATCCCGAAGAACTCGAGTCGAACGATCGGTATCGCTCCCGAGCGGAACGTCGGTCGGCGGGAAGTTGCGTGGCTCGTCCTAGCCGAGTTCTTCGTCCAGAATCAGCCGCGTCTTCGTGCTCACGACCTCCTCCTGATCGCGCGCCTTCGTGATGAGATCGTTCACCCCGCGCGTGTCCGCGGCGTCGACGACGAGGACGATGTCCTGTTCACCCGAGACCATCCAGACGAGATCGATCTCTTCCCACTCGGCCATCCGCTCCGAAACGACCTTCGTGTCGACGTCGACCGCGACGCTGATCTCGAGCATCGCCTGCACGTTTCCGGTTCGGGTCGAGATCGTAAAGCGTTCGATGATGCCGTCGTCCATCATCCGCTCGACGCGATTGCGGACGGTTCCCTCGCTCGTCTCGACCTCGTTAGCGATCTCTGTGTAGGGTGTCCGGGCGTCTCGCCGGAGAATATCGAGGATCTGTCGGTCAAGGTCGTCCATGGAGATGTGCAACTATGGGGAAGGGGCACTTACCGATTACGAATTTCGTAACTCAGCTTCGAAGACAACACTTATGGCGGTCGATCCAATACGTAGATCGTAATGACAGCAGCCTACGTTGCACTGGAGGGCGGCCACGTGATCGAGGGACGTGGTCGTGCTTCGGGAACGGCTCGTGGCGAACTCGTTTTCACGACGGCGTATTCAGGCTACGAAGAAAGTCTCACCGACCCATCCTACGAGGAGCAGATCCTGACCTTCTCGTATCCGTTGATCGGTAACTACGGCGTCCGAGAGGAACGCTTCGAGTCCGATCGGGTCCACCCGCGCGCCGTGCTCGCGAAGGAACTCACCGACGACGTCGCCGAGTGGCTCTCGAGCGAGGGCGTCCCGGCCGTCGACCACCTCGACACCCGAGAGGTCGTCACCGACATCCGTGATAGCGGAGCGATGAAGTGCGGCATCGCTGTCGGCGAGGACGTCACCGAGGAGGACGCGCTGGCCGAACTCGAGGCCTGCAAGACGATGAGCGAACACACCGAGATCGGCGCGCAGGTCACCGTCGACGAGCCGGCCGTCCACGGCGACGAAAACGACGGCGAAACCGTCGCCCTGATCGACTGTGGTGCGAAGGGATCGATCATCGACTCGCTGGTCGCCCGCAACGCGACGGTTCACGTCCTGCCACACGAAGCGGACGTCGACTCCGTCGAGGCCATCGATCCGGACGTTCTGTTCATCTCGAACGGCCCCGGCGACCCCGCGAACTACGAGGGCGCGATCGACCTCGTCGAGGCGTTCGTCGAGGATACGCCCGTCGCCGGCATCTGTCTCGGCCAACAGATCGTCGCCGAAGCGCTCGGCGGCACCACCGAGAAGATGACCTTCGGTCACCGCGGCGTCAACCAGCCCGTTCTCGACCTCGAGTCGGGCCGGGTCGTTATGACCACCCAGAACCACGGTTACACGGTCGCCGAGCCCGGCGAGCACCTCGAGGTCACCCAGGTCAACGTCAACGACGACACGCCGGAAGGGATCGACGGGATCGAGTACGACGTGCTCACCCGTCAGTACCACCCCGAAGCGAACCCCGGCCCGGAGGACACCCTCGACTTCTTCGACGACGTCCTCGCGATGGCCGACGCGCACGGTCAGCGAGCGGTCCCCGCCGACGACTAACCGGACGGCGACTCGGTATCTGTTCTGTGGATGTTGCCGTGTTGGGTCAGTATGACGCTCGGCCTCGAGCAAACTGTTCGTCGTCGAGAACCGCCGTGAGCCGTCGCTGGTCGCGGTGGCGTCGAATCCGCGATTCACGCGGTCGATTCCCGTTCGCCGACACCGACTGTCGACTACTGTGATCCGGTGACGATTTCGGCGACCGCTTCGCGGTCGAACAGCTGTTCGTCGGCCGGAATCTCCGGGTAGGGCTCCTCGGACACGTGCCCCGGCCACTCCCCGAACTCCTCGGGATAGAGCTGTTTGGCGGTCATCTCGAGCTGGAACAGGTTCATGATCGGTCCCTGATAGCGCATTCCGCTGGCGACGACCCGGTCGTTTTGAACCGCGGCCAGTTCGCTCCCGGCGGGGTCGTCCGCGAGGCGCTCGCGGATCGAGTCGATGGCGTACTGCGGCGTGATTCCCCAGAGGTGGAGAATAACGTCCGGATCCGCCTCGAGCATCGTCTCGTAGTCGATTTCGCCCCAGTCGCCCGGCCACTCCTGGTCGGCGAGGGCGTCGTGGGCACCGAGCGGCCGCGTCTCCGCCTGCCAGAACCCGGGCGTGTTGAGGTGGTAGGCGTAGAACACGCCGTCACCCAGCGTGACCCGCGCGACCGTCGGCCGGTCGTCTTCGGGCGGAAGCCGGGATTCGATGTCGGACCGCATCTCGTCGTACACCGCCTCGAGGGCCTCGTAGCGCTCTCGTTCCTGAAAGATCTCGGCGACCGTCTCGAACATCTCCCAGAGCGTCTCGTACTCGTAGTCGTCGGCGTACGCCTCCGCGGGGTCGCTGTGAACGCCGCTGTGAAAGCTTCCGTACCAGGGACCGAGACGCTCGCTGACCTCGTCGATAGTGGACTCCGTCCAGCCCGACTCGTTGAGCAGGACGTAGGAGGGATCGAGGAAATGAACGTCGCAGTCGTACGCGTAGAGTTCCTCCTCCCCGAGCCCGTCCAGGAGCGGGTTCTCGAGGCCCTCCCATTCGAAGTCGACTCCCTCGAGGCGGTCGTAGAACATGTCCATCGTCGACCCCGCCATGTCGGTCGAGAACAGCGAGTTCACCGCGTCGCCGTGGCCGAGGGCAACCGCCATGTCCGCGTATTGCGGGAACGTGACGAAGGCGTCTTCGGGAACGGCGTCGAACTCGGCCTCCCCCGCGTGGTTCAGCGAGACCGTGTACGCCGCTTCGTTGGACTCGCCGTCGTTCTCGCCGTCCTCGCCGAGACAGCCGGCGAAGGCTGCACCCCCGGCCGCAATCGTCCCCAGAAGTGCTCGGCGGCGTCGGTCGAACTGACGTGATGCGTCCATGCGTTTTAGGCACACCTAAGAACCCAAAAGCCGTTCGGTTTTCGGCCAGATAACCACTCTGCGGGTGATCGTGCTGGTTTTTCCACCAGTTTCCGGTGTTCGTCTCGGTCGGTCGGCGCAGGCTGGATCGTCCGCGCGGACGACCTCGGTAGTGAATTCTAATCGCCCTTCCTCCTCGCACCGTTCGGATTCGACCCGCTGGCTTCTATCCGTCGCCTCACTCCGCGTCCGCGAAGCTGTACGTGACCGTCACGGACGCGGTCACGCGAACGGGGCCGGCGTCGATCTCGGTCGGAGGCGCGCCGCCTCCCTCGGCGGCCGCCGCGTCGTCGGTCGCCGTTTCGTAGACCGGGCGAACGCCCACGTCGCTCGTCGAGACCGATCGCGTCCCCGTAATCTCGACGCCGCGGTTGGACGCGATGTGGGCGGCCTCCTCGTCCGCGTTCGCCAGCGCCCTGTCCAGGGCCTCGTTGCGCCGTTCTTCCCGGGTCGCGTCCTGAAGATCGAACTGGACGCGACCGACGGTGTCCGCGCCGGCCGCGGTCGCTGCGTCGATCACTTCGCCGGCGCGATCGGGATCGTCGAATTCGACCCGGAACGAGTGGTGTCCCTCGTACCCCGTCCCGTTGTGTACCTGTCTGACGTTAAATCGGCCGGATTCGACGTTTTCCTCGGGGAGTCCCAGTTCGTCGAACGCCTCCCGGAGCGTCTCGGCGTCGCCGGCCAGTTCGTCGGTCACCTCGTCGGCGGTCTCGCCGCTCGCCTCGACGCCGATCGTCAGTATCGCCCGATCCGGCTCCACTTCGACTACCCCCTCGCCGCGCACCTCGATCGCGTTCCCGGGATCGTCCTCGGGCGGCGCACCGTGACCGTTCGCATCCGACTCCGAACCGGCGGCCGTCCCGAGAACGCCGTCTACACACCCTGCCGTCGTTATCGCGACGCCGACGCCCGACGCCGCGAGGAACTGTCGTCGATCCATACGGAGGGATCTCCGGCCGTCGAGATAGCACCACCCCTAGCTAAAACGCGGCTTTGAGTTACCGTCCCTCCTCGAGTAGCACGAACTCCCGCGTGCGGCGAGCACGACTGCAACCGAGTGTCTGACACGAACTCGGCGTCGCTCAGTCGCGTCTAAAAGACCGCTGGCCGGTAAACGCCATCGCGGATCCACCTTTTTCCGCTCGGGTTCGCTTCGCTCACCCTCGCGCAAAAATCTGTCCGGCGAGAGCACAGCTCTCGCTGACCTTCGCTCACTCCGTTTGCGAAGAGACCAAAAAGCTGCTCACTCACTTCGTTCGCGAGTATTAATCGTGACGGAAAGACCGCTGACCGGTAAACGCCATCGCGATACCGTGTTCGTCCGCGGCCGCGATCACGTCGTCGTCGTTGACCGAGCCGCCAGGTTGAACGACCGCCTCGATGCCCGCCTTCGCGGCCTCCTCGATACCGTCCGGGAACGGGAAGAACGCGTCCGAGGCCATCACCGCGCCCTCGGCATCCTTGCCCTCCGCGTGTTCGTCGGCTTTCATCGCCGCGAGTCGAACCGCATCGACGCGGGAAACCTGCCCCATCCCGACGCCGACCGTTTCGGTGCCCTTCGTAAAGAGGATCCCGTTCGATTTGACGTGTTTGAGCGTCTGCCAGGCGAACACCATCGACTCGAGTTGTTCCTCGGTCGGCTCGCGTTCGGTGACGACCTCGAGATCCTCGACCGAGACCGACTGGAGGTCGCGCTCCTGCACGAGCCGACCACCCACCAGCGGTTTCTCCGTAAAGCGTTCCGTTCGCTCGCCCAACTCGCCGACGTCGAGCACTCGCAGGTTGCCCTTCTCGAAGAGCACCTCGAGGGCGTCGTCGGCGTAGCCGGGCGCGACGACGACCTCCTTGAACGAGTCGATGATCCGCTCGGCGGTGTCAGCGTCACACTCGCGATTCAGCGCGACGATGCCGCCGAACGCGCTCATCGGATCCGTCGAGAGAGCCTTCTCGTAGGCGTTGGTCAGGTCGTCGGCAGTCGCACAGCCGGCCGGATTCGTGTGCTTGATCACCGCGGCGGCTGGTTCGTCGAACTCCTTGATCAGGTTCAACGCGCCGTCGGCGTCGTTGTAGTTGTTGTACGACAGGGCTTTCGCGCCCTCGTTCAACTGGTCGGCGTGGACGACGCTGGCCTCGTCGCAGGTGTAGTCGGCGTACACCGCGGCGTCCTGATGGGGGTTCTCGCCGTAGCGGAGCGTGTCCGCGCGGTCGTCGGAAACCAGCCGACGCGTCGGGAGACCGTTGTGATCGTCAGAATCGGTACTCGCCACGTCGACGTCGACCGATACCTCGCCGGCGTCCGTATCCACGTCGACACTCCCCTCGGCGAACCACTTCGCCGCACGCGGGTACGCACGGAACTCGCCCTCGTAGAGCACGCGCTCCTTCAGACTCTCCTCATCGTCCCCTTCGTAGACTGGAACCGGCTCCTGCGTGACGATCGGACCGCCGTCGACCTCGCTCTCGACGACCGTGCCGTCCTCGTCGGTCGCGTCCGTCACGACGTGGACCGTACAGCCCGTGACCGACACGTTCGCCTCGAGCGCGTCGCCCCAGGCGTCCATGCCGGGGAAGGCGGGCAGCAGCGAGGGGTGAACGTTCAGCGTCGTCGGGGCCTCGGAGAGGAAGGTATCCGAGAGGATTCGCATGTAGCCGTCCAGACAGACGAGATCGAACTCGTGGGCGGACAGGGCCTCGAGCACGGCTTTTTCGTGCTCGCTGCGGCTCATCCCCTCGGCGAGCGGGACGACCTCGGTCGGAATTCCGCGCTCGGCGGCGGCCTCGAGCACCGGCGCGTCCTCGCTGCTCGTGAGGACGACGGCCAGTTCGGCCCCGCCCGGCTTGCGATCGGCGATGTTCAACAGGTTGCGTCCTCGGTTGCCGGCCATCCCGGCGATTCGCGTCATACTCGGATCCCCGCCCGCGAACGGCAAAGTGGTTGCGGTCTCGATCACCGATTTATCCACGTTGGTGTATTATTCTGGCAGTATTTCCCCCGCGTTTTCTCGAGATGTGCACGCTCGTGGCCTCGGCGGGGTCGCGGTTTCGATACGCTTTTAGAGCGCGTCAGGAAAGGCTCGCACAATGACTGACATCAACGCCCTGTACGCCGTCTCGCCGCTGGACGGCCGCTACGGCAGTCGGACCGCGCCGCTGTCGCCCTACGCCAGCGAAGCCGCACTCATGCGGGCCCGGGTTCGCGTCGAGGTCGAGTACCTGCTCGCGCTCGCCGACCTCGAGGCGACGCCGCTCGAAATCGGCGAAGACGAACGCGAACAGCTTCGCGGCCTGTATGAGCACTTCGCGGAGGAGGACGCGCGACTGATCAAGACGCTCGAGACGGAGGGATACGCCGACTTCGACGCCACCAATCACGACGTCAAAGCGGTCGAGTACTTCGTCCGACACCGCCTGTCGGAAGACAGCAACGCCTCCACGTGGATCCACTTCGGGCTGACCAGCGAGGACGTGAACAACCTCGCCCACCGGCTGCTCGTCCGCGACGCCGTCGACGAGGTTCTTCTACCGGAGCTGTACGACGTCCGCGACGCGCTCGCCGAGATGGCACAGGAACACCGCGACCTCCCGATGCTGGCTCGCACCCACGGCCAGCCCGCGACGCCGACGACGTTCGGCAAGGAGATGGCCGTCTACGCGGCCCGCCTCGGTCGTGCGACGGGCCGCATCCGCCGAGCCACGGACGAACTCAGCGGCAAACTCGGCGGCGCATCCGGCACCTACGCGGCCCACGTCGCCGCCTACCCGGACGTCGACTGGTCGGCGTTCGCCGAGGAATTCGTGACGGAACTGGGCCTCGAGTTCGAGTCGCTCACCACGCAGGTCAACCCCTGTGACGACCTCGCGGCGGTCTTCGACGCCTTCCGCGGCGCGAACGACGTCCTACTCGACCTCGATCTCGACATGTGGCTTTACGTCTCCGATCGCTACCTTGGCCAGGAGGCCGTCGAGGGCGAAACGGGCTCCTCGACGATGCCCCACAAGGTCAACCCGATCGACTTCGAGAATAGCGAGGGCAACCTCTCGAAGGCCAACTCGGATCTGACCTTCCTCGCCGATTACATCACCACGTCGCGACTACAACGCGACCTCTCGGACTCGACGGTCAAGCGCAACATCGGTGCCGCCTTCGCTCACTGTCTGATCGGCTACGGGAAGGCCGCCGCCGGGCTCTCGAAGGTCGTCCCGACCGAGCGGGTCATGCGCGAGGAACTCGAGTCGACGCCCGAAATCATCGGCGAGGCCGTCCAGACCATTCTCCGACGCGAGGGCCAGGAGGACGCCTACGAGCGCGTCAAAGCCGTGACCCGCGGCAAGGACGTCACGATCGAGGACTTCCGCGAGATGTTCGACGAGCTCGAGGTCGACGAGGACGTCCGCGAGGAACTGCGCGCGCTGACGCCGGCGGACTACACCGGCGTCGCGAGCGAACTGGTCGACGAACTGGAGTAGGTGGCGTCAGACCTGGCCGTCGCGCCCCGACGTGTCAGTACCTATTTCTATCGGAGGCAACTACGGATCCGTGTGTCCTCGAGACGACGGCTTTCGGCGGCGGTTCCAGCGAGCGTTCGTGCGGTCGGACTCTGTCTCGTCATCGGGATCGTCGGCTGGTTTACCGGATTTGCCGCGACGCTCGGCGTCGAGATGCAGTTGTTCGCCCTCGGCTACGGGGCCGGAACGGTCACCCAGCTCGGGTCGGCGGTCGCGTTCAACGTCGTCGGCGCTGGCGGGTTCGCGCTGACGTATCTGATCGTTCGTCGCAACGGGTTCGACCGGTCGTTCGTCGTCGGTTTTCTCCGGCTTCGCAAACCCGACCGCTGGGATCTCGTGTGGATCGTCGTCGGACTGTTCGGTGCCTTCGTCGTCGCGTTCGGCTATCAAGCGGCGATCGAACTGTTCGACCCGTTCGGAACGGGCGGCGAGGGAACGACGCACTCGGGAATCGAGCAGGGACGCGAGTATCCGCTCCTGTTGTTGCTCGGCATTCCGATCGCCATCCTGCTCACCGGACCCGGTGAAGAGCTTCTCTACCGCGGCGTCATCCAGTCGCGACTCGGCGAGACGTTCCCGACGCCCCTGGCGGTGCCGCTGGCCGCGCTCGTCTTCGCCGTCGTCCACCTCCCGGTGTACATCGGGGAAGATCCCGGTGCGGTTTTCGTTAGCCTCGGGACGGTCACGGCGCTGGGGCTGTATCTCGGAACTCTCTACGAACTCTCCGACACCCTGCTCGTTCCCGCGCTGGTTCACGGCGCGTTCAACGCCGTCGTCTATCTCTCGAATTTCCTCGCACACGTGTGACCCGCCGGCGTTTGGCGTCTCACAATCGGCGAATCACCGCTCGCCATCGGACTCTCGGGACGTCTCGTCGTCTCGATCGGGATCGAGGGCCCACTCCCACTCGTCGATGGAGCCCTCGTCTTCGTCCGCCGCTCGAGTCGAGTGGCTCCCCGGATCCGCTCGCGTTTCGCCGCTCGAGCCCGCCCCATCGAAATATCCCGCCGTCGCGGGCGCCGACTCCGTCTCCGTTCCGACCTCGCCTGCGGCAGCCGTCTTCGACTTCGTGATCCCGGTTTCGCTCGAGTTGCTACGCCTCCGGTCGGCGGTTGCCAGACCGTCCGGTGCGTCCGTCGGATCGCGCTCTTGTCCGTCGCCGGCGTCGATATCCCGTCCACCGCTTCCGACGTCGGTCCACCGTCTCACGGCGCCGCCGGTCCCGAGGGTCGCGACGCCCATCGCCACGACCGCACCGAGAACCGGAACGAGTTGACTCGCACCGAGGACGACCGTCCCGGTCGCGAGCGCACGCCGGAGCGACGGCGACTCGTCGCCGAGCCGACCGGCGATCCGGTCGCCGACAGCGACGACGCCGAACGAGCCGCCGGCGATCAACAGCACCAGCCAGAGAAGCACCGCGGGGAGGGCGACGAGCGCCCCGAGTGCGAGGACCGCCGGGTTCTCGACGTACGTGGTGACGAATAACGGAATCGCGACGACGACGAGGAGACCGAAGAAGACGACGAAGCCGGTCGCAAACGCGAGATCCGGGCGCTCGAGGGTGTCGTCTCGGATCGAACGCGCGGCCGACGGCGTCCCGGCGATCAGTATTCCGCCGACGACGAGCGTGAGGGCCATCCAGCCGACCGCGAGCGCGAGGGCCCGGACTTCGAGGAGGTCGAGCACCGGCGTGGCGGCGATGCTCGAGACCGCGGCGACGGGACCGATGGGGAGTACCGCGTCGAATCCAGCGAAAACGGGAAACACGTGCTTGTCGTCTACGTTACCCAGCGCCGACTAAAAACGTGCGGTCGTGCCGGCTGGTGATTGCGTACGTGTCGTCCGGTACGTTGCGTTCGAAAATCGATGAGATCAACACCGGTTTGTTCGGGTGCCCCCAACGACCTGTATGGGCGACGAACTACTCGAGTTCCTCTTCCCCGAGATCGCGACGGTCGCGCTGTTCGCCGTGGCGATCCTCGGGATGATCGCACTGCTCTATATTTCGACCCAGTGGTAACGCGGCGACTCACTCGACGATCGACCGAACCGTCTCCTCGAGCGCCGCCGCCGCCTCGCGGACCGCGCTCACCGTAACGTACTCTCGCGGTGCGTGTGCGACCGCACCTTCCGAATCCGCGAGCACGCCGGGACCGAACACGACCGTCGGCGCGTCCGGGGCGAAATAGGAGGCCTCCGTCGCGGCGGCGAAGGAGCGGACGTTGCCGCCGGACGCGCTCGCAAGGACGTCGACGACTTCCGCGTCGGGGTCGGTATCCCAGGCCTCGAGGAACGGCGTTTCCCGGTCGGTAAACCGGAACTCGAGCCCGATACCGTCGGGCACGGCCGCCTGCAGGTGATCCGTCAGCGCGGCGTGGAACCCGTCGGCGGTCTCCGGCGGCACGCTCCGGCGGTCGACCGTCAGCGCGCAGTCGGCCGGCACTTGGTTGGTCGCCTCGCCGCCCGCGACGACGGTCGGCGTGAGAGTCGCCTCGCCCAGTTGCGGGTGGGCCGGCGGCGCGTCCTCGCGCCCGCCGAACGTTCGGATTCCCTCGAGAACGGACTCGAGGGCGGCAATCGCGTTGCGTCCGGTCTCGGGTTCGGCGGCGTGGGCGTTCGCACCCGCGAGGTGGATCGTCCCCTGAAACCGTCCCTTCGCTGCGGTACAGACGTCGAGATTCGTCGGCTCGCCGACGATCACCGCGTCGGCGTCTCGAGTCGGCGAGTCGCCCCTCGAGATCAGTTCGTACGCGCCCGTCGAGAGCACCTCCTCGTCGGGGGTGATCGCGAGCGTGACGCGCCCGGTCGCGTCCGCGGGGTCGACGGCGAAAAACGCGGCCAGTAACGCGGCGAGCGGCCCCTTCGCGTCACAGGAGCCGCGTCCGCAAATCACGTCGCCGCCGCCGGCCTCTGGACCGTTCGCGTCGCGCTCGAACGGTACGTGCGGCGAGACGGTATCGATGTGGGTGTTCAAGACGAGGTGGGTGTCGGCAGCCTTCGGGCCGCGAGTCGCCAGGACGTTCCCGGCGTCGTCGACGCGGGGCGTCACGCCTCTCTCCTCGAGCGTCTCGCACAGAAACTCCCGCATCGGGCCGATATCCTCGTGAGAGGGGAACTGAACGGCCGTCTCGAGGAAGGCGACGGGATCGAATTCGGCGTCGCCGACGCGTTCGTCCCCGGAACTCGTATCAGTCCCGGTCACGGTTCGGCCGTCGGTTTGGCGCTCACTTCGCCGTCGAACTCGTGCTCGACGGGTCCGGTAAGCGTCGCGCGTCCGCGGTCGTTGAAGCTCACCTGCAGTTCGCCACCCGGCGGCCGAACCGTGACCGGGTCGGCGTCCGTGAGCCCGAGACGGCGCGCGATGACGGCGATGGCGACCGCGCCGGTCCCACAGGAGTCGGTTTCCCCTTCGACGCCGCGCTCGTAGGTTCGCTGGTCAAATCCGCCGTCCCCGTCCGGGCTGGCGACGGTGACGTTCGTCCCCCTGGGGAACACGTCGGCGTAGCGGACCGGCGGGGCGACCGCCTCGAGATCGACGTCGTCGACGTCGTCGACGAACGCGACGGCGTGAGGGACGCCGGTGTTTACCAGCGTTACCTCGAGCCCTTCGATCTCCGCCTCGAACAGCGGTTCGGTGGCCGTGACGGGCACTTCGTCGGGGGCGAACGTCGGCGTCCCCATCTCGACGGTGATCTCGCCGTTCGCTCGATTCGCGCGCAGCGTGCCCGATTGCGTGTCGATCATGACGGTGTCGGTGTCCGTCCGCTGCATCGCCCACTCGGCGGCACAGCGCGCGCCGTTGCCACACATCGGTGCCGTCGCGCCGTCGGGCTGGACCAGCGTCATCACGACGCGCGGCGGGCGAAAGCGTTCCTCGAGCGCGAGATAGAGGATGCCGTCGGCACCGACGCCGGTCTCGCGGTCGCACTCGCGTTCGGCCAGTTCGCCCCGATCGGAGACGTATTCGGCCGCATGGATAATCAAAAAGTCGTTGCCGGTGCCGTGGTATTTCTGGAATGGGACGGTCATCGTGCTATCGTGTCTCGTGGTCGTTATCTGCTTCTCGGTCCGCGTTCGTCCTTGGTCTTTCGGTTCGGGGACCGCGCTGTCCCGCGCTCGCGTGGTGAACTTCTACTCCGCGAGGTCACCGCTCGAGTCGTCCGAAGTGCGACGCGCGTCGCGCTCGAGGCGCGTTACGTCGTCGACCGTCTCGCGGCGGCGAGCGAGTCGAACCTCGTCGCCGTCGACGACGACCGACGCGGGCCGGGGCCGGGAGTTGTACTGGTTGGCCATCTCGTAGCCGTACGCGCCGGCGTTCCCGATCGCGAGGACGTCCCCGCGTTCGCTGGCAGGGAGTTTGCGGTCGGTACAGAAAACGTCCCCGCTCTCGCAGATCGGGCCGGTAATCGTCTGTTCGATCGTCTCGCGGCCGCTGTCGGGCGTTTCGCTGCTCGAGGTGGCCGCCGCCGCGTCCGCGTCGGCCGTCAGATTCCGAATCGGATGGGACGCGTCGTACATCGCGGGCCGAAGCAGCGTCGTCATCCCGGCGTCGATCCCGACCGCCGTCGTGTCGCGGGCGTCTTTCACCGTGTTCACCGTCGTCAGGAGCACCCCCGCGTCCGCGACGACGTAGCGCCCGGGTTCGACCGTCAGCGTCGCGTCCACGTCGCCGAGCGCGTCGCGGGTCGCGTCGGCGACGGCCTCGAGATCCAGGGGCTCCTCGTCGTCGCGGTAGGGAACGCCGAAGCCGCCGCCGACGTCGACGAACTCGAGGTCGGTCGGAAGCGCCTCGTTTCCGTCCCGAGCGAGGTCGCCCATCCGCGACACGAACTCCCGGTGGTCGTCGAGCTGGTCGCTCGAGACGCCCGAACCGACGTGGGCGTGGATACCGACCACGTCGAAGCCGCGGTCGGCGGCATCTTCGAGCACCTCGAGCGCGCGCTCGGTCGGAACGCCGAACTTCGCGTTGGCACCGGTCTGGACCTTCTCGTGGTGACCGGCACCGATTCCGGGGTTGACCCGGAGGCAGAGCCGGCCGTCGTAGCCGCGGTCGGCGAGGCGGTCGATCGTATCCTCGGCCCCGACGGTGACCGTCAGGTCGGGGTACTCCTCCCACGCGTCGATACCCCAGTCCAGGTCGCTGGCGGGCGGGTTGACGGCCGTGTAGTGGACGTCGGCCCCCGAGTCGCTGGCCGCGAGCGCCCGCTCGAGTTCGCCGGCGGAGGCACACTCGAGGCCGATGCCCTCCTCGCGAAGCGTCTCGAGGACGTCCCCGAGCGCGTTCGCCTTCACCGCGTAGAGGATCTCGGCGTCCGGAAACGCGGCCCCGAGACGACGTGCGTTCTCCCGAACCCGCTCGAGGTCGAGGACGTACAGCGGCGAGCCGTAGTCGGCGACGAGTGCCGAGAGGTCGTCCTCGTTCCAGTCCTCGAGTCGGCGGACTGCGGGGTTCGCCCGCCCCGAGCGCTCGCGGGCGCCCGTATCACTCACTCCCGCAGCACCTCCTCGCGTTCCGTCGCCTCGAGCGTCTCCGTCTCGAGGTCGGTGGCGACGACGGCGGGCTTGTACGCGCCCCCCTCGAAGAGGTCGTGGTCGCTGATCGAGGACTCGACGAAGCGGGTGAACGCGCGCCGGTCGGCGGGCAGTTCGCCGTAGAGCACCTCCTCCTCGACGAGGTCGTAGACCGGAATTCGCGGCGTCAGCAGCGTGTTCTCGCCCACGACGCTGTTCTCGCCCACGACGAAGCCGCTCGTGACGCGACAGCCGGCACCGAGCGAAACGTCGTCCTCGACGATGACCGGCGCGCCCTCGACCGGTTCGAGGACGCCGCCGATGAGCGTATTCGCGCCGAGTTTGACGTTCGCGCCGATCTGGGCGCAGGAGCCGACGGTGTCACAGGAGTCGACCAGTGTGCCATCGCCGATGCGCGCGCCGATGTTGACGAACGCGGGGCTCATCAAGATGCAGTCCGAGCCGATGTGTGCGCCCTGGCGGACGACGGTGCCGTCCGGCGTGTTTCGGCTGCCGCGGTCACCGTACTCGCTCGAGTCCGCCAGCGGGAGCACGTCGTTGTACGTGACGCCGCCGTGCGTGTACTGGCCGATCGAACGCAGGCCGAAGTTGAGCAGAATGCCCTGCTTGACCCACTCGTTGGCCTCCCACTCGTCGCCGTGCTTTTCGGCGGCGCGGATCTCGCCGTCCTCGAGCGCGTCGAGGAAGGCCTCCAGCGTCGCGTAGGCCCCTTCACCGGCGGTCTCGGCGCTGACGTCGTCGTTCTGGTAACGGCCCCACAGGTCGGAAATCTCGCTCTCGAGTGCGCTCATTCGCTGATCACGTCCGAGAAGTCGTACCAACCCGCCTTCTGTCCAGCGATCCACGTTGCCGCGTCGACCGCGCCCGCGGCGAAGACCCCGCGATCCTCGGCGCGGTGCGTGAGGCGGACCTCCTCGTGGTTGCCCGCGAGGACGACCTCGTGTTCGCCCGTGATAGCGCCCGCGCGAAGCGCGTGGACGCCGATCTCCCCCTCTTCGCGCGGGTCCTCGCCGTCGCGGCCGTGCGTGCGCCCGGCGAACTCGCCGTTGTCCTCGATCTCCTCGAGCAGGCGGTTCGCGGTCCCACTCGGCGCGTCGCGCTTTGCGTTGTGGTGGGTCTCGACGAGTTCGACGTCGTACCCCGGCAGGTTTCGGACGGCCTCGCCGACGACGTTCAGCAGGGCCTGAACCCCGCGAGCGAAGTTCGGCGCGTAGAGGACCGGGATCGTCTCGCTCGCGCCCTCGAGCGCCTCGAGTTGGTCGTCATCGAAGCCCGTCGTTCCCGTAACGAAGGCGACGCCGGCGTCGACGCAGGCGTCGGCGTACTCGAGCGCCGATTCCGGACCGGTAAAGTCGATCACGGCGGTCGGTTCGCGGTCGACGACCAGCGAGTCGAACGCGTCCGCGGGTTCGATCTCGACGGTCTCGACCGTCTCGCCGTCCGGATCGCGGTTGACCGCGAAGACGACTTCGCAGTCGGCGTGGTCGTCCGCGGCGGCGATCACTTCCCGGCCCATTCGGCCCGTCGCGCCGGTGACGCCGATCCGAACCGTCATCGATCGCCCTCTCGGGTGGCTTCCGCGTCGCCGTCGACGACGTCGGCCGTCTCCGACTCGAGGTCGACGAGGACAGCCTCGAGACCGTCGCGATACTCGTCGGCGAGTCGGGTGAGCGGCGTTCGCATGCGTGCCGGGCCGTAGCCCCGGATCTCCATCGCTTCCTTGACCGGGATCGGGTTGGTCTCGACGAAGAGTTCGCGAAAGAGCGGGCCGAGCTCGTGGTGAATCGCCTGTGCGCGCGCGTAGTCGCCGTCGAGCGCGGCACCGACCATCGCGCAGGTGAGCTCCGGTTCGATGTTCGCGGCGACGCTGATCGTTCCCGTTCCGCCGACCGAGATGGTCGGAAGTGTGAGCGCGTCGTCGCCCGAGAGCACTGCAAAGTCCTCGTCGCTCGTTCGTTCGGCGATCTCGCCGATCTGACCGAGGTCGCCGCTCGCGGCCTTGTAGCCCGCGATGTTGTCGTGGCTCGCGAGTTCGACGGCGGTGTCCGGCTCGATGTTCCGGCCCGTCCGCGAGGGCACGTTGTAGACGATCTGTGGCAGGTCGACCGCGTCGGCGATCGTTCGGTAGTGGTCGACGAGCCCGCGCTGTTCGGGCTTGTTGTAGTAGGGCGAGATGAGGAGGAGGCCGTCCGCGTCGGCCGCGGCGGCGCGCTCGGAGAGTTCGAGCGCTTCGCGGGTGTTGTTCGAGCCGGTGCCCGCGATGACGGGCACGTCGTCGACGGCCTCGATGACCGCCTCGACGACGCGAATGTGTTCGTCGTGGGTCAGAGTCGCGGATTCGCCCGTGGAGCCGACGGGAACGATCCCGTCGACGCCCGCGGTCTCGAGTCGCTGTGCGTCGCGCTGTAAGGTTTCGAAGTCGATGCGTTCGTCTTCGTCGAACGGCGTACACATCGCCGGGAAGACGCCGGTGAAGTCGATTTCTGGTGTCATGGGTTTCTATTGCTACGTGGGTCGGTGGTCGGCTACTTGGGTATGATGATTCGTGCGTGATGAACCAGGCGGCGAGTCCGTTATCGAACCTGATTCGCTCCGAGTCGCACCCGAGACGGGACGTCACCCCGCCTCGAGCGCAGTTACACGCGTTTACGTTTCGAAAAACGAGCGACGGCGGCGCTCACGACACGACCGACGCGCTGGTGAGCGACCTGACGCATGTCTCAGACGTCGAACTGAACCACCTTATCCGTTGTGTCTTCGATCAGTCACTGCCACCGCCGTTGTGCCACTAACTGACATGACGTTTCGCGTAATTTATCCCGGAGCAGTACGTACGTCTTCCCATGACAGATTTCGGACTGAAAATACGGATGGTCGTCGTCGGGGCCATCCTGTTTGCCTTCTACGTCGGCGCGGCAACGGTTATCGCGCTGATGTTTGGCGTGAGCCCGCTGGTGATACTGCCCGCCGGTATCATCATCCTGCCCGCGATCCAGTACAAACTCGGGAAGTGGATGGCGACCAGAAAAGCCGAGGAGATGCCCAACGAGGGTCAGTATCGGGACGTCCATCAGATGACCGAGTCCCTCTCCCGCGACATGGGCGTCAAGAAGCCGAAGCTGATGGTGATGAACATGGGCGTTCCCAACGCCTTCGCCGTCGGCCGGAAAGGTGCCGGCGTCGTCTGTGTCTCGACGGAGCTCATGCAGTTGCTCGAGCGCGACGAACTCGAGGGCGTCATCGCCCACGAGATCGCCCACATCAAAAATCGCGACGTCATCACGATGGTCGTCGGCCAATCCATCGGGATGATCGTCGGCTACGTCGCCTACTTCGCGGTCGTGATGGGCGGCGAGCGCAACATCGGCACCTACCTCCTCGGCATGGTCGCCTCCTCGCTGGCGAACATGCTCGTGATGATCTTCGTCCTCGCCATCTCTCGGTACCGCGAGTACGTCGCCGACGAGGACGCCCGCCAGTACATCGGCAGCGGCGACCCGCTGGCGCGCGCCCTCGAGAAGATTTCCAGTGGCTCTCAGGGACGAGAGTCGGCGATGGACGACAGTATGAACGCGCTCTGCATCTTCAACTCGGACAAGAGCCTCATGGCGCGGCTGTTCGCGACCCACCCGCCGACGGAGAAGCGCATCGAGAAACTTCGAAGCTAACGTAGCAACGACGAACAGCCGTTCACAGTTTTTGTTGTTCGCCTTCGTCACCGGACGGAACCAGCGCAGTGCGACGATTACGGTGATCAGTGGCCTGCTCGAGACCCTCGAGACGACCGCCGAGCCACCGAACGACACGCCTTTTTAACGATTGCCGATACAACGTAGTATATGACCGAAATCCACCCCGGGCAGCGCGTCGCCGTCCTCGTCGACGCCCAGAACCTCTACCATACCGCACAGAGTATCCATAGCCGCAACATCGACTACTCCGCGCTCCTCGAGAAGGCCGTCCAGGACCGCGAACTCACTCGGGCGATCGCGTACGTTATCCGCGCGGACTCGCCCGAGGAGGAGAGTTTCTTCGAGGCGCTCGTCGATATCGGCTTCGAGCCCAAGATCAAGGACATCAAGACGTTCTCCGACGGGACCAAGAAGGCGGACTGGGACGTCGGAATGAGTCTCGATGCGGTAACTCTCGCGAACCACATCGACACGCTCGTGCTCTGTACGGGCGACGGGGACTTCTCGAGGCTCTGTTCGCACCTGCGCCACGAAGGCGTCCGCGTCGAAGTGATGGCCTTCGAATCCTCGACGGCCGAGGAACTCATCGAAGCGTCCGACTCGTTCCTCGATCTCGGCGAGCGCCACGAGACGTTCCTGCTATAGTAGCCACTGAAAGTCAATGCACACCTGATCGCACGACTGCTGTGCGATCAGTGTGTAAATAGTTTCAGTTGTTACTATATAGGCTCCGCTCGTGAATCGACGGGCGGAGGAATCCGGACGGCTGTCGTACTCGAGGGAGGCGTCAGGACCGATCCGGATATTGGCTCCGCCAGAGGCCGACCAGCAGTGCGTATCCCGTAACGAGTAGCGTGGCACCCGTCAGGAGATACACCACCGGACCCGAGACGAGTGTGGCCGGACCGGCCAGCGTCAGGGTGCCCAAAACGAGCAGGGCGGCCCCGAGGCCGATTTGTGTGACGTCCATGTGATACCGATACTACTGAATCGACCATTATAACATTCTCTATCTCAGTTTTGTCGTTCGCGACGATAGGTTCACTGAGTAGCGAGCGTGATTCGTCGTCGGTCCCGGTCTCGCTGCAGTCCGCTACGGCTCAAGGTCGAAGGGCTTTCGACCGCCCGCGCGAAACGTCGACCAATGAGTGACGCAGCCGACGGGAACGGACTGGCGGGAGTGGCAAACCTTCGAATCATCGGGGACTACCAGTTCGGTGCCGGCGCGGGCGCGGCGCTGTTCCCGCCCGCCGAATCGGTGACAGTCAAACGGACGACCTCGGGACGTCCCCAGCAGGTCCACGCCGACGCCGGCCGCATCGTTTCCTTCGGCATCGACGGTCGGTTCACGCTCGGTCTCGAGGGCGGTCGACGACTTCACGAGGCGCTCGAGCACCCGGCCTACCGCGTCGTCGTCGACGACGAGAGCGAGCCGTTCGTCCGCGACGAGAAGAACGTCTTCGCGAAGTTCGTCCTCGAGGCGGGTCCCGAGATCCGGCCGGGCGACGAGGTGTTGGTGGTCCACGAGCGCGGCGAGTTGATCGCCGTCGGGACCGCGCGACTCGCGGCCGACGCGATCGAAGATTTCGATACCGGCATGGCGGTGAACGTGCGTGAGGGCGCACCCGCGGAGAACGGGGATAGCTGAACGCGAACGGGTCCTCGGGTCTCGACGGCGTGGGATCCATCGCGCGGTGCACTCGCGCAACCGGGGCCGTCGTGCGGTCGAACGACAAGCTAAAAGGTTGCCCGTGCCGACGTGTCGGGTATGTTTGGAGGAGGCGGCGGACTGAACCCGCGCAAGATGGAACAGATGATGGAACAGATGGGTATCGACGTCGAGGATATCGACGCCGAGGAGGTCATCATCCGTACCGGCGAGTACGACCTCGTGTTCAACGACGCCGAGGTCACGAAGATGGACGCCCGCGGTCAGGAGACCTACCAGGTCATCGGCTCGCCGGAGCAAGTCGAGTCCGGCGCGGCCGGCGGCAGCGCTGGTGCCGGCGGCGACGACGCCGGGAGCGCGATTCCCGACGAGGACGTCGACCTCGTCGCGACCCGCGCCGGCGTCAGCGAGGACGAGGCCCGCCAGGCACTCGAGGACAACGACGGCGACCTCGCCGCAGCAGTCGGATCCCTCGAGTGAGCGAGCGCGATTCCGACGGCGGCGAGCGGACCGACGCTGAACGCGCGGATGACCGCGACCGCGACGATGTCGCGGCGGACGAGGACGACCGTGTTCCCGTCTTGCTCGTTCGCGGCGACCGCACGTACCTCGTCGAACCCGGCGGGGAACAGGGAACCGACCTCGGCGTGCTTGAGGTCCCCGAGGACGTTCAACCGGGCGAGACCATCGAGACCCATCTGGGCGACGAGTTTCAGGTGCGCAGGCTCCGCGGCCCGGACCTGTTCCACCACTTCGAGCGTACGGGGGCACCGATGGTCCCCCGCGATATCGGACTGGTGATCGGCGAGACGGGGATCGCGCGGGGCGACCGCGTGCTCGATACCGGAACCGGGACGGGCGTCCTCGCGGCGTCGATGGCCCGCGCCGGTGCGTCGGTGGTGTCCTACGAGCGCGATCCGGAGTTCGCCGACGTCGCGAGAGAGAACATGAAACTCGGCGGCGTCGCGGACGCCGTCGACGTCCGAACGGGCGACCTGACGGAACACGTCGGGGATCTCGAGGACTCCTCGTTCGACGTGTTGACGCTCGATACGGGCGACGCGCCGTCTCTCGTCGCCCACGCACCCGCGCTGCTGGTCGAGGGCGGCTTCGTCGCGGTCTACAGTCCCTTCGTCGAGTCGACCCGCGAGGTCGTCGAAACGGCTCGAGACGTCGGACTGTCGAACGTTCGGACGCGGGAGACGATCCAGCGGGAGATGCAGTTCGACGACCGCGGCTCGCGGCCGTCGACCGCGCCGGTCGGTCACACGGGCTATCTGACCATCGCTCGGAACGTGTGACCGTGCGATCGGTCGTCGCTACGTTCGTCTCGCGGGCCGCATAGACCGGCCGTAAACAGCTGTTTACTGCCAAAGACAATTCGGTCGCGAGTTGTGAATCAGCGCGCCCGTTCGCAACCTTCTTTATTCGTTCGGGTGTCCACGCAGATAGCAATGGCTGTACTCTGGCTGGACGAGATCAGTGCCGGCGACCTCGAGAAGGTCGGCGGCAAAGGCGCTTCCCTGGGCGAACTTACGGGCGCGGGGTTGCCCGTTCCCCCGGGATTCGTTGTCACCGCCGGGACCTATCGATCGTTCATCGAAGAGGCCGAAATCGATGACGAACTGTTCGAAGCCGTCGACGTCGATGTCGAGGACTCGAGCGCGCTCGCGGCCGCAGCCGATCGCGCACAGGAACTCATCCTCGGGACGCCGTTTCCTGACGACCTGCGCGAGGAGATTCTCGAATCCTACGGCGAGGTCGGCGACGGCGAGGCGTTCGTCGCCGTTCGCTCCTCGGCGACGGCCGAGGATCTGCCCGACGCGTCGTTCGCGGGGCAACAGGACACGTACCTCAACGTCACCGAGGAGGACCTGCTCGATCGCGTGCGCGAGTGCTGGGCCTCGCTGTTCACCCAGCGGGCGATCTACTACCGACAGGAGCAGGGCTTCGACCACTCGGCGGTCAACATCGCGGTCGTCGTCCAGCAGATGGTCGACGCCGCAAAGTCGGGCGTGATGTTCACGAGCCACCCCTCGACGGGCGACCCGACGATGATTATCGAGGCCGCGTGGGGGCTCGGTGAAGCCGTCGTCTCCGGTGCCGTCTCGCCGGACAACTACGTGATCTCCCGCGAGGACGGGGATGTCGACGTGACCGTCGCCGAGAAGAAGGTGATGCACGAAAAGGACGAAGCGTCCGGTAAAACCGTCGAACGCGAGGTGCCCGAGGCGAAACGAAACGCGCGCGTGATCTCCGACGACGAGATCGATCAGCTCGTCGAACTCGGCGAGCGCGTCGAAGACCACTACGACAATCCTCAGGACGTCGAGTGGGCCATCGTTGAGGGAGAGGTCTACATGCTCCAGTCCCGGCCGATTACGACCATCGACGAGGGCGGCGATGAAACGGCGGGATCGACCGGCGGCTCCGTCGACGCTGCGAAGGGGCTCACCGACGGCAGCGGTAGTGTACAGGCCGCTGGCGGCGACGACGGGACTGATTCGGGGCCGGGATCCTCCGGCGAGGTTCTCGTCGACGGGCTGGGCTCGAGCCCGGGGACCGTTAGCGGGGCCGCACAGATCGTCACGAAGCTCGACGACCTCGACAAAGTCAAAGAGGGCGACATCATCGTCACCGAAATGACGATGCCCGATATGGTGCCCGCGATGAAGCGGGCGTCGGGGATCATCACGGACGAAGGGGGCATGACCAGCCACGCCGCGATCGTCTCCCGCGAACTCGGCGTGCCCGCCATCGTCGGCACGACGAACGCGACGACCGTCCTCGAGGACGGCCAGATCGTCACGCTCGACGGCGACAAGGGTGCGGTCCTCGAGGGGAAGGAAGTCGACCCCGAAGAGGAGACCGAACCCGTCGAAGAGGTTCGCCCGCAGTCGCCGGTCAAGCCGATGACCGCGACCGAGGTGAAGGTCAACGTCTCGATTCCGGAAGCCGCGGAGCGCGCGGCCGCGACGGGAGCCGACGGCGTCGGCCTGCTCCGAACGGAGCACATGATCCTCTCGCTGAACCAGACGCCCGCGAAGTTCATCGAGGAAAACGGCGAGGACGCCTACATCACGGAACTCGTCGAAGGCATCCGCAGCGTCGCCGACGAGTTCTACCCGCGACCCGTCCGTGTTCGCACGCTCGACGCGCCGACCGACGAGTTCCGCCAACTCGAGGGCGGCGAGGACGAGCCGAAAGAGCACAATCCGATGCTCGGCTATCGGGGCATCCGGCGCTCGCTCGACCGGCCGGACGTCTTCGCCCACGAACTCGAGGCGTTCCGGCGACTCTACGAACTGGGCTACGACAACGTCGAGATCATGTTCCCGCTGGTCAACGACGCCGAAGACATCTATCGGGCGAAAGCGTGCATGGAGGACGCGGGAATCGATCCCGCAAAACGCAAGTGGGGGGCGATGATCGAGACCCCCGCATCCGCGCTGTCGGTCGAGGGAATGGCCAAGGCGGGCATCGACTTCGCCTCCTTCGGGACCAACGACCTCACCCAGTACACGCTCGCGGTCGACCGGAACAACGAGCACGTCGCCGACCGGTTCGACGAACTCCACCCCGCCATCTTGACACTACTCGGGAACGTCATCGAGACCTGCCGCGAACACGACGTCGACACGAGCATTTGCGGTCAGGCCGGCTCCAAACCGGAGATGGTCCAGTTCCTCGTCGACGCGGGCGTCAGCTCGATTTCGGCGAACATCGACGCCGTTCGCGACGTCCAGCACGAGGTCAAACGGACGGAACAGAAGTTACTGCTCGATTCGGTTCGATAGCGACCCCGGTGCGACGCGTTCCTCGTTAGCACCGTTTTCGCTCGAGGAGCGCTGAAACACCGTTTCAATGCCGCTATTCGTGGGCGATAAGCGCAACTAATAAATCGGTGAGTACTCACAACCGTGATATGCAAATCGAGCCGCAAGCGTTCGGTCGGGTGCTCTCGTCGATGTGTACGGAACCCCACCCGAAGGCGCGCGATGCGGCCGAGCGGTTTCTCGCGACGAATCCCGGCGATCCGGGTACCTATCCGAACGTCGCGGCGCTCGAGGACGACGCGATCGCGATGCTCGGCGAGATCGCCGGACTCGACGAGCCGTCCGGCTACGTCGCCAGCGGCGGTACGGAGGCGAACGTTCAGGCGGTCCGGATCGCTCGCAACCGCGCCGAGACGCGGACGCCGAACGTCGTCGTGTCCGAATCGGCCCACTTCAGTTTTCAGAAGGCCACCGACGTGCTCGGCGTGGAGTTGCGGATCGTCCCCACGGACGACGCTTTCCGTGCCGATCTCGAGGCCGTGAGATCCTGCGTCGATCGGGAGACTGCGCTGGTGGTCGGCATCGCGGGAACGACCGAGTACGGCCGCGTCGATCCGATTCCGGAACTCGGCGAGATCGCGGCGTCGGTCGACGCGCTGTTACACGTCGACGCCGCCTGGGGCGGGTTCGTGTTGCCGTTTACCGACCACGAGTGGAACTTCAGTCACGCGCCGGTCGATACGATGGCGATCGATCCCCACAAGATGGGCCAGGCCGCCGTCCCCGCCGGCGGCCTGCTCGTTCGCTCCGCGGACCTGCTCGACGAACTCGCCGTCGACACGCCCTACCTCGAGTCGACCTCGCAGGCGACGCTGACCGGCACGCGATCGGGTGCGGGCGTCGCCAGCGCCGTGGCGGCGATGGCGGAGCTGTGGCCCGACGGCTACCGGAGCCAGTACGTCCGCTCGCAGCACAACGCCGAGTGGCTGGCCGACGCCCTCGAGAAGCGAGGGTACGAGGTCGTCGATCCCGCGCTGCCCCTCGTCGCCGCCGACGTCCCGCGCTCGACGTTCGACGCGCTTCGGGCCGAAGGCTGGCGGATCTCGAGGACTGGGACGGGTGAGCTACGGGTGGTCTGTATGCCGCACGTGACCCGGAAGATGCTCGCGTCGTTCATCGGGGATCTGGACCGACTCGAGGTGCGCGCGAGCGTCCCGCTCGTGAGCGACGACTGATCGATCGGCGATCCGTGATCGAGCGGCGAAACCGATACGCGTTTTTGACTGAGACGACCAGGTACCGCCATGGCTCTCGACCGTCAGGACGGTGTTGCAGTCGTCGGGTTCGCGGCGATCGTCGGTCTCTCGCTCGTCGCCGAGCCGACGCTGCTTTCGGCCGCACTCGGCGGTTTCCTCCTCTCGATCGCCGTCTGGCGACTCTACGACGGGAAGCCGTGGGAGGCGCTGGCCTGGCTCGCGTGGGTTGGTGCCGCGGTCGCACCGGTCCTCGCGCCCGGGGAAATCGCGTTCGCAGCGCTGTTTTTCGGACCGCTACTGGTCGGCGTGGGACTGCTCTTTGCCAGCCGATTCGAACTGCTGCCGACGATCTGGGACGCCGATCGAGGGACAGTCGACGAACAGTAGGGTGGCGGTTTCGGGGCTCCGACCGCGGCGACGATCGGGTCGGGAGAGCGGTACTCCGGCCGTCGATACAGTTCGACCGTTCCCGTCCGGTCCGTCGAATGGACGAACCCCGTTCAGAGGAACGTTCCCTGGATGAACTCGATGTACTCCATGATCGCGAGATACACCGTGTAGAGGAGGACCACGGGAACGACGATCCGAACGACGTTGATCCAGTACGCGTCGAACCAGTTTCCGTCTCGCCCCTGGTCGAGTTCCTCGAGCGCCTCGGGGGCGTAGACCCAGCCGATGAAGATCGAGAGCACCAGTCCGCCGACGATGAGCAGGATGTTGTTCGCGAACAGGTCGTACGCGTCGAGGTAGTTCAGGTCGAGTCCGGTCGGAATGCCCACGATGAAGATGATGACGGCGAGTCCGATCGTCGCCGGGACGCGACCGATATCGAACGTGTCGATCACGAACGAGACGACGACCTCGAGGATGCTGAACGCGCTAGATAACGCGGCGATCGCCAGCATGATGAAGAAGACGCCGCCGACGAGATGACCCGCCGGCATGGTCTCGAACGCGGCCGCGAGACTGATGAAGACGGCACCGGCGCCGCCGCCGCCGGTCTCGAGATCGATTCCCTGGGAGGCGAGGAACGGGAAGACGACGAGCCCCGCCAGGAGCGCGATGAACGTATCGATCGCGACGATGATGAGCGAATCGTTGAGCAGGTTCCGGTCCTCGCCCAGGTACGAGGAGTAGGTGATCATCACGCCCATCCCGAGCGAGAGCGTGAAAAACGCCTGACCCGCCGCGGCCGGCAGAATCGAAACGGCATCGGACGCGAACGTGTTCACGTCCGGATTGAGATAAAACTCGTATCCCACACCCGCGTTCGGGAGCGTGGCACCGTACCCGGCGAGGATCGCGAGGAGCACGATGACGCTCGGGACCATCACCTTCGCCGCTCTCTCCAGCCCGTTGCGGACGCCGAGGGCGACGATACCGGCCACGAGCGCCATGAAGACGGCGTGGAAGATGACCGCGTTCGTCCCGGACGCGGTCCCGACGAAGAACGTTTCCGGGTCTCCGCCGTAACCGCCGGAAAAGCTAGCGACGATGTACTGGAGCACCCAGCCGCCGACGACGCTGTAGTACGACAGGATGAGAAAGCCCGCGAGCGCGCCGATCACTCCGGCGAACTTCCAGGACGGATGACCGAGTCGTCTGAACGCGCCGATCGGATTTCGCTCCGACCGTCGTCCGATGACGAACTCGACGAGCATCACGGGGAGCCCGATGAGCGCGACGAGCAACAGGTAGACGAGCACGAACACCGCCCCGCCCGATTCCGCCGTCAGGAACGGAAATCGCCAGATGTTCCCGAGTCCGACTGCGCTGCCGACGGCGGCGAGGATGAAACCGGTGCGGGTCGCCCACTTCTCGCGCGGAATATCGAGTGAACTCATAGTCGGGGTCTGGTGTGGGATATGTCAAAACAGTACATGACTGTCGAGATTGGAAATACGGTCTTTGTGGTCCGTATCCGGACAATAACTGCGTATCTCTTGTCGGTATCACACGACCGTCCGAGACGAACGCGAGTCGCGGAGCCGAACAATTATGTACGTGTGTCCACAAGTAGAAATCGATGACGCGTACCGTCCGTAGCGCTCTTTTGATGCGACTGTAGCGACGGTACACGCCGGGTGGAACGCTTCGAATACATCGCTCATACGATGTTCGCGTGGCGTCGAAACTCGGCTCAGTTTCGACCGCTCGCTCGAAAGCGATCGGTCTCGCTCGAGAACCAACTACCGACCGAAAACCGGCGGGTTTTACGCCCGTCACCGACAGCACACAGATATGAGCAACGACGACTTTCCGACGGACCGACCCGCGATCGTGACCTGCGGGTTGCCCTACGCCAACGGCGACCTGCACATCGGTCACCTGCGGGGGTATATCGGCGCAGACGCGTTCAACCGAGCCCTCGAGACGCTGGGCCAGGAAACGGCCTACGTCAGCGGCTCGGACATGCACGGCACGCCGGTAGCCGTCAACGCCGAACGGGAGGGTGTCGACCCCGAAGACTTCGCCGTCGAGTGGCACGAACAGTACGAGGAGACGTTCCCGCAGTTCAACGTCGACTTCGACAACTACGGACACACCCACGACGAGACCAACACCGAACTCACCCAGGAGATCGTCCGTAAACTGGACGACGAGGGCTACATCTACGAGAAAGAGATTCAGGTCGCCTACGACCCCGACGCCGACCAGTACCTCCCCGACCGCTACGTCGTCGGCACCTGCCCCTACTGCGGCGCGAGGGCGCGCGGCGACGAGTGCGACGAGGGCTGCCAGCGCCACCTCGAGCCCGGCGAGGTCGAGGATCCCGAAAGCACGATCACCGGAAATCCGGCCGAGTACCGCGAGCGGACCCACAAGTTCTTCGAGGTCTCCGAGTTCACGGACTACCTCACCGAATTCTTGGACGGTCTCGAGGGAACCTCGAACGCGCGTAACCAGCCGCGCCAGTGGATCGAAGACGGCCTGCAGGACTGGTGTATCACGCGGGATATGGACTGGGGGATCGACTATCCCGGTTCTGATGACGGAGACGGTAACGACCTCGTCCTCTACGTCTGGGTCGACGCGCCTATCGAGTACATCGCGAGTACGAAACAGTACAGCGAACGCGTCGGGACGGACGAGTACGACTGGGAGCGCGTCTGGAAGGAGGACGGTGATATCGTCCACGTCATCGGCCGCGACATCATCCAGCACCACGCCATCTTCTGGCCCGCGATGCTCGAGGGCGCGGGCTACAACGCCCCGCGAGGAATCGCCGCGACCGGCTTCATCACGATCAACGGGAAGGGGCTCTCGACGAGCCGCAACCGCGCGATCTGGGCCAGGGAGTACCTGGACGAGGGATTCCACCCCGACCTCCTGCGGTACTACCTGACGACCACGGGCGGGCTTCAACAGGACGTCGACTTCTCGTGGGACGCCTTCCAGGAGAAGGTCAACGGCGAACTCGTCGGCACCGTCGGTAACTTCTGGTACCGCTCGCTGCTCTTCGCCTACCGAAACTACGAGGGCACCCCGGACGTCTCCGAGTCACACTCGGAGGTCAGCGAGACACCGTCTCGCGCTTCGGACGTCTCCGAGGAGGTCGGAGAACGGATCGAGGGCGCGATCGGCGAGACTCGAGCGGCGGTCAACGACTACGATCTTCGCGGCGTCGGCCAGGCCGCGACGCGACTCGCGCAGTTCGGCAACGAGTACATCCAGCGCAACGAGCCCTGGAAACTCACGGACGACGATCCGGAGCGAGCCGCACAGGTCATCCGCGACTGCGTCCAGATCGCCAAGGCCGTCAGCGTCCTCCTCGAGCCGATCACGCCCGAGAAAGCCCAACTGCTCTGGGAGCAGATCGGTGAGGACGGCGAGATCGGGGACGCCCACCTCGGGGACGCCCTCGAGGCCCCGCCGCGGAGCTTCGACGAACCCGGCGAACTCTTCGAAAAGATCGAGGACGAGCGCGTCGCGGAACTCACCGCAAAGCTCGAGGATCGTGTCGAGGCGGCGTCGGACGAGAGCGCCGGTGGGGACGACGCCGCGGACGAAACCGAAAGCGACGACACCGCCGCGAGCGAAACCGATGGTATGACGGATACTGGCGATCTCGAGCCGCTTCTCGAGGATCGGATCGGCTTCGACGACTTTCAGGACCTCGATATCCGCGTCGGACGGATCGAGGAAGCGGAGGGGATCGAGGGAGCGGACGACCTCGCACGTCTCGAGGTCGATATCGGCTTCGAGACCAGGCAGGTCGTCGCGGGAATCAAGCAACTGCACGATCTCGAGGAGCTTCCCGGGACCAAGTGCGTTCTGCTGGCGAACATGGAGCCCGCGGAGCTGTTCGGCGTCGAGTCCAACGGCATGATCCTCGCGGCCGGCGAGGAAGCGGATCTGTTGACGACTCACGCTGACGCCGAAATCGGCGAGAAGGTGCGGTAAGTCGACGCTCGAGCGGATTCGAATCCGGCTGACGCGTCGGCTGAAGCTGCACCCGCGTTCGACCGGCGCGAGTACGGTGACGCTAGTTTTCTAGGCCATAATTTATAAATATTTACGTGAAACCGGAGAGTCGTGAACGAGCTGATCGGCGACCACCTCGACGAGTGCGCCGAGGGCGGCGTGATTTCCCGGGACGCGATCGAAGCGTGTGGCGAACGGTACAGGGAGCAGGGGTATCTAACGCGTCGACAGTTGTACGCCCTCTCCTACGCCGTCTCGACGCGGAACGCCCACCGCGTCATGCGGAACTCGCGGGAGGAGTGCGAGACGATGACAGCTAACGCCGTCACCGTCACGGACGACATCTCCCGAATCACGCTGCTCACGGGACTGTGTGGGCTCGAGACGCTGACCGCGTCGTGCGTGCTGGCGGGACTCGATCCGCAGCGATACGCGGTCGGTGACGAGACTGTTTGGGCGGCGTTGGCCGATCTCGGGCGCGTTCGCGGATCGAACGGCCGGATCGCCCCTCGCGAGTACTGCGTCTTACTCGAGCAGGTCCGCGCCGTCGCCGCTGAGAGCGACTATTCGCCCGCTACCGTCGGCTACGCGCTCTACGCCTACGGTTCGGAGTAGACGCCGCCACCGGCTCTTACCGGTATTATTGTCGATCCGACGACATCGAATACATATATCTTTTCATGGATTTTCCATCAAATCCCGTATCGTGACGTGTCGCAACGATGCGGTCGCAATGAAGCTATCACGACGAACGCTGATGCGAGTAACGGGCGTGGCGGTCGGCGGCACCGCCATCGGCGCGTCGACCGCGACCGCATCCTTCTCCGACGGCGAGGAGGTTCAGATGACGACCGACCTCAACGGCCGCGAGGGTCCCGGTTTGCACTACGACGTCGTGCGGACGTATCCGGAGGGGACGACGGGCGAAATCATGAACGGTCCCGAGGAGAGCGACGGATACACCTGGTGGGGACTGCACGTTCCGAGTTACGGCGAGTGGGTCTGGTGCGCCGGCACCTACCTGACGAGCGGCGGCGGTTCGCCCGGCGACTGCACCGACCAGTATTACACGTCCCAGAACGTCGACGACCTCGCCCGGGTCATCACCTCGGAGGCCTCGATCAGCGAGACGCCGGCCCGGACGGCCGTCGGATTCACCGTTCTGACGCGGATGGAACAACAGGGCGTCTCCACCGTGCGCGACGTGTGGGGCGCGTACGCGAGGAACCAGTCCCCCACGGCGGAGATCACGGCGCTCGCGGACGACATCCTCCGGTGTGCCGTCTCGGACAACAGCGGCGGCGCGACGCATTTCTACTCGCCGATGAGCATGCCCAAAGAGGGAGAGGACACGAGCGGGTACGACACGAGCGGCGGACTCGAGTGGACCGAGGGGCTGGACCGGCGTAACTACCGACCGGGCTGGGCGCTCGATCTCGAGTACGTTCCCGTCGACGGCGTTCCCGAGCGGGAGTTCAAGTTCTACCGATAGACGTCGTTCGGGGTCGGCCGCGCCCCGGGTTATATCTCGTCGACGAGGTTCGCGAAGTCGTCGGTGTCGACGATCTCCATCGTCTGGCCCTCGAGACCGTGGCGACGGAGCGTCAGCGCGCACTTGAACGCCGCCTCGCGATCGTCGACCTCGAAAGTGATGAGGAAATCGGCGTTGCCGAGGGCGGCGTAGGAGTCGATCAGTTCGGCGTCGTGCTGTTCGAACTCGGTCCGGATCTCGCCCCAGATCGAGGCGAGTTCCTGTGCGTTCTGGACGTCGCGGTCATCGAGTTCGATGAGCGAGGCGTAGGTGGGCATGATCCGATCGTGGGCCGGTCGATGCAAAACGGTTCACGTGGCAAATTACGGCCCGACGAGTAGGAACTCGAGTTCGAGTTAATCACCTACCTTTTTAGCGATACCCGCGTTAGCTCGAGCCATGAGAAACGCCAAAATCGTCTGTACGCTCGGGCCCGCCTCGAGCGATCGGGAGACGATCCGGGAGCTCGCAGCTGCGGGTATGTCGGTCGCTCGGCTGAACGCGAGCCACGGCAGCCGGGAGGACCGAGCCACGCTGATCGATCGCGTTCGCGCCGTCGACGAGGAGCGCGACGAACCCGTCGCGGTGATGCTCGACATGCAGGGGCCCGAAGTTCGGACCGCACCGCTTCCCGACGGTGAGACGGTGACGCTCGAGACCGATTCGGAGATACGATTCGCCGAGGGCGATAGCGTGACGTCCGAAACGGTCGGCCTCTCGTTGCCGATCGATCCCGTCGAAGTAGGCGACCGAATCCTGCTCGACGACGGGTTGATCGAGACGACCGTCATCGCACAGGAAGACGACGCGATCCGCGCTCATGTCGATACCGGCGGCGAGTTGGGCGGACGCAAAGGCGTCAACGTTCCCGGCGTCGACCTGGACCTCGATATCGTCACCGAGGAAGACCGTCTGGACCTCGAACTAGCCGCCAGAAAGGAGGTCGACTTCGTCGCGGCGAGTTTCGTCCGGGACGCCGAGGACGTCTACGAGGTCAGCGAAGTGCTCGAGGAACTCGGCGCCGAGATCCCGATCGTCGCGAAGATCGAACGCGCGGGCGCGGTGGAAAACCTCGACGATATCATCGAGGCGTCCTACGGAGTCATGGTCGCCCGCGGCGATCTGGGCGTGGAGTGTCCGATGGAGGACGTGCCGATGATTCAAAAGCGAATCATCCGTAAGTGTCGGAACGCGGGGTCGCCGGTGATCACGGC
The DNA here is from genome assembly GCF_003670115.1 of Natronorubrum halophilum. NCBI lineage: Archaea > Methanobacteriati > Methanobacteriota > Halobacteria > Halobacteriales > Natrialbaceae > Natronorubrum > Natronorubrum halophilum. Next base: position 264,408 of record NZ_QQTY01000002.1, read on the forward strand.
GACGGAGATGCTCGATTCGATGGTCCACGCCCGGCGACCGACGCGGGCGGAGGCCTCGGACGTTGCAAACGCCGTCCTCGACGGCACCGACGCGGTGATGCTGTCGGCCGAGACGGCCATCGGCGACCATCCCGTCGACGTGGTCGACGCGATGGGGCGTATCGTCCGCGAAGTCGAAGGCTCCGACGAGTACGCCGAGTTGCTCGAACAGCGCGTCCCCGCCGCAGGCGAGGCGCGAACCGACGCGCTGGCCCGATCAGCGCGATTTCTCGCGCGCGACATCGGTGCGGACGCGGTCGTGGCGGCAACCGAATCCGGCTACACCGCCCTGAAGACGGCGAAGTACAGGCCGGGCGTTCCGGTCGTCGCCTCGACGCCGAGCCACAGCGTTCGCCGACAGCTCGCGCTCTCGTGGGGCGTGACGCCGCTGTACGCTCGCGTTTCGGATCAGGGAGCCGACGCCGTCGTCGAGAAAGCCGTCCAGGCAGCGCTCGATGCGGGCGTCGCCGAGAGCGGCGACACCGTCGTCGTCCTCTGCGGGATGATGACCGAACTCGAGGGAGCGAACACGACGAACATGATGAAAGTTCACGTCGCCGCGGACTCGCTGACGACCGGCCGCGTCGTCGTCGAGGGGCGGGTAACCGGCCCCCTCGTTCGGGTTTCCGACGGCGACCTCTCGGACGTCCCCGACGGAGCGATCCTGTCGCTTCCGGCGGACTTCGACGAGGAGTTCGAGGGCGATCCGACGAGGATCGGCGGGATCGTCGACGCACAGCGGGGACTGACCGGCTATCCGGCACTGGTTGCCAGAGAGATAGACATTCCGATGATCAGCGGGGCCGACCTCTCCGAACCCGCGGACGGAACCGTCGTGACGCTCGACGCCGAACGCGGCGTCGTTTACGGTGGCAACATCGGCGACCGCAGCGAACGAACCTGAGACGGTTCGAACGTCGCCGTGAATCGGTCCGCTCCGATATCCGGCGGCTCGAGTCGACGCGGAGTATCGTCGGGGAAATCGGACGGCGGGTTTTTGACGCCGGAACGATTACGACCGGGTATGGCAGACGACGCGTCCGGGACCGACGGCGACGATGACGGCCACGAGGAGGCGTCACCGACGGAATCGGACGTCCAGAGCGCGGACGACGAGCGGGGACAGCGCGAAGATAGCTGGGGGAGAACGGACCGAGACGGGCAGATGGACCGCGACGACCGGGCGGCTCACGACGACCGGGCGGACCGGGACGGGCGGATCCGCGCTACTGATACCGAGAACGTCGCGCACGACGAAAATCACGACGACGGCTACCGGATCCCGCTGGACCTCTCCGGTGCGGACGACGAGACTGACGACGCCGATACCGATGATTCGTACGCGCCCGAACCCAGTTCGACACCGATCGAGCCCGGCGACCCGGCCCTCGAGAACGTCCTCTTCGTCTTCCTCGGTGCGGTCGTGATGATCCTCGTTATCTTCCGGACCATCTCGATTCCGTTCTGAGCGGGCGCCAGAGCCTGATTTACCGGTCTTGCCTGCTGAAACACGCAACCGAAGGACCTCGATAACCTTTAATTTGGGTGAGAACTTAGCTCAGCACATGCTCGAACCTCTCCTCGGAAACATGCCGCTCGCGCTTCTTGTCGCGGGGCTCGTACTGATGGCGCTCGAAGCCCTGTCGCCCGGCGCACATCTCATCGTGATCGGGGTCGCACTGGTCGGCGCAGGGTTGATCGGCGTCATTTTCCCGTCCCCGCTGAGCCCGTTCATACTGGCGGCGCTCACGCTCGCTATCGGACTCGCCGCGGCGTACGTCTACAACGAGTTCGACTTCTACGGCGGCAAGGGAACGGCCCAGACGACGGACTCGAGTTCCCTCTCCGGCACGACGGGGTACGTCACCGAGACGGTCACGAACCGGGGCGGGGAGGTCAAACTCGACAAAGGTGGGTTCGCACCCTACTACAGCGCCCGCTCGACCAGCGGAACGATCGAAGAGGGCGAGGAGGTCATCGTTCTCGACCCCGGCGGCGGAAACGTGCTCACGGTCGAATCGCTCGGAGCGATCGGCGAAGACGAAATCGACCGCGCGCTCGCTCGGGATGCCACGGCGTCCGATTCGCCGGCAGGAGACGACGAACGCGGCGACGACGAGTCCGAGACCGAGACGGAGAAATAGCGGTGACGCACCCGAAACGAGACATGTCGATGAAATAAGGGAACGTTTTTCCCGTCCCCCCCGTAAGATCGGACTATGGTCGTAGAATTACTGCCACTTCAGGCGGGTGGTGCCCTGCTGGTCGTCGGTGCCCTCGTCCTCCTCGTCGTTATCGCCGCACTACTCAGCGCGATCGAAATCGTCGACGCGTACGAGAAACGCGCCCTGACCGTCTTCGGAGAGTATCGAAAACTCCTCGAGCCCGGTATCAACTTCGTTCCGCCGTTCGTCTCGAACACCTACCGGTTCGACATGCGAACGCAGACGTTAGACGTCCCCCGACAGGAAGCGATCACGCGGGACAACTCGCCGGTGACGGCCGACGCCGTCGTCTACATCAAAGTGATGGACGCCAAGAAGGCGTTCCTCCAGGTCGACGACTACAAGAAGGCCGTCTCCAACCTCGCCCAGACGACGCTGCGCGCCGTCCTGGGCGACATGGAACTGGACGATACGCTCAACAAGCGCCAGGAGATCAACGCCCGCATCCGTCAGGAACTCGACGAACCCACCGACGAGTGGGGGATTCGAGTGGAGTCCGTGGAGGTCCGCGAGGTCAACCCGTCCAAGGACGTCCAGCGCGCGATGGAACAACAGACCTCCGCCGAGCGAAAACGCCGCGCCATGATCCTCGAGGCACAGGGTGAACGCCGCAGTGCCGTCGAGAAAGCGGAGGGTGACAAGCAAAGCGAGATCATCCGCGCACAGGGTGAAAAGCAGAGTCAGATCCTGGAAGCGCAGGGTGACTCGATCTCGACGGTCCTTCGCGCAAAATCCGCCGAATCGATGGGCGAACGGGCCATCATCGACCAGGGAATGGAGACCCTCGCCGAGATCGGCCAGAGCGACTCGACGACGTTCGTCATGCCCCAGGAACTCACCTCCATGGTGGGCCGCTACGGCAAACACCTCTCGGGCAGCGACGTCAAAGAGGACGGCCAGCAACTCGACAGTCTCGAGTTCGACGAGGAGACGCGCGAACTGATCGGCCTCGACGACATCGCCGAGATCATCGGCGAGATCGACGAGGAAGCCGAGATGGACCTCGAGGCGATGGAGCAGGAAGCCCAGGCGATCAAGGAAGGCAAGGACGCCGGAACCATCTCCGATCCGGACGAGGTCATCGAGGAGATGGACCAGGAGTTCGCGGGCGACGCCAGACCCGACAAAACTGATTAACGCTTGACAGTCAGTTTTCGGTGAATAAAGCGGAGCGAAACCGGTTTTACCACTCGTCACATTTCGGATGATACGCACAGCATGACGGGTTCTGATGGGGTCGACGACAACAAACGAGCGACCCTCCGCCGATTTGCGGCACTCGGTGCTGCAACGCCGCTTGCCGGCATTTCCGAGTCGGCAGCGGCTGATACGGGCGAAAGCGACGCTCGCGACGCGATCGCCGGCTATCTCTCGACGACGCCCGGCGCACACTTCTCGAAGATCCGGGACGACCTCCAGCTCGGCACCGGAGAGACCCAACACCACCTGCGCCGTCTCGAGGAACTCGAGGTAATCGAGCGTTTCCGCGACGGGGATTACAAGCGATTCGTCCCGGCGGGGCGCTTCGACGACTTCGAAAAGCAGGCGCTCGGCTACCTTCGACGGGAGACGCCTCGCGGGATGTTGGTCGAACTCCTCCGCAACTCGGACGCGACGGCTGGCGACCTCGCGACGGCGCTCGACGTCTCGCCGCCGACGGTGAGCAAGTACGCGGGCGAACTCGAGGAAGCGGGGCTGCTCTCGCGAGAGGACGGGTACGCCGTCGAACGTCCCGGGACGGTGTTGATCCTGGTCGTCCGCCACGCCGACTCCTTCGGCGAGGGGGCGAGACGCCTCGCGCGCAACGCGGATCAGTTCCTCGAGTACAACGGGTAAGCGGCTGTTACCGACTGTAAGAACGTATTACTGACCGAACGCTTCGACGCTCGCGTTTCAGATCGTTTCGACGACGTCTAACAGATCCGTAAGCGACTCGCATTCGGCGGTCGCCTCCGCAGGGCAGCCGGCGTCGCGATTGTGGGATCGGCGAAGGTACGCGGTCTTGAGTCCGGCCGCGTGCCCGGCCGTGACGTCCGTGGCCGAATCGCCGACGTAGAGGCCGTCGCTGACGCCCAGTTCCGAAAGCGCGTCCTCGATGAAGTGCGGCTCCGGTTTCCGGCGCTCGTAGTCCGCGAACGTCGGACGGCGTCCGCGAACGACGTCGAAATCGAACGCCAGGTGGTCGGCGACGAACTCGGCGGTCGCGTGGCGGTTGTTGGTCACGAGACCGATCGTCGTCCGCTCGGCGAGGTCGCGAATCGCGTCGATATCGTCGTAGGTGCCGCGCTCGCCCGATCGAATCAGGTCGTGACTCGTCGCCGAGGCGTGCTCGTCTTTCAGTTTCCAGAACGTCGCGGCATCGATACCGAGCGTTTCACAGCGATCGCTGACGCGCTCGAGCGTGTGTCGCTGGAGGTCATCTCGTTGTGCCGTCGTCGGCTCTACGCCGAGTTCGGCGAGCGCGGCGTCCGCGGCGTCCGCGTACACCTGCGGGTCGGTTCCCGGTCCCTCGAGGATGACACCGTCCATGTCGAAGAGAACTGGCGCTGACATTCGTCGATCGCACATACGTCACGAACCGTGAAAAAGGTGAACACGAGAGCGATTCCTGCGAGTACGCGTCGGTGAAGCCGTACACCCGGCGGGGAGCGGGTACGCGATCGGCTTCGGTCAGACCGTCCGTTAAACGTTAACTTTCCACGTCGTACTCGAAGAGTAACCCCATTTTTCGATGTCCACGTCGAAGTCGCCGCTCTGGAGCGCCGTGATGTTCGAGCCGACCTCTTTCGCCGTCATTCCGAGTTCTTTCCCGATAAGGCGGGATTTGAAGTAGGTCTTCGTTCCTGCGTTGTCGCGGAGGTACTGGAGGATCTGACGTTGCTTGCCCGTGAGGTCGGCGGCCATTGCAGTGCTCATAATCGGTCCAAAGGCAGGTACACCCTTAGGGGGTTTGGTACGTGTGGTTAACCTACCGCCTTCTTGCGATTTTCTGGTGGGTAATAGGTGAATAATCGAGCAGAAAGCTTTCGTTGGTACGGTCGGTTAATATAGACTCTCTCCGCACTATCGTCAATTCCTGAGTGTACGCTCTCGGTGAACGTACTGTCGACCGTGTGACCCTGAGCGGGCTCGAATTCCCTCACGAACCACACGCTAACACGTCGTCGAATCGCGGTCATCAGCGACGAACGGCCCGAACGCACAGGCGACCGCTTCACCGAGCGCCTTCGTTCGATCCGTGAGACCGGCCGTGAGTACGCCGGCAGCGCCGTCGGCCTCGGCGATCCCGTCCGTTCCGAGCCGGTCGTCCATCACCGGTCCCAGTTCGGCCCCGTTTTCGAGGCGACGTGCGACGTCGTCGGGAAGCCGGAGCGTCGGGCCACCGCCGCGTTCCATCCGATCACCGTCGGTCGCGGCGGCCCACATGATCAGCGACACTCCCGGTACTCCGTCGAGTCGGGCGACGCCACCCTCGAGCCCGACCCCGTACTCGCCGTCGCTCGCGGCGAGCGCTCGTCGGGCGCGGTTTTCCGCCCCCGTTGCCGTCTCTTCGATGGACCACGGCTGCTCGGGGACGCCCGAGTCGACTGCGACCGCGGTTACCGACGGCCGGAATCGCTCGAGCGTCTGTTCGACGGCGTCGACTTTGACCGGGTTCGTGCTCCCGACGGCGACGTTCATAGGGGCGGTTCGAACGGTGTGGATTTGGAAACTCCGATTCGAATCGATTTCTCGGTCGTATTGTTTTGATCGATCATACTAGTCCCCGCGAATTACCCGTTTTCGAGAGGTGTCGGGCTCCGATTCCGAAACCCTTAACCCTCGAGTGTCGGAACGAGGTAGGTAACGAATCCGCCCGGGCTTTTGCAGCCAGTTCGGCCGGTCAGCACTCGCCATCGTATGACCAACACACCATCGAGCACCAGAGTACGGCGTACCGAACACGAAACGAGCGAAGAGACAACCGAGAGCGAGCAAAACGACCTCGCCTGCCCCGAGTGCGCGGGCAATCTCGTCGTCGACGACGAGCACGGCGAAACCGTCTGTGAGGACTGCGGACTGGTCGTCGAGGAGGACTCGGTCGACCGCGGTCCCGAGTGGCGGGCCTTCGACGCCGCCGAGAAAAACGAGAAGTCCCGCGTGGGCGCACCCACGACGAACACGATGCACGACAAGGGGCTGTCGACGAACATCGACTGGCGGAACAAGGACGCCTACGGCAACTCCCTCGGATCGCGCCAGCGCGAGAAGATGCAGCGTCTGCGCAAGTGGAACGAGCGCTTCCGCACCCGCGACTCCAAGGAGCGCAACCTGAAGCAGGCCCTCGGCGAGATCGACCGGATGGCGAGCGCGCTCGGCCTTCCGACGAACGTCCGCGAGACGGCCTCCGTCATCTACCGCCGCGCGCTCGACGAGGACCTCCTGCCCGGCCGCTCCATCGAAGGCGTCTCGACGGCCTGCGTCTACGCCGCCGCTCGCCAGGCCGGCGTCCCCCGGAGCCTCGACGAGATCGCCGACGTCTCCCGCGTCGAGAAAAACGAGATCGCCCGCACCTACCGCTACGTGGTCCGCGAACTCGGCCTCGAGGTCCAGCCGGCCGACCCCGAGAGCTACGTGCCGCGTTTCGCCTCGGGACTCGAGCTTTCCGACGAGGCCGAACACCGCGCCCGCGGGCTCCTCCAGAACGCGAAGGAAAAGGGCGTCCACAGCGGCAAGTCGCCGGTCGGCCTCGCCGCCGCCGCGGTCTACGCCGCGGCCCTGCTGACCAACGAGAAGACGACGCAGGCCGCCGTCAGCGACGTCGCCGACATCTCCGAAGTGACGATCCGGAACCGGTATCACGAACTCTTAGAGGCCGAGGAGACGCTCGGGCTGGCGTAACGTCTCGACGCTCGAAGCCACCGCGATAATCGTCGGATCGACACCGTTTTTCTCGCGCTCGTTCTCACCACCAGTATCGATGGGACTTGACTTCGACTCGTTCGTGCTCGCTGCACCGACGGCCGACCTCTCGGAAGAACCCGCCGCCCGCGAGCACGCGGACGCGATCGAGTTCCGGATGGATCTGGCCGAGGAGCCACTGGAAGCGCTCGAGACCTACGACGATGGCGGGGACGAACTCCCGATTCTCGCAACGAACCGGGCCGAGTGGGAGGGCGGTGAGTGGAGCGGCGACGACGAGCGGCGACTCGAGGTCCTGGCCGAAGCGACCGGGTTCGACGCCGTCGGGGCGATCGATATCGAACTCGAGGCGATTCTCGAGGGCGACGCCGAGGACGTGCTGGAAACGGCTCGCGAGCGCGACGTCGCCGTGGTCTCGTCGACCCACGATTTCGAGGGGACGCCCGCTCGAGGCGAGATGGTGTCGACGCTGACCGAGGCGAGCAAGTACGCCGACGTCGCGAAGATGGCCGTAACCGCGGCGTCGAAGAAGGATACGCTCGCGTTGCTTTCGGCCACGGAGCAGTTGACTGCCCACGGCGACACCGTCGCAACGATGGCGATGGGAGAAGTCGGGAGCCACACGCGTGCAGTCGCACCGGTGTACGGGTCGAAGATCGGCTACGCCCCCGTCGATCCGGCGCAGGCGACCGCACCGGGGCAGTACGATCTCGAGACGCTCTCGAAACTGGTCGCTCGATTACACGAGTGACGATCGACCGCCGTCGCGCCTGCGGGCCCGGATGCGCGCCTCAGTCGGTCGTCGGAGAGAAATCGGAATGTTAAGGGTCGGGGTCTCCTAGTATCACGCACGATGACATGGTTTCGCGCGATCTTCGCCGCTGGTCTTTCGGTACTCTTGCCCGGTGCAGGCCATGCCTTGATTCGGGACTGGCTTCGCGCCCTCGTGTTTGCTGGCCTTTACTTCTTGGCGATCGGGTTCTTTTTCCCCACTGGCCAGATCGCCGCTGCCGGTTCGCCGGCCGAAGTGATGGATATCGTCACCACGGAGACCGATTCGATCTCCCAGTTCGTGCTCTCGTTTCTCGTCCTGTTCGCGACGATCGACGCCACGTTTCGGGCGGTCGGGTTCCCGCCGGGCGGAAACACGTCGAGCGACGGACCGTCCTGTCCCAACTGCGGCAAGGAACTCGATCAGGATCTCACGTTCTGTCACTGGTGTACGACCCGTCTCGAGCCGATCGAATCCGAGATGCCCGAGGAATCCACGGATCCGGAAGCGGCCGAACGCGAGACGGAAGAGACGCCCCGTCCCTGAACTGCTCGGTTTTCCGTCCGTCGGTATCCTCGATCGCCGATCGATGAACGATCGTCCCGAAACGGCCGTCGCTGCGCGCTGTGAAATCGCGGATTCGCAACGTCGAACTCCGAACGGGTTCGTTACTTTTCGATGATACTCTCCTCGACGGCCTCACCGAAGTGTCGCGCCGTATCCTCGTAGTAGAGGAGGAGCTCGTCGCCGGCCTCGAGGTCGGTCACCGCCGTTCGACCCTCGCGCGTGGGGATCTTGATCGTCTCCGCGTTCTGCAACAGGGTCTCGATCCGGTCGCCGTCTTCGGTCTCGAGAGCGATCCGGAACATCGGCCGTTTCTCGATCTTGACGCGGCCGACGATCGCTTCGCGGGTGTTGCCGGCGGTGTCGACGATCTGCACCTCGTCGCCGCTTTGCAGTTCCGAGAGGTACTTCGTGCCGCCGTCGGGCGTGCGGACGTAGGCGTGGACCGCGCCCGCGTTGACCCGGAACGGCCGCGAGGCGACGTACGGCGATTCGGCGGTCTCGGCGTGGACGAACACGAGACCGCGAGCCATCGATCCGACGAGCATCCCCTCGTCGTGTTCAAGCAGGGTGCCGGTATCGACGCAGACCCGGTCGGCGCTGCCGATGCGTTCGACGTCGAGCACTTCGGCGTACTCGAGATCTAACGACTCGCGTTCGGCTTCGTCGCGGACGTCGACGGTTCTTCGAATCACGTCGGGATCGTCCGAATCGAGTAGGACCGAGTCGGAGCCGATCTCGAGGGTTTCGAACGCCGTCTTCGCCTCTTCAGCGGTGGTCACGCCGGCGACGAGGGTGGTGTCGTCGCCGATGCGGGCGATCAGGTTCTCGAGGGGGATGATGGTCCAGTCCTCGCCGATGACGATGGTGTAGTCGGCCTCGTCGGCGGCGGTTTCGGCGAAGTGTTCGTACTCCTTGGCGAGGATGCGGACGTAGGCACCGCGCTCGAGGTCGCCGCCGCGGCGAAGCGTCGAGAGGTCCGCAGAGCCGGAGAGGTCCTCGGGGAGATCGATCGTCGCGTCGCCTTCTCCCTCCTTGCCGACGATGACGGCGTCGGGCCGTGCGGTCGGCTCGGCGTCTTCGCTGTCGGCTTCGGCGTCGTCGATGTCGTCGACCAGCGTCACGTCGCCGTCGGTTCGGAAGGCCGCGACGTTGATGTCGCCGAGTTCGCGCACGCGCCCGACGTCGTCTTCGTCGACCAGTACCCAGTCTGCGCCCGCCTCGAGTGCGGCGGTGATTCTCGCACGGCGGTCGTCCCAGTCGCCGACGGTATCGTCGGCTTTTACCCAGACAGATCGCGTCATAAATCGACCGTCGAAGGGAACCGGCTTGAACGTGGCGAATGCCACAGGGGAGACCGCCGGTTCCGGGCCGGGTATCGAATCGGACGGCACACCGCGGCTCTTTGGTCCGATCCGCTTCGGCGAGAGTCGGTGGTGGATTCGTCGCCGATAGTCACGTTAGTATGGATAATCACGGTAGTACTAATAGTCACATTAGTACAGATACTTTCTCATAAATAGATAATATCGGATAAGTCGTTCGTTCAATCATGGGTCAGTGACACTGCCCGGCGGATGCGGAACTGACGATTGCCGACGCCGCGCGTCGACTCGAGGCGGACGCTGTCGTCGACGTCGCTCGTGCAGCGTTCGACCACGCCGGCGAGTTGGCGACGCTGGAGTACGGCCACGCGGCCGCCGTACTGGGTGCCGTTCGGCTCGCGAGCCGTCGAACCCAGTCGCCAGCGATCGACCGCGACCGTCTCGCGGCGGCGTTCGACGTCGATCCCGACCGCGCGGTCGCGGCCGAGAAGCTACTGGCGAGTCACCTGAGCCCGCCGGCAGCCCCCGAGGAGATTCGGTCGTTGCGACGGAGGCTGATCGTCGCGCACGAACTCCTCGCCGCCGCCGAACGCGGCCGTGTCGTTGGCCCCGAGCTTCCCGGTTCGTCGCTCGCCGACGCCGCTCCCATCCTGCTCGTTCGAGCGACCGACCCTCACGGGTGTCGCGACGACCTCGAGCAACGGGGGCTCGACCAGGCGGGACTTCGGACCCACGTCGAACGTCTCGAGGCCGATCTCGAGTTCGCGCGGCTGGGAACGAAGCTCGATGCGCTGGTCAACGGTGACGAATAAGTCGGCACGCGCGCTGCCAGCCTCTCCGCTGACGGCGGCCCTCCACCCGCTGACGGCGGCCCTCCATTCGCGCCGGTGTGCTGTCGAACGGTTCGGCGACGCGACGACGCTATCGCTCGTCGTCGTCGCGCTCCGCGAGTTTGTGCTTGAACGCGCGGTAGGCGTTCTCCCCTTGTTCGGTGAGTTTGATCACGCGGCGGCGGCCGACCGACTCGATCGTCACGTAGCCGTCCGCCTCGAGCGGCTCGAGGATACGGGTATCGAGGACGCGGAACGCACCCTTGTCCTCGCTGCCGTGTTCCGCCGGCGACTGTCGATCGGCCATGAACGACAGTTCCTTCGCTCGGCCGTACTCGATCAGATCCTTCTTCTTCGGCGGTGCGGTCCGCGCTTCGTGATAGCCCTCCCAGGAGGTTGGATCGGACAGGAACGCCATGATCGCGACCTGATCGGGCGTCGGCGACTCGAGGGGGTACGTCGGGAGCTGTTCGATTTCGGCGACGCCACTCGAGATCGGATCGCGCTCGCCGTCGTGATCGTACGCCGCGGGCTCGACGTAGTAGGCCCGTGCGTCCGTCGAAACGTCCATGCACGCCATCGTCGCTCCGATCGCGGGAATCGTCCCCGAGCCGGAGACGTTGACCGAGACGGTATCTTCGGCGTGGTTCGCGGCGATCGTCGTCACCTCGCCGAGCACGGCGTAGACGTCCGTCAGGTCGCAGGGCCACACTCTGACTTCCGGCACGGTCGACTCGAGTTCGGCCCGGAGTTCGTCGTGGTACTCGGCCTCGCCGGTTCGTGCGTTCTCGCCCGCGCCGTTATCCTCGAGCAGGTAGACCAGGTCGGCCCGCTGGTTCCGGATCGGCTCGAGAATGCGGTCGTACTCGTAGCCGAGCGGCACGATGTGCACTCGTTTGACGACGTCCATACTCCGAGAGGCGTGTCAGGAAAAATAACAGCTGTGGATCGGACGCGCGCAGATCGCGTCGGCATCGTCCTCCTCTCCGTGGTACGCTCTGGCAAACGTTCGCACGCGCCGAAACGTTGAGAACGCACGCCCTCGTACACCGGATAGATGGCAGCGTACGACGCGATCTGTTTCGACCTCGACAGCACCCTCTGCGAACCGACGCAGGACGCGGCGACGCTGCTCGAGTCGACCTTCGAGCGAGCGGGTCTCGAGCCGTTCTGTACGCCGGCGGACCTGCGGGCCGCCGTCCCGTCGCTGCCGACGGCCGAAACGGATCGCGAGTTCTACGAGCACCTGTTCGCCGAAGTGGCCACCCGCGCCGACGTCGATCCCGCCGTCTCGTCAGCGCTCGCGGACCGGTATCTCGAACTGCAGGACCCGACCGCCGTCGCGTTCCGACCCGGAGCGAAAGCCGCCCTCGAGTACGCCCGCGAGCGGGGCCAGGTCGGGCTCATCACGAACGGCGGCCGGCCGACGCAGACCCAAAAACTCGAGGCGCTGGATATCGCGGACGCCTTCGACGTCTGCGTCTTTACCGAACCGAGCGCGGGGATCTATCCGAAACCCAGTGCGGCCCCCTTCGAGTACGCGCTCGGGCAACTCGAGGCGACGCCCGACGCCGCGATCCACGTCGGCGACTCGTTGCACGCCGACGTCGCGGGGGCGAACGCGATGGGGATCGATTCGGCGTGGATCGACCTCGGTCACGACGACCGCGACGGCGTCGAGCACGAGCCGACGTACGAACTCGCGTCGCTCGAGGCGTTCGAAACGATCGTCTGAAAGTCGGTTCTACGGGACGGCTACTCGTCCGGGAGCAGGTCCGTGTGAACGACGGCGCGATACTGATCGTCGGTGGCGGTCTCGAGTCGCTTGAGCAGGGCGGTCCCCTCGCCGAAGCTCTCGGGGAGTTCGAACTCGTCGTCGTCCCGTTCGTCGCGCTGTTTGCAGCGTCTGACGAAGGAGAGGAGCGTCGGATACGTGCCCGGCCGGGCGTAGACGACGCCGATATCGTCGGTTACTTGCTCGATCCAGTGATCGATCACCGCTTCGGTCTCGACTCGCGGCTTGCGCTGTTTCTCGGCCAGTTCCCGGGCATCGATCTCGGTGTCGCCGAGAACCTCGTCGAAGACGTCCTGAAGTTCGTCGGTGTTGTCCTCGAGCGACGGCGCGTCGGCATCGGCCTCGAGCAGGGCGACGAACGCCTCGAGTTCCGCCGGTCGTACCGCGACCGGGTAGACGAAGTCGTGGGTCTCCTTCGGCAACATGTACGACCGACCTTCGACCCCTTGCTCGCCGGGACCGGACTGTCCCAGCATCAAGTCGAGTATTCCCATAGCTGAAACTGGACCACAGAGTCGAATAAGTGTTCCGTGGACGCCTCGTGGTGAATCGACGCGATCGTGGGTCTCCATGAATTCGCAGCCACCGTGACGGCCGCCTTGGCTCCCGTAGTCACCACGTCTCGCCGAGCGCTGCCTTCGCCCCGCCGAACCCGCTCGCGGTCGTCCACGTCCGCCCGCTCTCGGCGTGTTCGACTTCGTAGCTCCCGCCACACGACCCACACCGGTACTGATCGGGCACCTTCACCGGTTTCGAGGCGCGATGTCGCCTCGCTCGCCAGTCACAGTCGCTCGAAAGACAGCGTAGGACGTACCGCGGCTCCGAAAACGTCGGGCAGTGACGCGCGGCCTCGAGTCGCGCCGCTCGCTCGCGAAACCGCGGCCCGTGGCCCGATTCGCCGAAGCGCTGGAACTCCCACGCGTGGACGAGTTCGTGCCTGACGACGCCCGCGAACGCCGACCACTCGTAGCGCTCGTAGGCCTGCCGCGTGAGCACGATCGTCGCCACTTCGCGGTCCGCGTCCCACCGACACGCCCCCACACGTCGGCGAGCGCGCGTCGTGACGCTCCACTCGAGGGAAGCGCGATCGATCTCGAGGTCGTGTTCCCGAAGCACCTCGCGGGCGTGGATCCGGGCTCGAGCGACGATTTCGTCGTCGATCGTGAGCTCCGCGCCGGAATCGTCGTCGCCGTCGGTCACGGACTGGGGAACGAAGCCGTATTTAGAAGGTGTTACGGTTGCTCGTCACGGCGTTCGTTCCCTCGAATCGAACGGTACACGAGACCGCGAGCGATAACGTATTCCTCGAGTTATGTCGCCTGTCCCGCTCGCATCGACGCCAAATCGAGTCGAGATCGTTCACTTGACAAGGACACGCTACGCTTTCTGTGAGAACCAGCCATGACCACGGACGATACTTCGCTTCCGGAACCGCGCGAACCAGATCCGGACGCTCCCGTTCGACCCACCGCACTGGTGCTCACCGCAGCGTTCGAGCCGCCGCTCGACGAACGACAGCCGTGGCTCGAGCGGTACGAACTCGTGGACGCACTCGCGGTTCCCGGCACGGATACGCCTCTCTATCTGACCGACACCGGAATCGCGATCACGACGACCGGGATCGGCAAGAGCGACGCGGCGACGACTGTCACCGCGTTGCTCGCAACCCCTGAGATCGACCTCGAGTCGGCCTACATCGTCTCGAGCGGAATCGCGGGATCGTCGCCCGAAACGACCGCACTCGGCTCCGTCGCGATCGCGGACGCGGTCGTCGACTGGGACCGGAAACATCGATGGGACCACCGCGCAGAGTCGAACGTCGCCGAGACCGCCGAATTCGCCGTTGAACCCGCCGAATCGGCCGCGGAATCCGACGACGAGCGCCCGATCGATCTTCTCGCCTACCGTCCGCGGGACTACGTCCACCGTCTCGAGGACTCGGTCGTCGACGGCGCACTCGCCGCCGCTCGCGGCGTCGACCTGCTCGAGGACGCCGGCGCTCGCGAGTACCAGCGCGAGTATCCGAAGGCACCCGACGCAGAGCCGACGGTCGAACGCGGGACGACCGTCTGCGGCGACGAGTTCTGGCACGGCCTCCGGTACGCGCGGGAGGTCGAGTGGCTCTGCGAGCGCTACGGCGTCGCGCCCTACGTGACGACCCAGATGGAAGACGCCGCGACGGCGACCGCCCTCGAGCGTTTCGGGCTGTGCGAGCGGTATCTGAGCGTGCGCGCCGTCGCCAACTACGACCGGCCGGCACCCGGCCAGTCCGTCGCGGAGAGTTTCGACGGCAACCCGGCCAGCCTCGCGCTGGCGATCGACAACGCCGCTCGCATCGGATCGGCGGTCGTCGAGGCCCTCGTCCGGACGGACCCGCTCGAGATCGGATCGGGCGAACTCGAGTGAGGGCGACCGCTTAGAGGACTCCGTCTTCGAGCAATTCCTCGAGAACGGAGACGACGGCGTCGTATTCGTCTATTCGAACGGTGCGGCTCTGCTCGAGTTGGAGGCCGCCGGAGCCCTCCCGCGAGAGCCAGTTGACGAAGTTGTTCGGGCTGACCCCGGCGTACCGACCCGCGGAAACGGGTTCGACGGACGCCGTCACCGCCGACTCGAGTCGGTCGCCGACGCGGCGTTTCGTGTCGGCGTCGGTCCCGCCGCCGACGAGCACCCGGTCGTCGCCGAGACCGTGGAAGCTGATGACGGTCTCGAAGTCGCGTTCGGCGATCTCGGCGAGCAGCGGGTACGCCTCCGGTCCGAAGGCGCTCGAGGGAGGATGCCACAACTCGAATGGGCTGTGCTGCTCGTCGTAGCCGAGACACGCCCAGCAACTGGCGTTCGGGAGTCGGGCGGCCAGTTCGACCGCCTGCTCCGCAGTGCCGGGTTCGATGTGGCCGCCGTGTGCCGCACAGACCAACACCTCCTCGTTGGCCCCGTCGTCGTACAGCAACTCGGTGTACGCTCCGGTTTCGGTTTCCTCGAGTCGGTGCGTTCGAACCGGCGGACGTGTCACGAGTGCGGATACTCGATCGAGACGGATAGCTGTTGGCCGGCTGTCGTCACGTCGTCTCTCCCAGCGTCTTTCACACAGATCGTCCGCGACCGCTCCTCGGAGCGTCTCCGGGATGGCGGATGAGAGCGATTCAGCCGTGGGAGCGCGAGAAAAAGAGCCGTCCGGTTCAGGCCTCGAGCGTCAGTCCGGCGTTCGTCAGCGCGTCGTCGGTCGAACGGTCGTCGTGAACGACGCCGGCGACCGCGCGGGCGATGGCTTCGGGGTCCTCGTGCTGGAAGATCGATCGCCCCATCGAGACGCCCGCGCCGCCGGCGTCCATCACGCCGCGGACCATCTCGATCGTTTCCCGGTCGGTTCCTCTCGAGCCGCCGGCGATGACGACCGGCAGTCGGGTCGACTCGACGACGTGCTGGAAGCTCTCGGCGTCGCCGCTGTAGCCCGTCTTGACGACGTCTGCGCCGAGTTCCTCCGCGAGACGGACCGCGTGACCAAGCGCCTCGGGGTCCTCGGGATCGACGCCCGGTCCGCGGGCGTACGCCATCGCGAGCACCGGCATGCCAAAGCGCTCGGCCGTTTCCGTTACGCCGGCGAGCTGCGTGATCTGGTCGGGTTCGTGGTCCGAGCCGACGTTGATGTGGAAGGAGACGGCGTCCGCGCCGACCCGAACGGCTTCCTCGACGGTTCCGGTCATCCGTTTCTCGCTCTCGTCGGGACCGATCGTCGTCGAGCCGTTGAGATGAACGATGTACCCCTTGCCGTTTTTATTTTCGTGGACGCGAGGTGCGATCCCCTTCTGTGTGAGGACCGCGTCCGCTCCGCCGCTGGTGATGCCGTCGATCGTCGATTCGATGTCCTTCAATCCCTGAACGGCACCCATCGTGATGCCGTGATCCATCGGGACGATCACGTACGTGCCGTCTGTGCCGATTCTCTCGAGTCGCGCGTCGATACCTGTGGTAGTCATTGCGGGAGTGTAGCAAGCTTGCAGTTATGGCTGTTCTGGTTCCGGTACATCTACCGCGTCCTCGCGGTCGCTTCGTCGTCGCTTTCGTCGGACTCGCCGGCCCCGCGGAGCGCGCCGCGTTTGAGTTCCGCAGCTTTGGCCTCGAGTTCGGCCGCGGGGTCGTCGCTCGAGGCGACGTTCTGGGACGTCCCAGAGCCCGCCGAACCGTGCTCGGCGATGATGTCGACCAGTGCGCTGCCGACGATGACGCCGTCAGCGCCGGCCTCGATGATTTCGGCGGCGTGGTCGCCCTCGCTGACGCCGAACCCGACCGCTTTGGGCACGTCGTAGTCTGATAGTCGCGCGAGGCTCTCGTGGGTCGCGTTCGAGACGTCCGCTCGAGCCCCCGTCGTTCCGAGGCGGGCCTGGACGTAGGCGAACCCGGAGACCTGGGACATGATGGTCTCGAGGCGCTCGCCCTCGGTCGTCGGCGCGATGATGAAGACGAGATCGAGCCCGTAGTCGTCACAGGCTTCGCGAAGCGGGTCGGACTCCTCGGCGGGCAGGTCGGGGACGATGATCCCCGAGAGGCCGGCCTCGGCCGCGCGCTCGACGAACGGGCGCACGTCGGGCTCCGAACCGTACTGCAGGATCATGTTATAGTACGTCATCACCAGCAGCGGTGCCTCGGTTTCTATGTCATCGACCAGCTCGAAGAAGCCCTGCGGGGTCGTCCCGGCCTCGAGCGCGCGGTTGATCGCGGCCTGGATCGTCGGCCCCTCCGCGATCGGCTCCGAGAACGGGAGGCCGAGTTCGATCAGGTCCGAGCCGCCGCGGTCGAGGGCCTCGACGTAGGCTTTCGTGTCCTCGAGCGACGGGTCTCCCGCCGTGATGTAGGTGATCAGCGCGGGGTGGTCCTCGCGGATGGCGGCTTCGACGTCGCTGTCGTACTCGCTCACGAGTCGAACACCACCACTTCGGGTGCAGCCTCGAGGTCGCGCTTCTCGGTCTCCTCGAGCACCGTTTCCAGGTCCTTGTCGCCGCGGCCGGAGACGTTGACAACGATGACGTCGCCGAGGTCTTCGTCCGCGGCGGTTCCCGCCGCGCGCTCCAGATAGCCGAGCGCGTGACTCGACTCGAGTGCGGGAATGATCCCCTCGAGCCGCGAGAGTCGGTGGAAGCCGTTGAGCGCGGCGTCGTCGTCGACGCTAGCTGGCGTCACGCGGCCGATGTCGACGAGGTGGGAGAGCTCCGGTCCGACCCCGGCGTAGTCCAGTCCGGCGCTCACGCTGTGAGACTCCATGATCTGTCCGTCCTCGCTCTGGAGGAGCTTCGTCATCGCGCCGTGGAGCACCCCGTCGGTTCCGGTCGAGAGCGTCGCGGAGTTGGGTGCGAGTCCCGCTTTCTCGTCGATCTCGAGGCTCGAACCGCCGGCCTCGACGGCGTAGAGATCGACGGATTCGTCGGGAACGAACTCGTGAAAGGCACCCATCGTGTTCGAGCCGCCGCCGGCGCAGGCGACGACGCTGTCGGGGAGTCGTCCGGCCTTCTCCTGGATCTGTTTGCGGGCCTCCTGACCGATGACGGCCTGGAAATCCCGGACCAGTTTCGGGAACGGGTGGGGGCCGACGACCGAGCCGATGACGTAGTGAGTTCGCTCGACGGTCGTCGCCCAGTCGCGCATCGTCTCGTTGATCGCTTCTTTCAGCGTGGCGCTGCCGGCCTCGACCGGATTCACCTCGGCTCCGTTCATTCGCATCCGGTAGACGTTCGGCCGCTGCCGGTTGACGTCGGTCCGGCCCATGTAGATCTCGCAGGGCACGTCGAGGTGGGCCGCCGCCATCGCGGTCGCGGTGCCGTGTTGGCCCGCGCCGGTTTCAGCGATGACCCGCTCTTTGCCCATGTACTTGGCCAGCAGGACCTGCCCGAGCGCGTTGTTGAGCTTGTGCGCCCCGCCGTGGACGAGGTCCTCGCGTTTGAGGTAGATCTCGCGGCCGTAGCGCTCGCTGAGTCGATCCGCGCGCTGGAGCGGCGTCGGTCGTCCGCCGAAGTCGCGCATCCGCTCACGGAACTCGTCCATGAAGCCATCCTCGTTGTGCAACACGTAGCGCTCGTAGGCGTCCTCGAGTTCCTGCAGGGCGGGCATCAGGGCCTCGGGAACGTACTGGCCGCCGTACTGGCCGAACGTGCGCTCGCCGTCACGCTCGCGCTCGCGGTCACTCGTGCTCATGCGTCTCCGTAGTCTGGTGTTCGCTCATATCTGGTCTTCCTCTTCGATTCCGTCTCTGTCGGCCGCTCGGACCAATCGCCGGGTGTTCTCGGCCACGTCGCTGTCGCCCGCGCCGTGGTCCATGACGGCGCTGCCGATCAGGAGGGCGTCGGCGCCCGCCTCTCGCATCCGTCGGACGTCGTCGGGCGTCGACACGCCGCTCTCGGCGATCAACGTCACCTCATCAGGCGCGTGGGGCGCGACGGACTCGAAGGTTTCGAGGTCCACCTCGAGACGCGCCAGATCCCGGTTGTTCACGCCGATGAGTTCCGCCCCCGCCTGGAGCGCGGTCTCGAGTTCCGCCCGGTCGTGAACCTCGACCAGCGGCTGGAAGCCTCGGTCGCGGGCCGCCACGATGAGTTCCTCGAGGGCAGCGTCGGAACGCGACGCGCTCTGATCGGCCCGCGAATCGTTCGATTCGCGAACGCCGACGAACCGAGTGATCAACAGGAGGAGGTCGGCCTCGACGGCGTCCATCTGTTCTTCCCGAAGGACGAAGTCCTTGCGGAGGACCGGGACGTCGACGGCCTCTCGGATCCGGGTCAGCGCCTCGGGCGAGCCGCCGAAGTGGCTCGGCTCGGTGAGCACCGAGATCGCCGCCGCACCGCCCTCGACCATCGCCTCGGCCAGTTCGACCGGGTCATCCTCGCGCGTGCCGTCCGCTGTCGGACTCGTCGGCTTTACCTCGGCGATCACCGGGACGCGACCGTCTGCCTCGGCTCGCGCGATGGCGTCGGATAGCGACCGCGCGTCGACGTCTACGGCACCATCGCCGCCACCCGACCGCTCCCGGGCGGCCTCGAGGATCGACGCCACCGCGGGAGCGAGCTCCGTATCGGAGTTCATTGTTGTACATCGACGTACTCATGTGTACAAAAACCTTGCGCCATCGCGACGAGCGATGAGGGATTGGTGGCGAACCGATCCCGCACTGCGCCGATTACTGAACCGCCGCGCGGCGGCGCGCGCCGGGGCGCAGTGGACGAACGCGACGCGCTCGAGTTCCGTCACGTACCGGCCGGAGACGCTACCGAAGTCGTGTCGAAACGCTCGAGACGAAGCGACCGGCGAATATTCATGCCTGTATCACCTACACGAACGTATGGAGGACGTTACGGACGCCGGAATCTACGCGCGGGAATCGTCGTATCTCGATCGATCCGTCCAGATCGGTGCCGCCAGCGGACGTGTTCTGCGTGTTTCGTTTCCGACCATCCCGGAAGACGAGGCCGAAGCCGAACACCCCGTTCTCGAGCACATCTTCGAGTACCTCGATGGACTCGAGGAGATCGACTTCGACGACGTACAGATCGCTCTGACCGTCCCGACCGACCAGCGGGCCGTCTTGGAGCAGGTGCGGGGGATTCCCTACGGCGAGCAGGTCGATGTCGAAGCGCTCGCTCGGATGACGTCCGGTCTCGATCCGGACGACGAGGACGACATCATCCTCGTCCGAACCGCTCTCGAAGAGAATCCAACGCCGATTTTGATCCCCGATCACCGCGTCCGCGACGGGCCGAGCGCTGCGCCGCCGGCCGTCGAACAGAAGTTGCGCTCGCTCGAGGAGTTGTAATCTCGAGTCCGACGCCGTGGCAGTCTCGTGTCGCGGCCGCGTACGCCGGTTGACGACCCCGCCGTCAGTTCGGGCCCTCAATCGGCGTACAATATCGTATAGATATAGAGTCCGATCCCGACGAAGACGACGAGCGAGGACGCCTCGTCGAGTATCGGGATACGGGTAAACAGGTGCGCGAACTGGAGCATTCCACCGATTACGAGACAGACGGCCGCGCCCAGTATCGCCGTCGATCCCCCGTTCGTATCGTACTGAAGATACAAAACGGTCCCCACGCCGACTGCGATGACGCCGAAGACGAACTCCGCCGCGTACATCGCCAGCGGCTCGTTTGCGGTCATCGCGTACACCAACAGCGCAAAATAGAACACGATCCCGAGGGTGATGAGCCGAGAGACGGACTCCGGAACGTCGTCGAGAGCGCTCATACCCCATCAAAGGGGTCCCATCCCTTAGCTTTCGAGGGTCTGAGCCCACTCGAAGCCGACTCCTTCGTGAACTGCGAACTCGAGGGCGTTGATCAGATAGTGGGCGACGACGACCGCGAGAAGGCTTCCGGTGACCACAAAGATCGCCGCGAGAACGAACCCGAGAAGGCCGGTGACGACGACACCGACGGAGCCCTGCATTCCGTGGCCGGCGGCGAAGGCGACCGACGAACCGACGGCAAGTAGCCACGGCGAGATGCCGAAGCCGGCCGAGAGAGCGCCGATCAGCGCCGCCCGAAAGAGCAGCTCCTCGAAAAATGCGATGATGGGGAGGACGATCACCAGGAGGGCGAGCCAGCCCGATAGCGTTTCCGGGGCCAGCAGTTCGCGAAGATCCTCGTCATGATCGAACCCGAACCGGGTCGAGACCGCCGCACCGATCTCGTTCGCGACGTAGAGTGCGAGCCCGGACGCCGTTCCCACCACCAGTCCCCGCTCGAGAAACGACCGCGAGAACTCGATCCCCAGCGCGTCGGCTGGAATCCCCGCGTAGATCACCGCCCCGATCAAAACGATCGCGAACAGCCCCTGCGAGAGCGCGACGTTCGCCAGCAGTTCGGCGGTCGACAACGACTCGGGATCGAACTCCTCCGACTGGCGGGGTCCGCCGCGTTCGCTCCGCGTATCAGGCGACGTGTCCGAAGATACTCGTTTCTCGCCGGTGTCGAGATCGGCCTCGAGATCGGCATCCGTCCCGAGAGAAGCGTCGGTGGCGGACGACTCCGGTCGCTCGAGGCTGTCGTCATCCGAGTCGGAAAACGCGGACTGCGTCTGACGTGAAAGAACGAGTAACAAGACGAGGACGACGCCCGTGATTCCGGCGAACGTCGCCCAGGCGGCCATCTATTGTGGGCTCGGGTTCGAGCCGCTCGCGGAGCCGACGGAGCCCTGGTCGAAGGCGGTGCCGGTGATCGACTTGAGCCGATCGAGCAGCGAGTCCTTCTCGGGTTGGCCGATAAGGGCAACCTCGAGGACCTCGCTGATGTTCGAACAGGGGATGATCTCGATCATCTCCTCGTACTCGTCTTCGATCATGACGTCTTGTTCGTTAGCCTTGGGGATGATGACCGTCTTGCAGCCGGCTTTGGCGGCGGCTTCGATCTTGTGGGTGACCCCGCCGACCGGGAGCACGTCGCCCCGCACCGACAGCGATCCGGTCATCGCGATCGACTGGTCGACCGGAATGTCCTCGAGGGCGCTGATGACGGCGGTCGCCACCGTGATGGAGGCGGAGTCGCCGTCGACGCCGCCCTCGCCGGCCTGGACGAACTGGATGTGGATGTCCTTCTCCGAGAGGTTCACGTCCGAGAACTTCTTGATGATCGCCGAGACGTTCTGGACGGACTCCTCGGCCATCTCCTTGAGTTGGCCCGTCGCGATGACTTGGCCCGGTCCCTGAGCGGGGGCGATTTCGGCCATGACGGGGAGCATGATACCGGAGTCTTCACCCATGACGGCGAGGCCGTTGACGCGACCCTCGACGCCGTCTTTGGTGACCTGCAGTTCGTAGTCCTTGCGCCGTTCGATGTAGTCGTCGGCGAGCTGTTGCTCGATCGACCGGGAGCGGCGTTTGGCCTGCAAGACGTCGTCGCGGGTGGTTCGCTCTCGGTCCTCGGCGCGGGCGATGTCGCCGGCGACGCGGACCAGCCCACCCAGGCTGCGGAAGTGAAGCGTCAGGTGGTTCTTCCGACCCGAGCGACGCTTGGACTCGAGGATGAGCTCCTCGACGGCGTCGGCGGTGAAGTGGGGGAGGCGACCGTCGCGTTCGACCTCCTGGGCGATGAAGCGGGCGTACTTGCGCCGCATCTCGGGGGTGTCCTCGATGGTATCCTCCATGTACACCTCGTAGCCGTATCCTTTGACTCGGTTACGGAGTGCGGGGTGCATGTTCTCCATCGCGTCCAGGTTCCCCGCGGCGATCATGATGAAGTCACAGGGGACGGGTTCGGTCTGGACCATCGCGCCCGAGGAGCGCTCGGACTGGCCCGTAATCGAGAACTCGCCCTCCTGGATCGCCGTCATCAGCTTCTGCTGGGTGCGGACGTCGAGCGTGTTGATCTCGTCGACGAACAACACGCCCTTGTTGGACTTGTGGATCGAGCCCGGTTCGACGCGGTCGTGAGACGGCGTCTCCATCCCGCCGGACTGGAACGGGTCGTGGCGGACGTCGCCCAGCAGTGCGCCGGCGTGGGCACCGGTCGCGTCCTCGAACGGCGCGGTGCGCTTGTCGCCGTTGTTGACGATCATGTTGGGCACCATCGCGTCCGTGCCGCGGGAGGTGTAGCGGAAGATCAGCCAGACGATACCCGCCGCGAGGATGCCGAGCAGGATGCTGGCCGGGCTAAGAATCGCGTAGCCGATGATGATCGCGATGATGACCCACATCAGGATCGAGCGCATCTGGTTGCGCTTGCGGGCTTCTTCCTTGTGGGCGTCGATGATCTGTTCGCCCTTCCCCGCGGGGACAGTTCGGACCTTCGGCGCGTTACCGTCGTCCGGGTTGTGGTAGACCAAGACGTCCTGAAGGTCTTCTTTCGGAAGCAGCTGGCTCATCGCTTTCGCCAGCATCGACTTTCCGGTCCCCGGCGATCCGATCATCATGACGTGGCGGCGCTGTTTCGCCGCTTTGATGATGATGTCCCGTGCCTCGTCCTGCCCGATGACCTGGTCGACGAGTCGATCCGGGACTTCGATATCATCCGTCGAGTCGATCTGAAGACCGCCGAGGAGGTCGTCTTCGGCGATCTCTTCGTCGACTTCGACGCCGGGATCGACTTCGACCGTACTCCCGAGGTCGTTGACGGTTTCGATATCGTCCTCCGCTTCGGATGCGTCAGACTCGAACTCGTCTATCGGATCCTCGAACTCATCACCGTCGACGTCGTCGCGCTGGTCGCCGTCCTCATCGGGCGGCGACCGTTCTCCCTGACGCTCTGGCTCCTGCTGGTGAGGCTGTGCCTGCTCCTCGTCAGGCTCAGACCCGGTGCCAGTAACGTCTTCGGGAGGGTCGTCAACGTTCGTATCGTTACTCATAGAACTCTGTTCAGTACCTGACTCGAAGGGATTGGGACTGATATACTTTCTCCATGCGGAGGATGGTGACAGTGGCTGAAACCGGGACCTACAGCGTCCGACAGCGGTGATCGGGAATCCTGACCGTCGTTTTTATCCGACGGTTTCACAAGTGAAATATGTCCGGAACGATCCGCTCGAACCGGCCACTCGAGACGCGACGGCTGCGAGCGGGCCGATCGGGTCGAAGACTCGCCACGCTTA
Organism: Natronorubrum halophilum; assembly: GCF_003670115.1. Classification (NCBI taxonomy): domain Archaea; kingdom Methanobacteriati; phylum Methanobacteriota; class Halobacteria; order Halobacteriales; family Natrialbaceae; genus Natronorubrum; species Natronorubrum halophilum. The sequence continues at coordinate 288,425 of NZ_QQTY01000002.1, forward strand.
AGCACGCTGCCCGAACAGGGTTTGGCATGAGCCGGGGGTTCTACATTGGCCGTTTTCAGCCCTTCCACAACGGTCACCTCAGTATGGTCGAGCAGATCGCCGAGGACGTCGACGAACTCGTTCTCGGGATCGGGAGCGCCGACGATTCACACACCGTCCGGAATCCGTTCACGGCCGGCGAACGAATCATGATGATCACGAAGGCTCTCGTCGATCACGACCTCGTGACGTACGCCGTTCCCATCGAGGACTTGGAGCGCAATTCCGTCTGGGTGAGCCACGTCCAGAGCATGAGCCCCGATTTCGACGTCGCCTACTCGAACAACCCGCTCGTGATTCAACTGTTCCGGGAAGCCGATATCGAGATCCGTCAGTCGCCGATGTTCAACCGCGAGGTACTCGAGGGCAGTGAGGTCCGCGAACGGATGATTACCGGCGGCGACTGGGAGACGCTCGTTCCCGAAGCCGTCGTCGGCGTCATCAGGGAAATCGACGGTATCGAGCGCATCCAGATGATCAGCGGCTCGGACTCGAACGGCGCGTAACGCGCTCGAGCGGCGCGATCCCACCGTCTCGTCCCGCCTCGACGGTCTCGGTCCGGGCACGACCGTCTCCTGACCCGACGCCGATCCGAGACGCATCGATTTTTAGCGATCGGGACCTACTCCACGTCGTGATCACGCTCGCGTCCGACTTCGGCACGCCCTACCCCGCGGCGATGAAGGGCGTCCTCCGTCACCGAACCGACGCCGAACTGATCGACGTGGCCCACGACTTCCCCCGGCAGGACGTCCGCGCCGCCGCCTTCTGGCTCCGGGAGGTGTTGCCGTACTTTCCACCGGCGACCCACCTCGTCGTGGTCGACCCCGGCGTCGGGACCGACCGCAACGCGCTCGTCGTCCGCGCTGGCGAGCACGCGCTCGTCGGTCCCGACAACGGCGTCCTGCTCCCCGCCGCGCGACGGCTCGCCGGTGACGCCGACCTCGAGACCTACTTGATCGACGAGCGTCGCCTCGAGCCCGTCGAACCGGCCGGATCGGGGCCGTCCGTCACGGCTACCGCCGAAACGGGCGCTGGACCGGCGAGCAACACGTTCCACGGTCGAGATGTCTTCGCGCCCGCGGCTGCGGGCGTTCACGAGACCGCCATCGAGGACCTCGGCGATCTGGGGTGGCTCTCGCCGCTCGAGGGGTCGGCCGTCGATCTCGAGCTTCCCGATGCAGCACTCGAAGACGAGCGCGCGACGGGCGAGGTGCTGGTCGTCGATGACTTCGGGAACGTCGTTACGAACGTTCCCGGCGACTTCCTCGCGGGACGCGACCGAGTCGTCGCGAACGGCGAGGCCGTTCCGGTGGGCGAGACGTTCGCCGCCGTGCCGATCGGTAATCGAATCGCGACCGTCGGCAGCCACGGCTACGTCGAACTCGACGTCAACCGGGGCCGTGGCGAGGCGGCGTTCGGGCTCGAGACCGGTGATCGGGTCGTCCTCGAGGCAACCAGTCCGGCTGGAAAGTAGGGCCCGGACGATACCGGTGACGACCAACTCGAGTGAGACCGCAAAAAACGGAAACGGCGGTAGACGGCTTTATTCGGCGGCGATGACGTCGTCGATGCGGACAATCATCGTCGCGGCCTCGGTCGCGCTTTCGACGGCCTCGCGCTTGACGTCGGCGGGGTCGACGACGCCGTACTCGAACGGATCGTCGATGGTGACGTCCTCACCGGTCGTGATCAGGCCGGCCCGACCCTCGGACTCGTGGGCGGCACGAAGGTCCACGAGTGCGTCGATGGGATCCTGGCCGGTGTTGGCGGCGAGCGTGCGCGGGATGATATCCAGCGCGTCGGCGAACGCCGTTACGGCGAGCTGTTTGCGGCCCTCGATACCCGCTGCTTCCTGGCGGATCTTGTCCGCGATGGCGATTTCGGTCGCGCCGGCCCCGGGAACGACTTCGCCGGAGGCGAGCGCGGTCGCGACGACGTCGAGTGCGTCATCGATGGCGCGCTCGAGTTCGTCGACGACGTGTTCGGTACCGCCGCGGACGAAGACGGTGACGGTCTCGGCGGCCGCACCGCCCTCGATGAACACGAGGTCGTCGTCGCCGTAGTTCTCCGAGCGGATGCGGTCGGCGTGTCCGAAGTCGGATTCCTCGAGGTCGTCGAGGGCACCGACGCGGCGGGCACCGGTCGCGGAGACGATGTCGCGGGCGTCGCTGTTGCCGATGTTCTCGAAGACGAGAACGCCCTCGCCGGCGAGGAAGGAGGCGACGCGGTCGTCGACGTCGTCGGTCGTAAAGACGACGTCAGCACCGCTTTCGGCGATCGTTTCGGCGTAGCCCCGAACCTCGCTCTCCTCGGCGTCGATCGCGGTGTTGAGCTGATCGATCGAGTCGATTGCGTACTCGGCGTCGATCTCGCCCGTTCGAACGCCGAGTTCGACGTCGAGGACGGCGAGCGAGGCGTCCTCGATCTCTCGAGGCATGCTCTCGTGGGCGGGCTCCTCGTCGAGGACGATACCGGGAACGAGCTCCGTCGCGTTCGAAGAGGCACCGATCTGCGTGTGAACCGCGACGTTGTCGCGCGCGACGCCGGTGTCGGTCTCGACGTGGCGGATGGCTTCGACGACCGTCTCGGCCAGCGACTCGGCCGTGAGGCCGCCGGTCCCTTTGCCGGTCATGCTCGACTCGCCGACCTGTTTCAGGATCTCGTCGTCGACCGTCTCCTCGCTGATCTGCTCTGCGATCGCTTCGAGGGCGATCTCGGACGCCTCGTGATAGCCTTCGACGATCGTCGTCGCGTGGACGTCCTGTTCGATGAGGTCTTCGGCCTCGCCGAGAAGGTTGCCAGCGATCACGGCCGCCGTCGTCGTCCCATCACCGACCTCCTCTTCTTGGGAATCGGCGACTTCGACGATCATCTGGGCTGCGGGATGTTCGATGTCCATCTCGTTCAGGATGGTCGCCCCGTCGTTGGTGATGACGACCTCACCGCCGGAGTCGACGAGCATCTTGTCCATCCCGCGGGGTCCGAGCGTCGTCCGTACCGCTTCGGCGACCGCCTTGCCGGCCATGATGTTGGACGACTGGGCGTCTCGGCCCTGCGTTCGCTGACTGTCCTCGCTCATAATGAACATGGGCTGCCCGCCCATGCGTCGCTGTTGTGCCATAGTTGAATCCTCACTAACTATGTCGTCAGCACTTCTATATAAGAGTTTCGCTAACGACTCCACTCCGTCTGGCGATTGCGCGAATTGAACGGGCTCGCGCGCACACGAACATCGAGCGGCGTCGCACTCCGTTCGGAGCCGGTAGCAAAATATGGTTCCGTTGGAAACACCCTGCAAGGATGCTCGAGTTGGAACACGGGTTTCGCGTCGTCGACGTCCACGTGCGGTTGCCAGCGAGCGATGCATCCGAATTCGTTGGCGGGCGGCCGATCTCTCCGGACCGACTCGAGCGGGAGATGCACCAGGCGGGGATCACCAGATCGGTGGTCTTCCCACCCGCCAGAGCGGCGACGAGTTACGTCGCGCCGAACAACGGCGTCGCCCGGCATAGCGTCGACCGCCCGTTCGTCGCCGTCGCCCGTATCAACGGGACGCAAGGGCCGGAGACCTCCGTGACGGGACGACTTCGAAACGCCGTCAGCAGCCGCGAGGAGTATCACACGACGCCCGAAGACATCGAAAAGTACGCGTACGACGATCGGTTTCACGGCTTCGTTCTCGATCCCGGCGTCGACGATTATCCCGACGAGAACGTTCTCACCGCGCTCGAGGACGGCGACCTCCCCGTACTCGTCCGCGGCGGGGTCGACGCCCCACCAGACCAGCTCGCGACCACCCTGCTCGAGCGCTCGTTTCCCGTCATCGTGGCCCACTTCGGCGGTCATCCCCTCGAACGCTCGCTCATGGCCGACATGATCGACCTCCTCGAGACCTACGACGACTGCTACCTCGAGACGAGTTTCGTCCGCTATCGGGACCTGCTCGAGCGCGCGCTGCTCGAGCACCCGGACCGAGTGCTCTTCGGAAGCGGCGCTCCCGCGTGCCATCCCGACGTCGCCGTCATGGAAATTCTCACGCTCGACGTCCCGGAAGACAAACTCTGGCGAACGTTCTCGAAAAACGCCTGTCGAGTGGTCGACGCGCTCGCCCCGGACGGCAACAGGTGAGCCGGTGCCCACAGGTGGCACAGATCGCCTGTTGCGCTCAGTCGGATTCTAAAAGGGAATGGATCAGCGAGCGTGATAGTCGACCGTTACGCAGATACTATTATACTCTGCCATGATGTATGTTACCATATGGTTGGGAGGCTTATCGGGCTGTTCGCCGTCGTGTTGCTCGCACTCTTTCTGTTGCTCGGTCCAGCGATTGCCGACGCGACGACGGCCGGACTGTGCGGCGTGTTCGAGTCGATACCGTGCTGACGGAGAACCCCGAGTATCGGTTCCTATAGCAGTCGAAACTCCGTGCTACCGCAGGTACAGCCCTGTCGGGAGCCGATCGGGGAGACGTCTCCGTTCGGGGACTGCCACACTGCGAGCGCTTTTCCGCAGTTTCGACACAAGCCGGCGGCTTTCAGCTGCGAGTCAGTTGCCATAGCCGGTGATATCCATGCTGTATATATAAGCAGAATCCGAGTTCTCTCGAAGTACACACCGCCTTTTCACGGCCGTAACAACAGCTCCGAATGCAGAGAACGGATGCGAATCGATATCGACGCCGGTCCAACAGCGGTCGCGTACTGACCGAGACTAGCCGATATACCGGAGATCGTCGTCCGTCGGCACGTCCATCTGCTGTTGTTGTTCCATCTCCTGGATTTTGCCGATAACGTCCTCCATCTCGTCGGCGCGCTCGTCCAACGTCTCGTACTCGAGGTCGAAGTCGAGCACCGTCTCGAGGATCTCGAGGACCGCTCGGGCGCTCTTGGGATCGACCAGATAGCCGCTGGTTTCGCCCATCAGGCAGCCGGCGTCGAACCCGCGGCGCTCGCCCAGTCCGAGCATGAGCCCCGAGACGCCGACGATGCCGCCCGCGGGCTCGTCGTCGCGGAACTCGACCCCGGCCTCCTCGAGTTCTGCGAGCAGCGATTCGTGGCTGACGGCACCGACGACGGCGTACTCGTCGATGAGTTCGCCGGTCGGGACGCCGCCCAGTGCGTACACTTCGTTCGCGCCGAACTCCTCGGCGATGTCGAGGAACGCGTCGGTCAACACGTAGTGGCCCTCGTTCGTCTGGGCCTGATGATCGCCGGTCAAGAGCAGCAGATCGCGGCCGTCGGGAACGGAGACGGCGTACACTTTCGCACACGTCAGTTCCGAGACGCCGTTCTCGACGCTTACCTGCGGCGGGAACTCGCGGGAGTAGACCCGGCGTACGAGCGTACTGTCGCCCTCGAGTTCCTCGAGCAGGTGCTCGACGGCGAGACTTCCGACGTGTCCCACACCCGGCAGCCCCTCGACGAGTACGGGGTCGTCTACGTCGACCTCGGCGACTGCGTCGATCTCGAGTTCGTCCATACTCTATCAGCGATTGCGACGTTTAAGAGCGCGTCGGTACTCGCCGTGTGGATCGTTCGGATCGAACGGTGCCGGGGCGCTGTTCGCCGTGTCGCCACCACAGTCCGGACAGCTATCAGAAAAGGTGTACACCGGACGGTCGTGCGTTTCGCGCCACGCCGAACACACCCGAATGTCGGACTTCATACGTTATTCGTCGTCGGTCCGTCGCTCGCGGTGGTACTCGCCCGTGCCGTCGTGGGATTCGATCGCCGCGACCGCGCGTCGAGCGCTCTCCTCGAGTTGGGATTCGGCGGTCTTGTAGTTGGGCGCTTTCACCTTGATCCGGTACTCGGGTGCACCGACGTAGCTGACCTCGAGGTCGACTTCCTCGGGGACCTCACCGTTGCCTTCGGCAGCCGAAAGCGCCTCGCGGATCCCGTCGACACCGCTTGGCGACGGGTTCTGGAGGTCGACGTAGCCGGTGACGTTGACGTAGGGCACCGAGACGTTCTCGCGAGCGGTTTCGACGATGGCGTCGATCTCATCGTCGTCGAGGTCGGTGTCCTCGAGAGCTTCCTCTCCGTGGATCGCAGCCTGTTTGAAGCCGTCGTAGAGGCTGCCGTGGATGGCGATCAGTTCGTTAGCGATGGCGGTGTAGATCTCGTTGTCCATCTCCTCGCCGAAGGCGAGTTCCATCCAGTTGTCGGCCTTCTGCTCGTTTTTCCACTCCTGAATTTTATCGGAGCGCTGGTGGTCGTTGACGTCTTTCAGCGAGAGGTCGATCTGCTGGGATCCCTCGTCGACGTCGAGGACCTTACAGACGGCGATCTGACCCTCGCGAACGTGATCGCGGACGTTCTTGATCCAGCCGCTTGCGACCTCGGAGATGTGGATCAGGCCGCGTTTGTCCTGATACTCCTCGAGGTCGACGAAGACGCCGAAGTCCTCGATTTCGTCGATCTTGCCGACGACGAGTTCGCCGGAATCGGGCCAGCCGCTGTATTTCATCGTGACTCGACAGTTTCTAGGATCTCGTGGTCGATCTCGGCTTTGCCGCCGGTCGGTCGCGCGAGCGTCGTGCCACAGACGGCACAGGCGACCTCCGAGGACGCTTTGCCGAAGACGGTCTGTTCGTTCTCGCAGTCACTGCATCGAACGCTGTAGAAATTTCCTGCCATTGTAATCACTCCTGGAACTCGAGTCGGCCGGCGCGCCATCCCTCGCGGAGGTGGGCCTTGCCGCAGTCGCTGCAGCGGTACTTGAGGTCGGTTTTCTTGGTCGGCTTTTCGCCGCCGGGAACCTTCGAGAAGCGACCGGAGTTCCCGATGGTTGCGCTGTTACGTCGGGTGCGGCGAGCGTCCCATTTCATCCCGGAGGAACGGCCCGATCGAGCCTTCTCGACTTCGTGTTCGTGGTGTTCGTTACAGTGCGGACAGTACGTATTGAAACGACGTGGCATCTGCATGGTTATCTCACTTGGCGTGGGCTAAGACAGCGCCGTTTAAAACCCGTTTGGTTCGTCGTCGTCCGTCGATCGCCGGCGGATACGCTCGCCCGGAGTTAAGTGGCAGGCCACTGACGCGTGTGCACTTATTCGGGATTGTGCTCACAGTTAGCACGTAGAATGGGGTACAAAACACAACGATGGCTCTCTCGAACATCTTGCCGGGGACCGGCATTCTCGACGATCGTGATCGTCCGTCGACCGACTACGTAGCGACCCGACTCGAGTCGGGCGCGGAAACCGTCAGTGGCCTCTCGATGCGGGTCCGCGACGTCGCTTCGGCTGACGCCCGCGATGCGGCCTCGACTCGCATCCGCGATGCGGCCGGCGATCGGGCGACCGACGCCGTCGAACGGGTCGCCAGTGAACTGCTCGAGCGATCGCTCGATCGGAACCTCGACGAGGTGCTCGAGGACGGTTCGAGCGGTGACGTCGCCGATCCGACCGACCCGTTCGACCGCGCCCTCGAGAACTTCCTGCGCCGATACGATCTCGACGAGGATCGACTGGACGAGCGCACGCTGGAGGGGATCCGAACCCGGCTGGCGACCGCCGGTTTCGACGTCGACGCGGAAGACCTGCTCGAGGAACTCGTGTCCGAAGGCGTGTCGGACTCGGACGCGGACCGTTCGACCGACGGTCCGGGTACCGACGAGTCGCTCGTCGAGGTGTGCTCCCGACTCCGCGCGCAACTGGATGGGACGGCGGACGAGCCGGCCGATAGCGTGCTCGAGGACCTTCTCGAACGCGACGCCGTGGCGGTCGGACACGAACTCGAACGCATCCTCGTCGAGGAACTCCCGTCGCTCGTGGCGGAGGCACGAGCAAGGATGGGGCCGTCCGGCGGAGCGGGATCGAGAGCGCGACCGTCCGATCACCCGCGGCCGGAGCCGGGAACCTCCGAGGTGACGACCTCGAGCGCGGGACCGTCCAACCCGACCGCGAGCGGCGGTCCCGAGGGGAGTCTCCGGTCGGCCGTCGCGGTGGCGGCCGCGGCGACGACGCTGGTTTCTGACGACGGCATCGATCCTGCTGTCGCGAACCTTGCGACGACGTTGCTTCGGGCCGGCGACGGCGGTGGCGGCGTGTCGACGGAGCGCGTCCTCCGCGAACTGGTCCCGATGCTGATCCGGACGGGCGCGGAGCGCGAAATCGGTCTCGAGACGCTGTGCTCGAAGTCGACCGGATCGCTCGCGCTGGTGGGGCTGTTCGTCGCCAACCTCGCCGCGATGAGTCTCGGCGCCTGGGTGTCCCGAACGAAAGCGCCGCCGATACCCGACGAGATCCGGGGTCCGGACGGAGGTATCGTCGTGACGGATGAGCAGGTCCGCGCGGGAAAGAAAGTGTTTCAGGCTAACGGACTCATGGACCACGGCTCGATTCTGGGCAACGGCTCGTACTTCGGGGTCGATCTGACGGCAGACGCCCTCGAGTCGAAAGCGAAGTACATGCGCGAGTACTACGCGCGCCAGCACGGTGTCGACTCGTTCGACTCGCTCGAGGACGCCGACCGGGCGGCCGTCTCCCAACGCGTCGAGGACGAACTTGACGCCGACGCACCCGAGGGCGACGTCGCTCGATACGTGGCAGCGGAAGTGTACGCACACAAGCGGATTCGAGATCGGTACGTCGACCGCTACTACGGAGGCGCTCCCGACCGCGGAATCCCGCAAGGTTACGTCGACTCCCCCGAGCAGGCCGAACGGATCGCCGACTTCGCGTGCTGGACGGCGTGGATGGCCCACACGAACCGCCCGGACTCGGACCACTCCTACACGAACGACTGGCCGTACGTGCCCGCGGCCGACAACCGACCGACCGGACAGGTAGTCGTCTGGAGCACCGTCAGCGTCGTCCTGCTCATCGCCGGCGGCGGAATCGGCGTCTGGGCTTACCACTCCTTCGACGTCGCCGAACCGACGACCGAACTCGTCGACGTGCCGTCGCCCGACTCGGTGTCGGTCACGCCGTCCCAGTACGCCGCGGCCCGGTACGTCCCCGTCGCCGGTGCGCTGTTCGTCGCCCAGGTGCTCGTCGGCGCGTATCTGGCGCACTACTACGTCGAGCGGACCGGCTTCTACGGGATCGGGGATGCGCTGGGGATCGACCTCGTCTCCCTGTTGCCGTTCTCGGTGGGTCGCACCTGGCATCTCAACCTCGGCATTCTCTGGATCACGACGCTGTGGCTCGCGGGCGGGCTCTTCCTGCCCGGACTGTTCAGCGAGCGAGATCCACCCTGGCAGGCCGAAGGCGCGACCGCGCTGCTCGTCGCGCTCGTCGCGATCACGGTCGGGGCGTTCGCCGGCGTCTGGCTCGGGACGCGCGGAACGTTCGGCTCGCCCGGGACCGGAAACGACGACGGCAATCTCTGGTGGTGGCTCGGTAGCGAGGGCCTCGAGTACCTCGAGGTCGGCCGCGTCTGGAAACTGGGACTGCTGGCCGGCTTCGCCGCCTGGACTGGGCTGGTACTGCGCGGCGTCCGTCAACTCGACGAACCGTCGAGCGGGCTGGGTCACTTCATGACCTACGCGGGCGGCTCCATCGCGCTCATGTTCGCCGCGAGCATGCTCTACACGCCGGAGACGAACATGGCGGTGACGGAGTTCTGGCGCTGGTGGGTCGTTCACATGTGGGTCGAGGGCGTCTTCGAGTTCTTCGTCACGGCCGTGATCTCCGCCGCGCTGGTCTCGATGGAACTCATCGACAAAGCTGACGCGGAGAAGGCGATCCTCTTCGAGGTGTTCGCGATTATGGCGGCCGGCATCGTCGGGGTCTCCCACCACTACTGGTGGGTCGGACTGCCCGATATCTGGGTTCCCGTCGGAACGACGTTCTCGACGCTCGAGTTCATCCCCCTGGTGTTCGTCCTCTACCGAAGCTTCGGCGAATACCAGTCGCTGAAAGCCCAGGGCGAGGCGTTCCCCTACACGCTGCCGTTGTTGTTCATCGCCGGCAGCAGTATCTGGAACTTCGTTGGCGGCGGCGTGCTCGGCTTTTTCGTCAACCTGCCGCTGATCAATTACTACGAACACGGAACCTACCTGACCGTTGCCCACGCCCACACGTCGATGTTCGGTGCGTTCGGGCTGCTCGCGCTCGGACTCGGGACGTACATCCTGCGCGTCGTCACGCCAGAATCGGACTGGGATCCGACGTGGTTCCGCGGCGCGTTCTGGCTGACCAACATCGGACTCGTCGTCATGTCCGTCGCCTCGCTGCTCCCGATCGGATTCTTGCAGCTCCAGACGTCCTATCAGGACGGCTACGCCGCCGCACGGAGCCTCGAGTTCTACGAGCAAGACCGCGTCCAGACGCTGCTGTGGGCGCGGACGCTCGGTGATACGCCGATGATCCTCGGGGCGCTCGCGTTCACCGTCGGATCGGTACGCCACCTCTGGGCCGCGCGACGGCACCGACTCGCGAACGGCTAGCTCGTCCGGCGTTCGCCGCCGGCGAGAACTCCGAAGGGCTTAATCCACCGTCACGAGTAGGCCGGAGCATGAAGCAGCTTATCATCCACGGCGATCCCGGAATTCGGAAGGGGGCCATCATCGACTACGACGGTGAGGAACTGGTCTGTTTCGGGATCAACCGAAACGGGGAGTGGCACGGCCCCGAGAAGGTCCAGTTGTGGTGTGTCGTCGGTACGCCGGACGAGTACGAGGATTACGAGAAACGAAACTTCACCCCCCACTTCCTCTCTGTAGACCGTGTCGACGCCGAGGACGTAGACGTGATCCGGCCGAAAGCCGACCTCGCGCTCTGAAACGATGACTCGATCGGGAGCGGGCAGGCCACCTCTCTTCTCACAGCCCCTCGGTGTCTGAGCGCTCCCGTCTGCCCGTATTTTCGGCGACGATTCGAACGAGGATCGCAACACGGATACCGGAGCCGAAGTCATTTGGTCGATACGAACGCATGCGAGACGGACGGCGGCGACGAGTGACCGGACGACGGAGCCCACAACGATGAGCGACTCGCTTTCCGAAGCCGTTCGGACGCGCTTTCGTGCGCTATTGTCGACGACGCGGTTCAGTCAGTTCGCCGGCGTCGGAATCGTCGGCGCGACCGTCGACAACCTCGTTCTCGTCCTGCTAGTCGAGTCGACCGCGCTCGGCCCCGTCGGTGCCAAGGTGATCTCCTGGGAGCTGTCGATCGCGGTTATCTTCGCGGTCAACGAACGGTGGACCTTTTCGGAGTACGGCGCGATGACGCCTCGAGCGCTCGGCAAGCGATTCCTGCGGTCGAACGCGGTTCGGTTCGCCGGGTTTCTGGTAACCCTGTCGGTGCTCGCAACCCTGGTCAACTTGTTCGGCGTCTGGTACCTGGTGGCGAACCTGATCGGTACCGCGATCGGATTTTTCGTCAACTACACCTGTGAGAGCCTTTACACGTGGAAGGTTCATCGGGACTAACGGTAGAAACCCGCATACGGCTCCCGAATCACAACCCTTAACTAGGGTACTCGGTTATGATGTGATAGCGGGATGGGATAGCCAGGAGATTCCGGCGGGCTCATAACCCGCAGACCGGTAGTTCAAATCTACCTCCCGCTATTTTCAGACGAACAATAACTTCGAGCGTAGTCGTTCGACACAGCGAAGCTGTTTTGTGATGACGAAAGACACTGTGCGTCTTTCGACCTACAAGGAGTTTCGTGAGCCTCGAAAATTGTTTAGCGGAATTTGAAGTAGACCGCGAGCGAGCGAAGTGCGGTGTAGTTTAAATGACTCTTTCGACGCGGACAATACTGAGGGGCGAAGTGACGAGCACCTGGCAGTATCTACCGGTACCTATAAATGTTGAAAAACATGAGTGTATTCCATGCCAACGGATCTCACATCGAATACTCGTGCGAAACTCCGAGCGACGAGTTCCCGTCGACGCGTCCTCCAGACGATGGGTGTCGGTGCCGCTGCCGGTCTTGCCGGCTGTTTTGGCGACAGTTCGGACGAGGACATAGACGTACCCGACGTGGAACTGTACGGTCCGGGCGGCGACCGGATCGAACTGACCATATTTTTCGAGCAAGGGAGCGACACTCACCAGGATATCGCGTCCCAGATCAAGAGCGACCTCGAGTACATCGGGGTCGAACTGGACCTCCAAGGCGAGACGCAACTCATCGGTGACCACTTCAGTTCGGAGCCGTTGCCCGACGAGGACCCGGACGACTTCGAGTACTCGCCGGGCCTGTTCAACGCCGGGCCGCCGGACCGAACGCGGACGGTCTCCGACTGGGATCTGCTCTACGGCATCGCCGCGAACTCGTATCCGCGAACCCCGGGGAACACGGACACGTTCTGGCTGAAAAACTCGGGAACGAACGCTTACGGCTACGTTCCGGAGGTGGACATGGCAGGACTGTACGAGGACTTCCGAAACGCGGAGACCCAAGCGGAGAAACAGCAGTTCTTGAATCAGATCATGGGTGCGCTTACGGACGAACTCCCGGCGAATTTCATCTCTCAATCGCTTCGGTTCTGGGGCTTCGACGAGAACATCAACACCGAGGACGAGTTCAACCTGTACGGCTACGTGCCCGATCACATCAACCGGTATCGCGATGAGCAGACCGTCGGCGGCGACTACACCTGGCTCACGGGTAACCAGTTCAACGAGGCTTACCTGCCAGAACAGGAAGACAACAACTCGAGCTACCGGACCGGTCTCATCAGCGACGTTTCGTACACGATCGATACGAACGACGAGGTGTATCCGCTGTTCATGGACATCGAGGATAGCGGTGACGGTGCGGTGTGGGTCTGTACCCTCCGCGATAACCTCGAGTTCGGAACCGATGCCGACGGGAACGGCTACGGACAGATGACCGCGGAGGACTGGGTCTACCAGATCGAGTATATTCACGGCGTCGCCGACGATGCGAGCGACGCGTGGAACGAGGAACTTCCACCCGGACAGCCCGGAGACTGGACGGACGTCGAGAACGTCGAACGGACCGGCCCCCTCGAGTTCCAACTCGAACTCGTCGAACCGGATCCGCTGTTCCCGCTCCGACCGGTCATCTGGGGCGAGTACTGTTATCCGATGGAACTCTACGAACAGTACGCGCCCGACGCGGAGGCGCTCCGCCAGTCGACGGAAGTCCAGGAGTTCACCTGGACCGGGAACCTCGGCGCGTACACGTTCGAGGAGCGGACGGCGGGCCAGAGCGGCTCGTTCACCGCCGTTCGCAACGACGACTACTACCTTCGCGACCACACCGACGACAGCAACGTCCGGGTGATGGACGACGCGTGGGCGGACGCGCCGTACTTCGATCAGTTCCGGTTCGATACCGAGTCCGAGCAGCCGACCCGGGTCGAACGGTTCCGGAACGGGGAAGCGGACCGGATGGAACTCCCGAGCGAGAACATCCAGGAGTTCGAGGAAGCCGTCGACGAGATTCGGGTCGAAGACCAACAGGACCCCTACATTAGCTTCCTCTTTTTCAACCAGCGGGCTAACGGGAGCATCCTCACTCGAGAACGGGACGGTCGGGAGGCCATCGCTCGAGTGGTCGACAAGGAGACGATCACCCAGGAGATCCAGCGCGGCCGGGCGGACCCCGCAGTCACGTTCCAGCCGACGTGGTCCGATTGGTACGACGAGTCCGCGGTCACCGTCTACGGCATCGATATCACCGAAGACGATATCGTTGCGGCTCGTGACGTCCTTCGCGATAACGATAATTTCACGGTCGAAGAAGTCTGATCGGTGACCGGATATCAAAGATATCCACGGACTTACGCACACATATTGTTTCCATGAAATGGTATCTCATTCGACGGACGCTCTGGGCCGGGTTCGCGTCGTTCATCATCCTCACGATAACGTTCGTGTTGATGGATCAGGTTCCGAATCAACAGATAATGCAGGCTGAGTTCCAGGCGGCAGTCGACGGGGTCGACGCTGACACCGCCGTCCAGGCCGCGAAGGAACGCCGGGGGCTGGATCGGCCGTTCCACGAGCGCTACTTCGACTTCCTGACGAACGTCTTTCAGGGTGATTGGGGCTGGTCGTACGAGTACAGCCAGCCCGTTGTCGAGGTCGTCCGCCAGACGGTTCCGTACTCGTTGATGTACGGCGTCCCCGCGATCGTCCTCTCGACGGTCATCGGAACCGCTATCGGCCTCTACTCGGCGGTCAACCAGTACACGAAGAAGGATTACGCGGCGACGTTCGTCGCGTTCTTCGGCATCAGCATTCCGAACTTCTGGTTCGGAATCGTGTTGCTCGTCATTTTCGGCTCGTTCCTCGGTTGGGTCGATATCGGCTGGAACCACGCGCTACCGAAGGCCGCTGACGGAAGCTGGACGCTACTCGAGATGGCCGACGATAGCCATCCGGCGTTCTACCGGCAAGAATTCGAGGGTGAACGATACGTCGGGATACTCAGTCCCGAGAATATCAAACAGCTCATCCTGCCGACCTTCGTGTTGATGACCGGCGCGATCGCTTCGGTCATGCGCTATGCGCGCGCCGAAGCCCTGGAGTACGTCGACGCGGATTTCGTCAAGACCGCGAAATCGAAGGGCGTCAGCGGTCGAACGATCGTCGTCAAACACATTTTCCGACCGGCGTCGATCCCGCTGATGACGATTATGGTCGGGCGAATTCTCGGGCTGGTGTTGTTCGGCTCGTACCTGATAGAGGTGGTATTCGGCATTCCCGGCATCGGACTGGCATCGTACGAGGCCATCATCAGACAGGACACCGATCTGGTCGCGATCACGATCCTCTTGCCGACGTTCCTCGCGATTATCGGTAATCTCGTAGAGGACATCATGTACGCGGTTCTCGATCCACGAATCGAGTACGGTGATCGGTCATGAGCAACGAGACGACGGATACGGACGGTGCAAGCGCGACGTTCGAGCGAGTCGACTGGGAGGAAATAGACCGCGCTGACGCGTCGCGATCGAAAAAGCAGACCGTCTGGTTCGGCGTCGTGAGCGTGTGGACGGTCGGCGTCCTGTACGACCTGTATTCGCGGTTCGTCGCCGAGACAGGACCCGCGGAGTTTCCGGTTCTCGAGACGGTGGCGGCAGTCGACTGGCTGTGGTCGATGACCCTCCTGCTCTTGTTCTACTACGGTGTCGTTCCGCTCTACGAGAACAAGCGGATGACGAAGTACTACTGGAAGGAGTTCAAAAAGAACACGGCAGCGGTTATCAGCGGGCTGTTCCTGATCGTGATATTTCTGGTCGGCGTGATCGGTTCTCGAATCCTTCCGGCTCCGGAACCGAATCCGGGTCTAGAAAACCAGCCACCGGTCTGGGGCTCCATCGAAGCGTACATCACCGGCACCGACTGTCCCGGCGGTACGACCGTGGAGGGCGGTGTGACGATGTGTCAGGGGAGCTGGCAGCACCCGCTCGGAACGACGTCCTCCGGCGAGGACATCCTCCTGGCGAGTATTCATGGCATGGAAGTGAGCATGCAGGTCGGACTCATCGCGACGATGATGAGTATCTCGATCGCGGCAGCGGTCGGCCTGACAGCCGCCTACTACGGCGGAATCGTCGACGAGGTGTTGATGCGCTACGTCGACATTCAGATGACGTTCCCGACGTTCTTCCTGTTCCTGTTGCTCGCGTACACGTTCAGCGGGAGCCTGTTCGTGCTGATTCTCATCTTCGGCCTGTTCGGGTGGGGATCGTCCGCCCGAATCATGCGATCCGAAGCGCTTCAGCGCCGTGAAGAACCCTATATGAAGGCGGCGAAGAACTCCGGTGCCTCGAGCTTCTGGACGATCCGCCGACACCTCCTGCCGAACGTCTCGAACAGTCTCATCACTGCGGCATCGCTTACGATACCGACGATTATCCTCGCCGAAGCGGCGATCGCGTTCCTCGGACTCGGAGATCCGACGGTTCCGTCCTGGGGCCGATTGATCGCCGGCGGTCGCAACCAACTGAAGAACGCGTGGTGGATCTCGACGATCCCGGGCGTCTTCCTGTTTTTCACCATCCTCGCGTTCAATTTCCTCGGTGACGCGCTTCGGGATGCGCTCGACCCGAGACACGGGGGGAGCGGAGAATGAGTATACGAAAAGACAGCACGACCGACGACGAACGCGCATCGGATGGCCGAACCGAGCAACCGCTTCTGGAGGTTTCGAACCTCCACACGTACTTCCACACGGACGACGGGGACGTCAAAGCAGTCGACGGCGTCTCGCTGACAGTCGAACCCGGCGAAACCGTCGCCATCGTCGGCGAGAGCGGTTCGGGGAAGACGGTCACCAGCGAAGCGATCACGCGGCTGTTCAAATCCCCGCCGGGCTATATTCCCGAGGGATCGATCACGATCAACGGCCAGGAGATCACGGAGATGTCCGACGCCGAACTCCGTCGCGTCCGGGGTGGAACGGTGAGTCATATCTTCCAGAACCCGCAGGGAGCGCTTAACCCGGTGTATACGGTCGGTTGGCAGATCCGCGAAGCGATCCAACTCCACGCGGACGTCTCCAAAGACGAGGCCCGAGAGCGCGCCGTCAAGCTACTCACTCGAGTCGGAATTCCCGAAGCCAGTTCCAGACTCGACGACTACCCACACGAGTTCTCCGGGGGGATGAAACAGCGCGTGCTCATCGCCATCGCGCTGGCGTGCGAACCGGAGCTGTTGATCGCCGACGAGCCGACGACGGCCCTCGACGTGACGATACAGGCACAGATCCTGGAACTACTCAAGGAACTACAGGCACAACGGAACATGGGGATGCTGTTCATCACCCACGATCTGGGAGTCGTCGCCGAGATCGCCGATCGGGTGGTGGTGATGTACGCCGGAAAGGTCATGGAGCGGGGACCGGTACTGGAGATCTTCGAGTCTCCTGCGCATCCGTACACCCGGGCGCTTCTCGACTGTCTTCCCGGTCGAGGCGGGATGGGTGGCATCCCCGGTAACCTGCCCGATCCCCGGTCACCGCCATCCGGCTGTCGGTTCGCCGACCGCTGTCCGCACGACGTTGCCGACTGTCGAAACGATGGCCAGCCGCCGATGCATCAGGTCGGGAACGCCGCGGAGCACACGACATCCTGCGTCCATTTCGAACCGGGACGGGATCCGAACACCGTGTTGGGTACCGATCTTGACGCTTCTGAGCGGACAGAACCGTCCGACGGCGTGGACGGAGGTGATCGACGATGAGTCGAACCGACGAACCGCTGTTACGAGTCACCGACCTGAAAAAGCACTACCCCATCACAGAAGGATTACTGAACACCGAAGTCGGGCGCGCCCGCGCAGTCGACGGTATCAGTTTCGAACTCGAGCGCGGCGAGACGTTCGGGATCGTCGGCGAATCCGGCTGCGGGAAGTCCACCGCCGCATCGTCGATGATCCGCCTCGACGAACCGACGGACGGCGAGATCATCTTCGACGGTGAGAACATCCTCGAGTACGACGCGGCGGAGCTCCGGCAGTTCCGCAGGGAAGTGCAGCTGATCTTTCAGGATCCCGACTCGAGCTTCGACCCCCGGATGAGTATCGGCGATTCCGTCGCGGAACCCCTCACGGTTCAGGGGATGACCGACCGCGACCGACGCAGAGCGATCGTCGGCGACCTCCTCGAGCGGGTCGGTCTTTCGGCGGCGGACATGAAACGCTACCCACACGAGTTCTCCGGGGGACAAAAACAACGGATCGGGCTGGCTCGAGCGCTCACGGTAAATCCCGAATTACTCGTTGCCGATGAGCCCGTCTCCGCACTCGACGTCTCCGTCCAGTCGGAAATCCTTCGCCTTATTGACGAGTTTCAGGAGGATCTGGGGCTCTCGGTGATTATTATCAGCCACGATCTCGACGTCGTCCGCGAGGTGTGTGACCGCGTCGCGGTGATGTACCTGGGTGAGTTCGTGGAAGTCGGTCCGACGGAGGAACTGTTCTCGAACCCACAACACCCCTACACACGAGCGCTGCTATCGGCCATTCCGACGCCCGACCCCACCGATCGGGGACTCGGCGTCGAACTCAAAGGCGATGTTCCAGACCCGTCAGCGCCCCCGACTGGCTGCCGATTCCACACGCGCTGTCCGGAGGTCATCCCCCCAGACGGGATCGATCTCCCGCAGGATACGTGGCGACGCCTCCTCCAGTTCCGAAAACAGGTCGAAAGCGAGTCGATCGATCTCGAGAGCATCGTCGAGATCGGCGTCATGGAATCCGACGATCACTACGAGGAACTCGACGAGCCGACCCCCGACGCGGTCGCCGCGGACGACCTCAAACGGTGGATCCGATCCGAGTACGAGATCCCCGCTCCGCTGGGCGATTCACACGCCGAAGCGACGCTCGAGGACGCACTCGATGCGGAGTACGAACGCGCGAAAGAACGACTTGCGGACGAGTTCACAACCGTCTGTGAGATCGAGAACCCGGAACTCGAGGGGTGTGGAACCGGACAGGTGGCTGCGTGCCATCTCAACGGTGATACGCAGGAAAGATACGACGAGATTCGATTGACCGAGTGATGTCGACGTCGTCGGGATCTGGTCTTCCGATCAGCTGCCAACCAGCGATTCACCTCGCGTTCAGTGCCGGAAGGAGGGAAATTTCCGGCCGTCTCACACCGATAACTGTCCGCCAGCGTCTCGGTGGACTGCCGCGGTGGTTTTTTGATCCTGACGAAGTAGATGATCGCATGGGCCAAGGCGCCGACGGGGGGAGTGAGACGGCGAAACGGCCGGCACAGTTCGGACGGGAGCGGCTGTCGTCTGTCGGAGACCGACGGGAAAGACAGGAGTTCGAGCGAGCGTCCGGGCCGTCTCGAAACCGACAGATACCGCTCAAGGCACCTGCGGAACAGTCCGTCGAAACCGGGGATGGGTCCGTCGCCGAGTTTTCGACTGATGACTCCAATCCGCCGTGGCTGATTACGAAAATCGGGCAGTTGGGCGTCTACTTGGCCGTTTCCGCAGTTGTGCTTACCGTCGGTGCCCTCGTGACCGCTTTACTGGGACTGGGTGTGTTCGCGAATATCGTATTGGTACTCTCGCTGTTTCTGGTGACAATTGCGATGGTTCTCGGAACGGTCTACCAAGTGTCGATCGGTGGGCTGCCATCGTGAACAAAAACCGAACTGTTGTTAGACCGTGTGGATCAACAGTTTAGTCGAGAGATACGACGGTCGGTATCGAATTACGGCCGAAAATCAGCGTTCACACGGCTGGATACTCGACGTTGATGGGAAACTCGTAGTTACGATTTCGGTCTGGAAACCAGCGGTGCGTACTCCTCGTGTCTGAACGACCCGAGGATTGTCCCGTCGATCGTTTTGACGTGCGTGTACAGCGCCCCCTCATCCTCTGCAGATTTGATCATTCCGTCCGCGCGCGCCATATCGTACCGACTGGCGATCAGAATCGACCGATCGGTCTCAGCGTCGAGCAACTCAGTCACCACGTACATAAACCCGTCAATCGCGCTGCCGTACGCCAGATACTCGGTGAACTCGTCGCTGTCGAAGACGTTCGTAAATTGGTCGGCGTAATTGTTCGGAACGACGTGGATGAGACCGAACGTATCGTCCTCGCCCATGTCGCGGCTCACGGTGTCGGTGTGTGCAGCCATGATGGTGACGACCTCCCACCCGTCATCACGGCGTTGCTCGGCGATCGCGTCCATATCGTCGAGCGTCTGTTTCCAGGCTGCCGTCTGGGCTCCGCCGGGATCACGCCGTCGCTGGGTTCGTGAATCGTCGGCGTTGATGTTATCGTTCATGGATCAGTGTGTGGTCAGGAGGTGGTTAACTCTTTTCCGAACGCCACGGATTTCCGTCGATCAGGCGATGCCAACGGCCGTCTCCAGCAAAAACGACACCAGCAAGATCAGGAGGCTACCGAGCAGTAGTTTTCCCGGCGCCGTCATCCGGTGTTCGGGTGTCGGTGCCCGAACCCATCGAGCAGGGGGGAGAGCTCGGACGAGTCGCTGAAACCGCGTCGATGGCTCGCGATCGGATATCGAATCGCTGACTCGTCTCCGCGACGTCGGTTCGACATCCTCTGGAGAGGTTGGCCAGAGTCGGACCGTCGTGTAGGCCAGGAGTATCCAACCGACGACGAACAAAAACACGTTTCCGCGGACCGCACCGCCGCCGGTCGCAATTCCGGCGACCATCGCCACGACCGTCACGAGTACCGCGATAGCGAGCGCGTACGTGAGCGCATCCACCCAGATCCGCACAAGTCGCCGCAGTTGATCTTTCGAATCGGACGACGGCATCGTTATCCGTGGCGTCGTTCGAGAACGTTCTCGAGGGACTGGTGCTCCGCAGCGTGACGGTGACAGTAACTCTGGTGCCCGCTGTCCGACGTGGTGTGATACGTCGGCGACTCGCTCTCACAGACGCTACCGAACTCCTCGTGGTATATCGCGAGCGCTTCGCCCTCGTCGTGGTTGCGGACGTGCGTTGCGATTTCGTCCAGTACGGACTGGACCTTCGATGGCACGTCCAGATCGCCGAACAGTTCGTCGTACGTCTCTTCGACCGTCCCGAAGCGGGTATCCTTCCCGACTGCGGCCCGGATACGTTCGCGAACCGACAGCTCCGCGCGCTGGCGTTCGTCTAGCGTATTCTTGAGTGTATTCAGCCTCGACCATAGTTCGTCGTCGAGGTCTCGGTACTCCACCGGTCGAATCCGGGCCGGACAGCGCGTACTGAACGGACAGCCCGAAGGCGGATATCGCGGGTTCGGCGGCGTTCCGTGAAGCGTGATCCGATCTCGCTTACTCGTCGGATCCGGCTCTGGAATCGCCGACAGGAGGGCGTGTGTGTACGGGTTCGCCGGATCGGTGAACAGTTCCTCGGCCGGTCCGATCTCCATGATGTTTCCGAGATACATCACCGCAACCCGGTCGCAAATATGTCGAACCACAGATAGATCGTGGGCGATGAACAGATACGTCAGGCCGAACTCCTCTTGTAAGTCCTCGAGGAGATTGATGATCTCGGCTTGAACGGAGACGTCGAGTGCTGAGACCGGCTCGTCGAGCACGACGAAGTCCGGTTCGAGCGCCAGTGTGCGGGCGATACTGATTCGCTGGCGCTGTCCGCCGGAGAACTGGTGTGGATAGCGATAGTAGTGTTCTCGCTGAAGGCCGACGGTATCGAGCAGTTCCTTTACCCGCTTGCGGCGGGCGCGGTCGCTTTCCCAGTCGTGGACGTCCAGCGGTTCACGGATGATCTCGCCGACAGTCATCCGGTCGTTGAGACTCGAGTCGGGATCCTGGAACACCATCTGCGCGTTTCGACGCCACTCGTGGAGTTCCCCGCCGGCAAGATCAGTAATGTCGACGCCGTCGAACAGGACGCTTCCGGCGGTCGATTCTTCGAGTTGGAGAAGCGTTCGTCCCAGCGTCGTTTTGCCACAGCCGGATTCGCCGACTAGACCGAGCGTCTCACCGCGCCGGATGTCGAAGGAGACGCCGTCGACGGCTTTGACCGGCCTGCCGCCGAACAGCCCGTCGTTACCGTAGTAGGTTTTCAGGTCCTGTACTTCGACCATTACGTCCTCGTCGCCGACAGTCGGTACGTCAGTCTCAGATACGATGGCTTCGTGGCTCATTGAGTATCACCGCCGATTACCCGCTGGTTTCGCCGCCGATGCTGGGCGACCGCTTCGTCGGTCGGGAGCTGTTCGGGACAGAGCAGACAGGCCGCGGTGTGCTCGTCATCGTTCTCGTCGACTGGCACGGAGACGGGGTGAACCGCCTCGCATTCGGCGAACGCCTTCGGACAGCGCGGTGCGAATCGACAGGAGGTCGCCGGTTCGTTCGGCGTCGGGACGTTCCCCTCGATAGTCTGGAGTCGGTCGCCGTCCTGTTTGCCCGGAATTGACTGGAGCAGTCCGCGCGTGTACGGATGCTTCGGATCCGCAAACAGCGCGTTCACGCCGGCCGTCTCGACGACTTCGCCGGCGTACATGACGTTTACTCGGTTACTGATATCCGCGATGACACCCATGTCGTGCGTGATGAACATCATCGAGAGGTCTCGCTTCGCTTGCAGATCCGCGAGCAGGTCGAGAATCTGGGCCTGTATCGTCACGTCGAGGGCCGTCGTCGGCTCGTCACAGATCAACAGCTCCGGATCGCAGGCCAGTGCCATCGCGATCACGGCGCGCTGGCGCATCCCCCCGGAGAACTGGTGGGGGTACTCGGTTACCCGACGGCGCGCGTCCGGAATGCCGACGTCCTCGAGCAGCGTTATCGCCTCCTGTGTCGCTTCGTTGCCTTTCAGTCCCTGGTGTAACCGGAGCGCCTCCTTGATCTGATTACCGACCGTGTAGACCGGGTTGAGGCTCGTCATCGGGTCCTGGAACACCATGGCAATCCGGTTCCCGCGTATGAGCCGCTGTGGCTCCCCACTGAGGCGGGTGATCTCGACGAACCCGCTCGCGATATCGTCCGGCGAGTCGGAGCTGCCCTCGGTGATGAATACGCAGTCGTTCTCGTCAACGATACCGAGTTCCTCGCCGTATCCGGCGGCGACAATGTCTTCGAGCGGCACGTCATCGGCGTCCTCGTATCCGAACGCCGCCGGCCTGACATCGATCGCCGTGCGATCGAACAGTTCGAACGGATCGTACTCGGCCCTGAGCGGCTCGAGGTCGACGGTGCGTCCGGAGAACTTCGCGGCGTATTCGCGGACGGTCTCGAGATGGTTGAACCGGATGCTACTACCGTCGAGAATCCGGCCGGGCGAGTCGATGAGACGCATGATCGATCGGGCGGTAACGCTCTTCCCGGATCCACTCTCGCCGACGATGCCGACGGTCTCTCCGTGGTGGATGTCGAAAGAGATACCGTCGACGGCTCGGATCGTCTCCTTCTCCGTGAAGAAGGCGGTCTGGAGGTTTCGAACGTCGAGGATCGGCTCGGTGGATGGAGCACGCGACATCAGCCACCACCTCCGGATGCCGCAGCACCGGCATCGCCGGTCCCGTTGGTATCGCCGGTCCCGCCGGTATCGGCCTCGGGATCGATCGCATCCCGGATTCCGTCACCCAGTGCGTTGAACGCCGTGACCACGAAGACGATCATCAATCCGGGGATGGTCGCGACGTGCCACGACGACGTGGCGACGAACGATCGGCCGTCGCTGACGAGTCGCCCCCACTCGGGTGTCGGCGGGTCGATACCCAACCCGAGGAACGACAGCGCAGCCGTCGCGATGATTATCCCACCGAGCAGCAGCGAGCCGTAGATCATGATATATCCGGCAAGGTACGGTGCCATGTGTTTTCGCATCGTGTTCATCGGCGTCTGTCCGTAGCTCCTCGCAGCGTCGACCCACTCCTCCTCTGCGACCTGCAACGACGGGCCGCGGATCGTCCGCCACATCCCCGGCCAGTAGACGAACGCGAAGATCAACCCGAGGAGTATCCCGCCGTTGAGTGGCTCTGCGAGCGGGTGATTGCCTTGTTTGAAGATGACCGACAGCATCATCACGAGCAAGAACGCCGGAATCGCGATGATCGTATCGCTCGTTATCACCGTCAGGACGTCGACGAGCCCCTTGTAGTACGCGGTGACCAGCGACATCGTGACCGCGATCAGGCCACCTAGGCCGATGGCGAGCAGCCCGATCACCAGCGACGTCTGTGCGCCGTAAGCGATGTGCGTGAGCAGGTCCTGCCCGCTCGAGGTCGTCCCGAGCGGTGCCCAGCGGTCGTAGTTGTCGTAGCTCATCGGCCCGATGGTGTTCTGTCCGTTGGACTTGCTGTTGAGATTCGCCACCCCCGGCGTGACCGACGCGACCTCGCCGTCGTCGAGGTACTCGACCTCGTACTCGTAGGGCGAGTGGATGTTTTGCTCGGCCGGAACCGGACTGACGGCCGGTGCCCACAGGGCCGTGACGAGGAACATGAGCACGACGATCAGGCCGAACAACCCCCAGTAGTGGCCTCGGAAGCGATTGATGGTGTCGTCACGCGGCGTCCAGTCGGCCTGCCGATAGTGCTCTCGGAAGACGTTGTACCCCTTCCAGGCCCAGACGATCACGGCGAGTGCGTACCCGTAGACGAGCAACACGCGAATCCCCCACGCGACCGCGGGCGAGAGGCCGAGGAACGTTCCCTCCCAGCCGCCGTCGGGCGTCCTGTGACCCTGGTTCTCGATGACCTCGTGACTGGTGAGCGTCGGGATCGACGACAGCGTATTGAACACGCCATCGATCGCGCCGTTGACGATTCCGCCGACCGGCGTGAACGCCAACAGAACCGCGAGACCGGCGAGAACGGCGGTGATGACGACCCGCTCGAGGAAGCGGATGATTCGATCACTCACGCCGACATCGAACCGGTCGGCGGCGGACCAGGAAACGGCTCTGGTGAGGAGAACGGACACCCCGAATAGGATGAGCAGTGAGATCGCGTCACTCACGATGTAGCTGACCAGTGAAACGGTCGCCGCGCCGACCGATCCGCCGATCCAGTTTGGAATCATCCCCACCGTGCTGATCGCGAACTTGATCGCACCCACGAGATTACCAACCCAGCCCGCGTACCGGCCGAACTCGAGGGCGATCAACACGGCCGCACCGATCAGCCAGATCCGTGCCGGATGGGGATTCGCGGCGATGCGTTCGCGGAGTAAGGGCTCTTCGTCTGTCGAATCGGTCGTCTCGAGGGACTCTTTCAAACTCATTGTTCGTACCCCACTCGCGGGTCGATTATCGTGTACAGGAGGTCCTGCAGGATGTTCAGCAAGATGATGATCACCGTGAAGATGAACAGCAACGCTCCCGCGAGCGGCAGGTCTCCCTGTATCGTCGCCAGGAAGAAGATCCGACCGAGACCGTTGATGTTGAAGATCGATTCGACGATGACGGACCCGCCGATCAGCAAGAACGCCTCGTTCGTGATGACGGGGACAAGCGGAATCAGCGCGTTTCTGAAGACGTGTTTCCAGACGATGACGCGGTTCGTCAGCCCCTTCGCTTTGGCCGTCTCGATGTAGTTCGAGTTGATCGTCTCGAGGACGGCCGTCCGTCCGATACGGAGTTCGGCCGCCATCGAGGCCGATCCGAGGACCAGCGCAGGCGGGAGGATGAGTTTGATGTCGCTCGCCAGCATCGACCAGTCGATACCGGCACCCGAGAAGAACGACAGATCGGGCGTTCCCGTGATGCTTCTAATCTCCGGCCCGAACGTGTACCAGTCGAATCCGAGCCAGCCGCCGCCTTTCGTCTGGCGGAGGATGGCGAGGAGGATGATACTCAACCAGAAGTTCGGCATGGCCTGCCAGAGGATTCCGCTCACGGAGGCGACGTAGTCGCCCCCGCTGTTGGGACGCAAGCCGGCGTAGAATCCGAGCGGAATGCCGATAAACAGGGGGAGCAATATCGCCCAGAACCCGAGCCACAGCGTCGGCGGACCCGCAAACGAGAGGATCTCGATTACGTCCATGTCCCCGTAGATGACCCAGGACTGCCCCAGATCGAATGTCAGGAAGTTCGTCACGTAATCGAGATACTGCTCCCAGAGCGGGTCGTTGAGTCCGAGCCGTTCGCGCATTCGCGCTGCATCGGCTCCCGACGCCTCGGGACCGAGCCTCGCGGCGACGGGATCGACCGGACCCATTCGCAACAGGACGAAGATGAACGTCATGACGAAGAAGAGGACCGGTACCGAAAGCAGGAGTCGCTTGAAGAAGTATTTCCAGCGACTCATGGCATATATCTTTCGGTTCGGTAGCTATTTTGCAAACAACGGTTCATACATACACACTCGCCTGACTTTTACACATGTATCTAAATATTTCGATTTTCGCTGTTCCGAGAACGGGGATCGATCATGACGGCTAGAGGGCCGTTAGGACTCGTCCTCCAGGTTCACCTGCCAGTCGAGGTAGTAGCCGTTCGTTTCGCTGGGCATTCGGGAGGTGTCCGTGTTCTTCGGCTCGAAGCCAAAGTGACCGTACGCGACGTCCGGCCAGCTCCAGATCCAGCCCAGCGAGAACATCTCGAGGTCGCCGTCCTCACCGCGGTCCTGAAGCGTCGAGAACTGTATATTTTCAGTGTTTGCGTCCACGCCAAGGCCGGCGAGCTTCTCTCGGAGCAATTCGCCCAGTTCCTGGAACGCCGGGCTGGTCTCGTAGGTGGACACCGTCATCTCGAACGGCTCGTCCTCGGTGAAGCCGGCCTCCTCGAGCACGTCGCCGGCGCTGCCACGGTCGGTCTCGTTGGGACTGTACGGCCACTCGTCGACCCAGTCCTCGTAGCCGTCCTGCCCGGTCGGCCACATCGCCGGCGGCGTGAAGCTGAACGCCTCGGTGCCACGGTTCTGGAGGACGTCGTTGATGAACTCCTCGTGATCCATGACGTACGCGACGGCCTTCCGGACGGGCCGTGGGACGTTGCTTACGTTGAACGCGAAGTAGAACGTTCCGAGTTCGGGAACTGCGAGGTAGCTCGTGGTTTCGCCGTTCTCGAACTCTCCGTAGGTACCGAACTCCCGGCCGCTATCGTCGGTTTCGGCGTCGATGAGAGAGGGGTCGTAGTAGGAGGTCGGAATCTCGAAGAAGTCGGCGTTTTGCTCCATCGCATAGGTGAACTTCGATTCCGGATCCTCGTTGATCTCCCAGTGGACGGATTCGACGCTCGCGACGGTATCGTGGTAGTTGTCGTTGCGGACGATCCGCATCCCCTCGCCGGGGTTCAACTCGTCGTACTCGAAGGGACCGGTCCCGTTGGCCATCTCCGTACGGAACTCGTCGTGGCTGACCTCGCCGTCGTAGCCGTCGATGTCGCCGACGATTCCCTCCGGAACGACGGCGAAGCCGCTGTAGGTGAGGACGTCCAGTACGGCCGGGTTCGGCTCGTTGAGAGTGATCTCGAACGTGAGATCGTCGACGATCTCGATTCCCAGCGAGTCGGGGACGACGCCGCCGTCGCCGTCCGTTTCGTGCTCGATGCCGAGACCGCCCGTCGATGCGGTTATGAAGTTCACTCGTTCGCTGTACTCGGACTCGGCGAGTCGGCGGAACGAGTACTTGACGTCGTCCGCCGTCAGGTCCTGTCCGTCGTGGAACTGGACGCCGTCTTTGAGCGTAAACGTCCACGTCAGACCGTCCTCGGACGTCTCGAAGGACTCGATCAACTGGTTTTCGACCTCCGCGACGCCGGCCGGATAGGTGGTCAGCGTCTCGTAGAGCTGGGCGATGACTTCGCTGGACGCGGTGTCCGTCGACATGATCGGGTCCAGTTCGTCGAACGTAGCGCTGATCAGGTTCAGTTCGGTGTCCCCTTCCACTTCCGTTCGATTGTGCTGTAAGTGGTGACGGCCGAGAGCACCCAGCTTCGGAATATCGACGTAGTCGTACCAGAAGAACTCGCCCTTGCTGTGGTGCGTGGGCATGAGGACCATGTCGTCCCGGACGGCCTCTTCGATCTCGATATACGCTTCGGTACGGGTATCTTCCGCGTCGGGACCCGGGTTGTCGATGATTCGTTCCCAGGCTGCCTGTGCCTTTTCTGCGTGTTCACTCACTTCGAAGTCAGTTTCCTCATCGTCTTCATCGTCGCTGAGGAGGGCTGAACAACCCGCGAGTCCCACCGATGCGCTACCACCGAGAAGAGCAAGCATTCGTCGTCTTGATGGATCTACGTTCTGTCCATTCGGGCTATCGGACATAGCAATGCGTTAATCAGACACATATTATAAACTTATCGGCAACGATCGGGGATTCGCTTAATATATTGTTCCCCACTCTCCGAAAAATTTAGATCCTAAGACAGCCTGGCACATTGATGGACACATAAGCCCCATTATGTGTAATCTCGAACATCAGGGGACGGATTTTTATATAATGGTTAGTAATGTGCATTCTCCGGGGACGAGTATCACATCAATTACCGAGATCGAACGCTCACTACCGTCTCGCGTTGCGAAGGGAAGGAAGTCGAGGAGTAAGGAACGGGACGGATGGTTTCTGTCCCCGCGTCAACGGCTGGACGCCTGTTGCTTTCGACTCCGTGGACTGGAAGCGCAGCCCGTCAGGATCCGGTCAGTCGTCGCCGTTTTCGTCGATAATCACGACCTCGCCGTCGACGACGTCGACGTTGATAAGCGTCTTGACGTCGTAGCCGGCGTCCGCCGCTTTGTTCTCGCCGCCGACTTTCTTGATGACCGCGACCGTGTCGACGACCTCCGCCCCGATTTCGTCGAGCGCCTCGAGGACGGACGCGAGCGTGCCGCCCGTCGAGAGGACGTCGTCGAGCACGAGTACGCGCTCGCCCTCGCGAACGTCGTTGATGTACATCTCGTTCTCCGAGTAGCCGGTTTTCTGGGAGATGGCGACTTCGTCGTCGAGGCCGTACTGGCGCTTTCGGATGACCGTCAGCGGAATGTCGGTCATCAGCGAGACGGCGGTCGAGATGTGAATACCCATCGCCGCGGGAGTCACGATCCGGTCGACTTCCTCGAGCTTTGCCTTTCGAATGATCCGAATGACGATCTCTCGGAGGAGGCCGGGGTCGAGTTTTGGAACTCCGTCGCTGATCGGGTGGACGAAGTAGTGATAGCCGTTTTTCTCGATGATCGGGGCCTCGAGAAGCGACCGCTTCAACTGATCCATGTCGTGGGTCTGGTGGTCTCGGAGTAAAAGTTGACGATCCACTTGCGCGGTGCGTGTCTCGTTGTCACCGTCGACCGTCGCTACCGTAACTGAGTTCGGGCGGCTGACTGCCGTGACCGAGTCGCATGTTCCGCTCGTGGTAGATGTGGACCGCCGCCGTCAGGGTGAACGTGACGGCGATCGCCCCCGCCCAGGTCAGGTTCGACAGTAACGTCAGCGGATAGATATCGAGCCACAGCGCGGCTACCAGGGCCGAACTGATCGCCCCGAGCGAGAGGTACAGTTCCCGCCAGGCGAACTCGTGACCGGGGACGATCTCGAGGTAGATACTGATATCTCGCGCCCGGTTCGTCCCCTCGATGACGCCCTCGTCGGAGTCGAACTCGAGGATCCCGGATTGGTCCATCTTCGGGAGATGAGTCTGCTGGAGCGTCGTATAGACGCGTTTTCGCTGTTCGGGCGTCACCTCCTCGAGGGTCGTATCGTACTCCCAGGCGGCGACCTGCTGGGCGAGGGCACCGAGTTCGACGGGCCGACTGTCCTGTTTGAGATACTGGAGGACGTAGCGCCGTCGCTGGTTACGAAGTACTTCGAAGATTTCGCCTTTCGAGAGGGAACCACTACTGCCGGTCTCGTTGGAGTGTTGTTGGGCCACCACGAATCACCTCGGCGCACCGGTCGAGATCGAATATACTGTCCCACTACCGTCAAGAGCTATCGCAGCGTCCGATGCTGGTCGGATATTCGCCCCCGAAACCGGTCGCATACCTGTTAATTTGTGCGACGAACGCCACCTATATAACTCCCCTGACGATCTCACCGATCGAGTCTAGGGGCCGACTGCGTCACCCAGGATCGCCGCGATCGAATCGGCGATCTCTCTTCCCAACCCCGTTTTCGTTCCTTCGTATCGAGCGGCGTCGTCCCCGTGGACCAGCAGCGCCGTCGTCCGCGCTGTCCCCATCACGCTCGCGTCGTTGGCCACGACGAACGCCAGTCCGGCGCGCTCGAGCGTCTTCCGCGCCCGGTCGATCATCGCCGTCTCGTCGCCCGAGGTTTCGGTCTTGAACCCGACGATCGGCAGGTCCGGGTGCTCGTCGCGGATCTCGTCGATGAGCTTCGGCGTCGGCTCGAGGTCGAGCGTGAGGTCCTGGCCCGAGCGGATCTTCTCGGCGCTCGTCTCGACGGTGTAGTCCCCGATCGCGGCCGCCGAAACCAGTGCGTCCGCGTCCGCACACGCCTCCCGGGTCGCCTCGAGCATCTCGCTCGCGCTCTCGACGCTTCGGACCGCGGCGTACGGTACGTTGCCCTCGTCGTCGCTCTCGGGCAGCGCCGCGTCTCGCGTAACCGACTGTGGGCCGACGAACCCGTGTACGAGCGTCACGTCGGCTCCGCGGACGTAACAGGCGCTCGCGACGGCCCGGCCCATCTTCCCGGACGATCGGTTCGTGAGCACGCGCACGGGATCGATCGACTCCCCCGTGGCTCCGCTGGTGACGACGACGCGTTCGTCCTCGAGCGGCCGCTCGCCCGCTGCGCGGGCCACGTCGCAGACGATGGCCTCCTCGCTGGCGATCTTGGCCTTCCCCTCCTCGATGCGCGGGTCGACGAAGTCGACGCCCCAGTCGGCGACGGTGTCGATGGCCTCGAGGACGCCGGGGTGGTCGTACATCGGTTCGTGCATCGCGGGTGCGACGACGACCGGCGTTCCGGACCCGAGCGCCGTCGTCGCCGTCGTCGTGACCGGCGTGTCGTCGACCGCGCCGGCGATCTTGCCGACGGTGTTGGCCGTCGCGGGGGCGATCAGAAGGACGTCGGCCCAGCCGTCGTACCCGCACAACTCGACGTGTTCGACGCTCCCCGTGATCTCGGTGACGACGTCGTTCTCGGTGGCGAACTCGATGGCCCACGGGTGGATGATCCCTCGTGCGCTGCCGGTCATCACGCCTCTCACCTCGGCGCCCTGGCGTCGCAACTCGTGGGCCAATTCGACCGTCTTGACGGCGGCGATCGATCCCGTCACCCCGAGCGCGACGTTGACTCCCTCGAGCATTCGTCTGCTAGTCTCTCTCGGGGTATGTTAAGCGTAGCGAGGCTCATCGATCGACGACGGGCCGCGACTCCCTCGACTGAGGTTCCCGTCGGTCCCCGTCCGTTCACGGCTCGAAGCGCCGCCCGCACGCGGTTCGAGTGGTCCGAAGTGAGACCGTCGAACGCCGCTGAAGACGGGTGTGGTCTCCTACTCGAGGTCGGAGCGGGTGATCCGTTTCCGTCCGGTCGTAGAGAGCGGATTCGACACCGCGCTCGTCACGTACTCGTGGCGCTTGCCCTGGAGGCGCATCGCGGTCAGCGCCTTGTGAGGCGTGGGATCCTCGAACAGCGCGCGTTCGTCGCGCCGGATCCGATCTTCCGGCACGTCCCCCTCGTCCCGGATCGCCTCGAAGGCGCGCTCACACCGCTCGCGGATCCGTTTCCAGCAGGCTCGCTCGTCGACGCCCGGGTCGTGGCCGATCGTCGCGACGAGTTCCGCGAGGTGGTTCTGGAAGAGCGCGTAGTACAGCTTTCGGTAGAGGTCACCCTCGCCGTCGGCGTCCAGATCCGACTCCGGATACGGCTCGAGGGAGAGCCCGCGCTCCTCGAGCCGTCCGCCGTGAACGCGAATCCCGCCGAGGTCCCGGACCAGCGTCGCCGTCGGGCGCGCGTCGGCGTCGAAGACGAGCAGGCTGTTCTGGAGGTGGCTCTCGAGGGCGACGCCGTACTTGCAAAGCAGCCGGAGTTGGTCCGGGACGACGGCGGCGGCGTACCGGTCGATGAACTCGAGTGCCGCGTCCTCGAGGCTCGCGATCCCCATTGTCGTTGCGTACCGCTCGATCAGTTCGCGGACGAGCGGTCGTCCCGTTGCCGGCGAATCGGCGACGAGGCTCGAGGCGACCACCGGATACACACCGGTCGAATCGCCCGAGACGAGCGGATGTGCGAGCGGATTCGTCCGCAGCAATCCCGAGAGGTGTCGGGCGTCGTCGAACCCCTCGCCGCTCGGGTGGGGACCGCCCGGCGGGTAGTAACACGTCGCCGTCGGTTCGGCCAGCAGGCCCAACGTCTCGAGGGACTCTCGCTTTTCGATCGCGTTCACGACGTCGGTCACCTGCGGCCCGTTCGTTACGGCGTGGGGCGACAGCGTCCGAACGACGTTCGTCGTCTGGACGGGGATCGCGAGTTTGAGGTGGGGGCGCGGCCCATCGGGAGTTCGCTCGGTACCGTGGGGGACCACGGTCCGGAGGTTGAGCTGTGGCGTCGCCGGATGCGCGTAGTCGGGAATCGGCACGACGCGGCCGTCCGCCCGCTGGTCGGCGTAGCGATCCGGAATCGTGCGGTGATACTGCAGCGGGTGAACCGGGATCACGGCGTACTCCTCGGGCTCGCGTCCCGACGGTGTCGCTCGCTCGAGCGCACCCTCGAGCCCGTCGAACGTCGCGCACAACCGATTGGTCAGCTGATCGCCCCCCATCGTCTTCGCCTGCGTCTCGAGGGCGTACCCCCGGTCGACTGCGACGAACCGGAGATCGATCCGGCCGGTGAACTCGGGTGCGTACGCGAGTCCCTCGCCGGGACTCATCCCGCGCCGGATCTTGGCGCTCGGGTGGAAGGGGTGGCCGTCGGTGACGATTCGCTCGAACGCGGCGGCACCGTCGGCGGCCCGGATGCCGGTCGCGACGGCCTCGAGCGGGTCGCCCGTGCTCTCCGCTCCGTCCGCTTCGTCCGCCAGGTCGGTCGAAAAGACTGTCTTGGCGAGTCGCCCCAGCGCGAGATTGGCAACGCTTTCGGCCACCTCCGTCCGGATTCGGTCGGCTTGCTCGGCGTCGTTGAACGCGCCCTCGCGCTCGAGCAGGGGGACGAGATCGACGGGATGGTCGAGCAGCGTCGTCGCACGCTCGGGTGACCAGCGGCGAACCGGGCCGACCAAACGAAACCGGTCGTAGCCGTGTCTCGCCGCGATCGGAACGACGAGCGCGGTTTCGGACGCAGGAAACGGGACGAGCGCGAACCGTCGACACGCCTCGGGAAGCGCCGCGACGACCGACCGGAGCTGCGCTCCATCCAGCGCCGACAGCGGTTCGGGAGCGTTCGGAACGGCTGCCGGTTCGACCGTCGATTCGCGCGCTACGAACTGGCTCTCCGGAAGGCCCTCCGGCTCACCGCGAAGGATACCGCGGACGAAGCGATGACAGATCTCGCGGCGGGCGTCATCGAGCGCCTCGAGATAGGGCGTTTCGGCCGGTACCGCGAGGTCGTGCGCCCGCACGTATCGAGTTCCGACGCCGAAGGCAGCCCGTTCCGCGGCCGTCGTGAGGAACGCTCGGTCGCGCCCCCCTCGGTTCGTCCCGTCCATAAGTGCGAAATCGCCGGTTCGGAGTTCGGCTCGATTCGGGTTAATTCACGGGGGGACAGTACAGCAGGTGTGAATGCGACCGTGGCGCGTTCGGGACTGCTCAGTCCCGGTCGACGCTCGGGTGCATCGTCGGCATCTCGTCGAGTGGTTCGTCGAACGCCTCGAGCATGCGCGTTCTGGCTTGCTCGTCGCGCTCCCGTCGCTCCCCGTCGCTGATCTCCTCACAGCCCGGCGGCACCTCGCGACCCCGGCCGGTGAAGTAGCCCTCGGGGACGACCCAGTCGTGGTAGAAGTTCACGTCCGAGTCGTGAATGACCGCGAGACCGACTTTCGCCCCGTGGCCGGCCGCGACGATGGATTGGTGGGGCTCGTTGGCGATTCGCCCCGCCGCGTAGACGCCCTCGACGGCCGTTCGTCCGGCCTCGTCGACCGCGATGTAGTGTTTGCTGCCGCGCTGTATCCGGCCGACGTCCAGCGGGACGAGATACTCGCTGTCCGACCAGGAGGCCGCGATCACTCGTCGGGCCTCGAGCGGCTCGCCCCCGTCGGTCTCGAGGACGAATCCCTCCTCGAGCTCCGTCTCATCGAGCGGTTCGACGCCGGTCACGTACCCGAGTTCGAACGCGGCACCCGCGTTCCGGGCCTGCTCGCGCGCCAGTTGCAGGTACCGGCGGGCGTCGACCCCGTCGGGAAAGCCGGGGTAGTTCTCGAGGCTGGCGTTACGCGCGAGGATGGACTCCCCGCCGTCGATGACGAGGGTATCCAGTCCGGCGCGTGCGGTGAAAATCGAGGCGGCGAGGCCGGAGACGCCGCCGCCGACGATACAGACATCTCGCATGGCCGGTCGTTGGCCGCCGTGACTATAGAAGATGCCGACTCCGACAACCCACTCGAGAGTCGATCCGTTCGATCGAACGCTCCCAATAGTAATCCTTACTTTCGGAACCGCCGTAGAGTCGCCGTGGACAGAATTCTCCTCAGTACGCTCGCCTATCGCTCGCCCGAGGAGGTCTTTCCGTACGTCCGATCGTTCTCCGACTATCCGCGCTACACCGACCACCTGAAGGAAGTGCGCGTACACGGCGACGGCGGCGTCGGCTCCGTCTACGACCTTCGCCTCGCCTGGTGGAAACTCAGCTACACCGTTCGCTCGAAGGTCACCGCCATTTCGGCACCCGACTCCCTCGAGTGGCAGCTGGTCAACAACCTCGACGCTCGAGGCGAATGGCGCGTCGAACCGGAGCCCGAGTCGGCACCCGACGGCGTGGAGACGGCGAGTCGAATCTACTTCGAGGCCGTCTACGACCCGCACTCGGCCGACGAGAGCGCGCTCTCGTTGCCGCGGTTCGTCTCGCTGGATTGGGTCGTCCGCAAGGTCGAGCCCAAACTTCTGAGCGAGGCCGAGTCCGTCGTCCAACGGCTGGTTGCGGATATCGAGGGACGACGACGGGACGTCGAGTTGACGGTGCACGAGATGCCCTGACGTCGGGAGCCCCCGAGACGCGGACGGTCCCCGTCCCGTTTTAGAGCGTGTATTCGTGCTCGCCGTCTTCGCTCTCGAGGAACGCACAGAGGAGATCGATCGTCGCCGAGATATCGTCGACGTGGGCGGTTTCGGTGGGGGTGTGCAGGTAGCGCGTCGGAATCGAGATCGCGCCGACGGGTTTCGCGCCGGCGGAGAACTGGAACCCGCCCGTGTCCGTCCCACCGGCGGGGAGAATCTCGAGTTGGTGGTTGATCCCCTCGGCTTCGGCGACTCCCTGCAGTCGTTTGTGGACCTTCGGGTTCGTGATGACGCTCGAGTCTTTGAGTTTGATCGCGGCCCCGTCGCCGAGTTCGGTGACGTGTTCGCCGGCGTCGAAGCCGGGGACGTCGTTGGCGACGGTGACGTCGAGCGCGACCGCGAGGTCGGGATCGATGTCGACGCCGAGCGCTCGAGCGCCCCGGAGGCCGACCTCCTCTTGAACCGTCGCACAGAAGTGGATCGTCACGTCGGGGGTTTCGAGACGGCGGGCCGCCTCGAGCATCGCGAACAGACAGACGCGGTCGTCGAGAGCCTTCCCGGTGATCGTCTCGCCGACGCGCTCGGTGGTCTGGTCCATCGTCACGAGGTCGCCGGGCGAAACGCGCTCCTCGAGATCCTCGTAGGGAAGGCCGACGTCGACGACGACGTCCTCGATTCTGGGGCTCTTTTCGCGCTCCTCGTCGCTCAGGGTGTGGGGCGGCGGCGAGCCGATAACGCCCGGTAGGTCGCCGTCGTCCGTGTGGATCGTCACGCGCTGTGCCTTGAGGATGCGAGGATCCCAGCCGCCGAGGGGGTCGAGCTCGACGAAGCCGAAGCCGCCGTCTTCGTCGCCCTCGATGTGGCGGACCATAAAGCCGATCTCGTCCATGTGCGCGGCGACGGCGGTGGCGTACTCCGACTCGCCCTCGAGGGTCCCAACGATGTTCCCCATCGCGTCGGTACGGATGGAGTCGACGCTGTCCTCGAACTCGCGGATCACGAGTTCCCGGATCCGGTCCTCGTAGCCGGGGACGCCACTCGTCTCGGTCAGTTCCGTGAGCAGTTCGGAGTCGAAAGGAAGGGATTCCATACCCCTACCTGCCGTGGAATCCGTGATAAACGTGCGGGCTCGTCGGATCGACGGCCGTTCTCGAGCGATCGATGGTGCTCGAGCGTCCCCACTATCGTCGACTGATGAACGGAATCGGACCACCGCTATCGATTCGTTCACCGGAACGGAACGGAATCGACACTACTGTAGTACCAACTGAACTGCTCACACCCGATCGCACGATAACTGTGCGATCGGGTGTGCACCGGCTTTCAGCGGCTACTATAGTTACTGTGACACCCGACGCGAGAGTAACCGCCGAGTATTAACGGGACGGTCCGCTATATGTGTTCATGAGTGACGTACGTGTCGCAGGCGTCGGTCTGACTCCGTTCGGGAACACGCCCGAACGAACGAGTCGAGATCTCTTCGCGGAAGCGAGTATTACGGCCTTCGAGGACAGCGGCGTCTCTCGGACGGACGTCGATGCCCTCCTGTACGGCAACTTTATGGGCGAACTGGCGGAACACCAGGGCCACCAGGGCCCGCTGATGGCCGAGGCCGCGGGGGTTCAAGCACCCGCGACCCGCTACGAATCGGCCTGTGCCTCGAGCGGGGCGGCCGTCCGGGACGCGGTGATGCGAATCCGCAACGGCGAGGACGACGTGATCCTCGTCGGCGGTGCCGAGCGGATGACCAACCTCGGTACGGCGGGCGCGACGGAAGCGCTCGCGATCGCCGCCGACGACCTCTGGGAGGTCCGCGCCGGCATGACCTTCCCCGGAGCCTACGCGCTGATGGCTCAGGCCTACTTCGCCGAGTACGGCGGCGAACACGAAGATCTGGCCCACATCGCCGTCAAGAACCACGAGAACGCGATGACAAACGACAAGGCCCAGTACCAGAGCGCCATCGAAGTCAGCGACGTCCTCGAGGCCCCGCAGGTCTCGACCCCGCTCGGTCTCTACGACTCCTGTCCGATCTCCGACGGTGCCGCCGCGATCGTCCTCACGAGCGAGGCCTACGCCGACGAACACGATCTCGAGGCTCCCGTCGCCATCACGGGAACCGGGCAGGGCGGCGACCGCATGGCGCTGCACGACCGCGAGTACCTCGCGCGCTCGCCCGCCGCCCGCGAGGCAGGCGCGGAGGCCTACGCCGACGCCGGCATCGACGCCGCCGACGTCGACCTCGCGGAGGTCCACGACTGTTTCACCATCGCGGAAGTGCTCGCGATCGAATCGCTCGATCTCTTTCCGGTCGGAGAGGGCATCTCGGCGGCCCGCGACGGTCGGACGACCGCCGACGGCGAGACGCCGATCAACCTCTCCGGCGGGCTGAAGGCCAAGGGCCACCCGGTCGGCGCGACCGGCGCATCCCAGATCGCCGAGGTCGCCACGCTCCTGGCCGGCGACCATCCGAACAGTTCGTTCGTCGAGGATGCGACGGCTGGCCTCGCTCACAACGCGGGTGGGACGGTCGCCAGCGCAACCGTTCACGTCCTGGAGGTGGTCGACCGATGAGCGACGCCGCCGAGATACAGGACGCCGGGTTCGACGACTGGATCGACGCCGCAACAGCGGGCGAGGCGTACGCCCTCGAGTGCCCCAACGGTCACGGCTCCCTGCCACCGCGCCGAGTCTGTCCAGACTGCGGATCGACCGAACTCGAGGAGGTCCCGCTGCCGGATACGGGCGAAATCGAGACGTTCACCGTCACCCACGTGCCGACGCCGGCGTTCGCGGACGACGCCCCCTACGCGACGGCCATCGCCGACTTCGGTCCCGTCCGGATCACCGGCCAGGTCGTCGGGATCGATCTCGAGCGGGTCGAAACCGGACTCGAGGTCGAACTCGAGATCACGGTCTCGGAGACGACGGGCGATCGCGTGATCGGATTCAGTCCGGTTTGAGGCGCGGATCAGTTTTCCGCGGTGTCGAAGGCGCTCCGTAGCGGACCGTTCGTTCGCTGCGGGCGCGAACTGAGTGGACAGTTCATGTCTGATTTTTCGGGTAAAATCTGATCAATAATTCCCAATGACATTCTCGTGAGACGAAAGAACAATATACGGGAACGGAATGTGCTCGGACAATGGCCAAACGCATCTACAGCATCGATACAGTGCGGATCATCGCGATGGTCTTTATCATCACTATTCATACAGATCTGTTCCAGGGAGTCGGCACGTACGGAAACATATTCAATTTTTTAATCGACTCGACCGCGCGGTTCGCGGTCCCGTTCTTTTTTATGACTTCGGGATACTTTTTTGCGGTCAAAATCGCCCGCCGTGATCCGACCGACTACTTCGTCGAACGGGTACGCTCTATCTCGTCGCTTTACGCAGTCGGCCTCCTGCTCACCGCCCCGGTCTTCCTCGCCAAAACCGTCGTTCAGGGGAGTTCCGGAGATCAAACGATCACGAGTAGCGCCGTACAGGGTGCACTCGAGTTCACGTCTCCGCTCGAGTTGTTCTACTACGGGACGTCGGTCTCCGAGATCCTGTGGTTCCTGCCGGCGCTACTGATCTCGCTCACGTTCGTCTACGGGTTCGCTATCGCGGGAAAATCGGAGTACCTGCTACCGGTCTCGTTCGGCTTTCACGCGGTCGGCCTCCTGGGAGCGAGCTATACGATGTTCGTCGACGTTTCGTTCATGGTTAGAGATCCGCTGTTCTTCGGGTTCTTCTACACGAGCCTCGGGTTTTTCGTCTACTCGTTCGAGTGGCAGCCAACTCCCGAGCGAAGCGCGTACTACCTCGGAGCGACCGTGCTCTTCGGCGTGCTCAACCTCGTAGAACGATACGCGCTCGGATACGTGATCCAGGGTGAGACGTTTGCCCAGGGCGTGTACACGGCGAGTTACACGATCGCGACCGTGCTGGTCGCCGGTTCGTTGTTCGCGTTCCTCCTCTCGCGACCGAATCTCGGCGCGTCGACCTCGTTGCCGTCGTGGGGGACGTACGCCGTCGGCATCTACATCACGCACCCGGCCGTCCTCTTCGTTCTGGAGTGGGCGCACGAGGTGTTGCGTGAGAGCGGATACGCCATCAACACGATCGCGTGGCATCTCACGCTGACGCCGGCCACCTTCTTCGGATCCCTGTTCGTCTATCTCGCGATTCGCAGGCTCCGAACCCTCGAGATCGGGAGGGATACCCTTCCGATCGTCCGTCGGTCCGGGGAATCCGATTCGAAGTAACTGGGACCGCGGTACTCTCGCTTCGAGCGGCGGCCAGCCGGATCTCGACGGCGAGTCGCCAGTCCGATCTCGGCGACCGAAATATCGGGCTACCGTTCCGCGCGCGGCAGCTCCGCACTGAGGTACTCGACGAACTTCTCGGGGTGTTCGGCGTGGGGTAGTTGCGTCGCGTAGTCGATGACCACGAGATCGAGGTCGGCGGCATCGGCGAGGGACCGCCCCTCGCGTAGCGGGACGAGGTCGGCGTCACGGCCCCAGACGAGCGTGGTCGGCGTCTCGAGGGCGGCCAGCTCCGTCTGGAGGTCGAAGTCGGGGTCGAGCGTGCCGGCACTGAACGAGGCGGGCGCGTAGCGAGCGCCGGGCTGGTGAGCGCTCCGCCAGGCGTACTCGACCTCCTCCTCGTCGATTCTGGACGAGTCGTAGTAGCCGTCGCGGTCGTAGAAGTATCGCAGCGATGGCTTGGTCGCGAGCAGGTTGAACAGCGTCGTTCCGACGACGGGCGTCCGAATCAGGGTCCGCACCCAGGGACGTTCGTCCGCGGTTTCGGCCGTCGGACAGATGAGGACGAGTTGTTCGAAATCGGATTCGGCGGCGGCCTCGACGGCGAAGGAGCCGGTCAGCGAGGAGGCGACGACGATCGGTTCGTCGGTGACGTCGGCCGCGAAATCGCGGAGAAATTCGGCGTAGAGCGTTGCGGAGTAGACGAGGGGCGGCCGCTCGGAGCGGCCGAATCCGGGGAGGTCGACCGCGATCACGTGATAGTTCTCGGCCAGCTGCTCGACGAGCGGCTCGAACTCGTAGCTGCTCGCCCCCGCGTGAACGCCGTGGCACAACAGCATGTCCGGATCGTCGGGGTCGCCGGCGACGGTGTAGGTCGTCTCGATCCCGCGCCAGCGATACGTCCGTTCGATCCCTACGAGCAGGTTCTCGAGCCCGTCGGCTCGCTTCGCGAGGAGCCGATTTCCGAGAACGGCTGCACCGACGGTTCCGACCGCTGCACCGAGGACAGTGCGGAGTCTCATGTGCGGCCGTATGCCGTCGATGGCCTTAGGCCTGCGGTTGGGGTTCAAAACCTGTTCTGAAAGGGGCCGTCGACCGCGCCGTTCAGTCGCGAGCGTCGAGTTCGTCGAGACAGTCTTCGACGGGGGCGAGCAGCTCGCCGGCGATCGAGTACGGATCGGTCTCGCCCGCACGAACCGATTCGGCGAGGTCGTCGATGCCGCCGCGGTCGGCGAGTTCGTCCTCGAGCATGGCGTGGACGTCCTCGCGCAGGAGGGTGCGAATCTCCTCGGCGTAACGCTGGCGTACCTGGTCGGCGTGTTCGCCGGAGTCGACGAGGTACGTTCGATGAGCGGCGAACTCGTCGATGAGATCTCCGACGCCGGTGCCCCGTGTCGCGACGGTCTCGACGATTGGTGTCGTCCAGCCCGCCACCTCACCCTCGGCGTCGTCGACCTCGCCGTCCCAGTCGTCGTGGGCGTCGATGACCTCCTGGCTGTGGTGACCGCCGTCGCCGCCACCGATTCCACCGCCGCCGTCGCCAAGTTGGATCATGTCCTGAAGCTCCCGGACGGTCCGGTCGGCTCCGTCGCGGTCGGCCTTGTTGACGACGAAGACATCGGCGATCTCGAGGATGCCGGCTTTCAGGGTCTGAATGTCGTCGCCCGATCCCGGCGGGACGAGGACGGCGACGGTGTCGGCGGTGCGAACGATATCGATCTCGTTCTGGCCGGCACCGACGGTTTCGATGATGATCTTGTCCTTCCCGAAGGCGTCCATCGCCTTGACCGCGTCCGCCGTGGCCGTCGAGAGGCCGCCGAGCGTGCCGCGGGCGCTCATCGAGCGCACGAAGACGTCCATGTCGCCGACCGTCGAGGCCATCCGAATCCGATCCCCGAGGACGGCCCCGCCGGTAAACGGCGAGGAGGGATCGATCGCGATGATACCGACCGTCTCGCCCCGATCGCGGTAGGTTTCGGCGAGTTTGTCGACCAGCGTCGATTTGCCCGCGCCGGGGCTGCCCGTGATCCCGATGACGTCGGCCTCGCCCGTGTGTGCATAGAGCGCCGAGACGAGGTTCCGGTAGCCCGGAGATCGGTTCTCGATTTTCGAGATCACTCGAGCCAGCGCGCGGTGTTCGCCCGCCAGCAGAGCCTCGAGTAACTCCTCGTCGGTTCTCATCGCTGTGGCGCGTTCTCGCGGACGAACTCGATCGTCTCCTCGATCGACGTTCCGGGGCCGAAGACGGCCGAGACGCCCTGCGCTTTGAGTTCGTCGCGGTCCTCGTCGGGAATGACGCCGCCGGCGAGGACGAGCGTGTCCTCTTTTGCCCCGTACTCCTCGAGGCCGTCCATGATCTTCGGGACGAGCGTGTCGTGAGCGCCCGAGAGGATCGAGATGCCGAGGACGTCGACGTCCTCCTGGACGGCCGCCTGAACGATCTCTTCCGGTGCCTTGTGCAGGCCGGAGTAGATAACCTCGAACCCGGCGTCGCGGAACGCCCGTGCGATGACGTGCGCCCCGCGGTCGTGGCCGTCGAGGCCGACTTTGGCGACGAGACACCGGATCGACTCCTGCTCCTGTTCGCTGCTCATACGCTCACTTCCCCCGCCGCCTGTTTGACTTTAACGGAAAATTGTCCGGTTCGACGGGACGCGCGTGTGTGCCGTCTCCGTCGGTCGGGTTCGTGACTGTTTGCTTCTGACACCCATCCGGCGGGCCGGTTTCCAGTTCGAGACGTCGACGACCGGTAGCGTCTGCTCGTCACGGTAAACGGAACCGGTTTGAACCAAAGGCTAAAGAGCGAAACGACCGAACATTCCCCTAATGACTATCGTTCGGATACTGCGGAGGGATCTCTCGTGGGCGTCGAAATAAAAGAAACGAGGGTGACCGACGCCGAGTTCGAGGAGATGAAAGGATTCGTTTTCGAGTACCTGTCGGCGAGCGTCGAAAAGGAGGAGGAGGGTGGTCGCATGCGCTGGTACCCCTGGCACTCCGCCGAGTACCGGCACAACCACATCCTCAACGTCGTCGCCCTCGCCGAAGAGATCGCGCGAGAGGAGGGTGCGGACGTCGACGCCACCCGCGTCGCCGCGCTCTTTCACGACGTGGCCAAACTCGAGACCGATCAGGAACTCCACGCCGAGGCCGGCGCTCGCGTCGCCCGCGAGTATCTGGAGTCTCGCGCGGAGTACCCCGACTCGTTCATCGAGCAGGTGTGTCGCGCGATCGAACACCACTCCTATCAGGGTGAACTGACCGACCTCGGACTCGAGTCCCAGTGTCTCATCGAGGCCGACCTGCTCGATAAGGTGGGCGCGAACGGAACCGCCCTCATGCTGTTACGGATGGGGTACGAAGCCCGGACGCACATGGACTCCGACGAGATGGTCGAGCGCGTCCTCGAGCGCGGCTACGATGCCGCCTCGCGCGTCCGGAGCGACACCGCAGAGAGCATTGCCCACCAGCGGTTGAAACGCGTGCGATGGTTCCGCGAGTGGCTCGAAGACGAGATCGCGGCGATGGGATAACGTTCCGTCGGTATTCGACGAACGTCCGGCACTGACCATCGGGAATACTGTCCGTTGCCATCTCACGCGACTGCCGTCAGCGGTCGCCTCGATGCGTCGGAACCACCCGCGGTCGCCCGTCGCTGTTTTGTCACCACCGGTTCACTCCGTCCGTCGAGCGCGAACTCCCCTCGCTCGAATCGGCGTCTGTCAGCGTGACTCCCACGCGAATAGATGCCTATTTGTCATCAGACAATAGTTGGCAGTAAAATATGTATGCGATCGATAACCTGAGCGACTCCCTCGCGGTGACGAAGCGCTACCTCGACTCGCTCGGCTTCGGTGGCTGGCTGAAAGTTGCGGTCGTCGTCGTCCTCCTCGGCGGCATCGGTCTCACGTCACAACTGTTCAACCTCCCGTTTAGCGCGGTGGCGGATGCGACCGAAGAGTCGGATGCGCTGTGGGTCGTCCTCCTCGTTTCCGGGGTCGGAATCGGTATCTACGCCGCCTTCAGATATCTCGTGGCAATCCTTGAGTTCGTCTTCGTCGAGTCGCTGCGCACCGAAGCGATTCACTTCCGCCGGTACGCCCGCGCGAACCTCAAACGCGGCCTTTGGCTGGTGTTGTTTCGCGCTGCGCTGTGGGCCGGCCTGTTCATCGCGATCGCGATTCCCGTCGTGGCCGTCGTTTTCCTCGGGGATATCAGCGCCGTCGACGAGCTATCGTTGGGCCAGATAGCCGCTATCGGACTCTCCGCCTTCGCCGCCTTTGTCGGTTGGGGTACGATCTACACCCTCACGACGGCGTTCGTCGTTCCGATCATGCTGCAACAAGAGTGCGGCCCGATCGGTGCGTGGCGACGGTTCGCGCCGGTGGTCGCCTCGAACTGGAGCGGAACGCTCGCGTACCTCCTGATCACCTGGCTGATCGGGTTTGCCTTCTGGATGCTGTTCGCGGTGATCGGGTTCGTTGTCAGTATCTTCGGCGCCATCCTGTTCTTCCTCGTGATCCTCCTGTTCACCGCGATCCATCCGAACCTCGCCGCCGTTGCGGTCGGCCTGTTCATCCTCGCGTACCTGGGCTATCGGTACGTCGTCGCCGTGATCGAAACGCCGGTTCGGGGGTACGTTCGCTACTACGCGCTGTTGATCCTCGGGGACACGGACGAAACCCTCGATCTCATCCCGGAGCAGCGTGGGGCCGTTCGATCCGATCCGACGACCTCCACCGAGCCCGCGGGTGTGCACGGCCGACGCGAGACGACCGGCTGGGGCGGCGGTCGAGACGCTCGAGACGATCCCGCTGACGGCCCGTCCTCGAGCGATCCGTTCGAGACGGACGTCGACGACGCGCCGTCCTGGGAGGCACCAACCGTCTGGGGCGACTCGAGCGAGCAGGACGACGGTGACGGCTGGGGCCGCTCGACGGAATCGGCACGCGATCCGAACGCCGACGACTCGAGCGACGACGACCGGAGTCCGTGGATCGATTCCGCCGAGGCGGACGACGGAACGGACGAGGCGAGTGACGAACCTGACGAAACGGAGGTGGCGAACGGGGACCGTGGAGAATCGGGCGATGGTTCAGCGATGGACGACGGTTCGACCGGAACGAACGGTGACTCGGCGGCAGGGAACGAGACGGATGACGCGGACGACGACGGCAAGGACCGGGAGTGACCGTTCCCGGTGTGGCCCGATCCGGAGTCGGCGCGGCACGTGACCGTTCCCCTCAAACGACGCGAAGCGTCCCGATGGCGAGAAAGAGGACGCCGAAGCCGGCGAGCACGGCGGCACTCAGCGCGGCGACGAGGGGTGCGAAGGCGTCGACGCGCCGACCGGCCGCGACCATCGCCGCGGGATAGGCGGCGATCCAGATCGCGATGCCCGCGAAGAAGCCGACGAGCAGCGCCGGCGACCCGGTCTGGACGACGAGCGCCCCCTCGAGCGCCGTGCCGATCCCGGGAACGTGTGCGAGCACGTCGAGGGACCCGGCCTCGAGCAAGCCGACGCCGACGGTGAGCCAGAACCCGATCTGGTAGGGGTTCGTCAGCGAGAGCGCGAAGGTTTTGCGAAAGCCTCTGGAGGCACCCCGGTCGCCGCTGGCGTCGGTGAAGGAGGCGGCGTTTCTGGCCTCGTCGACCGCGCCGATGGCGAAGTACAGCATGAGGAGACCGCCGACGAGATAGAGCGCGGGTCGGACGGTCGGATAGCGATCGATCACGGCGACGACGCCGGCCAGCGCGAGCACGAAAAAGCACACATCGGCGAGCATCGCGCCCAATCCGGCCCGAAAGCCGGCGTTCCAGCCGCGGACAACGCTCTCCTCGGCGATGATGGCGTTCATCGGTCCCGGCGGCGCGGCGAGCGCGAGTCCGAAGACGACGCCCGCGAGTGTAGTTGTGATGACGCTCACAGTTCTCACAGTCGGCGACGTTGCGTGAAAAGCCCGCTG
The DNA here is from genome assembly GCF_003670115.1 of Natronorubrum halophilum. Lineage (NCBI taxonomy): Archaea > Methanobacteriati > Methanobacteriota > Halobacteria > Halobacteriales > Natrialbaceae > Natronorubrum > Natronorubrum halophilum. The sequence continues at coordinate 333,125 of NZ_QQTY01000002.1, forward strand.
AATTCGCGGTCGTCCGGACGTCGACCGTCTGAAGCGCGCACTCGAGACGACGGCTTTGATACCCCGGCCGACGAAGGGGAGCTATGGTCGACGTGCTTTCGGACGACATCGATCGCTTCGTTCGTGCGGTCTGCCCGGACCCGGACGAGACGCTGCGCGAGATGGACGACTACGCCGAACGGGAGGGGTTTCCCCACGTCGGACCCGAGGTCGGCGCGTTCCTCCGGTTCGTCGCCCGGACGAGCGACGCCGAGCGGATCTTCGAGTTCGGCTCCGGCTACGGCTACTCGGCCTACTGGATGGCCCAGGCGCTGCCCGTAGACGGCGAAATCGTCCTCACGGAGGTCGACGCGGACGAACTCGAGATGGCGCGCGAGTACCTGAGCGAGGGCGGCTACGACGATCTCGCGCGGTACGAAGTGGGCGACGCGATGGAGACGATCGAGGGCGTAGACGGCCCCTTCGACGTCGTCCTGATCGATCACCAGAAACACCGATACGCGGACGCGTTCGACGCCGTCCGCTCGAAGGTGCCGGTCGGTGGCGTGATCGTCGCGGACAACGCGATTACGGCGAGCGTCGTCGAGTTCGAGAAACTGCTCGAGATCGTCGACGGCGGCGCGGTCGCGGAGGTGAACGAGCACACGCAGGGAATCGTCGATTACCTCGAGCGCGTGACGAGCGATCCGGAGTTCGAGACGTTCGTCCTGCCGCTGGGCGAGGGGATCGCCGTCAGTTATCGAATCGGGTAGGGAGGGGATGGGAGCCCCTCGTTGCCAGCGTAGCAGTGCGGTCTATTTTCGCCCGGCTTCGTTCGAGTTCGGGTGCCCGATCCGCGGGCGTCCGTCGCGGCCCTGACGGGGAGTTCTCCCGACCGTTATCGCGTCGAGTACTCGGACGCCTCGCCCTCGAGAACCCCGTCTTCGGGCGTATCGGCGCTGGACGCAGCCCCGTACTCTCGAAAGCCGAGGAACGCCGTCGCCCCGCAGGCGGTCAGCAGCGTCCCCCACGTGATCGCGATCAGCGAGAGCACGTGGATCTCGGCCGTGCCGGGGACGGTGTTGCCGACCGCCTCAAGGCCGATCACGTGGAGTCCCGAAATCACGAGGAAGGCAACCCAGAAGGCGAGCGAGAGGTGTGCGAGCGTTCGTCGGCTGATCCGAGCCGCGTAGTGGGCGAGGCAGAAGACGCCGGTGATGGCGACCGCCGTCGCCACGAGCGTGGGGCCGAGCGCGTCGGCGTTGCCGGCGGCAATGCCGGCAGTAGCGAAGCAGGCGAACGAGACGGCGAGTAGCAACCGGTCCGAACGAAGTGTAGTCGGAATCACGTCGTGCACCGCTTTGCTGGGACGAATGGGCGGTTGAATATATAGCTGTTGGCTCGACACTCGAGGGTGGATAAGAGCGTTATGGGGGCTCGCAAGCGGTGAAACGGTGCGGGTGCGATTCGACGGCGACGTGTCAGTGTCCGTCACCCTCCTCGAGCGTTCCGAATAGTGTCGTCTTCAGGACAATTCAAGGTGGAGCCTCCGGCCTCAAGGAGCGGCCGAAGGGAGCGAGTAGGCCGGAGAGGAAACCGACATGGTGCGACACAACCGGCACACTGCGACCACCCGACTCCTGAATATATAAGTACCGTCGCCCCCTCTCTGAAGTATAGGCGTGCGTCGAACCGCCGTCGTGAAACTCGCCGTTTCCGACGAGCAACGCGACGCACTCCACCGAACCGCCGAGCAATACCTGTACTGTGCGAACCGAACCGCCGACTATTGTTGGTCCGAAGCCTCATACACCGAGTGCAAGACCAACAAACGGCAGGTCCGAGACACTCTCTACTCCGACTTTCGAGAGGAGACAGAGTTACAGGCACAACTCGTCCAAGCCGCGATACGTCGCGCCGTCGAAGCCGTAAAAGGCGTTGTCGAACGCTGGAAGAAGGGACAGCGCGTCTCCTGCCCGACGTTCACCGCTGAGACGATGAACTACGACACGCGGAGTGCGACCTTCTACCGAAACAAGGTGTCTCTGTCAACTGTTGAGGGCCGAGTTGAACCCTCGTTCGTTCTCCCGGTGGACAGTCCGACGCCCTACGAACGATACGTACTCTCCGAGGATTACGAGTTCCGCGAGAGTACACTTCGGTACGATGCGGCGACTGATGAGTTCTACCTCAACATCTCAACTCGGCGGGTGGGCGGCGACGACGCAGAGGTTTCGGCAGATACCGGGCACCCCGACCAAACGGTCCTCGGTATCGACCTCGGCGTCAACAGTCTCGCCGTCTCCTCCACCGGGCGCTTCTGGCAGGGCGACGACTACGACCATTGGTGCCGCGAGTTCGAGAACCGACGCGGACAGATGCAACAACGCGGTACGCAAGCCGCGCACAACGCTCTGCTTCGACTCGGGAAACGAGAAGAAGCATGGCGAAAACAGTACATACATACTGTCGCCAACGAACTCGTCTCGGAAGCCGTCGAACACGACTGCGACGTTATCGTGTTTGAGGACCTGACAGACATTCGAGAGCAGCTTCCGCAGGCGAAGTGGCACCATGTCTGGGCGTTCCGACGCCTCTTCGAGTACGTTGAGTACAAGGCTCCAGAACGCGGCGTCTCCGTGGGACAAGTCGAGCCGAACCACACGTCCCAACGCTGTTCTCGGACAGACTGTGGGTTCACGCACGAAGCGAACCGTGACGGTGAGCATTTCCATTGCCAGAAGTGCGGCTACGAGGTCAACGCGGACTACAATGCGGCGAAGAATATCGGGCTACGGTACGCCCGGAAGCGGAAACACAGACTCCGTTCCTCGCCCAAGTCGGGGAGCGGAGACGCACCAGTAGACGTGCGTGTGAATGGTGGGACATTGAACGGCGAGAGACACCAGTCTATTGCTGGTGACTGATTGGCGGGAGTCCATATCAAAGCCCTACCCTCAAGGACCGAAGCGCGTATGCGCTGAGGGAGTAGGGTAGGGTAGTTTACTCGTCTTTACAGCCCCAACCGAACGCCGTCCAGCCACCGTCGGCGGTCAGCACTTCCCCCGTGACGAAGTTGTCGCCCGAGGCGAGGAACGCGACACAGTTCGCGACTTCCTCCGGCGTCCCGAACCGATCGAGCGGCGTCCTGTCCCTGATATCCTGTTGATCGAATCCGGTATCGTCCTGTGCCTGTTCGACCATCTCAGTCATGATATACCCCGGAGCGAGCGCGTTCACGTGGATGTCGTGCTCCGCCCACTCGACGGCGAGACACCGAGTGAGATTGTTAACTCCTCCCTTTGTCGTATTGTAGGGCGTTCGATCCTGTTGTCCCATGCTCCCCATCATGCTCGAAATGTTGACGATCTCTCCACCGTCTCCCTGTTCGATCATCTGGGTTCCAGCCGCCTGCGCACAGAAGAAGACGCCGGTCAAGTTCACGTCGACGACCTGTTGCCAGTCCTCGGGTGCCATCTCCTCTGCAGGGCCCCGGATGTTAATCCCCGCGTTGTTCACCAGCACGTCGAGACGCCCGAACTGGTCGACGGTTTCATCGATCAACCGCTGGACGGACGATCTGTCGCTCACGTCGACTTCGACCGCGTGCGCTGAGCCACCGTTCTCCTCGAACTCTTCGACGACTTCTTCGCAGTCGTCGAGCGACCGCGAACAAATGACGACGTTGTCGCCGTTTTCCGCGAATCGGTTTGCGATACTCTTTCCCAATCCTCTCGTCGAACCCGTTACGATCACCGTTCGCGTATCCGGTTCAGCAGCCATGATATGATTGATTCCCACCCCAAACACGGTTAATTATTTTGGTTGTGAGACAGCGGTCCTAATCCGATGTTCGCGGCGAGGATCCGAGATCAGACGTACGAATCAGTAACAGCTGAACCGATTACCACACGGATCGAAACGCCGTCGCGCGATGGGGTGTGTAGTGACTGTCGGAGGCTACTATAGCTAACTCCCGATGGCAGCCGCGAGTATCGCTGCAATGCGACTACAACCAGCCGATTCCGACCAGTTGGCCGCGTTACTCGAGTTCGAACCGGTAAAAACTAATATCACCATTTCATATTAGCAATAGATATAAGTAATACTGGTAGCACAATTAGTACAGAAGCTCCGCTCCAAGAACGAAGGTGCGTGTTGACGTGCTCCGGGAGGAATCAGCCGAAACGTGGCTTCAAACCGTGCAGCTCCGAAGTCATGATTGCATGGCTTCTCTCGGGAGATAATCGTCCCGTACGGCCGTCGACACAATCCGTTAGCCCACCGTCGTCAACCAACCCCACTATCTGGTGAACCCAATGAGCGATACCGACGACCCGAACACGGACGAAACGACGACGCGGCCCGCCTGTCCCAACTGTGGACAGCCGGTCGTCGTCACGACGGTCTCCGGACCGTTTGCCGGCTTCGCAACCCCCTGTGGCTGTCGCGTTCCACCCAAGGGACTCACCGACTCGAGACCCGGGCACTGATCCCGTGGACGACGGTACGTACGCAGACTGTGCGAACCGATCAGCGTTCCAGAGCCGTCCGTGAGCGGGGCGCTCTCGGAGCCGTCTCGTTACTCGGCGTCCTCGAGCGCCGGGAGCGTCAGCCGGAAGGTCGAACCGTCGCCGGCTTCGGTGTCGACCCAGATATCGCCGCCGTGGCGTTCGATGATCCGGTGGCAAAGCGCCAGACCGATCCCGGTTCCGGGGTGTTCCTCGTGACTGTGTAACCGCTGGAACACCTCGAACACGTGTTCGGCGTCGTCCGGATCCATTCCGATTCCCTCGTCGCGGACCGAGACGAGCCACTCCGCGCCGTCGCGCTCGGCCGAGATGTGCACCCGCGGCGGCTCGTCGCCGCTGTATTCGATGGCATTGCTCAGCAGGTTCTGGAAGACCTGTCGCAACTGGTCCGGGTCACCGCAAACTCGCGGAAGCGATTCCACCGTGATGTCCGCCTCCTTCTCGGCGATACGCAGCCGCAAGTCCTCGCGAACGTCGTCGCAAACGGTATCGAGGCCGACCGGCTCGAGGTCGCTTCCCTGCGTTTCGACCCGCGAGTAGGCGAGCAATCCCTCGATCATCGCCGACATTCGGTCGGCCCCGTCGACGGCGAACGCGAGGAACTCGAGGCCGTCCTCGTCGAAGGCGTCGCTGTAGCGCCGTTCGATCAGCTGGAGATAGCTCGAGACCATCCGCAGGGGCTCCTGGAGGTCGTGGGAGGCGGCGTAGGCGAACTGCTCTAAGCGTTCGTTGGACTCCTCGAGTTTTCGCTGGTACTCCGCGGCCGCGGTGACGTCCCGGAGGACGACCATCCCGGTGGTTCGTTCCCCGGGGGTTCGGATCGGAAGGGTGTAGACCAGCAGTTCTCGCTCGTGAGTGTTCAGTTCGAAGGTGCGTTCCTCGCCGTCGAGTGCGGCCCGGAAGTGGGGTTCGATCTTCTCGAGTAGTTCGTCCGAATAGCGGTCGTGGATCGTCTCCCCGATCACGTTCTCTCGCTCCATTCCGAGTTCGTCCATGAGTTGGCCGCCCGCGGCCGTGTATCGAAGTTCGTCGTCGAACAGGGCGACGATACCGCCGGGGAAGTTCTCCGCGAGGGTGCGATAGCGCTGTTCGCTCGCCTCGAGGCGTCGCTGGCGTTCCTTGCGGTCGGTAACGTCCCGGACGACGCCAACGCGCGCGTACGACTCGGTATCGCCCCACTCACCGTCGAGAGCGAGGCTTTCGATGCTGGACGTGGCCACGCTCGAGCGCGCGCTGTGGACCGTTGGCAGTTTCGTGACGGTCGCCTCGATCGGAACTCGGGTACCCGCTTTCGTCTCGAGCGTCGCGTCGATCGTCGGGACGTCGCTCTCGTCGGCGGCGACCTTTCGGGCGAGACCCATCACCGCGTCGTCGACGACGAGCGAGGCGTGGGCTCCGAGCAGTTCGTCGCGATCGTAGCCGGTTAGCTCCGCGTACGCCTCGTTGACGGTGGTGAATCGATCGTTCTCGTCGAGCGCGTAGATCCCGTCCTCGACCGTTTCGATGATCCGCTCGTAGCGCTCGAGTTGCTGCTCTCGGCGCTTCCGGTCGGTGATGTCCCGGAAGTAGACGGAGAGTCCGGTCTCGGACGGGTACGCCTGTATCTCCATCCACATCTCGAGTGTTCCCGAATAGCGCTCCCAGGAGAGGGTCTCCTGGGTTCTCATCGCTTTGTGATACTGCGTGATGAGGTCCGATCGCGTTCCACCGGGGAACCGCTCCCAGACGTTCTCGCCGAGGAGTTCCTCGCGGTCGTAGCCCAGGAGGTCTTCGGCGCGCTCGTTGACGTGTGTGAACTGCCACGACTCGTCGAGCGCGTAGAACGCGTCCGAAACGCGCCCGAGAATGTCGCTTAACTCCGTCTCGAGTTCGCTCTTGCGGCGCTCGAGTCCGCGCTCGTGACGAAGCCGGTCGAACGTCACTTCGAGGCTCGAAGCGACTACTTTGGCGAGCGAGAGGTCGCCGTCGTCGAACGTGTTACGCGCCTCCGAGCCGATGAGAACGACGCCGTAGTCGCCGATCGGGAGACAGATCTCGCTTCGGACCGGCGTCTCCGGATTGTACACGTCCGGATCGCCGGTCACGTCGCTGTAGATTTCCGGTTGTCCGGTGTCGAAGACCCGCCAGGCGATCCCCTCGCCTTCTCCGAACGTCGGAAGGTCGTCGAACAGCGCGTCCGCCGGTTCGGACCACGCGATCGGTCGTAGCTCCCGCGACGCCGAGTCGTAGCGGTAGATCCCGTTGATCTCGAGATCGAGGATGTCGAACAGGTGGTGACAGGCCCGTTCGGCCACCTCCCGGTCGCTCGTCCCCTCGAGCCACTCGCGGACGGCCTCGTTCAGCTGTCGTAACTGGTAGGCCCGACGGTGTTGCTCGCTGACGTCGTAGTAGAGCTCGATTCGACCGCCGGCGTACGGGCCGGAGTCGATCGGTTTGCTCCGATACTCGAGCCAGCGTTCGTCGCGGTTCGGTCCCTCCGTCACGTGACACTCGACGCGGTCGACGTAGCTCTCGTCGTCGTAGGTTTCGAGGACGGCCGCCGAAAACGCCGCCGGATCGGCTACTCGATCGCCAATCGTGTCCTCGAGCACCGCTCGTTTGTCCCGGTCAAGGACGGCCGCTGGATCAATGCCGAAGTACTCCTCGGCGGCGCCGTTGACTAACGCGACGTCGAACGACTCGTCGAGGACGAAGACGCCGACATCGGCCGCCTCGAGAACGGTGCGCATCGCGTCGAACGAGTTCGACGAGTACCGTGCTTCGGCCGCTGTTGACGACTGCGACGGGGCCGCTCGAGAATCGTATTCGTCGATCTCGGAGACGACGCCGACGGCACCGTGACACCCGTCGTCCGTTCGGAACGTATCCAACCGGAACTCGCTGGGGACGGTCGTTCCATCGATGGTTCGAAGCCCGACCTCGAGGGCCGTCGCATCGGTCCCCTCTCGGCGGCGCTGGTCGCGGAGTATCGCCTCGATTCGGTCGGCGTCCGTCGCCGACACCAGCCGCGAGACGTGGGTGTCGAGGAGTTCCTCGCGGACGTATCCGGTTCTCTCGAGGAGCGTGTCGTCGACTGCGACGAGTCGCTCGGAGTCGTCGAGTTGAAAGAGACCGCCTTCGACCGCGTCGAGGAGCGTCCGATAACACCGTCGGGCCGTCCGATCAGTACCGGCGGCTTCGAACCCCGTACTCGGCGATTCCGCCCGTTCACTCATGGCGAGAATCAGGCTACTGGGACGGATAAGTCCAGCGCCAGATGACAACTGCGGTACCGATTTTGGCGAGTCCGGCACCGGTCACGTCAGACGAAATGCGCCGAGGACCAATCGCTCGAGGAAGCACTATACGACCGTACACTGGGTCCGAACGCGGGCCGGTGTCCACTCGATCGATGCCGCAGGTGTCACCCCTGTATCAGCGGTCGGGTTCGGAATCGCGACCGCTTCCCGGTTTCGGATCGAGATGCGGCTGCGGCACGAGCGCCTCGATCGGTCGTGCGTCGAGCCACTCGAGGAGCGCCACCAGTTGCTCGGCCGCCGCTTCGAACAGCCGCTCGCCGATCTCGGGCGTCGCGTCGGTCTGGTCACCGAAGACGCCGTTCGAACTGTTCTCGAGGCAGTCGTAGAACGTGGTCGCGCCGTGGACGCGCTCCGCCTCGTAATCGAAGACCGCCCCGCCGTCGCGGGCCGTCTCGAGGTGGTCCCGGCGGACGAGGTTCTCGGCGATGTGCATGATCATGGCGGTCTCTTTCGGGCCGCCGTGGGGGCCGGGCGTTTCGAAGACCTCTTCGATCAGTTCGGGAATCGACTCGTCCCACATCCACTCGATTGCGTAGGCGGTCGCGTCGTCGTGGAGGCGGCGACCGACCTCCCTGAGGTGGGCGACGTTGCCGCCGTGGGCGTTGACGTAGACGATCCGGTCGATGCCGTGGTACGTGAGGTTTCGCGAGAGACTTTCCACGTAGTCCCGAAACACCGGTGGCTCGACCCACATCGTGCCGTGGAACTGGCGGTGGTGGGAGCTGACGCCGATCGGGATCGTCGGTGTACAGAGCGCGTCCGTCCGATCGGTCGCCTCGCGGGCGAGCGCCTCGGCGATCATGTGGTCCGTCCCCTCCGGGAGGTGCGGGCCGTGCTGTTCGGTCGACCCGATCGGAACGACCACGAGCGATTCGTTGGCGACGTAGTCGCCGAGTTCGGGCCACGTTCGGTGAGCGAGGAACATACGCAGTGGTCACCGTCGAACCGGAAAACAGTAGGTACCGACGGAACGCGATGGCGGGCGCTGAAAACGCCATCCTCCCGCGGCTCGAAATCGATGATAAGGTTTAATAGATTATGGGCGGCGAGTTATTATATGGCAGTCGTAAGCGTCTCGATGCCGGACGAACTCCTCGAGCGACTCGACCAGTTCGCGGACGAACACGGCTACACCGGTCGTAGCGAAGTCGTCCGGGAGGCTTCCCGCAACCTCCTCGGCGAGTTTCAGGACACCCGTCTCGAGGACCGGGAACTCATGGGAATCGTCACAGTGTTGTTCGATTATGAAACGACCAGCGTCGAAGAGCGAATGATGCACCTGCGCCACGAACACGAGGACCTCGTAGCCTCGAACTTCCACAGCCACGTCGGCGACCACTATTGTATGGAGCTGTTCGTGTTGGAAGGCGAACTCGAGGACATCTCGACGTTCGTCGGGAAGATCCGGGCGACCAAGGACGCGCTGACGGTCGACTATTCGGTGATTCCGGTCGACGAATTCGATCCGATCGCCCAGGGCAGATAACGCTCGAGCGGACGCCGACACTGGCCGGTAGCACAGCAGTTATGCGATTTCGGTTCCAACCACGTCATCGAGTACCAATGATCGCATGCTGTGAACCCGACTGTACGTGCGAACCTGCCTGTACGTGTGGCGACGACTGCAGTTGCGATGACTGCTGAGCTGTCACCAGAAACGAACATCCCGGCGCGCAGTCGGCTGATTGTGCGCCGTGGAACGCGTAGTTTTACTGTTATCCCGTCGAAAGAGTGCGTATGTCCTATCGGAAAGTAAACTACGAGGAAGTCGAACAGGTCTCGAGCGCGATGCATTTCCTGAGCGATCCACTCGAGACCGAGCGAGTAGGGGTGACGGTCGCTCGCTGTGATCCGGGCTGGAACAGCCAGCCCCACGATCACACGGACAACGGCCACGAGGAGGTCTACGTCCTGATCGAGGGAGAAGCGACGGTAATCGTCGACGACGATCCGGTCGCGATGGAGACCGGGGATGCGCTCTGGATCCCGCCGGAGTCGACGCGTCAGATCCGCAACGGCGACGAAGAGAGCGCGTTCGTCCTCGTCAGCGCACCGAGCATCGACGATGACGAGGACGGCGACGGGGAGTGGCTGCTCTCGGGATTCGCCGGGTGAGCGATGAGCGAACTCGACCGAGGGCCCCAGTCCGCCGAGAACGCGAACCGACGCCCGCCGAGAATCGGCGGGACGATTTAGTGGCCCCCGGTCGTCGGTGCTGGTAGGTGAGTTTCCATCTACTCGAAACACCACGCGGCGCTCTCGTTCGTTATTTCCGCGGTTCTCGTCTCCGTGCTCTCGCCGATCACCGTCTTCGGGTACACCGTTCCACCGCTCGTCGCCGTCGCCTACGGAACCGCCGCCGGCGTACTCATCGACGTCGATCACCTGCTCATCGCGCGCTTCAAAACCGGCAGTTGGGACGCCGTTCGATTCTGCCTCTCCAATCCGGCCGCAGCCGTCGCCGACCAGCGGCGCATCTTCGAGCCGGGCGACGTCGGCGTCCTCTCGAGGCTGTTGAGCCATCTCCTCATTATCGGTGTCGTGGTTCCGGTGCTCGCGCTCTCGAGCGTCCCTCTGGCGATGTTGACCGGAGTCGTGCTCTACGTCCACCTCCTCAGCGACGTCGTCTGGGACATCTGGCAACTGGATCGGGATACGGACCTTTCCACGGACGAACTCGTTCGAGAATTCCGCTAACCGGTCTCCACCAGCGCGACGAACGTTGAGCGGAACGACACGCGCCCGCCCGCTCGATCACCCGACGGCAGCGACGCGACGTTCGCGGCTTGCACAGTTTCCCCGCGGCTATATCCACATCGATGTTGTGTGACAGGATATGGACCTACTCGAGGACAGTATCGTTCCGGAACACGCACACGAGATCAAGGCCGAGGCCCGCGAGTTCGCTCGCGAACACATCGAACCGAACGCCCAGGAGCACTTTCAGGAGGGAACCTACCCGGAGGAGATTCTCGAGGCCGGGCGGGAGGCGAACCTCGTCGCCCAGGACATCCCCGAAGAGTGGGGCGGCCGGGGGCTCGACCTTCCGCAGTTGCTCGCGCTGACGGAGGAGTTCTATCGTGCGGACGCGGGCATCGCGCTGACGCTCCAGTTGGCGAGTTTCGGCTGCGAGATGACCTACGAGTACGGTTCCGACGAGCAGTGCGAGGAGTACGTTCGCCCGGTTGCGGAGGGCGAAATGCGGTCGGGCCTCGCCGTCTCGGAGCCGGAGACGGGCAGCGACCTCGCTGGGATGCAAACGACGGCCGAAACGGACGGCGACGAGTACGTCATCAACGGCGAGAAGTACTGGATCGGTAACGGCGTCGAGGCCGACTGGATCACCCTCTACGCGCGCACGGGCGACGACGAAGACAACCGCTACGGCAACCACTCAATGTTCATCGTTCCGACCGACGCCGACGGCTACGAGGCCGAACACATCCCCGAGAAGATGGCCATGCGCGCCTCGAAGCAGGCTCACATCGAGTTCGACGACTGCCGGATCCCCGAAGAGAACCTGATCGGCCACGAGGGGGCCGGCTTCATGATGCTCGCGGAGTTTTTCAACCACGGTCGTATCGTCGTCTCCGGCCACGGACTCGGCCTCGCGGCGGCCGCCATCGAGGAAAGCTGGGAGTTCACCCACGGCCGCGAGGAGTTCGGCCGAACGATCAACGAGTTCCAGGCGGTTCAACACGGACTCGCGGATATGCTCATCGGGTTCGAGCGCGCTCGAGCACTCACGTGGCGCGCCTGCGAGAAGGTCGAGAACAACGAGAACGCGGGCTACTGGGCGGCGTTGTCGAAGACGAACGCGACGGAGACGGCCGTCGACGTCTCCGAACAGGGAATGCAGTTCCACGGCGGCCGTTCGGTACTGGACGAGCGGCGGATCGCTCGCGTCTTCCGCGACGCCAGGATTCCAGTCATCTACGAGGGAGCGAACGAGATCCAGCGCAATCTGATCTACGGACAGGCCCCGTGAGCGAGAGTAGCGACTGCCCCTAATCACACGTGATCGCACGGCTGCTGTTCGATCAGGTGTGCAGTGACTTGCAGTGGCTACTGTAACCGGCGGCCGAAACTATCAATTCCTCTGCTAATGGAAACAGTACACGTGCTATCCGAGTGATCAGCCAGGTCGGGGTTCATGTCGAAAGAACAATTCGTTTCGATAGCAACTGCCCTAGCAGTACCGACGATTCGCCGTGATAACTCGGGATGCTGTAACGGAGCAACCCTGACATGAGCCGATCACGCGTCCTCTGTGTGAGCAGCGATCGGTCGACGCGAGCGTCCGTAACGCGCTCGCTGGCTGACGCCCGGGTCACCGTCGTCATCGCCCAGTGTTCCGCCGAGGCTGTCGATCGACTCGAGCGGCAGTCGATCGACGCGGTCGTCGTCGACGCACGTACCGTCGCGTCCGTCCCGGAACTCGTCGATACCGTCGAGGCCGAGTCGCCGGGGGCGCCGACGTTCGTTCACTGGGGCGACGAAGCGAGCGACGATTCCGTCGCCGTGCTCAGCGAAGTCGTCGCCCGCACGGACGAGACGAACTCGGCGGATCGGTTGGCGGCGACGATAACGAGACGCATCGAAGCCGACTCGAGCGGTACACGAGACGATGGCGAGGTAACCGACTCTGACGTCCCACCCGCCGAGGTGCACGATGTCGTCGACCTCTCGTCGGGTCCTGGAGCGATCGTCAACGCTGTCAGACGTCGGCTGGTCGATGCGACCTCGCCTATCGTCGTCGAGCGGGTCCTTCGCGAGGAGTTTACGGCGAGTACGCGGTTCGTGTTTGCGTGGGTCGGGGAGTACGACCGGGGCGAACGGGAGATCATCCCGTGGGTGACCGATCCGGAGCGCATGGCGTGGCCGATGCGACGAACCTTTGGGATCGGCACCGGGGAGCACCCCCTGCTCGAGCGCGTGCTGCAGACCCGAGAGCTGCGAACGCACCAGTATGTCATCGACGACCCCGATGCGGTCCCGTTCGGCGATCACGCGTCAGATCGGGGCGTTCGTGCCGTCACCGTCGCCCCGCTCGCATCGAGCGACGATCGCTACGGCGTCTTCGTCGTCTACACGCGCAAACCGGTCTCGGACGCCGAACGAACGGCGATCCGAGCGGTCGCCGAGACGGCCTCGCACGTCCTCGAAACGATCGCCATCCGGGGCACACTCGAGCAACGCGGACGAGCACTCGAGCGCTACGAACGGCTCGTCGAGACGGCGGGCGACGGAATGTACGTCCTCGACGAACAGGGCCACTTCATGACGGTTAACGACGCGCTCACCGAAATGACCGGCTACAGCCGCGAAGGACTACTGGGCGAACACGTTTCCATCGTCATCGGTCAGGACGATATCGAGGCCGGCCGGGAGACGATTCGCTCGCTGTTGCGAAGCGGCGCGAGTACGGACACGCTCGAGTTGTCCCTCGAGACGAAAGCCGGCGATCGAATCCCCTGTGAGGCCCAGATCGCAGCCCTCGTTGACGACGGGTCGTTTCTGGCCTCGGTTGCGGTCGTTCGCGACATCACCGAGCGAAAACGAAGCGAGCGGAAACTCCGCGAACAGAACGAACGGCTGGACGCCTTCGCACAGATCGTCAGCCACGACCTTCGAAACCCGCTGGGTGTCGCGCAGGGCTATCTCGAACTGCTCGAGGAGACCGGGTCGATCGAGTACGCCGACAGCGTCCACGCCGGCCTCGATCGCATGGAGACGATCATCGAGGACGTACTGGCCATCGCCCGAGACGGGGAGTGGGCGGCGGATCCCGAACCCGTGGCCCTCGAGTCGGTCGCCGGCGACGCGTGGGAGCACGTCTCGACGGACGGCGCGACGCTTTCGGTCGCGGAAACGACGACCATCGAAGCCGATCGATCGAGGCTCCTGCGCTTGCTCGAGAACCTCTTCCGGAACGCAGTCGAACACGGTGGTCCGGACGCCACGCTTCGAGTCGGCCTGCTCGAATCGGGCGGGTTTTACGTCGAGGACGACGGAACGGGGCTTCCCGAGGAGATGCGCGATCAGTTGTTCGATCCCTCGGTATCACTCTCCGCGGAGGGGTTCGGAATCGGTCTCTGGGTCGTCAAAGAAGTCGCTACCGGACACGGATGGACAGTTGCTGCGAGCGAGGGTGAGAGAGGGGGTGCCCGATTCGAGTTCGGGTTCGATTCGGACGATCGAGCTTAGTTCTCGGGTTGCAGGTCCTGGAACGCGCCAACGAAGTCGTCGTGAGAACGCATCTCGGAGACCGTCTCGTCGACGCGCTCTTCGAGTTCCACGGCGCGTTCACAGAGGTCCTGATACTCGTCGTTGTCCGCGAGTTCGCGGTCCGCCTTTTCGGATTCGAGCAGTGCTTTCTTCGAGACGAGCGCGTAGTACTCCTGAATATCCGACTCGTAATCGGATCGGCTGGCGACGTTCTCGACGATCTCGACCAGTTCGTCCTTCGAAACCGGCTTGACGAGGTAATCGTCGAAGCCCATCTCGATGATGTCGAAATCGGGATCGACCGCCGTTACCATCACGACTCGCGAGTCGTATCCGGCGTCCCTGATCTTCGCGAGGACCTCGTCACCGGAGAGTCCCGGCATCCGACGATCTAGTAGGACGACTTCGACGGAACTGGCCATTTTTTCGAGGGCCTCTTCGCCGTCGTAGGCCGTCTCCACGGCCCAATCGGTATCGAGCCATGCGGCAAACAGGTCTGCGAGACGAGCCTCGTCATCCACGACGAGAATTTCAGTCTCGTCACTCATTGGTTGCCCCCTCTGTTCTGTTCATCGATTGGAGCCACGGGATACCAATGGTACCTCTGGGTGATAAATCTCGCGACCAGATATCAGTATCCATAACAGTATTCTTCTGAATTTTTCGGAATACGGTAGGATATATATGATACATGACCGCGATACGCGGTTCGAATTGGATATCTGCCATTATTGTCCTCTCATTCGCGGAATAACTAACACTTACGTTTAGTAATTCGTTCTATATATAACGCCCCCTGCGAGCGTGAACGGGGGCGGTGAGCGATCTCCTGCCTTCGAAGCGGGATCTGGTACTCGACAGGCGTCTTCGCGCGGTCCGTTTTCTACGTAGGGCGAGCGCACTGGCGGCGTTCGAAGTACGTTATCTCTTCGAACTTCGCTCCCTTCGGAACGACTCGCGCTGCGGGCCGTTCGACGCTCGCCTTACTCCCCCTGGAAGTTCGGCTCGCCGTCTCCCATGAAGGCCGTTATCCCCTCCATGAGGTCGTCGGTCGCCATCAGGTGACCGAACGCGGAGGCCTCGTACTCGAGGCCGGCCTCGGTATCGTCGCGGCCGGCGAGCATCGCGCGCTTGGTGAACTTCTGGGCGATCGGCGGGCCGCCCGCGAGGTCGGCTGCCAGCTCGAGCGCGCTCGCTTCGAGATCGCTGTTGTCGACGAGTTCGTTGACGAAGCCGTACGATTCCATCACGTCGGCCTCGTAGCGCTCGGCGGTGAAGATGATCTCTTTCGCGCGCCCTTCACCGACGATGTGTTTGAGTCGCTGGGTGCCGCCCCAGCCGGGAAGCAGCCCCAGGTTGAGTTCGGGCTGTCCGAACTCGGAGCGCTCGCTGGCAACTCGCAAGTCGGCACAGGTCGCGAGTTCCATCCCGCCGCCCAGACAGAAGCCGTCGACGCCCGCGACGACGGGCATGTCGCAGGCCTCGAGCTTTCCGAACGTGGACTGGCCCTGCCTCGAGAGCTCCTGCGCCTGAATCGGGTCGGCACCGCCTGCGGCCATGCTCTGGACGTCGGCGCCCGCGGAGAACGCCTTCTCGCCCTCGCCGGTGATGAGGATCGAGCGAACCTCGTCGTCGTCCTCGAGCAGGTCGATCGCCGCCGACAGCTCCTCGAGCAGTTCGCCGCTGATGGTGTTCATTCGGTGGGGTCGGTCGAGGACGATGTGGCCGACCATGTCGCCGGGGTACTCGACGCGGATCGCGTCGAACTCGGCTCCAGCCTCGTCGGCTTCCGTCGCGTCGTAGAATCCGCCCTCCGAAACGCGTTCCTCGAGGTATTCAGCGGGTTCGTAGCGCTCGTGACCCGTCTCTTCGTAGGCCGCCTCGAGCGCCTCGAGTGCGTTTTCGATGCCGAAGTCGTCGACCATCTTGACGGGGCCGTCGGGGAAGCCGGCGCCGAGTTTGGTCGCCTCGTCGATCGATTTCGGCGGTGCGACGTCGTTGCCGATCAGCTTCGCGACTTCGTTGGCCATCGAAGCGGTCAGGCGCGCTTTGACGAGTTCGGACTGCTCGTCGGTCGGGATTTCGGCACCCGGACCGTCCTCGTAGTCGTAGAAGCCCTTCCCGGTCTTTTTCCCGAGTTCCTCGTTTTCGACCTTTCGCTGGAGCAGCGGACACGGCTCGTAGGCCTCGCCCAGCACCTCGTGCATGTACTCGAGGACGTGGTAGCTGATGTCGTTGCCGACCTGGTCGCCGAGTTCGAAACTGCCCATCGGGAGCCCCATGTCGTACTTCGTCGTCGAGTCGACCTCGGCGATGGTCGCCTCGTCGTTCTCGACGAGCCAGCAGGCTTCGTTCATCAGGGGGACGAGCACGCGGTTCACGATGAAGCCGGGCGAGTCCTTGCGGACGCGCACGGGCGACTTGCCGATGTCCTCGGCCAGTTCCTCGATCACGTCGAGCGTCTCCGCGTCGGTCTCGGCGCCCGAGATCACTTCGACGAGTTGCATCCGAACCGGCGGGTTGAAAAAGTGCATTCCGCAGAACTGCCCCGGCCGGTCGGTGAACTCCGCGAGGTCCGTGATCGAGAGACTCGAGGTGTTCGTCGCGAAAATCGCGCGGTCGGGGGCGACCGCCTCGAGTTCGGTGTAGACGTCCTCTTTGATCTCCATCTGCTCCGGGACGGCCTCGATGACGACGTCGGCATCGCCGCAGGCCTCCTCCATGTCGACGAGCGGGGTGATGCGCTCGAGGGCGGCCTCGGCTTCGTCCTC
This sequence comes from Natronorubrum halophilum, assembly GCF_003670115.1. NCBI lineage: Archaea > Methanobacteriati > Methanobacteriota > Halobacteria > Halobacteriales > Natrialbaceae > Natronorubrum > Natronorubrum halophilum. The sequence goes on from NZ_QQTY01000002.1 coordinate 349,934, forward strand.
CGTAAGCTGGTCGTTTTCGGCGAGTTTGTCGAGCGACCACTCGATCTGCTCGTAGCCGTTCTGGACGAACTCGTCATTGATGTCGCGCATGTGTACGTCGTAGCCAGCCATCGCGACGACCTCCGCGATGCCGTGACCCATATTCCCTGCGCCGAGAACTGCGACGGTGTTGATATCTTCCAGCTCCATGAATACACTTGCAATCGGCACGTGTTTCAACGTTTCCCTCTTTTCGGAGAAAACTCTATTTCCGTTTACTGTCGGTTACAAAGCTCTTTATCGCTGGGATGGAAACACGTTGTCATGGAATTCGGTCTCTCCGAGGAGCAAGCGCAGATCCGCGAAGAAGTCAAGCGGTTCGCCGAGAACGAAATCGTGCCCGTCGCGGAAGAGTACGATCAGGAAGAGACGTTCCCCCACGAAGTCGTCGACGAGGCCGTCGAGATGGGGCTCGTCGGATCCTCGATTCCGATCGAGTACGGCGGTGCCGGCTACTCGACGCTCGAGACAGTGCTCATCGCCGAGGAACTGTTCTCCTACGATCCGGGTATCGCGCTCTCTATTCTCGCCTGTTCGTTCGGAACCGAGGCCATCATGGAGTTCGGAACCGAAGACCAGAAGGAGCGCTTCTTAGAGCCCGTCGCGATGGGCGAGAAGATTTCGGGTGCCGCCATCTCGGAGCCCGACACCGGTTCCGACGTCTCGTCGGTCTCGACGCGCGCCGAGAAGGACGGCGACGAGTGGGTCGTCAACGGCAACAAGATGTGGATCACCAACGGGACGGTCGGCGACTTCTTCGTCGTCCTCTGTAAGACCAACCCCGACGCCGAGGGCCGCTACAACGGCTTCAGCCAGATCGTCGTCGAGTCCGACCGCGACGGCTTCAGCTCGGACAAGATCACCGGTAAACTCGGCATTCGAGCGTCGGACACCGCCGAACTCGTCTTCGACGACGTTCGCGTCCCCGAGGAGAACCTCATCGGGACCCGCGACGCCGCGTTCATGCAGCAGATGCAGTTCTTCGACGCCACCCGAACCGGCGTCGCCGCACAGGGTGTCGGGATCGCCAAGGGGGCGCTTCGGGCCGCCCTCGAGTACGCTCAGGACCGCGAGCAGTTCGGCAAGCCGATCAGCGAGTTCCAGGCCATCCAGCACAAACTCGCCGACATAGCCACCGAGACCGAGGCCGCCCGCAACCTGACCTACAAGGCCGCCTGGAACGTCGACCAGGGCAACGACATCACGAAACTCGCCTCGATGGCCAAGGAGTACGCCTCCCGGGTCGCCGTCGACGCCGCCAACGAAGCCGTCCAGATCCACGGCGGTGCCGGCTACGTCAACGACTTCCCCGTCGAGCGCTTCTACCGCGACTCGAAGATCACCCAGATCTACGAGGGCACGACGGAGATTCAGAAGAACGTCATCGCTCGAGAGTTGCTGGGCAAAGGATTCTAAGCGCGACCGTCGTCCTGCGGGCCGGCGTAACCGGTCCTCGAGAACGCCCCACAAAACGCTCCTCCATCCGTTCGTCGCTCCGCCAGCTCTTCGCTCGTCCGGTCGGAGTGCGCTCTCGGCCGTTGTTCCCGACCCGTTCGTCCGTTGTCCTCACCCGATCACGATCACCTGCGACAGCGCGACGAGCGTCCTCCTCGACAAAGGCGACTGATCGACGCGAACGAACGATTTCGGTTTCCCCTCACGAGTCGCTGTCGGAGTCGCCATCATCGCTGTCTGAATCGGTGTCCGTGTCCCCGCCATCGCTATCGGAGTCGGTATCACCGTCGTCGCTATCGGAGTCGGAATCCGTGTCCGTGCCATCACTATCGGAGTCCGTGTCGGTATCTCCGTTACTGCCATCACCGACCGTACGCACCCTCGAGCGAGCGCGGGCGCTCGACCGGCCGGTATTCGCCGCCGGCGTCGCGGGCTCGTCGTGATAACTGGGCACCGCGCTCGCGTCGTCCTCGAGTTCGTCGTTCGGTTCCGATTCGTCCGAGAGGACGTACAACACGACGGGCGGGAAGAGATACGACACGATCGCGAGGATGGCAAAGAGCGGGTCGACGAACACGAGAATGCCGAAGATTGTCAGGGCTGCCGCTGCGGCCGTGTGAACCGCGGTGTTCGTGTAGTTCCGGTAAAACGACCACAATCCCCGGAACCACGGCGTCACTGTGTGGTGGACCAGCACCATCACTTGCACGTACGGTCCCCATCGAGAAACCCCTTTGGCGCGTGAGCCCCTCTCTAGGAACAATGAGAGAATTCGTCTTCGCCATGGAGTACGAACCGGGAACCAATCCGGTCGCCGACGTCCTCGCGGAGTACCCCGACGCCTCGATCCGCTCGCTGTCGTGTCACGTCACCGCGGACAGCCTGTGGCGGGTCGACCACGCCGAGGGCTCGTCGGAGGCCCTCGAGGCGCTCGAGGACGCCTACAAGAACGCGGACTTCTTCGCGGACTGTCTCGTGAAAGACGACTGTGGCGCCGATTGCGAGGTCCAGGTTCTCGATCGGTCGAACGACACGCTAGTCGTCTACACCTACTGGGACCGAACGGACGTCTGCACGTCGGTTCCCCACGTCGCGCTCGAGTACCTCGGGGAGGGGCTCCTGTTCGAGACGTACCGCGAGGGCCGGCGCTATCGCTGGCGGATCGTCCTCGGGAGCGACGCGCCGATTCACGATTTCTTCGACGCGCTGGGCGGGGAGGTCGGCGAGTGTACGGGCATGGAGATGCTGCGGCTGACGGAACTTGATCCCGAACGCAATGGTATCGACCCCGGCAGCGATGAGCCCCTTCCGAGCGAACAGCGGGAGGCGCTGCGGGCGGCCGTCGAACACGGCTACTACGAGACGCCGCGCCAGATCGAACTCTCCGAACTCGCCGAGGCGCTGGGCGTCCCGCGGTCGACCCTTTCCTACCGGCTTCGACGCGCCGAGGCGAGCCTCGCGACGGCGTTCGCGGACGAGGAATCCGTCGAGCAGTTGGCAGCCGAGCGCTGATCGACGAGGGTCGAATCGGACCGCGACAGTGAGCGAGTTGGCGCACGCCAAATAACCCGTATAGGATTCCGGCTATTATGTGAGGATAATGAGCGAGTCGTCTCCAACCGAAGCGCCGGACTCGAGTCGAACTCTCGAGTTGCGAGTTCCCGAGATGGACTGCCCGTCCTGTGCCGGGAAGGTCGAGAACAGCGTCGACCGACTCGAGGGCATCGACGGCATCGATCCGCGGGTGACGAGCGGCCGGCTCGTCGTCGAGTACGATCCGGCGCGGACGTCCGAGGCCGAAATCCGTGACCGCGTGCGCGCGGCCGGTTACGCGGTCGAATCCTCGGCGTCCGAACTCACGGTTTCGGTCCCCGAGATGGACTGTGCCTCCTGTGCGTCCAAGGTCGAAAACGCGCTCGAGGGCGTCGAGGGCGTTCGCGAGATCGAGGCCCGACCGACGTCGGGCCGCGTGACCGTCGCAGTAGCCGACGGGACCGATGTCGAGACGATCACCGCCGCGATCGGTGGAGCCGGCTACGACGCAACGCCGATGAGCGACGGGAGCGAACCTCCGGGCGACGAGCAGCCGATCTGGAAGAGCCGCCGCGCCGTCGGAACGGCGATCGGTGCCGCGCTGATGACCGTCGGGATGGCCCTCGAGTTCGTCTTCTCCGCGGCCGACCCGACGCTCGTCACGCTCGCGGGTCGCCCCTACGAGCTTTCCCACCTCCTGTTCATCCTGGCCGCAGCGGTCGCCGGGGCTCCCGTCCTGCGCAACGGCTACTACTCCGTGCGCAATCGGAGTCTCGACATCGACTTCCTGATGAGCGCCGGGATCGTCGCGAGCATCGCCGCCCACCACCCCTTCGAGGGGGCGATGCTCGCCGTTCTGTTCTCGGTCGCCGAATTGCTCGAGCGGTTCTCGATGGACCGCGCTCGGGACTCGCTGCGGGAGCTGATGCAACTGTCGCCCGAAACCGCAACGGTCCGTCGGGAAGACGGCACGGAGGAGACGGTTCCCGCGGACGATCTCGAGGTCGGCGACGTCGTTATCGTCCGTCCGGGTGAGAAGATTCCCGCCGACGGGGTCGTCCTCGAGGGCGAGAGCGCGGTCGACCAGTCGCCGATCACGGGCGAGAGCGTGCCCGCGGACAAGACCGCGGGCGACGAGGTCTACGCGGGGACGATCCCCGAATCGGGCTACCTCGAGATCGACGTCGAGAGCGCGGCCGACGATTCGACCATCGCCCGGATCGTCCGGATGGTCGAGGACGCCGAACGGGAGAAGACCGAGCGCGAGCAGTTCGTCGATCGATTCGCGAGCGTCTACACGCCGATCGTGGTCGCGCTGGCGATCGCCGTCGCCGTGGGGCCGCCGCTGCTGATCGACGCGTCCTGGAACACCTGGTTCCTCCGCGGGCTGACGCTGTTGGTCATCGCCTGTCCCTGCGCGTTCGTCATTTCGACGCCCGTCAGCGTCGTTTCGGGAATCACCAGCGCCGCGCGCAACGGCGTTCTGATCAAGGGCGGCCGTCACCTCGAGGCCATGGGCGAGAGCGACGTTCTCGCCGTCGACAAGACGGGGACGCTGACGGAAGGCGACCTCTCCGTGACGGACGTCATCCCGCTCGAGGGGGCCGACGAGTCGGACGTCCTCCGGCGGGCGAGCGCCGCGGAGCGCCGGAGCGAGCACCCGATCGCGCGGTCGATCGTCGGCTACGCCGAATCGCAGGGGATCGTCGCGGACGACGACGATGAGCCCGCGGTTTCGACGTTCGAAGCCCTGACCGGAAAGGGCGTCCGCGCCGAGGTCGACGGTGACACCCACTACGTCGGAAAGCCGGACCTCTTCGACGGACTCGCGGATCTCGAGCACGTCCATCGAACGACCGACGGGGGAACGACTCTCGAGCGGACGGGGAGCGAAACGACCCGTGAGATGGGATACGACTCCCCCTCGCAGTGCGAGCGGGAGGGGTGTCTTGACGTGCTCGAAGACATCGTCCCCGACCTCGAGGCCGAGGGTAAAACGGTCGTGATCGTCGGGACCGAGGACCGACCGATCGGCGTGATCGCCGTCGCGGACCGGGTCCGTCCGGAAGCGAAGTGGGCCGTCTCACGGCTGCAAGATCAGGGCGTCCGCGTCGTGATGTTGACGGGCGACAACGAGGGTACCGCTCGAGCGATCGCCGAGGCGGTCGGCATCGACGACTACCACGCCGAACTCCTGCCCGACGAGAAACTCGAGTGGATTCGACGGCTCGAACGGGAGGCGGGTGCGGGTGACCGCGACGACGATGACGGCGGCCACGTCGCCATGGTCGGCGACGGCATCAACGACGCGCCCGCGCTCGCGACCGCGAGCGTCGGTATCGCGATGGGCGCGGCGGGGACGGATACGGCCCTCGAGACGGCCGACGTGGCCCTGATGGGCGACGACCTCACCCGCCTGCCCTACCTCTATGAGCTCTCGGGGAAGGCAAACGGCGTGATCCGCCAGAACATCTGGGCGAGCCTGGGGGTCAAGGCCGTCCTCGCGGCCGGCGCACCGTTCGGTATCGTCACGGTGATTCACGCGGTCATCGTCGGCGATATGGGGATGAGTCTCGGCGTGACTGGCAACGCGATGCGGCTGGCGAACGTCGAACCCGAGACGCCCGACGGCCTCGAGGTCGGGGATAACGGTCGGCACTGACCGCTCGAGGTCGAACTGCGGCGATTTTGGATCGGTTCACGGGCTATCGAGGCAGACGGCGGCGGAACGCTCGGACCGGGATGCTATCGAGAAGCGGTCGGCGACCGTTCGACTCCCGCCGAGAGGCGGAATCGCTGCGCGAGCCGAATACGATCACGACGCGGGGGTCGCCTACGAGAGGTGAGCGGTGACATCCGTCGATGAGATCATCCCGACGTAGTCGTCTTCGACGACCGGGAGGTGCTTGATGCCGTACGTCGTCATCATCGCGGCGACCTCCTCCATGTACAGGTCCGGTGCCGCAGTTTCGACGTCGGTCGTCATCACGTCGGAGACCAGCAACTCCGTGACGTCCTTCCCGTCGGCGACGGCGTCGAGAACGTCCGTACTGCTGATGATCGACCGCGATGCGGTCGGAACGACTAACGCGTTGATATCGTGTTTCCGCATCTGCTGTGTGGCTTCCATTACCGTCGCGTCCTTCGAAATCGTTTCCAGCGGCGTTGACATGACGTCTTCGACGGTCTGTCTGTCCTCGGAACTCATACCGGAAAAACGGAGGCGGAGGTTATGGTAGTTTCCCAACTCGCCGCTCGTTCCGGAGCGCGATTACGTTTTGAAAATCCGACGGATCGCGGCGATCCCCGGTCGACCGTCGGTCCACCACAGCGCGAGTCCGGCGGCGAGAACGACCGCCTCGAGCCACAGCGTCGTGATCTCGAGTCCCCCGACGTTACCGAGCGGTTTGACGCCCGTGTACGCGGGCATGTCCGTAATCGGCCAGAGGAGAAATCGGAGTTCGTCGAACTCGCCCGAGAGCACGTGCCACGGGACGTCCGTCGCGATGTGGGAGAGGGAGCCGATGGCGAAGGCGATACCGAGGGAGCGACGGTCGTATCGGGTTGCGACGCACCAGACGAGGAGCACCAGGGGGATGGTAACCAGCAGCGAGTGGGCGATGGTACGACCGACCGACGCGATTCCGGCCGCGTAGAGCGGCTTATCGATGAAATCAGCGAGCCCCGCCGCGAAAACGGCGACGAGCGCGGGACCGTCGGCCGGTCGCCGACCCCGTCGCCACCGCGTGTACCCCGCATAACAGAGGTAGCCGACGGCGAGGTGGACGATCGGTTGCATCCGTGCTGGTGATCGCTGCCGTAGCGTGTTAACTTCCGTGATTATCACGCGCGGTCGGCTCGTGATAGCGAAGCGTACGGTTTGGAGCGAGAGCTATATCCGGTCGGCCCATACATTAAATTGATGACAAAAACACCGCCTATCGACCGCGATGTACCGATGACTGGCGACGCCGGCGTCGACGGGCGAATCCGTATCCAGGGCGAAGACGAGGGAGGCGGCGACTACGAGGTCGAGTACGACACCGTCAGGACGCCGGTCCTCGTCGTCGGTGCGGGTGCCGCCGGGGCGCGCGTCGCCATCGAACTCGCCGAATCGGGCCTCGAGCCGCTCGTCATCGGAAAACGAGATCACGGCGACGCCCACACGACGTGGGCTGCCGGGGGGATCAACGCCGCACTCGGCTCGCTCGACGAGGACGACTGGACGAGACACGCGGCGGACACGCTGGCCGAGGGACACCTCCTGAACGATCCCGAGGCCGTCGAACTGACCGCGAAGCACATGCCCGATCGAATCCGCGAACTCGCCGACTGGGGGACGCCCTTCGATCGAACCGAGGACGGCACGATCAACCAGCGATACTTCGGGGCCCAGTCCTCCCGCCGAACCTGTTTCGTCGGCGATCGAACCGGAGAGGCCATGCTCGAGACGCTGATCGGTCGCGCGCGGGAACTCGATATTCCCTACCGCGACAACGTGATGGTCACCCGGTTGCTCTCGGACGGGGATCGAGTCGACGGCGCTGTCGGCTTCGACATGGAGACCGGCCGCGGACTGCTGTTCCGGACGAACCACGTCGTCCTCGCGGCGGGCGGGTTCTCGGCGCTGTACCACCGCCACTCCTCGCGTGCCGACGAGAACAACGGCGACGGCCAGGCGCTGGCCCTCGAGGCGGGCGCTCGATTGGTCGACCTCGAGTTCGTCCAGTTCCACCCGACGGGAATGGTCGGCGACCGGTACGGCGAAGAGTGGGACGGCCGACTCGTGACCGAGGCGGTTCGCGGCGAGGGTGGCCGGCTGTTCAACGCGGACGTCTCCGCGGGCGAAGGCTCGGAAGAGCGTGGCGTCTCCCTCGGTGATCGGTTCATGGAACGGTACTCGCCCGATCAGATGGAACTCGACGCGAGAGACGTGGTCGCGCGTGCGATCGCTCAGGAGGTTCGCGAGGGTCGCGGGACCGAACGCGGCGGCGTCTACCTCGATATCTCCCATCGCGATCCCGAGTACATCCGCGAACGGTTGCCGACGATGGTCGAGCGCTTCGGCGATCTCGGCGTCGACATCACGGCGGAGCCGATGGAAGTCGCGCCGACCGCACACTACACGATGGGCGGGGTCGATATCGATTTCCGAACCGGTGAGACCGGCGTCGACGGGCTGTACGCCGTCGGCGAAACGGTGGCCGGCGTCCACGGCGCGAACCGTCTCGGCGGGAACTCCTTGGCCGAGACCGTCGCTATCGGGACGCTCGTCGGTGCTCACGTCGCTAACGCGGTTACCAGCCAGGATCGCGTCCCCACCGTCACCGGTACGCAGCAAGCGCTCGCCGAACGGGAACTCCGGGCCCTCGACGATCTCGCCGCGGCGGACGGCACCGTTCGCCCCGCGGAGCTCCTCGCGGAACTCGGCGACCTGCTGTGGACCACCGCCGGCATCCTTCGCGACGAGGAATCGCTCCGCGAGGGACTGGCCGGTGTCGCCGAGATCCGATCGCGAACCGCCGATCTTCGGGTCGACGGGGACCGAACGTCCCGGTCGTTCGAGTACGCCGTCGACCTCTCGTTTAGCCTCACCGTCGCCGAGACGATGCTCCGGACCGCACTCGAGCGGACCGAATCTCGCGGCGCTCACTACCGGAGCGACTACCCGGAAACGGACTCGGACTGGCAGGTCACTCTCGTACTTTCGGCCGACGAACGCGGGGTCACGATCCGACGCCGTGGCATTGCCGACCCGTCGTCAGCAGTTCGAGAGGCCCTCGAGGCGGGTCACGAACTCGACTATCACCACCTCGAGTGATGCGCGCAATCCACCGTTCGGTGTGTGAACGCTGATCACTACCGAGATGCCTTTTACCCCTGCCACCATCGGTTCGTCTCGAGAGGATGCTCGAAGAGGCCGAATCAGTGCTCCGGCAGGACCCCGTGATGGCGGCCCTCGTCGAGAGACACGACCCATACGACGAGCCGAACTGGAACGAGTTCGAACGACTCTGTATCTCCATCATCAACCAGCAGTTGTCGACGGCGAGCGCGGCCGCAGTCCGAGAGCGCGTCTTCGAACTGTTCCGCGGCGAGGTCACCCCGGAAGCCGTCCTCGAGGCCGAAGACGAGGCGCTCCGCTCGGCCGGGCTCTCGCGGAGCAAGGTCGAGTACGTTCGAAACGCGGCGCGTGCGTTTCAAGAACGCGACTATACGAGGGAGGGCCTGGCCGACCACTCCGCCGACGAGGTCATCGATCTGCTCACCGAGATCAAGGGTATCGGGGAGTGGACGGCGCGGATGTACCTCCTGTTCGTCCTCGAGCGACCGGACGTCCTTCCCCTCGGCGACCTCGCCGTTCGCCGCGGCATCGAACAGCTGTACGGGAACGGCAGCGAGGAGCTGACGCGGGCGGAGATGCGCGAGATCGCCGAGGCGTGGCGGCCGTATCGAAGCGTTGCGACGCGGTACATCTGGGCCGAGTACGAATCGGCGTAACGAACGCGGGAAAGACGACTCCTCGTCAGCGAGCGGCCGGACGAACAAACGCGCGTTTCTCGGCGGTGAACGGACTGAAACGGTGGCGATCGAATCGGGGCGCATCGTGGCGACAGTGGTAATCAGTTACTGTCACCGCTTCGAACACTGGGAGCGTGAACGCTCGAGCGATCAAACGGTGATTACGCCCCCGAGTATGCGGGCCGAAAGCGGGCGCTCGAGAAACGAGATACTGACTTGCGAGACGGCCACGCCGACTCAAGTACCGTCCGATCGCTGTCGGAAACGAGATGGCAAACGAGACACCCGACGACGACGGATCCGACCAGCGACGAATGACCTCCGACCCGGAACGGATTCGAGAGTGGGCGGAAGCCCGCGACGCCGTTCCCGTCTCGATTCGCGGCGGCGAAGGGCACGGTCACTCCTTCGCCCGGCAGGACCAACTCGAGTCGGACCACGAGGAGTACACCTGGGACGAGTTCACGGAGACGTTCGAGAACGAGAATCTGGTTTTCATTTACCACGACGAGGAACCCACCGGAGCGGGACTGGGTCACTTCGAGATCGTCGAACGGGAGGCGGCGTTCGATCGCGCGTCGCTCGGCCGCAATGAACTCGAAGACCAGCTCCGAGAGGGCGAGACGGTGACGACCGAGATCGTCGAGACGCAGGTCGTCCAGACCGAAGTCATCGAACGCGATACGATCGAAAGCGAGGTCGTCGACACCGAACTCGTCGAGCGACAGGTCGTCGATTCGGAACTGCTGAACCGGGAACTCATCGACACCGAGTTCGTCAGCGGCAACGTCATCGAAGTGATCACCGACGAAACGCGTCTCGACACGATCGACGAGGTCGAACGCTACACCGTCGAGAGCCGGGTGGTCGACGTCGACGTCGAACAACACGACGAGGTCGAACGCGACGAGGTGCAGACGAACATCGAACTCGAGAGCGTCCAGCGCTCGATCCTCGAGAGCGACGTCGTAACCGCGGACGTCACGCCCGAGGAGGTCGTCGATCGGGAAGTCATTCAGAGCAAGCGCGGCGAGGGCGACACCGTCCGGAGCGAGCTTCTCGAGCGCCGCACCGTCGAGGAACAGATCGACGAACGAGCGCGGATGCGCTTTGCGCTCGAGGACACCGAACTGCTCGAGTCGGACGTCGTCGGGAGCGACGTCATCGAGGGCGAGATTATCGACGTCGAGGAGTACGACGCGATGGACGCGACGGCAGAGACCGGTACTACCGGCGCTGATACCGGTTCGGGTGCCGGAGTCGCGGCGACGGGTGAGGCCGAGACCGGCTCCGGCACCGAGGGCGAAGCCGGAACCGAGACGCCGGCCGTCGACACCGGTCCGGTCGAACTCTCGGACGACGATCAGGGAAAGCCGGTCGTCGACGAGACGGGCGAGCAGATCGGTATCGTCGCGGAAGTCGAGGGGCAGACCGCCTACATCGATCCCGAACCGGGGCTGACGGATCGGCTCAAAGCGCGACTGAACTGGGGCGGCCACGGCGACGACGACTATCCCGTCGAGGCCTCGGAGATCAACGAGATCACCGACGACGAACTGATCATCCAACACGGCGGCGACGAGAATACTCACACCGACGAGTAGTGACGGCTGTTCACGGGACGAGTACGACGTCGGGCGACCGTCCGAAAGCGCAAAACCGGCCGGTGTCGACGGCTCGAGTCGTTACTCGAGGTCGAAGCGATCGAGCGTCATCACTTTGTCCCACGCATCGACGAAGTCGCGCACGAATTTCTCCTCGGCGTCGTCGGACGCGTAAACGTCCGCGATGGCTCGAAGCCGGGAGTTCGAACCGAAGATGAGATCCGCGCGGGTCCCCGTCCACTCGACGCCGCCCGTCTCGCGGTCGCGCAGGTCGAACACCTCGCCGTCTTCGGATTCCGAGGACGCCTCCCACCCCATGATGTCCTGGGAGTCGCCGGACGCTTCCCACTCGTAGTCCATGTCGAGCAGGTTCACGAAGAAGTCGTTCGTCAACGTCTCCGGCCGGTCGGTGAAGACGCCGAGTTCGGAATCCTGGTAGGTCGCGTTCAGCGCGCGCATGCCGCCGACCAGCACCGTCATCTCGGGTGCCGTCAGATCCAGGAGGTCGGCCTTGTCGACCAGCAGCTCCTCCTGCGAACGGTCGGCCTCGTCGGAGAGATAGTTGCGGAATCCGTCGGCTTCGGGTTTGAGCGCCTCGAAGGACTCGACGTCGGTCTGTTCCGGCGAGGCGTCGGTACGGCCCGGCTCGAACGGAACCTCCACGTCGTAGCCCGCGTCCGCCGCGGCCCGCTCGACGGCTGCGTTGCCGCCCAGCACGATCAGGTCGGCCAGCGAGACTCGCACGTCGTCGGATCGCGAGCCGTTGAACTCCTCCTGAATCGCCTCGTAGGTCGAAAGCACCGTCTCGAGCTCCTCGGGCTCGTTGACTTCCCAGCTCTTTTGCGGTTCGAGGCGGATTCGAGCCCCGTTGGCTCCGCCGCGTTTGTCGCTGTCGCGGTACGTCGACGCCGACGCCCAGGCGGTCTTGACGAGCTGGGAGATCGACAGGTCAGACGCGAGTATCTCCGCTTTGAGCTCGTCGATCTCGTCGTCTCCGATCAGGTCGTAGTCGGCGTCGGGGATGGGGTCTTGCCACAGCATCTCCTCGTCCGGAACTTCCGGACCGAGGAACCGCTCCGGCGGGCCCATGTCACGGTGGATCAGCTTGTACCAGGCCTTCGCGAACGCCTCCTGGAACTCCTCGGGATTCTCCTGGAAGCGCTCGATGATCTCCCGGTAGTCGGGATCCCGCTTGAGCGCGACGTCCGTCGTCAACATCATCACGTCTTCTTTCTCTGACGGATCCTCGGCCCCCGGTGCAGTGCCATCGAGCGCGTCGTCCGTCGTGGTCCACTGCCACGCACCGCCGGGACCCTTCTCGGGCTCCCACTCGTAGTCGAGCAGGTTGTCGAGGTAGCCCATGTCCCACTGGGTCGGCGTGGCGTTCCACGGTCCCTCTATCCCGCTGGTGATCGTGTCGGCCCCTTTGCCGGAGCCGTGCTCGCTCTCCCAGCCGAGGCCCTGCTGGTCGATCGGAGCGGCCTCGGGCTCGGGACCGACGTGCTCGTCGGGGTCGTCGGCGCCGTGGACCTTCCCGAACGTGTGTCCGCCGGCGATGAGCGCGGCCGTCTCCTCGTCGTTCATCGCCATCAGGCCGAACGACTCTCGAATCCGTTCCGCCGAGTGCTCCGGATCCGGCTCACTATTGGGTCCCTCCGGATTCACGTAGATGAGGCCCATCACGGTGGCGGCGAGCGTCCCCTCGAGTTCGTCCTCCTCGTTGAAGCGTTCGGACGCTTCCCACTCGTCTTCGGGCCCCCAGTCGACGGCATCGTCGGGCTGGTATTCGTCCTCGCGTCCGCCGGCGAAGCCGTACGTCTCGAATCCCATCGATTCCAGGGCGACGTTTCCGGTTAGAACCAGCAGATCGGCCCACGAGAGTTTGCGGCCGTACTTCTGCTTGACAGGCCAGAGCAGCCGGCGCGCCTTGTCGAGGTTCGCGTTGTCGGGCCAACTGTTGAGCGGCGCAAAGCGCTGTCTACCGCCGGCCGCGCCACCGCGGCCGTCGGTGGTCCGGTACGTGCCGGCGCTGTGCCACGCCATCCGAATGAAAAGCGGCCCGTAGTGGCCGTAGTCGGCCGGCCACCAGTCTTGCGACGTCGTCATGACGTCCTCGATGTCCGCCTTCACCTCGTCGAGGTCGAGTGTTTCGAACGCCTCGGCGTAGTCGAAGTCTTCATCCATCGGATCAGACGTGGGGACGTTCTGATCGAGGATGTCCACGTTCAACTGATTCGGCCACCAGTCTCGGTTTGACTTAGCCATCAATATCCAATTACTACTTTCGCATATTAAGATTTGCTAATCCGATAATGATGTCTTCTCCGCAACCCAAGCAATCTTCTGCACGCCCAAACTTTTTTCAGTGATGGATGCACACTGTGTCTGCAGCACATCCGCTGCGCCCCGTCGCGAGCTACGGGGGTCGATACGGTCGACTGGGTCATCGTCTCGAAGGAATGGCGATCGTCCATCAGCAGCGAACCCTACGGACCGGCGCTTCGGGAGTTCCCCGCCAGCGGATCGCGGTCGTCTTCGACGCTCGCGGTCGATTCCTCGAGGTCGTCACGGTCGTGGTTTGACGTATCGTCGGTCACGGAACGTTGGTACAGTCTGCCAGCGGGAACACGGAACGATCCGTCTCTCGAACGCAACGCTGATTTCCGCTTCCGTTCGATAGGATTTCCGATACCGTAACACAAAATTGCACATCGCGTACGTCGAATATCGTCTCGAGACGGACGCTGTCGGTTGCTCGTATCAACCGACCGGATTCGTCGAGCGGTCTCGGCGAGTTCCACGTCCGGATACAGCCGACGGTCCGTCGTGCCCGACGCTCGAGTCGGACGGGTCGAGCGTCGGCGGTTACTCTTCTTCTTCGGGCGTATCGCGGGCGTCCTGATCGGTTCGTCGACCGACGTCGACGCGGTAGTTCTCGAGGATGTCCCGACCGAGCAAGACGGGGTAATCCATGTGGTTACGATCTTCGACGCTCGCGGTGACGGTGTGTTGATTGCCGCCGACGCCGACGACGACGTCCACCACGGGGCGACTCTTTGCGGTCTTGCTGCTCCCGGACCTGATTCGCGTGATGGATTTGATCGGCCCGGCACCGATGTCGGCTGCGAGTCCGGTATCGATGCTCGTCCGCGTCGCACCGGTGTCGGACTTCGCGAGGACCGATTTCGACCCGCTGGTGCCGGAGAGGACGACCTCCTCGGTGTACCCGATCACGGCCGGTTCCGTCTCCGACTGGCCCGTCTGGACCGGCTGGGCTATCGGCTGTGAGTCGTCGAGTACTTTCGAAAGCTCCCGTACGCGGCCGTCGTCGACCTCGCCGCCGGCGCTCTCGATCGCGAGTTTGGCGATGTAGGGTGCCGGACTGATCTGGGTCGCCTCGTACAGCCCTTTGAAGCCTGCCGTCGGATTGACCTCGAGAACGAACCAGCCCTCGTCTCCCTCGACGAGGTCGACGCCGGCGTAGTCGAGCGTGGTGGCGTCGGCCGCCCGGCGAGCCATATCTCGAGCTTCCTCAGGGAGGTCGTCGGTCGCATCCTCCACGGAGCCGCCGAGGGCGACGTTGGTCCGCCAGTCGTTGTCGGGCGCGTAGCGATACATCGCGCTGATGATCTCGCCGTCGACGACGTAGACGCGGGCGTCGAAGTGACGGTCGTCGTCGCGGTCGATGAGTTCCTGCAGGAAGGCGTACCGGTTGCCGACCTTCGCGTTGATCGGGTCGTCGGCACCGACTTTCCACGTGCCGCCGCCGTGGGTACCGATCGCCGTCTTGTAGACGGCTTCCTCGCCGTACCGACTGCGTGCGGCGTTGAGTTGATCGCTGCTGAGTGCGAGCGTGACGTCGGGGGTCCGAACGTCGTTCGTCGCGAGCGTCGCCGCCGTCGACAGCTTGTGGATCGCCGTCAGCACCGCCGACGGTTCGTTGAGCATCGGCATCAGCTGTGCGAACGTGTTCGCGAGTCCGAGTTCCTCGGCCGGCTGTTCGGTGTTCGACAGCAGCATCCGATTCGCGATGATGTCAACTTCCGGCTCGAGGACGACGCTGCCGTCGGTGACGCTGATCGACGTGTTTTCGGACCGGAGCCACTCGGTGTCGTGACCGAGGGCTTCGACGGCATTTAAGATCGCCTTCGTTTCTTTGCTCGTGTGGAGGCTCAATACCCCGACGGTGACAGGATCGGCAACAGCCATATCCGGATAGATGGCGACATGGGGGAAAAGTATGCTGTCATCGTATTCAATGGATTACTGACAGGATTCGGGATCGATGAGTTACGTGATCGCCGACCGAACCGCTCGCGGATCGACCAGCCCGCTCGCGACGGCGAGGACCGCCCAGGTGAGCGTCCCGAGCGCGATCGCCCCCAGAAGCATCGCCAGACTCGAGACCATCGGCGTCACGAGCAACACGGCGATCGCCATGATCCCGGTGATGCCACAGATCAGGCCGATCGTCCGGGCGAGCCGTCGAAGCCGAAGGGAGAGCTCCAGATGGACGATGTAGAGGTTCACGGCGACGTACACCGAGTGCGTCGCGACCGTCGCGAGCGCCGCGCCGACGACGCCCATCGACGGGATCAGGAGGATGTTCAATCCGAAATTGGCCGCAGCGGTCCCGCCTTTCGCAACCGCGCGGTGGCGGGCGCGGCCGAGGTAGTCCAAACTGTCGCTGGTCAGATTCGTGATCGCCTGGAGGACGATGAAGGCGGCGAGGACCTGAAGAACCGGAATCGCGCCCGCGTAGTCGGCGCCGAACACCATCCTGATAAACGGGTCCGCAACGATCGCGAGACCGACGGCCGCCGGAATGTACAGCAACATCGTGTGCGTCAGCGACGTTTCGTAGATCCGGCGAGCCTGATCGAGCTGTCCCGAGGCCTTCTGTTCGCCGAAGTTCGGCGAGATGGTAAAGCCGAGCGATTCCGCGGGTGCGAGCACGAAGTCCGTGATCTGCTTTCCCAGCGTGTAGAACGCGACCGCGGTCGGGGTCAGGAACACGCCGACGAGAACGGTGTCGATCTGCTTGTCCACGACGTTCGCACTGCGCGTCGCCGTCAGCGGAACGCTGTACTCGAGGAGTCGACGCGAGAGGCCGTCCTCGTAGGTGTCGGCGGGGTCGTATCGTGCGTAGAACTTGTAGTACAGCAGCGTCAACCCGATCGCCGCCGACAGCGCGTAGCCGACGATGTAGCCGAAAAAGGCACCGAGTGCACCCAGCCCCAGAAGGATGAATCCGACGGCGAAGACGAGCCGACTGAATCCGCTTATCGCCTGCACCATCGCGCTGTAGCCCAAGCGATTGAACCCCTGAAACGTGATCTGTGCGAAGCCGCTGAACGAGAAGACGGTGATGTAGATCACGCCCGCCGCGAGAAACGGCGCGGCCGCCGGCTCCCCCAGCGCAACGGCGATCCGTTCGTGAAACAGGAGGAGGAGGTACACGACTAGCGTGATGATCACGATCTTGAACGTGACCGTCGACTTGATCAGGTGGGGGATCTGTCCGGGATCCTTCTCGTTGTACTCCGAAATATATCTGGCCGCGGACTTGCCGATCCCGAGATCGGCGACCAACTGGACCATCGCTAAAATCCCGATCACCCAGTACAGCGTTCCGTAGCCGTCGGGATCGAGGAGATAGCGCGCCAGTAGGAACATTAACAGCGCGCTCGAGAGCATGTAGATTGCTCGAGCGACGAGCGTTACTTTGAGTCCGCTGACGATGTGTTCCTGTCTGTTCATTCGAATGTATCTGACACTACGTGGTGGCTTCGACCGCCCGATCGGAAGTTGAGGGACCGTCGCAGTCGTTCGGTGGAGGGATCTCCCAATTGTAATGCGGAGACAAACGCCGTTCGACTACCGGACCCGGCGTCGATAGTGGGTGACGGCCGACAGGCTGGTCGAGTGGAACACGCCCGTCGCATTCGCGCTTCTGGGAGCGTAATGACCCGTATCCGTGTCGGTAAGGGCTACGTACTTCGGGTATCGTCGCGGGTAGTAGCGCGATCGCTCGCGGATACGGCGTCTCGACCGACGCCGAACTGACCGCTGTCACCGGAATCGTTCTCCGGGAAACGGATACCGAAGCGTCAAACGAACGGTCGGTTCGATCGATACGGTGAACGAAGTGTTAGTTGATGATCCGTGTTACACTATTCGGAACGGGAGCTGAAATTGAACCGCTCGATTTCGGTAAGTGCGGGTACAACGTCTCAAAAGTTCCACACCTGGACGGACTGTTTGTGCAATCTACCGTGGACCGTTCCATTATCGGTTTCAAATTAGTTCAGCGATCTCAGAAGCGACGTCGGTGTCGACGAAGGCGATTACCCGATCGCCGGTTTGAATGATCTTATTTCCGCGTGGGAGTTGCAGTTGGCCGCCACGGATAATAGCGCCGATTACGAAGCCCGCCGGCAACTGGTTGGCGGCATCCCTGAGGGAATTTCCGGTGAGAACGCTCTCTTTATCGACGACCACTTCAAGAACTTCCGCACTATCGTGCTCGAAAACGCTGACGTTCTCAGGGCCCGGCCCGTACACTGCCTGAAGAATTTTGCCGGCGATGATATCCTGCGGGTGAACGACCACGTCAATGCCGGTGCTTTCGAATATTTCGACGATTTCGGGGTCGTCAACGATGGCGGCGGTGCTAGTGACGTCACGTTCACGTGCCAACTGTGCGAGTAGGTAGTTCGTATCGTCGTCAACCGCGCCAACGACTAAATCAGCGTTTGTTAGCAAGTCGGGGTTGAAACCCTCGATATTCGCGATATCCGTTTCAGCGATTGACGCACCTTGAAGTCGGGTTGAGAGGGCGTCCACCTGCTCGGGATCGCGTTCCGCGATTTGCGGTGCCCAGCCCCGGGCTTCAAATTGCTGGGCAATCTGATACCCCAACTCGTCCCCTCCGACGATTACGATGTCGTCGTCGGAATCCAGAGCTGGTTGTGGGGCAACAGCATCCGCGAACCGACTGATGTCAGATAAACCTCCGATAACGACTACACAGTCACCGGATTGAATGACTGTGTCGCCCTGGGGAATGAGTATGTCGTCATCCCGGAGGATGGCTGCGAACGTTGTTGATGCGTAGCGATCCGCCTCCGCGATGGTCTGACCGGCCACTGGTGCATTCTCCCTGATTTCGAACTCGGCGGCTTCCACCTGACCGCCGGCAAAGGTATCGACAGCTCGCGCTCCTGGGAGTACGATGGTCTGGGTGACGGCTTCGGCAGCGAGCACGTCAATGCACAGCATCGTATCGACGCCGAGACCACCATCAAGTGATTGCCAGGTCCGGCACAACCCAATATCCTTCACTCGAGCGATGGTGTGGGGATCACCGGACCGCTTGGCCGCATTGCAGGCCATGATATTGGCCGCGTCGCTATCGGTGCTCGCAACAACGATGTCCGCGCGGTCGATGTCTGCTTCCCGAAGCACGGGTACTGAACGCCCATCACCAACGATCCCTGAGACATCGATCTCCGACGTCAGAGCGTCGATTCGGCCCGAATCACGGTCGACGATAGTAACATCGTGAGTCTCCGTGAGGTCAGAGGCGATATTTGTACCGACGTCCCCGGCTCCGATGATGAGAATCATTTGTTATTCTATAGAGACAGACACCGCGGCAAGTTGTAAATCTTGTACCGTCCTTTCTTCTTTCACTGATCAGACGCGATGATTATTGCTGACGACGGCTGCGTGATGTTCTCCTGTGCATTCTGCGTGATCGCCTCTATACTCTCATTCAGATCGAAAAATTTCGGACGGCATATACGCAACCTGTACGTGCCAACCGCTTTACGAGTACCACTACGTAAGAGAGCCGTACCACTACCTCCTGCTAGAGATACGACGAGTCCCAACGCGTCGCCTTCCGACGATTGCCACAGACGTTGCACTCGATGCGTCCCATGGTGTCCATGGTGTTGTCCAGCGAGTCGCAGTTGCCACAAAACCACGCGTACAGTTCCTCCCGGTCCTCGGTCTCGTAGGCGCCGTAGAACGGTGACTTCGCGCCACGGGCGGCCTCGCCGAAGCTCACGTAGACGGTCTGCCCGTCGACCTCGAGTTCGTCGACGGCTCCCCAGCCTTCGTCGCCGATCTCGCCTTCGACGTAGACGTTCTCCGTGAACGTCTCGTCGCCGATCTCGACCTCGCGCTGGCCGGCCCGTTCGAAGCCGTGGCCCCGATAGAACGCATTGCCGCCTTCGTTGTCCTCGAGGACCAGACACTGGATGTTGTCGGCACCTTCCTCGAGTAGCTTTTCGCGGGTTCGAACGAGCAGCCGGACGCCCGTTCCGCCGCCGCGGTGGTCGGGGTCGATGTGCAGCCACAGGATCCGACCGGTGTCGTACCGCTGGCCGATCAGATCGTTCTGGGAGAAGCCGACGACCTCGCCGTCCCGTTCGATGACGAGGACGAGCGAGTGGTCGGCCGCGAGTTCGTCGGTAAACGAGTCTCCGTACCACTGTTCGATCGCGTCGTCGATAGTTTCCGCCTCGAGAAAGTCCGTATACGTTGAGTTAAGGGACCGCTGGGCGATCGAACGGATCGCGTCGATATCGTCATCAGTCGCTTCACGAATCTCCATGGTTGCTAGTACTATGGCATCCTACAAAACGTATGCCCACGGGGAGAGTTTCTCCCCAACTCGATTCGATGAAACGAGCACTCGTTTCGCAAGATCAACACCCGCGGCCGTCCGTCGGTGACTGATACCGAAAACAGGCCGGCTGCGGTCGGTTCTTGTCATCACCGCGGGAGGGGATCGGCGCGAACGGATCGCCGTCGCGTCGACAAGCGAAGATTCACATTGCTCCCGGCGGAGACACTGCTATGAGCGACGATACGGATGAGCCACCGGACGGCGGTGCGTCCGAGCCTACGGCCGACACGTTCACGTACAACGGCGGCCGGGTTGATCCCGGCGAGTCGGCCAATATTCGGTACGGTATCAGCGAAACGTATCTCGGTGATCCCGTCAGAATCCCCGTTACGGTGATCAACGGCGAACATCCCGGGCCGACCGTCTTCCTCTCGGCTGCGGCTCACGGCGACGAACTCAACGGCATCGAGGTCGTCCGTGAGGTCGCCCACGACTGGGACCACTCGGGGCTCCACGGGACCCTGATCTGTCTCCCCGTGATGAACGTCCCCGGTTTTCTCGCACAGGAGCGGTATCTTCCGATCTACGACCGGGATCTGAACCGCTCGTTTCCCGGCCGCGAGGGCTCGACGAGCGCCCGGCGGATGGCACACCGCATCTTCACGAACTTCATCGAACCCTGCGATCTCGGCGTGGACTTCCACACGTCCACGCGCGGCCGAACGAACATGATCCACGTTCGGGCCAACATGGAACACTCGAAGGTGTCACGGCTCTCGAAAGCGTTCAGCTCGAACGTCATCATCGCCGGTGAGGGCCCGTCGGGAACGCTTCGACGGGAGGCGACACAGGCCGGCGTTCCCACGATTACGGTCGAGATGGGCGAAGCCCACCGGTTCCAGCGTCGGCTGATCGATCGCGCCTTGACCGGCGTTGCGAGCGTGCTCGCCGAATTCGGCCTCCATCCGGAATCCTCCGTCCACTGGCCCGGCTGGCGGACCATTATCGACGACGACAACGAGAAGACGTGGATCCGCGCCGACGCGGGCGGTATCGTCGACATGAAACGCGGCCGAGGCGAACTCGTCAGGGAGGGCGAGGTGATCTGTACGATTACCAACCCGTTCAAGGAGGAAGACGACATCGTCACCGTCGAAGCGCCCTTCACCGGACTCATCGTCGGCGTCCTCGAGAATCCGGTCGTCTACCCGGGGAACCCGCTGTGTCATCTCGTCGGGCTCTCGCCGGATACTCGAACGGCATTAGAGCGTGAACGGACGACCGAGAACTCCCGGTCGGAACTCCGGGCTGCCGGTTCGGAGATGGAATAACGCAACGCGTCGTGCCTGCCCACCGCTGCCGGTCGTGGGGACCGTCGGTCCGGATCGCTCCCCGTCGGTCGGCCGTCTCCCCTCGATCGTCTCGAGCGATAGTCTGACATGTTGGCGCTCGAGTTCGGACCCGTTCGGAGTTTGTCGACGAATCCATTTCGTTTCCGACTGAACGTGATCGGCAGAAACTGCCAGCAGGAGCGATAAAGTAACTTCTATACCCCCACGGTCTAACCGTCCACATGAGCGCATGAGTCAGTCTTACAATCGCGGTCTCATCGAGGACTTCGGTCGCTGGAAGGAGTTCTCGGCCGGCATGTGGGCGTGGATCTTCCACAAGTTCACCGGGTGGATGCTAATCGGCTATCTGTTCACTCACATCGCCGTGCTGAGTACAGCCGTCGGCGCAGCGAGCGGCGACGCAACACTCATCCAGCAGGAAACGGACATCTATACGACGACGATTCAGGGGCTCGAGGGCCTCTTTATTGTACGGATACTCGAGGTCGGACTGCTCGCAGTGGCAGTGTTCCACATCCTGAACGGGCTTCGATTACTGATGGTCGATCTCGGCGTCGGATTGGATGCACAGGACAAGAGTTTCTACGCTTCGCTGGTGTTGACGGCGATCATCACCGTCGCGAGCGTCCCAACCTTCCTCGACGGGGTGACCCTCTGATGGCGGAGCGATACTCCTCGTTCGCGCCCGGCGGGACCGCGTGGTTGCTCCAGCGGATCACGGCGGCGTTTCTGGTCGTCGTTCTGGCCTTTCATTTCTTCCAACTACACTTCGTCAACCACGCCGCGGACGTCACCTTCCTGGGTACGGAGGCTCGGATGGAGAACGTCGGCTACTTCCTGACGATGGTCCTGTTCCTGATCACCGCGGCGTTCCACGGCGTCAACGGCGTCTACAACGCGCTCGTTAACCAGGGGCTGAAAGGAACGCAGAAGAAGGTCGTACTCGCAGTGCTTGTTCTCGCGGGCACGGCACTCATCGTGCAGGGAATCTACGTTGCAATGGCGATGGCCGGGGTGGAGATCGTATGAGCACTCAACAACCCGAACAACCCGAGAGTCAGGAGGCACCGAAAGACCCCGAAATGCGGGGGGCCGAGTCGCCGGTCGACGAGAAAGAGAAAGAAGGCGGCGATATCGATCAGACGACGGCCGACAAGTCCGAACTCGAGGGCGAGTCGGTCCTCATCAAGGTGTTTCGCTACGATCCCGAGGTCGCGGACAAACAGGAGCCGCGCTTCGACGACTTCCACGTGCCCTTCGAGCGGGGGATGACCGTCCTCGATGCGGTCATGTACGCCCGGGATACGTATGACTCCTCGCTGACCTTCCGACACTCCTGTCGGCAGGCCGTCTGTGGCTCCGACGCATTCTTCGTCAACGGCAAACAGCGACTGGGGTGTAAGACCCAGCTCGCGGATTTGGAGCACCCGGTTCGGATCGAACCGCTGCCCCACCAGGAGGTCGTCAAGGACCTGGTCGTCGACATGGACCACTTCTACGACCAGATGCACACCGTCGAACCGTACCTCCAGCAGGACGACCTGCCGGAGGGCGAACTCGAGGAACAGCGCCAGTCCCGGGAGAACCGCGAGAAGGTCAAGATGTCCACGCGCTGTATCTGGTGTGGCGCGTGCATGTCCTCGTGTAACATCGCGGCCGGCGACAACGAGTACCTCGGTCCGGCGGCGATCAACAAGGCCTACCGGTTCGCGATGGACGACCGCGAGGACGAGGACGTCAAAGAGCACCGACTCCGCATTCTCGAGCAGGAACACGGTGTCTGGCGGTGTCAGACCCAGTTCTCCTGTACCGAGGTGTGTCCGAAGGACATTCCGCTCACCGAGCACATTCAGGAGCTCAAGCGGGAAGCGGTGAAGAAAAACCTGAAGTTCTGGTAATATGTACGAACACGACGTTATCGTGGTCGGCGCCGGCGGCGCCGGTCTCCGTGCTGCGGTCGCAGCGGACGAGGCGGGTGCGGACGTCGCACTGGTCTCGAAACTCCACCCGGTTCGCAGCCACACGGGTGCAGCGGAGGGTGGAATCAACGCCGCCCTCCGAGAGGGCGACGACTGGGAGCTTCACGCCTACGACACGATGAAGGGCTCGGACTATCTGGGCGACGCCCCGGCGGTCGAGACCCTCGCACAGGACGCTCCCAAAGACACGATCACCCTCGAGCACTGGGGAATGCCCTTCTCGCGCGAGGAAGACGGCCGCGTCTCCCAGCGACCGTTCGGCGGGCTCTCGTTCCCCCGGACGACCTACGCCGGCGCGGAGACGGGTCACCACCTCCTGCACGTGATGTACGAGCAGGTCGTCAAACGCGGCATTCAGGTGTACGACGAGTGGTACGTCATGGATCTCGCGACGACCGACGAAGACGACCCCAACGACCGCGAGTGTCACGGCGTCGTCGCCTACGACGTTCAGTCGGGCGCTATTGAAGGGTTCAAAGCGAACGACGGCGTCGTCCTCGCGACCGGCGGCCCCGGACAGGCCTTCGACCACACCACCAACGCCGTCTCCTGTACCGGCGACGGCCACGCGATGGCCTATCGGGCGGGCGCGCCGCTCGAGGACATGGAGTTCATCCAGTTCCACCCGACGTCGCTCCCGTCGACGGGAGTCCTCATTTCGGAGGGCGTCCGCGGTGAGGGTGGGATCCTCTACAACAACGACGGCGAGCGGTTCATGTTCGAACACGGGTACGCGAACAACTCCGGCGAACTCGCCTCCCGCGACGTCGTCGCCCGCGCCGAACTCACCGAGGTCAACGAGGGACGCGGCGTCGAGGACGAGTACGTCCACCTCGACATGCGCCACCTCGGCGAAGAGCGCATTCTGGACCGCCTCGAGAACATCCTCCACCTCGCGGAGGACTTCGAGGGCGTCGACGGCCTCGTCGAACCGATGCCGGTCAAACCCGGCCAGCACTACGCGATGGGCGGAATCGAGGTCGACGAGAACGGTCAGACGTGCATCAACGGCCTCTACGCGGCCGGCGAGTGCGCCTGCGTCTCCGTCCACGGCGGGAACCGACTCGGCGGAAACGCCCTGCCGGAACTGATCGTCTTCGGCAAGCGCGCCGGCCGCCACGCCGCCGGCGAGGATCTCGGCGAGCCCCAGATCCGAACCGGCTACGGCGACGACGTCGAGGACGAAACCGAGACCGAACTGCCGGTCCACCCCGGCATGGCCGGGCTCGACACCGCCGACGGCGTCGCCGCAGACGGCGGCGAGCGAACCGACGGCGGCGTCACGACCGACGCTGACGGACTCCTCGAGCAGAAAGTCGAGCGCACGCGCGAGCACGTCGACTATCTGATGGAGAAAGACGACGGCGTCCAGCACGCCGAAATCCGACAGAAGCTCCAGAACGCGATGACGGATTACGTCAACGTCTTCCGCACCGAGGAGGGCGTCAAGAAGGCCCTGAGACTCATCCGCGAGTGCCGCGAGGAGTATCAGGACGTCTACGTCGACGACCCGTCGAAGACGTTCAACACCGACCTCCAACAGACCATCGAGACGCGCAACCTGATCGACGTCGCCGAGACCATCGCGCTCGGCGCACTCGTGCGCAACGAGTTCCGCGGTGCCCACTGGCGACAGGAGAACCAGATCCGCGACGACGAGAACTGGCTCAAACACACGCTCATCTCCTGGAACGACGGCGCACCGTCGATCTTCTACCGACCGGTCATCCTCGAGGGCCAGGACAAGACCTACGAGCCGAAAGTGCGCAGTTACTGACGAGCCACGCTCCGTTTTTTCGATCGGTTCGGTTCAGGATCACCAGAGCTAAGGCGTCTCCACCGCTATCGTGGTCCGGTATGTTATTGTCGGGGACGGTTGTCGCTGACGCCGAGACCGTGATTCAAGATGGTGCCGTCGTCGTCGAAGACGATCTGATCGTCGCCGTGGGGGACCGGCTGGACTGCCTCGAGCGGTACCCGGATCACGAACGCGAGTCGTACGACGTGCTCACGCCGGGTACCGTCGGTGCGCACGTCCACTCCGTCCAGAGCCTCGGCCGCGGCATCGCCGACGACACCGAACTCCTCGACTGGCTGTACGAGTACGTGCTGCCGATGGAAGCGTCCATGTCCCCGGACGCGATGCGGACGGCCGCCGAACTCGGCTACCTCGAGATGATCGAGAGCGGAACGACGACCTGCATCGACCACCTCTCGGTCGCCCACGCCGGGGAGGCCTTCGAGGCGGCCCGGGAACTCGGGATTCGCGGCCGACTCGGAAAGGTAATGATGGACAAGGACGCCCCGCCGGGGCTGCTCGAGGAGACCGACGAAGCCCTCGCCGAGAGCGAACGACTCATTCGCGAGTACCACGGCGTCGACGACGGCCGCATTCGCTACGCCGTGACGCCGCGGTTCGCCGTGAGCTGTACCGAAGCCTGTCTTCGCGGGACGCGGGACCTCGCGGACGCCTACGACGACGTGATGATCCACACGCACGCGAGCGAGAACCGCGGCGAGATCGCGGCCGTCGAGGACGAAACCGGTCGGCGGAACATCCACTGGCTCAACGAGGTCGGGCTGACCGGAGAGGACGTCGTGCTCGCACACTGCGTCTGGACCGACGAGTCCGAGCGCGAACTCCTCGCGGAAACCGGAACGAACGTGACCTACTGCCCGTCCTCGAACATGAAGCTGGCGAGCGGCGTGGCACCGGTGCTCGATTATCTGGACCGGGGCATCAACGTCGCGCTGGGCAACGACGGGCCGCCGTGTAACAACACGCTCGATCCGTTCACGGAGATGCGACAGGCGAGCCTCCTCCAGAAAGTGGACCGACTCGAGCCGCAGGCGCTGCCGGCCCAAACGGTGTTCGAAATGGCGACGATCAACGGGGCGCAGGCCGCGGGATTCGACCGCGTCGGAAAACTTCGCGAGGGCTGGAAAGCCGATATCCTCGGCCTCGAGACGGACGTGACCCGCGGGACGCCGATTCACGACGTGCTCTCGCATCTGACGTTCGTCGCGCACGGCGACGACGTGCAGTTCACGATGGTCGACGGCGACGTGTTGATGCGCGACGGGGAGGTCCTCGTCGCGGACGCCGCAGCGATCAGGTCGAACGCGCGTGCGTTCGCCGCCGAACTGGACGCCGCCACCTGACGACGGGCGATTCGACGACCGACGAAAAGGAGCGAGCGACAGCCGTTTACAATCCGAGCGCGTCGAGCACGCCGATTCCGAGATCGACAGCCTGTACGAGTTTGTATCCCAGATAGATGCCGATGATTCCCATCAGTCCCGGTAGCTCCGGCGGTGCCGGTATAGGGACGTCGAAGAGGCCGAAGAACGCACCGGTGAGCACGCCAGTCAACAACCCGAGTACGACGAGTTCCCAATTCATACCGATGAGCGGGTCGGTGACGACAAAAATACACTGACTCGCGGTCGGCCTACTCCGGGACACGTTCGATCGGGCGTGGGTCGCTCACGATCGAAGAATCGCAAGCAGCCGCCGGACTCGAGCGTCCGTTATCGACGATCGACGACACTCAGTTTTAATATTGTCGAAGGTCGGACTGTGTAGTATGCAACTCGACGGTCACACAGATTTGATGGTATCGATCCCGGACGATATCGAGTCGGCACAGGCGAAGCTCGTCTACCTCTACCTTGCGGTCTGGGAAACTGCGACGGCCGACGACCTCTGTACGACGCTCGAGATCAACAAGGGAACCGCCCTCTCGATCACCGGCACGCTCCGGAAGCGTGGCCACCTCGAGCGGACGGATGGACGGTACGAACTCGCCTGACTGCCGTCTCGAGGTGGGGGGGGGTGGCGGAGTCTACCTGTTCCGAACGCGTTCCGAGCATCGCGGAAGGGCGGGCTGTTACACCACACTGGCCGCGAGAAATAGCGAGTCGAACCGCCTTCCGGCGCGTTTGATCGGCGACTTACAACTCGATTCGCTCGACTAACTGCTCGCGGTTCTCGTTCGTGTTGACCGCGACGATTCGGATCAGATCCTCGAGACCGGAGCCCTTGAGCTTTGCTTTGAGCAGGTTGTCGACCTGGTAGACGCCGGCGGCGTTGGTCATCTCGATTTCGACTAGTACGGGACTGCCGTCGCCCTCCTGAAGCGAAACGCGGCTGATCGCTTGGCTCGAGAGGGTGTTGATGCCGCGGCCGCCGTGTTCGTAGGGGATCCGCGAGCGACCGCGCTCCATATCGAGGGCGTCGGCGACGCGGATGACGCCCGCCTCGGTCGTCAGGGGGGTCTCGGACCGGTGATGGCAGAGGATCGCGTGGAGGACCTCCCCTTTCACTCGGACGGCGTCGGCGACGTCGTAAAACTCGGGCAGCACGCGATCCAGAATATCCGAGGCCAGCGGGATCGAGTAGTAAGCGTGCTCGTCTCGGTGGACGACGTGACCGACGTCGTGGAGCGTCGCCGCGAGCGCGATGATGACCGACTCGTCCGCCTCGGCCAGCCCTTGCTGGCGCGCGCCGTTGAAGTCGACGCTGCCGGCCTTGAGCAGATCGTAGAGACACAGCGCTCGGTTGCGAACGATCTCGATGTGTTTCGCGCCGTGATCGTTGTACTGCATCCGGTCGACCGCGTTGACGTTCTGGGCCTCGAGATAGGTCTGAATCTCCTCGTCCTCGAGCACGAACTCGAGGACGCGGTTCAGTTTCTCGTCGGGGAAGTGGTGGTCGGCGTCAGGACGGTAGACACGGCGTGCAGAATCGTCGCCAACGGAATCGCTCATATGGGTCCATCGATTGCTGACTAAAAAAGCCCTGCGACGGTCGGCGTTCGATCGGATTCTCGCTCGAGGCTGATCGGATCGCGTGTGGTCCGTTCAGGCCGCGTCTTCGACGGCGACTTCGACCTCGTCGTAGTCGGGTTCGACGCCGGGATCGTCGCTGACCCACTTGTAGGTGATCGTGCCGTCGGCGTCGACGACGAACACCGAGCGCTTGGCGACGCCGTAGACGCCCAGATCGGCGAAGTCCATCTCGACGTCGTAGTCGTCGATGATCTCCTTGTTGTAGTCGCTGATGAGTCCGAACTCGAGGTCGTTCTGGGCGCGGAACTCGTTCAGCGCGAACGGGGAGTCGCGGCTGACGCCGTAGACGCTGGCGTCGAGGTCGTTGAACGACGCGAGTCGGTCCTGGAACGCACACATCTCGGTCGTACAGACGCCGGTGAACGCGCCCGGGAAGAAGGCGAGGACGATCGGTGCCTCGTCTGCGAGACGATCCGAGAGGGTGAACGAGTCAACGTCGCCGGTTGCGAGCGGTGCGGTAAAGTCGGGTGCGGAATCTCCGGTTTCAGGCATCGGTGGCTACTTGACGGCAACCGGGAAAGTCAGTTTCGTTCGTGGAATCGAACGCGGGAGCGCGGTGACCGGACCAGTACCAGCGTGTGACGACGCGGTTCGTTCTCGAAAATACCCGCACAATCGCTCCGGTGTGCCGTTTCCGCGATACGCACGGCGGAGCCGGGTCGCTTCGATTCGTTTCGAAAAGAGGATAAGGTACGACAATGTTCCACTTGTAATTAGCTCGATAGTCCGCTTCAAGCGGACTTTCGCCGAAACTTGTTCTACTAAGCGGTCCAAAAAGGTTATAATTGCCAGCGGATAAGCCACGTATAGAGATGGTAGCCGAAATCGCACCGCTGTTCATCCCCGGCGCACCCGGGGGTCCGGAACTACTGATCATCCTTTTCATCGCCATTCTCCTGTTCGGGGCCAACAAGATCCCGAAGCTCGCACGGTCGACCGGCGAGGCCATGGGAGAATTCCAGAAGGGGCGTGAAAAGGTCGAAACGGAACTCGACGAAATGCGCGAATCGGGATTCGAGGAGAACGACGAGTTCGACGAGGACGAAGACGACTTCGTCGACACGGAACCCGTCACCGAAGAGACGGAAACGGACACCGACACCGAGACGGAAACCAACTAACTCGTTTTTTCTCGAGGGGCGTGTGGCCTAGCGGAGAGGGCAGGAGGTTCCTAACCTTCTGATCGCGGGTTCGAATCCCGTCACGCCCGTTATCGTGCTGAGCGGCAGCGAGGCCGATAACGGATTGAGCGGAATTCGAATCAGGGAGGTCGCGCGCAGCGAAGTGAGCACGTCCGACCGTGGTTCGAATCCCGTCACGCCCGTCCGTCGGCGAACGTCAGTGAGCCGTACGGACGGCACTCCGGGAATCGACCGACTTTCTCGAGCCGGAGCCACGCCTCGCTCTCGAGGGGCGGCTGGTAGCGAACGGACGGAAAACGCGAGCGGCGAGTTACCGCGAGGTCCAGCCGCCGTCGACCGCCAGACAGGTCCCGGTCACGTAACTCGCGGCGTCGCTGGCGAGAAAGACGACCGGGCCGGCGATTTCGTCCGGGTCGGCGAACCGATCCAGCGGCGTACGATCGAGGATCGACCGTCGAAGCCGTTCGTTCGCCTCGAGCGATTCGGTGAGCGCCGTCGAGACGTAGCCGGGGGCGACGGCGTTGACTCTGACCTCGGGTGCCCAGTCGAGCGCCATGCTCTTCGTGAGCCCGACGAGCCCGTGTTTCGACGCGACGTAGGGGTGTTGTCGGGGGAGCCCGACGAGGCCACCGACGCTCGCGACGTTGATAACCGACCCCCCGCCGCTCTCGTGAAGGAGGTCCGCCGCTGCTCGCGTCACTTCGTACGCGCCGTTCAGATTGACGTCGAGGACGCGATCGAGGCTCTCGGCCGAGACGTCCTCCGGACGACCGAGCGCGTCATCGGGATTGAATCCGGCGTTGTTGACGACGATATCGACGCCGCCGAACGCGTCGTCGGCCCGGTCGATCGCGTCGGCGACCGCATCGGGATCGGTGACATCGGCGGAGACGGCCAGTGCATCCCCGCCATCTGCCTCGATTTCCTCGGTGACGGCCTCGATCTCGTCCGTCGAGCGCGCGGACGGGACGACCGCGGCACCGGCGTTCGCGAGGCCGACCGCGATCGCACGACCGATACCGCGTCCGCCGCCGGTGACGATCGCGACGTCCCCCTCGAGGCTGAATCCCTTACTCATCGGTTGGATACGTGGATCGCGGTCGATCGGTCGATGAGGGCGTCGTTGTAGTGGTCCTTGCCTCTCTTCTGCTTCCGGTGCGTTCGGATACAGTGCTGGCTCTCATCGATCGGCGATACCGGCGGTGTAAGCATATGTGTTCCTCTCGGCGATCGCCAGCCTCTCGAACGGACGATCGTGTGCCCGGTCGATAATTATTGGAAAACGAACTGTGGGGCGATAGTATAAGTAGTATTATTCTGGAAGTAGCGACTGGGAAGAGGAGTGATGGTAGGGTGAACCAATTTTTGTCACAACAGGAGCACGTATTGACAGCACGGATACGCGGTGATCTGCGTAAGATTATCAGATGTGGTAATGAATGGCTGAATTTTTTGAAGGCTGAGAGTTTGGGTGGTGTCAATGGCTATTGACGAGGGCGACCAGTCGGATGCCGGGGAATTTTCCGAGGGGGAGGCGTCCGACCCGGCGTCGGCGGACAATCGATCTTACGGGTCGGATCCCGACTCGGACGCGCCGGGTCGCGTCGGCGAGTACACGTGGGAGGACTATCTGATGGAGTACGGGTACAGAGACGAGGTTTCGGCGCTGTATCCCGACGATCCAGCGGGCGGCGGGGGCGACCAACTGGGGCTCGACACCGACGAATCGGTCCAGCACACGGTTCCGAGCGGGGACGACTGGAATCGCGTCGAGTTCGATCCCGAATCCGCACTCGGCTATCATCCGGACGATTTACCGTCGACGATTATCCCTCTCGCCGGCGACAACGCCGAAACGCTCCACGAACGCTTCCTCGAGTACGTCGATCCCGAGACGACCCCAGTCACCAAGGGCATCTGGTCCTGGGAACACTACAAGTGGGAGTACTACTACGAGGACGACGGCTCCCGACCGCGTGACAGCAACGGCGAAATCGTTCGCCACGACGAGGAAGAAGCGCTCGGCTTCGATCCTGACACGCTCGAGCAGCGGCTCTTCGCCGGCGACGAGGCCGCGATGAAACTCGACGAACTCGTCGACGAGCGAACCGTCAACGTCGAGGAAGATATCGACGAAGACGAATTCTTCTCGACGGCGGACGGCAACACCACCGTCTCGAACCGTTACGATCTCGAGAAGGCCGTCCCGATGGACAAGAAGACCCACTTTCGGGAGGTCGAACGCTACTGGGTCAACAAGCCCTACGCCTACGTCATCATCTTCCACTCCGAGAAGGAAAACGAAAAGAAGTACTACATGATCGAGCCGTACCTGAACGAGATCGAGATGGAGCTTCAGGAGTTCCTCTCGGGCAAACTCAGGACGGCGATCAAGTACTCCGAGGACGGGATCAAGGAGAAAGAGACAGAGGACGGCCGACGGATCGTCATCGAAGACGAAACGCGACGCCTGCTGAAACGCTACGACCTCTTCGAGAAACGGTCGGGAAGCGCACAGGAGAGCGTTCTCGAGACGCTGAAGGGTCTGCTCGACGATGGGGACGACGAGACGGACGAGGAGTCAGGTCCCGCACCGCTCGAGGGGATCGCGGTTCGACCCGAGCCGGCGATTCTCGCGGACGATCCGGATACGATGAGCGAGTATCAGGTCGAAAAACTGCTCTACCAACTCAAGCGAAACTTCATCGGCTACGAGCGGATCGACGGCATCAAACACGACATCAACGTCGAGGATATCTCCGTCGACGGCTACAACTCGCCGGTCTTCGTCTACCATTCGGAGTACGAACAGATCATCTCGAACATCTATCACGGCGAGGACGAACTCGACGACTTCGTCGTCAAACTCGCCCAGCGCTCGGGGAAGGGGATCAGTAAACGGCTGCCACAGGTCGACGCGACCCTGCCCGACGGCTCGCGCGCCCAGTTGACGCTGGGTCAGGAGGTGTCCGACCACGGGACCAACTACACCATCCGTCAGTTCAAGGACGTTCCGTTTACGCCGATCGACCTGATCAACTGGAACACCTTCTCGCTCGACGAGATGGCGTTTCTCTGGCTCTGTATCGAGAACCACAAGAGCCTGATCTTCGCCGGTGGGACCGCATCCGGGAAGACGACATCGCTGAACGCCGTCTCGCTGTTCATCCCCTCGAGTGCGAAGATCGTCTCCATCGAGGACACGCGCGAGGTCGAACTTCCACAGCGAAACTGGATCGCGAGCGTCACCCGTCCCTCGTTCTCCGACGACGAACAGGGTGACGTCGACGAGTTCGACCTGCTCGAGGCCGCACTGCGTCAGCGACCCGACTACATCGTGATGGGCGAAATCCGCGGTGAGGAGGGGCGAACGCTGTTTCAGGTCATGTCGACCGGGCACACGACCTACACGACGTTCCACGCCGACTCCGTCGATGAGGTCCTAAAGCGGTTCACGACGGACCCGATTAACGTCTCGAAGACGATGTTCACCGCGCTGGATCTGGTCTCGATCCAGACCCAGACTCGAGTGCAGGGACGGAAGGTCCGCCGGAACAAGTCGCTGACCGAGATCAACCACTACGAGGCCGAACACGACGAGATCAACGTTCAGGACGTCTACCAGTGGCAAGCGGAGACCGACGAGTACCTCAAGATGGGGGACTCGAACACCCTCGATGAGATCCAGTTCGATCGCGGTTGGAGCAACGAAAAGCTCGAGGAAGAACTGTTCAAACGCGAGATCATTCTCGCCTACCTCATCAAGAACGGGTTGAACACGTACGCGGAAGTCGCGGCGACCGCACAGGCCTTCATCAACGACCCGGATACGATCCTGACGCTCATCGCGAACGGACAACTCGAGGACAGTCTCGAGGACCTCCGCGAGATGGAAAGCGTCCTGATCGACGTCGATCCCGAAAAGGAGGAACTCGTCCCGCGACCCGACGCGAGCAGCGAGACGTACAACCTCTCGATGGACATCTTAGAACGGGCCGAAGAGTCGCTGTTCGAGGAGTTCCGCGGCAAGGTACCGAGCGGACTCGCGAGCGCGCTCGGGGAGGTCGAGCAAGCGGAGGCGATCGATGTCGACCAGACCGATGCCGACGAGTTCGACTTCGCCGGCGAGGTCGACGAGACGATCGACGAAGGCGAGTGGGAACTCGGCGACGACTCGGACGGGTTCGACGGCGGTTCGGGCGAGGGTTCGAGCGAACCCGCGTGGCTCAGTGACGATACCGGCTTCGATATCGGCTCCACTGATAGGGCCGAAGCCGGTATTAGCGACGCGACGGCTGACGCACCAGCCGACGATACTGCCGCCAGCGTCGATTCCGCTGCTGGAATCGGCGGCGCCACCTCGAGTCCCGGCGAACAGGACAAACCCGCGGAGGAATTCGAGATGGTCGTCAAAGAGACGCCTGGTGAGGAGGCGACACCGCCTGCCACGACGAGTAACGGGGCCGACTCGGCACGACCGACATCCCGGTCGGACGATAAGCGCGACCCCACGGTATCGCCATCGGACGACCCCGAGGGAGGTGGCCTGGGCGGTCTGTTCGACGACATGGGCGATACGATCGATGAACTCGACGCCGATGACGATACGGGCCGCGCAACGACGGACGCCCCGTCAGAAACCGCCGC
Source organism: Natronorubrum halophilum (assembly GCF_003670115.1). Taxonomy (NCBI): domain Archaea; kingdom Methanobacteriati; phylum Methanobacteriota; class Halobacteria; order Halobacteriales; family Natrialbaceae; genus Natronorubrum; species Natronorubrum halophilum. The sequence continues at coordinate 383,696 of NZ_QQTY01000002.1, forward strand.
GGACTCCGCCGGCTTCGAGTCGACGTTTCAGGGGGACGACCTCGCGTCGATCTTCGATCCCGAATCGGCCGACGAAGCGGTGGGTGACTTCAGCGATCAACTCGAATCGAGCGACGAACGCGGTCCGGGAGAGGACTCGAGCAGTATCGACGGGACTGATTCGACGACCGCGGCCGAGTCGCCGCCGGCCGGTGCAGACACGGACGCCGGCTTACAGCCCGGAACGGACGGCGACGTCGACACCGAATCGGAGTCGATCTTCGGCGCCGAGTCCGGTTCGATCTTCTCCGACGACGATGACGACGCGGCGGACGACGGCGGCTCGCTGTTCGGTGACGATCGGGACCGCACCGAGTCCGACGACTCGATTTTCAACGGAACCGACGACGCTGATGACGACGGCGGGACAGGTCCCGGCGAAAGCGACGATGACGGCCGACTGTTCGGCGATAACGAGGACGACGAATGAGCTTACAAACCGACTCCAGCGGGGGCTCCAGCAACCTTTCGGGCGGCTCCGATCTGCTGGGTGAGACGTTCTATCCCCTGTACGAACGGTTGGTTAACGAGGACGGCGAGTTCGTCAGCGACGTCGAAACGAAACTCGCGCAGGCTCGAATGACCGATACGGTCGAACTCTACCTCTCTCGAGCGCTCGGGATCGGGTTTATCAGCGGGCTGGCGCTGTGGCTGATCGGGCTCTTGCTCGGCTACGGCCTGTTCGCGACCGGAGTCATTCAGGTCGAGGAACTGCTCGGGATCCCGATCAGTAGCCAGGCGGTTATCGACTTCCTCGAGGCGGCTCGAGTGCCGGCGCTCGTCTTCTTCACCGGGCTCGTCTTCGGTTCGATCGGCTTCGCACTCGGTTTCGGCTCGCTCGTGGCGATCCCCTATTCGCGTGCGTCCGCCCGTAAACGCGAGATCAACATGTTGTTGACCGACTCCGTCTCCTTCATGTACGCGCTGTCGGTCGGTGGACTGAACCAACTCGAGATCATCGAGGCGATGGCCCAGGCCGACGACACGTACGGCGAGGTCGCTATGGAGTTTCAGAGCATCGTCAAGGAGACCGAGTACTTCGACGTCGACTACCGGACGGCGATCCGCACCCAGGCCCTCGAGACGCCGAGCGACGAACTCTCTCAGTTCCTGACGGATATGCTCTCGATCGTCAACAGCGGCGGTGACATGGAGAGTTTCCTCGAGGACAAAAAGGAAAAGCACATGCGAACGGCCAAACAGGAACAGGAACTCACCCTCGAGACGCTCGAGTTGTTCGGCGAGATGTACATGACGCTGTCGCTGTTCCCGTTGCTCTTGATCATCATTATGGTCGTCATGCAGATGATTCCGCAGGCGGACGTGACGGATAACATGCTGTACATGACCGTCTACGGGCTGATCCCGCTGATCGGGGTCGGCTTCCTGGTGCTGGTCTCGACGGTCAAACACGACGAGCCGGGCGATGGGTACCTCTCGATGGGCGGGGGCCGGCGCATCGAGACGCAACAGGACAGAGGCTTGCTCAACCTCGGTCTCGTCGAGCAGTTCACGGGCGAGCACAGCGTCTTCGACCGCATCAAAAACCGCGAAGGGACGTACGAGACGATGGAGGTGCTCCAGAAGCCACACGTTTTCTTCCGGGACAACCCGCTGTTAACGCTCGCGTTGACCGTTCCGGCGTCGCTCGTCATCATCGCCACGGCGATGGTGAACGGCTCGGCACCGACCTCGTGGGACCAACTCCTCGGCAACGCCGTCTGGGGAACGTTCGTCTACGTCTACGTTCCGCTGTACATCATCGCGATTCCGCTGGCGATCTTCCGGGAGTGGAACGTTCGTCACAGGAACAGCGTCGTCAGCCAACTGTCCGAAGACCTACGCAAACTCTCGAGTTCGAACGACACCGGCCTGACGCTGCTCGAGTCGCTCAAATCCGTCTCGGATACGACCAGCGGAAAACTGGCTCGGGAGTTCGAGATGATGCACACGAAAGTCAACTACGGAACGAGCCTGAAGGAAGCGCTCATCGAGTTCAACAACAAGTATCACATTCCCCGGCTCGCCCGAACGACGCGGCTGATTACGGAAGCCCAGGAGGCGTCGAACCAGATTTCGGACGTGCTTCGGACGGCCGCCCGTACCAGCGAGAATCACGACGATATCGAACGGGAACGGAAGTCCCGGACCCTGATGCAGGTCGTGATCATCATCATGACGTTCATGACGGTGCTCGCGGTGATCGCGATCCTCAAAACGCAGTTCATCGATACGATGGCCGGACTCGGGGCCAGCACCGGCGGCGCTGAAACGGGCGGTGGCGGCGGAGAACTCGCAGAAGCCGATTTGAGCGACAACATCGACGTCGAGATGCTGTCCGTGTTGTTTTTCCACGCGGTGACGATGCAGGCGATCATCTCCGGATTGATCTGTGGATACATCCGGGATGCGGACCTGCTGAGCGGGCTGAAATACGCCGTCGTACTGGCGACGGTTGCACTCGTCGGCTGGACGTTGGTGGCCTAAGATGGCTCGAGAGCAACACCGACACGGTCGTGGCCGACGTCGGCGGACGGTTTCGATCTCGCTGCGTGAGCGCGGCCAGACCACCCACGATTTCGTCGTCGGAATCGGGGTGTTCATCCTGGCCGTCGCCTTCGTCTTCTCGTTCCTGCCGACGATCCTGACGCCGTTCGACTCGTCGGTCAGCGGCGGGCAGACGGCGCAGGCGGATCGGATCGCGGATCGGTTGGTACACAATCTCTCGACCGACCAGGGACCGAACACGTTCAACGAATCCGATTTCGGGTCGGTTGCGGACGATGACCTCGATGACCTCGTCGGACTCCGAACTGTCGGCGACCAGGTGAACGTGAGTATCGAACACCTCAACGAGAGCGGGCCGGTCGACGACGAGTTGACGGTCGGCGTGGAGTACAACAACCAGTCGGCGGCCAGTTCGGCACGAATCGTGACGTTCGAGGGCGACGGTCCTGACGGCGAGGAACGTTCGGCATACAGACTTGTTGTGAGGGTCTGGTGACCATGTCTAGAATCAGCCCTAAATCCAGTACCGACCGCGGACAGGCCTACACGCTCGAGGGGTTCATCAGTGCGATGGTCGTCCTGATGGCGCTCCTGCTCGCGATGCAGTCCGTCGTTATCACGCCGACGACCGGTGGACTCGCGGACCGGACGGTCCAATCGCAGATTCAACAGGAGACGCAGGACGCGCTGGTCGTCGCTGCGACGGCGGACGAGGACGACGGGGACCTTTCGAAGATGGTCCGATACTGGGACGATGAGGAGAACGAGTTCTACAATGCGAGCGAGGACGATTCGGTGCCGGGCTACTACAACGGATCGGCGTACACCGAACTCTACAACGAGTTCGTTCTCGGAGAGATCCTCTCACATCGGCTGACGGACCGCGGACTGAGCTACAATATCGAGCTCGTCTATCAAAACGAGAGCGGTGAGTTCGACACCGAGAACAGTACGTACCTCGTCTATCAAGGCGAGTCGGAGGCGGTGACAGCGAGTTACACGGTTACGCTATTCGAGAACGACACGGTAACGGCTCCGGGAAGTGCTGGCGCGCTTCGGGATGTTCACGATCCAGATGATACTGACAGCTATCCGATCCCCCCAGGAACCAGTGAAGACGATGACTCCGTGGTGTACAATGTCGTGGAGGTGCGCGTCGCAGTATGGTAACTGATAGTATTCGAGATCGGAGGGAGCGCGACCGGTCACCCGAGAGCGATCGACGCGACAGAGGACAGGTTATCCTCGTCGGTGCGATCGCGCTCGCGTTTATCATTCTCGGCGTCGTCGTCGTCTTTAACGGCGTCCTCTACACCGAGACACTGTCGTCCGGGTCGACGAGTCAGAGTGCAAGCGCTGCCGACGCAACTGAACTCGAGATCGAACAGGGCATCGGCTGTTTGCTCGTGCAACTCGAGGGAGGGAATGCAACCGAGGATCAGGTCGAAGAGAACGTTAGTGTGTTTACCGACCGGTATCGGAGGGCGCAAGCACAGTCGTCACCGACAGCCGTCAATATCAGTGACATTGACGTTAACGGTGATTTTGCCACTCCCACCGAAATTCACAACGTAAACATCACGATAACTGTCGATTCCCACGATCTCAGTTACGAACAGGAGCGGACGATCGAAGCTACATGCCCACTATGATCGGAAATCGACACGAAACGGACCGCGGGGTGTCGATCGCACTCACGCACGTCCTGACGATCGGAATCGCCACGATCCTCATCGCGATGTTGTTGATGAGCGGAAGCACGCTGTTGGAGTCGGAAACCGATAGATCGGCCCGGACCGCGCTCGAGACCGTCGGCGAGCGTCTGGCCGGAGAGATCGCGAACGTCGATCAGATCGGGAACGAGAGCGAGGACGCAATGATCAGTGCCGAGCATCCGCGAACGATCGCGAACTCCCAGTACACCGTCGAACTGTTGGACAGGGACGACGACGCCTGCAGCGAAGGCTCGCATCTGCTTGCCGATTCGGAAACCCCCTGTATACGGCTAACGGCACAGGAGATCGACGTGACGGTCTACGTGCCAGTTGCGATCGACGGGGGCGTCTCCGGAAGTGGGAATTCGGTAGCGGGTGGTACGATCGAGATCGCGTACGACAGTGCCGACGATGGAAACGAGATCGAAATTACGGAGGCCGATCGATGATCGACCGACGAACCGGACCCGCGACGGTCTCGTGGGCTGACGACCGCGGGGTCTCCGAAGTGATCGCGTTCATTCTCGTTTTCGCGATGATACTCGGATCGGTTGGACTGCTGTACGTGACCGGATTCCAGGCGATGGGCGACTATCAGGAAACCGAGCAACTCGTCAACGCCGAGCGGGCGATGGACGCGCTCGCGGACAACTTCAACGACGTCCTGGGGCACAACGGCGTCAACCAGCGCTACGGCGAACTCTCGTTGCGAGACGGAACTGTCAGCACCGGGGCCGACGGAACGAAGATTGACATCACTCTCGACGGCGAGGACGATCCGATCGGGACCGATGATGATCGCTTCTCCGGGTACGGTGACGGCGCGACGGTCGACCTAGGCGAGTTCACGTACACGTCGGACGGCGACAAAATCGCGTACGAAGGCGGTGGCCTCGTTCGAGCGGACGACTCCGAAGACTGGAGTCTGGTCCGCAAGCGGCCACGGATAACGTGTGGCGAGAACGCCGCAACGATCTCCCTCGTCGCAATCTCGGCGGACGACCGATCGATACAGAGCAGTAGCGGACTCGGGTTTACGATGTCCGTCGAAAACCGCAGTAGTGCGGTGTACAGTGACAAGGACAACGTTTCCATCGAGATCGAAGACGCGGATACCGCCTACAACGACGCGTGGGAGTCGATACTCGAGACCGAGAGTAGCGATGGTGCGGACTGGGATTGGGACGGTGATGCCGGAACGTGCGACTTCGACGATGACTCCGGGCAGGTCGTCGTCACTATCGTCGAAGTCGACATCGAGTACTGACCGCGACAGCTTATTCCGTCTCCCAGTCGCCGGTTAGCATCGCTCGTAACCCTGCTCGAGCGACCAGCGCTTCGACTCGGGCGGCGCGATCGGTCGTCTCACCGCCGGTCTCGAGATACAGCCCGTTCGAGAGCGGCTGTGGCGCGGTCATCGGCGTTCCGTCGGCGTGTGTCGGCGAGTCGTTCAGCACGGCCCGCGATCCGTCTGCGTCGTTGGGGCTCCACGGAACGGTCACGCCCGAGAGACCCTGACCGAAGAGGTACTCCGCGGTCTGGAAGAGCGCCTGGTCGGCGTTCGAGTGGCCGATCGCACCGATCGAGCCGCGGTCGTTGAAAAAGCGGACGACGTACTCGTCGTCGTCCTCCGACTCGGCGGTCGGGGCGCTTCGCTCGTCTACATCGCCGTCTTCCGGCGTGGGCTCCGGTGCATCGCCACCCCTGTCGGTTTCGGTACGGGACTCGTTTTCGGCGGCGGGGCTCGAGTCCGTCTCGGAGGACCGTGCTGTCGCGGTCGATTCGGAGGCGGCCGACTCGCTCGGCTCGTCGGGGTCCGTGTATCCGACGTCCGGCGATTCCGACCACGGCTCGACGTGGTCTCCCTCCTCGCCCGAAACGTCGGTTTCGGAAAACTGTATCGAGACGTCCGACGCCTCCCCGTCCTCGAGTTCGGCGACCGGTTGGCCGCGCCCATCGTCGGCGAACGACGCGACGAGTTGCTCGAGAAACCGGCTGGCTGCGGCCTCGAACTCCGCCTCGTAGGCCGCTCCCTGTTCGGTCGCGTCCACGAGCGTCGCGACGATCGAATCGAGGAGTGACGCCCGATCGACGGCGAGTTGGCGAGCGACGAACGCACGGGAGTGGCGCTCGAGGTGGCGGGCGACGGCTTCGCGAGAGTAGTGGGCGATGGCCGATTCGTGGTCCGGAAGCGACGGGAGCCGACAGGCGAGGCGCTCGGCGTCGGTGGTGCCGGCGAGCAGGAGGTAGTCTCGACCGTTGGTGTAGATCGCTCGATCGATTCCCGTCCACGCCATCGTCTCGAGCAGCGCTACGGCGCGGGATTTGTCCAGCGACTCGTCGAAGGGATCGACGGCGACGAACAGGGCGGGAATCCCATCGACCGAGCAGACGTACTCGAGTTTCGTTCCGTCGATCGTCGTATCGGACACGCACGAGTCGGCGTGGCGGTCCCAGCCCAGCGTCTCGAGGAAGGGATCGACCAGCCAGGCACGCGTTTCCCGACCCGTCGTGGGCGGTGCGGAGTCGGCGACAACCCGAGACCGGGTCACGAACGCGTCGAGGTCGAGTGCACTCATCTCACGGTGGTGTTCGGTGTACCGGTATGTAAGCGTCCGTGTATCTCTCACTCGGCGGAACGATCTCCGGGTGGCCGTCCTGAAGCGCGACGGTCAGGAGTTCGATCCCGACTGTTCTCGAGTGAGACTGTTCGTTTCCTTCGCTTCTCGGCGGTAGATTCGGAGGTGGGTGTCACGAACGGTAAATGCGGACTTGAGCGCCGGTGGAATCGTCTCGGCCTTGCCGATAACGAGGTAGCCGCGCTGCCGGAGTGAGCGTGCGATCGTGCGTAACATCGGCTGTTTGTACTCGTTGTCGATGTAGATGAACAGGTTCCGACAGATGACCAGATCGAACCCCGTCTTGGGCTCGTCGTTGATGAGGTCGTGGCGTTCGAACGCGACGGATCGCACGATCTGCCGTTTGATCCGGTAGGTCCTGCCGTCTCGCTCGACGTACGCGGTGTAGTCGTCGAGAAACTCGAGTTGGTCGGTCAGATCGACGGTTCGAGGTTCCTCGTAGACGCCCCCTCGAGCCGTCTCGAGCGCCGGTTCGCTGATGTCGGTACCGTGGATCTGGACGGCGGACTCGTCGATATCGGGGTCGTCGTGGGCGAGCATCGCCACCGAGTACGGCTCGCGGCCGTCCGCACACGCGGCGCTCCAGACGCGGACGGTCTCGTTGGTTGCTGTGAGCGATCGGAGGACCTCACGGATTCCCGTCCAGACCTCGGGGTTGCGAAAGAAGCCGGTGACGTTGATGCTCATCGCCTCGAGGAGCGCCGTCTGCTCGTCGGCGTCGGCCCGCAGGTAGTCGAAATACGCCGCGTACGTCTCGTTTTGCGTTCGGCGCATGCGCGAAGAGATGCGCCGGTCGAGATAGCTGTCGTTGTAGTGGCTCGTCGCGAACGCCAGTTCGTCCTCGACGAACGCGAGGAGTTCGTCAAAACTGCCGTCGGTCACAGCTCCGTCACTCCGTTTTCAGCGCTTCTGGCGGCCGTTTTGACCACGAGGGTTCCCGACTCCGGCGTAAACTCGACGGTTCGACCGTACTCACCGCCGACGTCTTCGGCGACGAGCGGTACGCCGAGTTTCTCGAGTTCCGCTTTGGCCGCGGCGATGTTTCGCTGGCCGACCCCCTCGTCGAAGCTTTCGAACTCGAACATGTCGCTGCCGCCGGCGACTTTCGCTTCGACGGTGGTGTAGTTGGCCCCCTGTTCGACCATCCGTCGGAGGAGCGCTCGGATCGCGGTGTCGGCGTACTTTCCGGGTTTGCGGTCGCTGTTTTCGGCCGCGTCCCCGTCCGGGAGCATAATATGCGCGAGTCCTCCGATATCGCTTTTCGGATCGTACAGCGCGATCGCGAGACACGATCCCAGCCCGTAGGATTTGAGCGTGTCGTCGCCCTCGCTGACGACCAGTTCGGAGATGCCGACCTGGACCGGCGTCGGTGCGCCCGGTTCGCTTCCGTACGTCTTCATGTGCTATCGAGTTCCTGAAACTCGGCCGTCGTCGGCGTCTCCTCGATCCGGTCGACGTCGAGGTTGTTCAGCGCACGCTCGAGATCGTCTTCGTCGGGAATCGCGTACACTTCGCAGTCGAACTCCCGACCGTCGGCCACGACGATGGTGTCGAAGACGAACGCGAAGTCCTGATTCTCGCCGAGTTGAATAATGACGGGATCGACGGCTGCGGCACCGATGTCGTGGATGAACTCCGGCGTCGAGTGATCGATCGTCGTGTCGAGTACGTTCGCCCAGCCGTCGAGGAAGCCACTCGCCATGATGTTGCCCAGTTCCGTGATGGCGCTCGTCCCCATCTCGCCGAAGCCGTCTTCGTCGACCTCCATGGGAACCATCGCGTCGACGATTTCGTGGGCCGACTCCTCGTCGAACAGGAAGAGGAGATAGCCGCTTGGCATCCCGTCGAACTCGAAGGCGACGCCGACGAGCGTCTCGTCTGCGACCTGTTCGGGGATCGCCTCGAGCGAGACGAAGTTCAGGCGTCGAATCTCGATGCTGGTGTCGATTCCGGTCAGCGTGGTCGCCGTTTTGGCGACCTCCTCTGCGCCGCGTTCGGCCATCCGGTCGAAGCCGTCGAGTTTGTCGTACTCGATACCGCCGCTGGTTCGGAGCTGGCCGAGCAGCGACGACATCGACTCCCGCTTCGGGAAGAGGTAGTGACTGAACCCAACTTCGGTACCGACGGTTTCGATCTGACTCTGGAAGAGCAGTGCCAGGTCGTCGCCGTCGGGTGCCTCGTCAATGTCGTCGAAAAAGGACTCGGCGGACTCCCCTTCGACGAACTCGGGCGTCGAAACGTCGATCGCGGTCTCGAGGACATCGGCCCAGCCGTCGATGAACCCGCTGTTCATGATGTGACCGACTTCGGTCGCGGCGCTCTGGGTCATTTCGGTGAACTCGCCTCCGGTAACGTCGATGCAGACGTCGTCGGAGTCCGACTCCGCGAGCAGCGTTTCGACGACCCGGAGCGCGTTCTCGCGATCGAAGACGACCATCGAGTAGCCCTCGATAGCACCGGTTAGTTTGACCCTGACGGCGACTTTCTCCGCCGAATCCTCGAAGTCGCGCCGGATTTCGCGGCCCCGCATGAAGTTGAGTTTCGTCACGCCGACCTGGGTCTCGACGCCGGTCATGTGGGTGAGGCGACCGGCAGCCAGCCCCGCTCCTTCCCGGGCCATTCGGTAGAACGTTCCGAGTGCGTTGACGTCGAGTTTCATGCGGTCTGAACTTCGATTCCGTTGACCATCTCGACGAACTCTTCGAGGTCGGGAAACGCGTAAATTTCGGCCTCGATCTGATAGCTCGGAACGGTCAGATCCGAATCGAAGAACAGCGCAAGATCGTCGCCGCCGAGACCGGCCGTTCGAGTGACGACTTCCCCCGTCTGTGCGTAGACGAGCTGTGGGGCCGCGATGTCGATCGCACGCCCGAGCACGTCGGCCCAGCCGTCGATGAAGCCACTCGCCATCATGTTCCCCATCTCTTCGACGGCACTTCTGGCCATCTTGCCCGAGACGTCCGACATGTCGTCGACGACATCGCGAAGCATGATCGCCGTGATCTTCTTCGCGCTCGCCTCGGGAAAGAGGATGAGGATGTGTCCGTGTGGTGGATCGAGTAGCCGGACGCGAACGCCGACGCGTTTGCCGCTGTCGAGCTGTGACTCGATGTCGTCGACGTCGATGAAGTTCGTCTTCGTCACCTCCATCTGTGCGTTTTCGCCCGTCAGTTTACTCATGTTGTCGGCGACGCCGTTCGTTCCGACCTTTGCCATTTCGTTGATGAAACTCAGCTTTCGAATGTCAACCTGTAGCGTCATAGATTTCTCCGTGGGTGTGGGTGTTCGTTCATTATCATAATGTCGTCACGTCAAGGATGTTGACTACTTCCCCCCGTCCCCGTACCGTTGCGCCGCTCAGCCCGGGAATGTCGCTCATGAAGCCTTCGAAGGGCTTGACGACGACCTCCTGTTGGCCGTGAACGTGACCGCAGTGTAACGCGACCGGCCGAACCTCGCCGCGGATTCTGACGACCATCCCGTCGTCGGTAGCGCCCGCTCGAGGCGTCTCGAGGGCGTCGTCGAGTTCGATGACGGGATACTCGTCGTTGGCGTCGGCGAGCACTCGTTCGCCGTCGACCGTCTCCAGCCTGTCGGCCGGTCCGATATCCAGTACGGTCTTGGTTGGAACGCCGAACTCCTCGCCGCCGCTCTCGATGAAGAGAATGTCGTCGATGGCAACCGACACCGGGAGCGTCATCGTGACGGTCGTTCCCTCGCCGGCCTCGCTGTCGATGGAGACCGTCCCCTCGAGGTCCTCGATCGTTCGCTTGACGACGTCCATCCCGACGCCGCGACCGCTGACGTCGGTCACCTCCTCGGTCGTCGAGAGACCGGGGTGGAAGATGAGGTCGTAGGCCTTGTCGTCCGATAAGTCGGCCGCTTCGTCCTCGGTGAGGACGTCGGACTCGAGCGCCTCGGATCGAAGTCGGTCGGGATCGAGTCCGCTACCGTCGTCGGCGACGGTGATCGTCACCCGATCGCGCGATCGATCCGCGTGGACTTCGATGGCTCCGTCGCAGGGCTTTTCAGCAGCCTCGCGCTCTTCGGGCGGCTCGATACCGTGATCGACGGCGTTGCGGACCAGGTGGATCAGCGGGTCGCCGATCCGGTCGAGGATGCTCCGGTCGAGTTCGACGTCCTCGCCGGTCACCTCGAAGGTTACGTCCTTGTCTTGGTCCCGCGAGATGTCGCGGACGACGCGAGGAAGTCGATTCGTCACCGTCCGCAACGGCACGAGCCGAACGTCCATCACCGTCTCCTGGAGGTCCGTCGTCAGCTCGGACAGATCGTCCAGTTCCGCCTCGAGCGCGGAGCGGTCCTCGCCTTCGGTGACCGCGTGACGGAGGCGAACGCGACTCGTGACCAGCCCTTCCATGAGCGTGAGCAGCGAGTCGATCTGGTCGACGTCGACTCTGACCGACTGGATTTCGTCAGTCTGTTCGTCGGCGTCGGGCCGGTCGCTCGGCTCCGGAATCGTGAGTTCCGGAACGTCGAACGTCGGTTCGTCGATTCGGCGAATAACGTCGGCGTCGTCGTCGGTATTCGTCTCGACTGCGTCGTCACCGAACGACTCCGAGGACGCGCTCGTACTCGAGGACGCCGGTGAGTCCGTATCGAAGCCGTCGCCGGTGGCGAAGTCGTCGTCGAATGCGTTGTCGAGGTCTACGTCGTCGAACGCGTCTTCGAAGCCGTCGATCTCGGCCGCGGTGTCGCTAACCCCGTCGTCATCGGGCTCCGTGAACTCGGTGACGTCATCGAACTCGTCGATATCGAACGATTCGTCGGCCGAATCGTCGGTAAACGACGCCTCGATCGAGTCGTCATCGAACGAGGCCGTCGGATCGAACTCCGCTTCGAGTGCCGTTCCGAACTCGTCCTCGGACCCGATCTCGGCGGCTCCGCCGTCCGCGGAATCATCGGTTCCGTCGTCGAATGGGCTCTCGAACGCCCCGTCCTCGGTGCGGTCGTCAGCTTCGTCAGTGCCGGTGTCGATTTCGCTCCCGCCCGCTTCGACGGTTCCAGGTTCGCCACTGGCGTCGTCGGTACCCTCGAGTCCGTCACCACTGTCGTCGACGGCTTCGGATTCGACGTCCCGCGGGGCCGGCATCGAGTCGTCGTTGGTAACCGCCGTGCTCCCGTCCGCTGCATCCGGTTCGAGCGCCCCATCCTCGGTGTCCGCTGACGACTCGAGGGGGTCGTTCTCGGCAGCGTCTGCGGTTTCGGTCGGTGTAGCCGATTCGGCTGCCGTCTCTCCCGACGATTGCTCCGTTTCGGCAGTCGATTCGGCATCGTCCGTCGACTGCTCGTCGATCGCCGCTTCATCCGACTCGAGGCCGGATTCCGCGTCCAACTCGGTGCCGGCTACCGATTCGTCTCCGGGCGGTGTTTCCGACCCCGGCGTCGGCGACTCGTCGACCGGCTCGTCGGAATCGTCCGATCCGGCGTCCGGTTCTCCCCCGAGAGCGTCCGTCTCGGATTCGTCCGTCGGCACTTCCTCGGCCTCGCGGGCCGGTGTCTCCGCCGGCGGCTCCGATTCGGGCTCGCCGTCCGTATCGACGACGGTGTCGTCGACGACTGCCTCGGATGGCTCCCCGTCGTCGAAGAACGAGTCGTCGTGGACATCGATGTCGTCACCGATGAGGTCGTCCATGTCGACTTCGTCGTCGTTATCGAACTCGTCGAACTCGAGTTCGTCGAGTTCGTCCTGGAGTTCGTCGAAACCGACCATCTCGACTTCGTCTTTGAGTTCGTTGAAGACGGCGTTCGCGTCGTCGACGTCGTCCTCGGCGGCTGCCGGTTCCGAGGCCGCATCTGCCGGCTCGGCGTCGGCACCGACGTCGTCGACGGGCGAGTCGGTCGCCGATTCGTCCGCTTCCTCGAGCGCCGCGTCTTCCGCTTCCAGCAGGTCGTCGAACGAGCCGGCATCGCCCATGTTATCGAACATCTCGAGTTCGTCGTCTTCGACGTCCTCGACCATCTCGTCCAGGTTGTCGAACTCCTCGAACTCGTCGAGCAGTTCGTCGACCTCGAGATCCTGAGCCTCGTCCGACGAGATGTTCTCGCCGGGCTCCGCGGTGTCGGACTCAGTGGACGGCTCCACGTCGACTTCGGCCGACGCGTCGACGAGGCTGTCGAATCGATCGGTGACGTTGACGAGTTCGAAGTCGGCCACCTCTTCGACTGGCTCGAGTCCGGCGGAGATGGCGGCTTCACCGACCGCGCTGCCGAAGACGGCGTCGAAGTGACCGTCGTACTCGTCGGCTTCGATATCGGAACGCGGCGGCTCGGTCCCGATCAGATCGAACGCATCGACCAGGGCATCGACGACGAGCGCGCCCTTGCTGTCCCCGCCGTCCTCGCTGGCTGCGATGGATAGCCGGACCAGATAGGCGTCGTGCTCGTCGTCCGCCGGCGGCTCGAATCGCTCGAGAACGGTGTCGATCGCCGCCGCGGTGGGCGGCGTAATCGAATCCGATTCGGTCCGGGTCTCGAGGTGCTCGCGAAGGGCCGTGATCGTCGCCGACGGATCGGTTTCGATCTCGCCTTCGGCGTCGACCTCCTCGATCATCGTCTCGAGTTCGTCGACGCCATCGAAGATCACGTCCATCAGTTCGGGCGTCACCTCGAGGTCATCCGTGCGGACGGCATCGAGGAGGTCCTCGATCGCGTGTGCGAGGTCGCTCGCCGGCTCGAGTCCCATGGCACCACAGTTGCTCTTGAGCGTGTGTGCGACGCGGAAGATACTCTCCATCGCCTCGTCGTTCGTCGGCTCGCGCTCTAAGGTGAGCAACGCGTTGTTCAGCTCCGTAATTCGTTCCTCGCTCTCCTGTACGAAGTCGCTCAAATAATCAGTCATCGGTCTCACCGTCCGTGTCGAACGCATCGACGATCGTCTCGACCAGCTTCGGGGCCGGCGCGATGTCGTCGACACAGCCCGTTTCAATCGCCTGACGGGGGATGCCAAAGACCGGACTCGTCGCTTCGTCCTGTGCGATGGTGTGCCCGCTTGCGGCCTTGATCGCCTCGATTCCGGCCGCGCCGTCGCGTCCCATTCCGGTCAGGACGACGCCACAGAGCGGGTCGCCGACGTGCCGGGCGGCCGTCCGCATCGTGACGTCGATCGCCGGTCGAACGCCGTGAATCCGGTCGCCGTCGTCGAGACGGAGCCGGAGCCGCCCGCCGATGTTGCTTACCACCTCGAGGTGGGAACCACCCGGCGCGACCGCTGCCTCGCCTGGACGGATCGCGTCGCCGTCCGCCGCTTCGCTGACGTCGTACTGGCTGTGTGCATCGAGCCGGTCCGCAAAGCGCTCGGTAAAGCCCGATGGCATGTGCTGGACGACGAGTACCTTGGCATCGAGGTCGGCCGGCAGGTGCTCGAACACCCGCTCGACGATCTTCGGCCCGCCGGTCGAGGCACCGAGGACGACGGTCGGATTATCCGCGTAACCTCCGAGATCGACCGGTTGCTCGTCGCCGACAGTTCCGCTCGGACGTTCACTCTCGACTTCGGTCCGACTCTCGAGCGACGGACCACCCGGCTGCACCGTCGTCGATCCGGCACTCGTCTCAGTGTCACCTCGAGCCCCGCGTCCGGCTCCGACGACGGCTCGGTCGGTCGGTTTTCGCCTGGATTGAGATCTGTCCAACGATCCCGTCCTCGCCGATTCCGATCGCGCCGCGTACGCGGACGCAGTGGCGCGTGCGAGCGCGGCCGACGAAACGTTCGCGTTCGCGAGTTCGGCGACCTTCTCGACGACGTCGTCGATGAGATGGGTGACGGTCCGCGAATCCGAGCCGTCGGGCTTGTGGAGGAAGTCGACGGCCCCACGCTCGAGCGCGTCGAGGGTCGCTTCCGTACCCCGGTCGGTATGAACGCTGAGCATGAGGATTAGCGTCGGATTCCTCGTCATAATGCGCTCGACGGCGTCGATACCCCCCACTTCGGGCATTTCGACGTCCATCGTGATGATGTCGGGGTCGGACGCCACCGCAGTTTCGATGGCGTCCGAGCCGTTCGTTGCCGTCTCGACGTCGTAGCCGGCCTCGGTGAGCGCGTTGCCGATGACTGTCCGCATAAACCTCGAGTCGTCGACAACGAGTACTCTCGTCATGCCGCAACGACGTCTGAGAGGGCCTTTCTGACGCTGGGCTCTTCGAACGGTTTCGTCACGTAGCCGTCAGCGCCAGCTTTCACGGCGAGTTTCATTTTTTCACGTTGCCCGACACTCGTACACATGATGACCCGCGCGTCCGGGTCGATCTTCTTGATCGCCGCGGTCGCCTTGATCCCGTTGCACTTGGGCATCACGATGTCCATCATGACGATATCGGGGTCGTGTTCTTTGTACAGTTTGACTGCTTCGGCGCCGTTGGACGCCTCTCCGAGAATGCGATAATCCTGTTCCAAAATTTGGCCCAGTAAGTTACGCATAAAATGAGAGTCGTCCACGATAAGCACCCCTGTCGACATTCAGTAGTACACCAACCGCTGATAGAAATACAACTACCATAAATGCTGTCTCTCGATTATCATTCGTGATAAACGCTGAATACGGGGGACAGACGCCTCTCAAAGCGGACATTGCGATCGTCCATCTGCGGTGTTCTCGCTATTCTTGCGGTTCTCGCTGTCCAGATGCTAACAAGAACGTCTCGACGTCAACCACTGGAGTCACCTCGACGACGATCTCCCGAGTCGAGTCCGCCTCGTCGTCGTTCGACTCCGCTTCCGTCGCGTCGACTTCGAAGGGAGTCCCGACGGCGTCGCCGGGAGCGCCCCGCTGTGAGGATGCCATCATCGTGGCACCGTCGGCTTCGGTCCCGGCTCCGAAAACGGCAGTTGATCCCGACTGGTTCGTAGCGACGGCCGCACCGGCATCGGTGTCGGACTCACGCTCTCGCTCGATTAGCGCGACGACGAGCGGGTGTTCGAGCGCGTCGCCGGAGAGGTCCCGATCTTCGACGGTCGCTTCGTCGAGAACGTCGCTTTCGGGAACCGTCTTGACACCGATCACGCCGTCGACCCGAATCGCCGCGGACTGCTGGTCGCTCGAGCGATCGAGCACGAGAAGGCGCTCTCGACGGTCCCGATCCACGGGTTCGTTGCTCGGGAAGTGGACGGTGGGATCGATCACTGCAGTGACCTCTCCGCGCAGATCGACCATCCCGTCGATAGCTGCTGGGGTTCGCGGGACCCGCGTTAACTCCTCGGGGACTTCGGCGAGCGTGTCGACAGTCTCGACCGGAACGGCGAGTCGGTGGGTAGCCACCTCGAAGAAGACGAACCGCTTGCGTTCCTCCTCGTTTTCGTTCGTTCCGTCTGCGTCCCGACGTGTCCGGTTGTCAGCACCGCCGATGTCGATTCCGAGAAGTTTTTCGGAAAGATCCGGGCCCATGTTCCTATTCGTGTCTCAAGTTCCACCATTAAAACATTGACTCCCGCGAGCGACCCCGTTCCTCGAGAACTGAGCGCCTTTTTACACGTTCTGGAACCGATCGCCGTCGGATCCCCGCCTCCGAAATCGTTATTCGATCCCAATTGAATTACGCACCAGAATGGCATCGGGCGTAGACCGCGACGACGATGACGCCGCCGACCGTGCGACCGTTCTCACGTTCACACTGGGCGGGAAACGCTACTGTGTCGGCGCAGCGTCCGTTGCATCCGTCGTTGGCGTGACGGCCGATCGATCCGTTGCAACGGCCGACGACCCGTGGAACGCGGGCTCGGTCTCGGTTGCCGGTGAGCGCGTTCGCGTCGTCGACCTCCCGCGGGCATTTACCGCCGCCGCCCGAACGACGACCCGAATCGACGAGCCGAAACTGCTCATATTCACCGCCACTGACGCCGACGGTTCCTACTACGGGTGGCTCGTCGACGACGTCGACGCCGCGCGAACGATCCGTCCGGATCGCCTCGAGCCGACTCGGACGGGGACGCACCTGCCTCACGTCAGGGGTTACCTCGAGATCGGCGACGACGACGTCATCTGGCTGGACGAGCGGGCGATTCACGGCTAAGCCGTCTCCGCAACGGAACGGCGGTCTCGATTCGACCGGGAACGGCCGTCGACTGCAGCCTAAAATTACCCCATACCCGGCGGTCCGTTGTCGGAATCGTCGTCCATCTCGACATCTAATCCCATCTCCTCGCGCCGCTCCCGGAGTTGCTTGATCTGACGGTAGTAGTAGACAGCGCCGGCACCGCCGAGCAGGGCGACGGTTCCGACTAACCCCACGAACAGCGGGATATCGCGAGTGAGATAGTACCGCAGTGAGATGGTGCTGTCTACTTCCTCCCACGTCAGGCGTTCCTGGTTATCGACGATCTCCCGCTCGTAGCCGTTCGGGCTCGCGTCACCGAACAGGAAGTTCGACGTCCGGTGGCCCTCGGGGATCGTCACCTCGTACGAGCCCTCGACGTAGGCCGGCAGGCTAAACGTATTGCGCCCGGCATCGCCCGAAAACGCGATCGTTCCGTTCTCGTTCGGAACGCGGACCTCGGTACTCGTATCGCTCTGATCGATGTTCAGCTCCGAGCCCGTCAGTTCGGTCCCGTTGGGGTACCAGTAGCGGACGCTGTGGATGTCGAGGGCCTCATCACTGTAGAGGTTCGACCGGTACAACGACAGTTCGTCCTGCTCTTCCAGGTTGTAGACCGCACGGAACTCGCCATCGCTGATCAGACTGCCGCTGTCGATATCGATGGCGACGTCGGCGTCGCTGTCCCGCAGATCGCCGTACTCCTGTTCGCGGTCGAGTTCCTCGTCGGAGATGCCGCCGAAGAACGTCGAGCAGCCGGCTACCCCGACGAGCAACCCGACCGCGACCACCGCGAGAACGAGCCGACGATTCATGTTACGGAACAACGCAGCGAAGCTCCGCCGGGAGGTACTCGCCGACGCTCGCGAGCAATCCCGGCGGGTCGGTATCTTCGGTACAGATCACGCTCTGCTCGAGCAGCCCGATTCGCTCGACGGTGACGTAGTCCTGCGCGTGACCGGCACGGTTGAGCGTCGCCCGAACTTCCGCGCGGGTGGCGCTGTTGACGTTGAGTCGGCCGTCGCCGCGGGTCCAGTCGTAGAGTCGGTCCTGTTCTTCCTCGGCGAGGCGCGATGGGTCCCCGTCGCCGCCGTAGACGAACCGCAACGGCATGTGCTGGACCAGCCCGTATCGCTCGCGGATCTGGATCGCCGATCCCTGGCCGAGTCCGAGTTCGTCGGTCGAAATCCGGACGCCCTTGTCCTGTCCCGCGTCGAGGACGATCCCGTCTTCGTCCCAGGACTCGAGCGTGCCGACGTACGTTTCGCCGGACTCGAGGTCGGGGACGATCTCGCCGAACTCCTCGCGGAGGACGTTTCGTGCGACGGTGGCGTCTTCACCCTCGATCGTTACGGACGGAAAGTCGTCGTGGCGGACGCCGAGTTCGAACTCGACGTCGAGTTCGCCGAGTTCGTTATCGATGAGCGATCGGAGCGAATCCAGCGACCGTTCGCGGGCGTCGCCCTCGACGTACAGTTTGGTTGCGAGTACGACCATCAGGCGTCCACGTCGATGTTGAGTTCGTCCTCGAGGGAGTCGAGGCGGTCGTCCATCGCGTTAACGAGTCGGTCGTTGTCCATCGATTCGAGGGGCGAGCCACACTCGGGACACTCGAAGCCGAAGTCCATCGCTTCGCCGAACTCGAAGCGGATGGAACAGATCTCACAGAGGTAGAACTCGTGGTTGCGCTCGTACTCCCGACGATCCGCTAAGGCCTCGTGAAGCCGGTACATCTCCTCCTCTAAGTTCTCGGGGATGTTGTCGTACTCGAAGGTCCAGAGGTAGGTGAGCCACCCCGAGTCCTCGTCGCGCAGCCGCCGATAGGTGGCGAGGTCGTTTTCGTACAGGATAAACAGCGCGCGCCGCACGTCGTTCAACTCGAGGTCCAGTTCCTCCGAGAGCTCCTCGTCGGTCACTTCCCCGTCCGGCGGCGCTGCCGCGACGGGCATCCCCTTGGGACCGACCAGCTCGTGTAAGTACTTCTGGATAACCGGATCCTCGAGCAGGTCCTCAAAAGCCATTACCGTACCGTAACCGCGTGTGTCCATTAAGTCTTGTCAACTTCCGCGCGCGCTGCGGTGGGGATTTCCCGGCGAAAACCCTGCAGAGAGAGTAACATTCACGGTTCTCGACGGTCGTTCTCGGGACGATGAACACCGACACCGGTGGCTGCCGCCGGGGCGACCGCGTCTTTTCGACGGTCCATCGCCTCGAGTTCGACGTGCCGTGGCCTCCGAAACACGTCGCGGCGTACGTGATCGACGGTCCAGAACCGATTCTGGTCGACGCGGGGACGCCGACCGACGCGGGCGAGGAAGCGCTCGAGGACGGCCTCGAACGGGAGGGGTACGCGCTCGCTGACATCGAACACGTGCTGGTAACGCACGCCCACAGCGACCACCTGGGGCAAGTCCCGACGCTTCGTGCGGCCGGTGCGACGGTTCACGCGCCGGCGGCCGCACTCGAGCGACTCGAGCGAGATCCGGACGCGGTCCGCTCGACCGTCCGCGAAACGGCCGTCTCGACGGGCTATTCCGGCGGAGACCTCGAAGAGATCGTCGACGGCGAACTCGAGTCGTTCCGGCGGCATCGAGGATTGCTCGGTACCGAGGCCACCCGACCGATCGCGCCGGAAACCGCGTTTTCGGTCGGCGACCGGGAGTTCACGCCGGTCGAGACGCCGGGCCACGAAATCGACCATCTGAGCTTCGAGACGGAACTCGAGGGGACGACGGTGCTGTTCTCCGGTGACGCGCTCATCGAACCCTTCCGTGCCGGCGCGTTCCACGTCGGGATCGATCGGGGCGCCTACGACGGCGTCGATCGCTACTACGACGCGATGGACCGATTGTTCGAGACGACGGCGACGCACGGCTTCCCCGGCCACGGACCCGCGTTCGAGAACCCCCACCGGGTCGTCGAACTCACCCGCAACCGACTCGATACCCTGCTCGGGGAGACCGAGGCGGCGCTCGCGGCGATCGAACCCGCGACGCCGCTCGCCGTGGCGAAAGAGCGGGCCGGAAGCGTTCGCTACATCGCGCCCGTACTGGACACGCTGGGTGCACTCGGGACGCTCGAAAATCGGGGGTCGGTAGCCCACGATACCGAAGACGGCGCGCGATACTATCGGACGACGTGAACCGATCGCGCACCGGGACCGCCTGGCGGCCCTGTATCCGCCTATTCTGCGGCGTCTTTGCCGCGGAGTGCCTGCCAGCCGACCGTGAGAAGAACGACGACAAGCGCCATCGCGAGGCCGTAGAACAGCCCCATCGCGACCGCAGCCAGGACCTGGTGACCGGTTATGAGCAACACGAACACGTTGGCGACGACGAGCGCGAGGCCGAGCATGTAGTACTCGATCGGCGTCCGGGGCAACGTCAGATCTGAACCCATACGCCAACTGCGTCCGCAACGGCTGAAAAACTAGCCGGTCTCGTCGCCGGCTACGACCCGCCTTCGCCTCGCTCCTCGAGTTTGTACTTCTGGATCTTCCCGCTGGTCGTCCGCGGCAGTTCGTCGATGATCTCGACCTCGCGCGGGTGTTTGTAGCCGGCGACGCGCTCGAGGCAGTACGCTTTGATCCCCTCGCCGGTGATGTCCTCATCGGCCTCGGCTCCGCCCGCGGGGACGACGAACGCTTTGGGAACCTCGTTGCGCCGCTCGTCCGGGATTCCGATCACCGCGGCGTCGGCGACGGCTTCGTGTTCCAGCAGCAGGTTCTCGAGTTCGCTCGGATAGACGTTGTAGCCGGCGGTGTTGATCATGTGCTTTTTCCGGTCGACGATCTCGTAGTAGTTGGTCCCGTCGCGACGGGCGATGTCGCCGGTTCGGAAGTAGCCGAGGTCGGTAAACGCCCGCTCGGTCGCGCCGGGCATCTCGTGGTAGCCCGTCATGACCTGTGGCCCGCGCACGAGGAGTTCCCCCTCCTCGCCCGGCGGCACCTCCTCGCCGCCGTCGTCGACGATCTTGCAGTCGGTCATCCGCAGCGGCTGACCGATCGTCCCGTGTCGCAGGCCGAACGACGATCCGGTCTGCGTGTGGGTCGCGCCGTGCGTTTCCGTGAGTCCGTACCCCTCGGAGATATCGACGCCGGCGGTCTCCTCGAAGCGCTCCTGAACGGCCGCCGAGAGCTTCGCGCCGCCCTCGGAGGTCGACTCGAGGCTCGTCACGTCGTACTCGCCGAACGCGTCGCTGTCGACCATGTCGGCGTACATCGTCGTCACGCCGACGAAGTGGGTGATCTCTTCGTCCTCGATGAGCCGTAGACACTCCCGGGCGTCCCACTCGAGGGCGCTCCGGAAGTAGCAGCTTCCGCCGCCGACGAGGGGCTGCAAGGCGGTGTGGGTGAAGCCGGTGATGTGGTACAGCGGCAGCCAGATGAGGCTCCGAACGTCCTCTGGATCGATGTCGACGTTCGAGGTCGACAGCGTCCAGTTCAGTTGCGCTCGAGTGTTTCGGTGGGTGAGCCGGACGCCCTTCGGATCGCCGGTCGTCCCAGAGGTGTAGGGGAGCAAGGCGACGTCGTCGTCCGCGCGCTCGACTACCGTCTCCGCCCCACGAACGTCCTCGAAGAAGTGATCGTCAGGATCGCGGTCCATGTGCTCGCTCGAGACCGTGATGACCTCGACCGCTCGATCGGCGTCCTCGACGGCCTGATCGACGACCGTCCGGAGCGCCGGATGGGTGACGATCGCCTTCGCCTCCGTGTTCTCGAGTTGATAGGCGACCTCGCGGCGCTTGTACTGGGGGTTGACCGGCGAGATAACGACGCCGGCCCTGAACGCGCCCAGCGAGGCGACGAGAAACTCCGGACAGTTCGGCAAGAAGAGCAGCAGTCGATCGTCCGGCTCGAGTCCGAGATCGTGGAGGCCGCCGGCGAACGACGCCGTCCGCTCCCGGAGTTCGGCGTGAGTCGTGCGCTCGCCGTGGTGTTCCATCGCCTGCTCGTCCCCGTGGAGCGACGCCGTCTCGTCGAATAGCTTTACAACGTTGCCCTTCAGGGCTGATGAGCCAACATCTGTAAGATCCATGGTGAATGATACCGAGACTCACCTATAAAATTTCGCGTTCGCGACGGCTTTCGCTCGGGTAGGAACGTTCGATTACGCCGTAGGGTCGTTCGCTCAAGCGACCGATATTTTTATCGGCGGACGTCTTGAACGGGTGACAAATGGCTCGAGGAATCGCGTCCCTGCTCCGCGACCGGTTCGAGACGAGCGACGTCGTCGGAGCGCTGGCGCTCGTCGCCGTCCTCGGCGTCCTCGGCGTCGGTGCGGACGCGATCGGCGTCTTGCTCGTGGTCGTTCTCGTATCACCGCTCGCGGAACCCGCCCTCGACAGACTCGACATCCATCCCGGTCTCGCCGGGGTCGCGTTCGGCGGGTTCGCCGTCGCCGCGGGCGTCGTGCAGTTACGGGGCGGCAACGGCCCGGTCGGGAGCGGGTTCCTCGCGGTCGGCGCGTGGATCTGCCTCGACGGCGTCGACCGGTGGCGACGCGGAGACGCCGCTTCCGGCAGAACCGACGACGATGACGACGTCTCGAAACGGGAGGTGTTTCTCATCGGCGAGCACAACCGCTGGCTGCTCGAGGAACTCCGTGAGGCCGACCGGCCGCTCACCGCCGAGGAGATCCAGTCGCGAACGGGACTCACCGAGGACGACTTCGAGCGCCTTCTTAAGTACCACGGCGAGCCTGGACCGATCGAGCGAGCCGGAAACGGCTACACCATCAACGAGGACGAGATGGGCGGCGTCGCGTTCGTCCGAAACCTCGTTCGCACGGTCGGCGGTCGGCTACTCCGTCCGTTCCGCCTGTTTCGGCCGTCCGGTTGATTCCGGCTTCACTCCTCGTCCGTCGACTCGACGCGCTTGCCGGTTTCCATCGGGATCACTTCTCGATCGGCGTCCGTCCACTCGGACTCGAGTTCGCGCCCTTCGAACAACCGGTCGAGAAAGACAGCGAGGCCGGCGACTTCCGAGTGGGGCTGGTTGGTAACGCCGACATTCCAGTCGGCCTCCTCGTAGACGTCGAAGGGGACTTTTTCGGCCCCGACGACGATCAGCAGCGACTCGCCGTCGTCTCGGCGGGCCGCTCGAATGTCGCTTTCGACGTCCTGGACGCGCTCGCCGTACATCGTGAGGTGGACGACGCGTCCGCCCCAGTTGCGGATGATTCCCTGCGGCGAGTCCGTGAGTTCGACCGCGAAGGGGCCGCCGAACCGGTCGGTGATGTCCGCGACGGTCTCGAGCGACTGGCCGGCGTTGTCGGGAAAGAGCACGCGGTCTGCGCCCAGCGCCCGCGCGGTCAGACCGACGTGGGTCGTCATCCGCTCGTCCCGGCCGGGGCGGTGGCCGAGCCGAAGGACGGCGACTTCGGGTTCGTCGTGCATGCTCGAGTCCACTCTCGGCCGAGGTTAGGCGGTTTCGTTTTCCGTCCGTCGGTGGCCGACCGCCCGCAGCATCGCTCGTTTCGGATCGGCGCTCACGTGTCGGCCGACGGTGTTTGACCGCCATCAGCGCCCGATAACTGTTATTTAGCGTAATCACGTGCTCTCATCGTATGGAGAAAATCAACGAATCGAGCCTCGAGTGGAACGAATACGACCACGGGGAGACGGCGTTCCGTCGCAAGGAACTCGCGAGCGCCGTCGACGCCGACGACCTCGGCTGTAGCCTCTACGAACTCCCGGCGGGGATGCGGTCGTGGCCCTACCACTATCACACGGCCAACGAGGAGGCGCTGTACGTGCTGTCGGGCGAGGGCCTCCTGCGGGCCGAGAGCGGCGAGGAGCCGCTGACGGCCGGCGACTTCGTGACCCTCCCGGCGAACGAGAACGGCGGTCATCGAATCGTCAACGACGGCGAGGGGGCGCTCCGATACCTGATGATCTCGACGATGAACGAGCCTGATATCACCGTCTACCCCGAGATGGGGAAATTCGGCCTCTTCGTCGGCTCGCCGCCGGGTGGCCGCGACGAACGATCCCTCGAGGGGTACTACCGACTCGACGACGACGTGGACTACTGGGAGTAAATGGAGCGCGGAGGTAACTAGCGAACGGAAACGACGCGCCGGCGTCGATCGACGCGACGAACTTGTTTTGCAGCGCCCGTGATCATCGCGCGCGTCGGTTCGAATCGTCCCGACGCTCGCGTCGGTTCGAGACCCGATGCGTGGCTATTAGTTGGCACGATACCAACGAGCCCGTATGGGAAACGAACCGAGCGAGGAGGGGCAGTCGGTGTTTCCGGAGGGGTTCATTGTTCCGATAACCGGTCTCCTGGCGCTTATATTCGCCGTAATGGCCGGCATGAGCGTTCGATCCGGGCTATCTGGATCGCTGGTAGACCTGACGTTGCCGATCATTTTCGGCGGAGCGAGCCTCCTGTGCTTTCGCCTGAGACAGCGGGCGCTCGCGGCCAGAGAAAACGATTGAAACGCGAAAAAAGCGATCGGCGATCTGCAGTCGGTGTGTCTTCCGGGCGCGGATCCGTCACTCCCCGTGTTCCTGCTTGGCCAACTCGAGCGAGAAGAAAAAGCCGAAGTACGCGGGAATTCCCGCGGCCAGGAACATGTAGAAGACCCACGTGGGCGCGCTCGCGAAGACGAAATCGAAGAGGAAGCTCACGAGCGCGACCCAGACGACAGCGAACAGCAGGTCGTGGAGCATGCCGGTCCCGTTGTCCGTGACGTGTTCGCGCAACCGATCAGTGAAACTCATCGTGTCGATCTCCCCGTAAGCGCGGATGGTGGTCGCATCATGTCGAAAGAATCGGATCGGTGGAACGTTACTCTTGTGCGTCGCCGTCTCAGTCGTCGTCCACGTAGTCGACGACCAGTACGGGAACGTGCGTCGAGCGGAGCAGGCGCTCGGTGACGCTGCCGAGCAGTGCCCGCCGGACGCCCGAGCGACCGTGACTCCCCATGACGATGAGGTCGATGTCGTTGTCCTCGGCGTAGTCGGCGATCATCTTGTGTGGCTGTCCACCGGCGTGGCGCTCGTAGGCGGTCAGGCCGGCAGCCTCGGCCGCCTCGGTGACGTAGCCGGTCGCCTCCTCGGCGTCCTCGCGCAGTTCCGTCATCCCCTGGAACTGGCCCTGTCGGATCCGGTCGACCTGTTCGGTACCCAGCCCGTACGCGATCGCGTCGGTGTCGGCGACGAATATCGCGTGGACCTCGGCGTCGTACTTCTCGGCGAGATCGATCGCCTGTTCGACCGCCACTTTCGCTACGTTACTCCCGTCCGTCGGAACGAGTATGCGCTCGTACATTGTCAGTCGTCCGCAGGTGCGTTTCCGCTTCTGTTCTTTTCGGCGACGATGTCCGCCGCGGTCTTGTCACTCGGCATCGGATCGGGGCTGTGACACTGCCGGACCATCTGTTTGGTCTCGAGCGGCGGATCGTCGGTCACGAGCGAGACGGCGATGGTGACCGCGAACACGATCGGCACGCCGATGAGCGCCGAGCCGATAGCTGGCATCCACGTCGAGATGACCTCGATGCCGAAGCCACCGTCGAGGAGGCCGAAGTTACCCTCGTTGAACATGGGGATGAACCAGACGATGATGCCGGTCGTCATGCCGGCAAGCGCGCCCTGACGGTTCGTCTTCTCCCACCAGAGGCCGAGGAAGAACATCGGGAACAACACGATGGCCGCAAGCGAGAACGCGAACCCGACAAGCGCTGCGATCGGCTGTTGGGGGTTCAGCGCGAAGATGATCGTGAGCACACCGATCAGGATGATGCTCAGGCGACCGACGAGCACCTGCTGGCGCTGGGTCGCGTCTTCGTTGATGATGTTCGCGTAGATGTCGTGCGAGATCGCCGACGAGGCGGCGATGAACAGACCGGCCGTCGTCGCGACCGCTGCGGCGATACCGCCCGCTGCGACGAAGCCGACGAACCATGCCGGTAGTTCCGCGAGCTGTGCGGCCAACACGACGAGGACGTCGCCGGCGGCGCCGGTCATGCCGGGATCGCCGTACACGGCACCGATCTCCTCACCGTACAGCGCGGTTCCGATCGCCGCGAAGGCGGGGGCGCTCAGGTACAGGAGACAGATGAAGAACAGCCCCCAGGTGCACGACCAGCGGGCCACTCGCTCGTTTTGAACCGTGTAGAACCGGACCAGCACGTGGGGCAGTCCACACGTCCCGAAGACGAGGCTGAAACAGGTCGCGATCCACAGGTAGTAGCTCCCGCCCGCGAACGGCTCCGAGAACTCGGACGACAGGCTGTCTATCATCATCCCGTACTCGAGTTGAGGGAGCACCGTCGTGTACCCCGACGCCCAGCCGGTGACGAGCAGTCCGAGCAGGAACGCACTGATGAGGATGACGTACTGCAGGACCATGTTCTTAGTCGCGCCGAGCATCCCCGACAGCGACAGGTACGCGATGGTGATGACCATAAAGATCACCATCATCGTCTGGTACCCGGTTAGCAGGCCGCCGGTGACCGCCGACCAGTCTCCGAGGATGTACATGCCGACGAGACCCATCCCGCGGGCCTGTCCGAGCGCGTAGACGAACCCGATCAGGAACGTGGTAACCGCTGCAAGCGAGCGTGCGGTGTCGGAGTTGAATCGGTCTCCGACGAAGTCCGGCGCGGTGTACTTACCGAACCGCCGCATCTGAGCGGCCATGAAGATCAGGAGGATGAAGTATCCCGTCGTCCAGCCGATGACGTACGCCAGGCCGTAGACCCCCGAAACTGCGACGGTGGCCGCCACCCCGAGGTACGTCGCGGCTGACATCCAGTTGGCCCCGATCGCCATCCCGTTCTCGAGATTACCGATCGAGCGGCCGGCGACCCACATGTCGTCCGTGTCGGCGACCTTGAACATGAAGCCGGCCACGATGAACATCAACATCATTCCGATAACGATGATCGACGGAACGAGCTTGAACGAGATGTCGAGCCCCTCCGGGAGCAACTCCTCGTCCGCCTGCAGCGGGGCCATCTCCAGCGCATCGATCGAGAATTCCGCCAGCATCGGAACGCTGTCGATCATTCGTCGGCACCTCCGTCAGTCGCGGTCGCGTCGTCCGGAACGGTTTCGGTCGTTTCCGTTTCGACGACGCCCTGTTCGATACCGTACTTCTCGTCGATCTGATCGCGCTTGCGCGCGTACCAGACCGAAAGCAGCAACGCCGATCCCGGGCCGACGATTGCGAGTAAGAAGTAGTGCAACGGGAAGCCGATCAGCGGCATCTGGGTTGTCATCACGTCGGGTGCGATACGCGTCGCCGTGATCGGTGCGAACGTCGTGATGGCCCAAATGGCGAAGCCGATCCAGATGATCCGCAAGTGATCCCGCATGAACGGGGTCGCCGGTTTTAACAGGTTGATCTCGACGTCCATATAGTCGATCTGTTGTTCTCGTTCAACGTCACTCATCCCACCGTCGGTCGCTATCTCGTGGTTGTCGTCTCTCATATTGTGGTTGTCTTTCTCTGGCATGGTTTCGTGTGCCGTTTTTCGATCCAGTGTCTGCGTCCCTTTCGAAAAGAACGGACCGTCTCAGTCCGTTTCGACCTGTTCTGCGATTTCGTCAACGACCTCCGGATTCCGCAACGTGGAGGTGTTGCCGAGTTCGTCGCCGCTCGCGATGTTCTCGAGTAAGCGGCGCATGATTTTGCCCGAGCGCGTTTTCGGTAGTTCCGGCGTGAAGATTACCTCTTCCGGCTTCGCGATCGGGCCGATCGAATCGAGGATCCCCTGAACGACGCGCTCCTCGAGGTCGACACCGGTCTCGTAGCCGTCTTCGGGGATGGCGTAGACGTAGACCGCCTCGCCTTTGACCTCGTGGTCGCCGCCGACGACGGCGGCTTCGGCGATCCCTTCGACGCCGACGACGGCCGACTCGATCTCCATCGTCCCGAGTCGGTGACCGGAGACGTTGATGACGTCGTCGACGCGGCCGAGGACGGTGATAAAGCCGTCTTCGTCGATCTTCGCACCGTCTTCGGGGAAGTAGACCCACTCGTCGTTTTCCTCGTCGGAGTACTCCGCCCAGTACTCCCCGATGAATCGCTCGTCGTTGTTGTACAACGTCCGGAGCATCCCGGGCCACGGGTTGTTGATCGTGACGTAACCGGCTTCGCCGGCCGAGATCTCGTTCCCCTCCGCATCGACGATGCGGGCGTCGATTCCCGGCAGCGGCGGTCCTGCGGAGCCTGGTTTCATCTTGCTGATCCCCGGCAGCGTCGTGATCATCATGCCGCCGGTTTCGGTCTGCCACCAGGTGTCGACGATGGGGCAGTTCTCGCCGCCGATGTGCTTGTAGTACCACTTCCACGCGCGCGGGTTGATCGGTTCGCCGACCGTCCCGAGCAATCGCAGCGACGACAGATCGTGCTCGGCGGGGTACTGCTCGCCCCATTTCATGAACGCCCGGATAGCCGTCGGCGCGGTGTAGAAGATGTCGACGTCGTTCTTCTCGACGAGTTCCCACATCCGGTCCTTCTCGGGGTAATCCGGGGTGCCCTCGTACATCATCGTCGTGGTCCCGAGCGCGAGGGGACCGTAGACGATGTATGAGTGGCCCGTGATCCAGCCGATGTCGGCCGCACACCAGTAGTTGTCCTCGGGTTTGACGTCGAGGACGGCGTGGCTCGTCCACGCGCTGTAGGCCAGATAGCCACCCGTCGTGTGTTTGACCCCCTTCGGCTTGCCGGTCGTTCCCGAGGTGTACATCAGGAACAGCATGTCCTCGGCGTCCCTCGAGACCGGCTCCACGCTCGCGCCCTCCTGTTCGGCGACGAGGTCGTCGTAGTCGTGCTGGTTGTCGACGAGGTCGTGTTCCAGGTCGTCGCCAAGACGGTCGACGACCACGACGTCGGAGACCTCGTGCTCGACCGACCCGAGGCCCTCGTTGGCCTTCGAGATGTGGTCGAGGGCGTCACCGCGGCGGTAGTAGCCGTCGCAGGTGACCAGGTACTCGCTCTCGCCGGCGTTCATCCGGGTCGCGAGCGCGTCCGCGGAGAACCCAGCGAAGACGACGGCGTGTGGGGCCCCGATTCGGGCACACGCGAGCATCGCGATCGGGAGCTCCGGGATCATCGGCAGGTAGAGGGTGACGACGTCGTCCTCCTCGACGCCGAGTTCGCGGAGCGTCGCGGCGAACTCCTCGACTTCGCGCTGGAGTTCGGCGTAGGTATAACTGCGCGTTTCACCGAGTTCTCCCTCCCACTCGATCGCCGTTTCGTCGGCGCGGTCGCCCTCGACGTGACGGTCGATGCAGTTGTACGACGCGTTCAGCTTCCCGTTCGTGAACCACTCGTAAAACGGGGCGTTGTCGTCCTCGAGGACGGTATCGTACTCCTCGTCCCACGACAACAGATCGGCGGCCCGCTCCCAGCAGCCCGGCCAGTCTTCCTCGAACTCCTCGTAGATTCCCGGATCCGAGACGTTCGCCTGCTCGACGAACGATTCGGGCGGGTCGAACGTTTCTTGCTCCTCGAGACGGGCCTCGAGGTTGGCATCCTCCTGTGACATGATACACCACCCCAAAATACAACAAGCATAGTAAAGACGCCATCTAGGTGTGCAAAATCGGGCCTCAGGCGGGGGGAATAACTAGGGTATATTGACTGTATTAGGATGAATCATCCGATAATATCGGTGTCAAACGCCCGTTTCACGGTCGCGCGACACGGCGGACCGAAGCGAGCGTCGCCGACTCCGCCCGGACGCATGCACTTGCAAGGGGGATCCTCTAGAGACTTAGTATCGTGTTGCGTGTCAGGAGCGTCACTCGCGATTATCGATAGCGAGTCGTCGGCAGTCGATCGACCGCTGCGGGCGAACCCGCGGTGACCGGTTAGTCGCTCTCGGATGGGCCGGCATCCGCCTCGGCCGGATCGTCGAAGAACGTCTGTAAGAGTTCGTGTTGGCCCTTTCGAAGGTGATTGTGCAGGGTCGGCGAGGAGACGCCCATCGCATCGGCGATCTCCTCGGCCGTACTCTCGCGGGGCCAGTCGTAGTAGCCGCCGAAGTACGCGGCCCGAAGCGATGCTTCCTGGCGGTCGGTGAGCCGATCCTCGAGTCCCTCTCGGAACTCGCGGGACGTCTGGACGGTCCGTTCGACCTCGCGTTTTCCGATCAGTTCGGAAGCGGGGAACGTACTGCGAAGGCCGGCGACGATCGTCCGCAGGTCGGCGTCTGCTGCACACTCCGCGGTGAGGATCGTCTTTCCTCCGTCAGTGACGGCGTCGAGGACGGTGACCCCGTACTCGGTGAGCGTCAACGCCGGAGACGAGCCCTCGATAACGAACTCGACGCGCCAGCCGTCTTCGCGGGTTTCGACCAATCGACAGTCCTCGACGCCGGGGTCGTCCGCGGCGAGATCGAAGACGGCCGCCGGCGAGGCCCCCTCGAGACGAAGGTAGTACAGCTGTGTCGACTCCGAGATCGGGACGAGCGAGTCGAGTTCGAACCGACAGCCGAGTTGCCGGGAAGCGGCGACGAAAAACGAGTCGTCGTCGCGGCAGGCGAGTTCGAGTTCGACGACGCGATCCGAGAGGAGGAGGTTCCGCCGTCGGACCGCGGCGATCGCGTAGCCGACCAGCCGCCCGATCGTCTCGAGCCACCGGCGCTCGTCCGTATCGAACGCCCCCGACCTGTCGGTCGCGACCGAAAGCGTTCCGTAGACCGTATCGCCGTAGGAGAGGGGGACGCGTGCGACGGCTCCGTCGCCGGTCTCTCCGTCGGTGCGCTCGTCCTCGTTTGCGGTTTCGAGTGGAACGTCGGTCGCCACCGAGACCGTCTCGCCGTCGTCGTCGATCGCCGCCGGTTCCTCTTCGCGCCACCGATCTGGAACCAATCGGTCGACGCCGTCGGGTTGGATCCCGCTCGAGGCGCGCCACTCCGTGTGCCGGTCCGAGACGGTCGCTCGGTCGATCCAGGCGCAGTCGTACACCCGGCCGTCCGTCAGCGCGGTACAGGTCGTCGCTTCGATATCCTCGTGACTGGTCGATTCGAACAGCGACTGCGTGACCGCTCGGTGGGCCCGAGCGACCGCGTAGCGCGCCTCGAGTTCCTGACAGCGGGACCGAACCGACTCGAGTTCCTCGTGGGAGGCCGAGACGTCCCGGACGAAGACGGCAAAGCCCCGATGCCGTCCGCGGTCGTCCCGCAGGGGCGAGATGACTTCCGTCGCCCGGAACCGCGAGCCGTCCTTGTGGACGCGCCAGCCGTCGTCCTCGTGTCCGGACTCCTCGAGGGCCGTCGACAGCGCTCGTTCGGGGTCTCCGTCGTCGACCGCCGCGTCTGGATAAAAGGTAGAGACGTGCGTGCCGACGATCTCGCCGGCTCGGTAGCCAAACAGCGACGCGGCGCTTCGGTTCCAGCGCTCGACGTAGCCGTCCGCGTCGAGTCGGAGCAGTGCGTAGCGCTCGCTCGCGGCGAGCAGCAAGCGGATGACGCTGTCGTCGCTCACCACGGCCCCGGATCGGGGCTCCGGTTGGCCGTGATCGACTCCCGACGGCCGTTCGATGGCACCGAAGGCGTCGACGATCTCCGCGTCCGTCGGCTCGGCCAGGTAGGCCTCGAGCGCCTCGAAACTCTGCCAGCCGCCGACGGTCTTGACCACTCGAGGGTTGATCGCGTGATCGACGAGCGCACTCTGGAGAAAGTACTGTCGCAGGTCGCTCGTCGACACGTCGGCGAGTGCCGGCTGGTCGGCCAGTTCGCTGGCGCGGTCGGCGACATCCGAAACCAGCATCTGGAGGCGACGCGCCGTGACGGGAAAGATCCGATCGTCGGGCGACAACCCGTTGCTACGCGCGTACCGCCGTAGCTCCCGTTCGACCCGAGTCGGTAGGTACGCCGTTCGTCCCGATCCGTCGTCGACGGCCGGCACGCGGATCAGGTATCGCGGCGGATCGATCCTGACCTGTTCGACGTGGTCGATCCTGAGTTCGGCGAGTTCCGTCGGTCGGAGGCCGACGTCACCGCAGAGTTGAACGACGAGCGCCTCGCGATACGTTTCGGCGGCGTCGAGGAGCGACTCGTAGTGCTCGCGTGAGCGCACCGTCGAGTCGACCGCCTCGAGACTCATGGTTCGCTCTTTCTAACGACGCGAATATAATTCTATCGACGGCTACGCACGGTAACGCCGGAACGCGGGAGACCGTGGGCACGATCGCTCTCGATTCCGTTTCGCATTTCTTGAAACTCCGAAATCGATGGTACTACTGGCTACCGATCGTGGATCTCCGCCTGGATCTCGCCGATAATCTCCGGGTTCCGAAGCGCGCTCGTGTCTCCCAGTTCCTCGCCGTTCGCGACGTCCTCGAGCAGGCGGCGCATGATCTTGCCCGAGCGCGTCTTGGGCAGTTCGGGGGTAAAGAGCACCGTGGTCGGTCGAGCGATCGCCCCGATCGACGCCTCGATACTGTCGACGATCGCCTCGCGAACCGCGCCGTCGTCGTCGTAGCCGCTCTCGGTGCTGACGTAAACGCAGACGTCCGTTCCGTTGGTCTCGCTCGAGCGGCCGACGACGGCGGCTTCGGCGACGCCTCCGACGTCGGTGACCGCGCTCTCTATCTCCGTGGTACTCAGTCGCCGTCCGGCGACGTTGATGACGTCGTCGACGCGGCCGAGGACGGTGATGTAGCCGTCCTCGTCGACTCGAGCGGCGTCGCCGCTGAAGTAGCGCCACTCGTCATCGTCGGGGTCGGAAAACCGGTCCCAGTACTCCGTCCGGAAGCGCTCGTCACCGTCGTAGAGCGTTCGGGCCATTCCCGGCCACGGTCGGGCGAGGGTGAGGTAGCCGGACTCGCCGGGATCGACCTCGATTCCGTCGTCGTCGACGATGCGGGCGTCGGTTCCGGGGAGTCCTGGGCCGGCAGCGCCGGGCTTCATCTCGTCGATACCCGGCAGCGTCGAGATCGTCACCGCACCCGTCTCGGTCTGCCACCAGGTGTCGACGACGGGGCAGCGCTCGTCGCCGATGTGTTCGTAGTACCACTGCCACGGGCGCGGACTGATCGGTTCGCCGACCGTCCCGAGTAGCCGGAGCGACGAGAGGTCGTGGCGCTCCGGATACTTCGCTCCCCACTTCATGAAGGCTCGGACGGCCGTCGGAGCCGTATAGAAGATATCGACCGCGTTCCGGTCGACGATCTCCCAGAGCCGATCCCGGTCGGGGTAGTCGGGCGTCCCCTCGTACATTACGGTGGTCGTTCCCAGCGCGAGGGGCCCGTAAACGATGTAGGAGTGACCCGTGATCCAGCCGATGTCGGCCGCACACCAGTAGGTGTCCTCGGGTTTGACGTCGAGGACGGCGTGGGTCGTCCAGGCGGCGTGGGCGAGGTAGCCACCGGTCGTGTGAACGACGCCTTTCGGCTCGCCCGTGGTGCCCGAGGTGTACATCAGGAACAACATGTCCTCGGCGTCTCTCGGGACGGGATCGACGGTCTCGCCCCCGAACGTCTCGAGCAGATCGTGGTAGTCGTGCTCGTCGTCCCCGAGAACGTGGGGCAGATCATCGCCCAGTCGGTCGACGACGACGGTTCGAACGTCCTGGTCGAGTTTGAGCTGGGCGTTGTCCGCCTTGCTCTTCTGGTTGAAGGCGTCGCCGCGGCGGTAGTAGCCGTCGCAGGTGAGCAGGAACTCGCTGTCGGCGGCGTCCATCCGCGTCGCCAGCGCGTCGGCGGAGAGCCCCGCGAAAACGACGCTGTGTGGGGCTCCGATCCGGGCACACGCCAGCATCGCGATCGGCAGTTCCGGAATCATCGGGAGGTAGATCGTCACGACGTCGTCCTCCTCGACGCCCAGGTCCCGCAACGCCGCGGCGAACTCGTTGACCGCGACGTAGAGGTCCCGGTAGGTGTAGGTCTCGCGCTCGCCGTGTTTGCCCTCCCAGCGGATCGCCGTGTGGGTCTTGCGCCCCGCCTCGAGGTGGCGATCGAGGCAGTTGGCGGACGCGTTCAGGGACCCGTCGCTAAACCACCGGTAGAAGGGCGCGTCGTCGTCCTCGAGGACGGTCTCGTAGGGCCGATCCCACGAGAGCAAGTCGGCTGCACGCTCCCAGCACTCGGGCCACTGCTCCTCGAACGTCTCGTAGATCCCCGGATCCGTGACGTTTGCCTGCTCGACGAACGACGACGGAGGGCTGTGGGGCGATCCGGTGAGAACGGGACGGTCGCGTCCCCACCCATTCCGATCGACCATATCTCGTTTGAATCGATGGCAGTCAGATGAATAAACGTTCCTCCGTATGATGATTACAAGATGACAAGTAGTGATACAAACTCGCAACGGAACTGAAGGAACTGTCGATGGCGACGCCGCCGATGATTCCCGAAGCCGGTGCCGGTCCAGAACCGGTCGGATGGCTGAACGGACGATCGTCGCCGTCGTCGTCGCTCGAGAATCGGATCGTCGACGGGACCGCGTCATCCGCGGACGTCAGCCGGAAAATCTGTTCGTCGCGTCGGCCTCAACCGGTCGCCGCTGGCGACCCCTCCCCGCTCTCGTCAGTGGGCGGTGAGCGCACCGAGTTCGATCACTCGATCGTCGAGTCGATGTCCGAGATATCCTCGGGGGCCGCCGCTTCTCCGGGCTCGCGAACGACGTACACGTCGTAGCGATGGTCGTTAGCGACCGGACTGCCGACGCTCGACTGCGGTGCGATCACCGAGCCGGCGTTCTCCGAGCCGATGAACACGACCGACGCCTCGAGTTCACCCGCGATGCGTCTGATCTCGCGAACGACGTTCGTCGTCGAGGTCGCGGTCGGTTCGTCGGAGCTGACGCGTCTGGTTCGGAAGGTCGCCTCCGGCGCGACCGTCTCGGCTCGTTGCTGTATTCCCGCTTCGATCGCGTCGGCGTCGAACGGTTCTCCCCGTGTGATCCAGCCCCGATCCCTCGCGTACTCGGCGTCGTCAGGAATCACCGTCAGCACGACGACCTCTTCGTCGAGCAGGTCGCCGAACGTCGAGGCCTTCTCGAGCGCTTTCCGTGCCAACCTCGAGCCGTCGAAGGGGACGAGTAGCGTCATACCAGTATCTCACACGACAGTCGAAGTAAATGTTCGGCCTCCGGCGGCCGATAGCACTGTCGCGTCCAGCCGACGGTATCGCGTCCGATCTCACCGGTCGTTCCCGGCGATCAGAACCGGTCGGGTCGCGGATCTGACGATCCGATCGATCGTGCTCCCGAGGATCGCCCCCTGAAACGACGACCGTCCGCGAGCGCCGATCACGATCGCGTCCACATCAGTCTCGGCCGCGTACGCGAGAATCTCTTCGGCGGGGACGCCCGACCGAACCGCCGTCTCGAACGTCACCCCGGCGTCGTCGGCTGCATCCTCGACCGCTCCGAGCGTCGTCTCCGCTCGCTCTCGTTGCCGTCGTGTTACCTCCTCGGGATCGACGATCGCGTTGTCGTACTCGGTTCGGCTCTCGAGGACGGCGATCCCGTAGAGCGTCGCGTCGAACCGTCGGGCGAGTTCAATCGCGTGGGCGGTGGCCTCAGTCGCCGCCTCGCTCCCGTCCGTCGCGACGAGAATCGACTCGTACATGCGCGTTAGTAGCTGACGACGGCACAAAGTCCTACGCCTCACGAGTCCCGGCGAAAGCCGTGGTGAGAAACCGTTGGGATCGTCGAACAACTCCCCTCCGATACCCGTCCGGTCAGAGCCACCCTTCGCGCCAAAAATAGCCGAGCAAGAGCGCGGCCACGGCGGCCATTCCGAGCATCGTCGCCGGGTATCCGAACGTCCAGCCGAGTTCGGGCATGTTGTACGGGCTTCCATCGAAGTTCATCCCGTAGACGCCCACGACGAACGTCAGCGGGAGGACGATCGTTGCGACCACAGTCAGTTTCTTCATCACCTCGTTCGTCGACATGGCGAGCGTGTTGAGGTAGACGTCCCGCGATCCGGTCGCGAGATCCCGATAGGTCTCCGTGAGTTCGACCAGTTCGACGATTTCTTCGTACGCGTCTCGGTAGTACTTCCGCGTTTTTTCGTGCACGTGACCGACGTCACCGAGCGCCAGTATCGCGATCGCCTCTCGAGTCGGCCAGAGCAACCGTCGAAAGGCGAGCAGATCGTATCGAACGTCGTTGATCTCGTGGAGCGTCGCTTCCGAGGGGTCGTCGATCACCGCCGCTTCGATGCGCTCGAGCCGCCTTTCGATGTCGTCGATGACGTCGAAGTACTCCTCGACGAGTTCCGTGACGATACGGTACGCGAGAAAGTCGACTCCGCGTTCGTGGACGGAAGCGTGACCGTGGTCGCGGGCGACTGACGTGCGGACGGTCTCGACGGCGTCGACGGGGTCGGCCGCGTACGTCACCAGCCAGTTCGAACCGAAAAACAGCCCGAGGGTCGTTCCCCGCAGATCGTCAGTCGGGTCGCTCGTAGCGACCCCGGATTCGATACTGTTCACGCGAACGAGCGTGTAGTCGTCGAACTCCTCGACTTTGGTTCGGCCGCCGACCGCGACGTCGTCGACCGAGAGCGAGTGGATGTCGAAGGCGTCAGCGAGTTGGTGAAGATCGCTCGCGGTGCCATCGGTCGCGTCGATCCACGTGAGATCGCTCGAGTCGCGGAGCGTCGTCAGGTCCGCGCTGCGTTCTACGGTCGTCGTTCGGACCGTCCCGTCTCGCCGTCCGACCACCACGTCCATCATTCGACACGCACCCCGATCGCGAGCAGGGTCACGCCGATCATGAGTACGGTAATCGAGAACGATCGACCCGGATACGCGACTTCGGTTCCGAGACCGTATCCGACCAGCCCGAGACACGTAGCCGCGAGGCCGACCGCGAACCGTCGATTCATACGGATCCCACACCGTTCCGAGAAAAAAGCGTTCAGGGTGGTACGCCGGCGTCGAGGGTCGCTTGAGGTGGACGATCGAAACGTGCTTCGAAGTGATCACGCAGCCGTCGTGCGACCGGGCTGACAACGACCTTCAACGGCTACTATATGCGTCGCGGTCCGTAGGGACGGGTATGACGGAGGACGTTCCGGTAACTCGGCGTGACCTGCTCATCCTCGCGGGTGTCTCGATCGGCGGTGGGACCATCATCGCGTCGTTGCTACTGTCTCCAGCGCTCTCCCCACAGTTTATCAACGCCATTTTCGTCGGGACGATGACGCTGGCGTTCTTCCTGTTTATTCCGGTGATGGGTACGCGACTGTTCATCGACGACTGGAGGGAGGAGTAACGTCGATTTCGCCCTGCTCCGATAGTCGAAACCGATAGCGGACGGCGTTTCTCACGTCACTCATCGGCGGCCGATTCTCGAGCGCCGACGACGGCGACGACGTTCCGAACGTAGCGCATGCTCGTCGCGATCGACATGATGCCGTCCATCAGCGCCTGCTGACTGGCTCCGTCCGGATAGATCCGGTACTCGACTTGCACCGTCTCCGCACGCCGAAGCTGACAGGACTCTCCGTCCGGATCGAGAAACGTGTAGAAACCCGGCGTCGCCGCCAGCATCGGCCCGACGTACTCGAGGAGTTCGCCGCGCCGCTGATCGTCTCGAAGCAAATCCTTCGTCCGCTCGGTATCGAACCCGCTCCGACCGACGATTCGAACGGGGCCGAACTCGTCTTCTTTGATCACGTGGACCGGAAGCTGTGAGAGTTCGACCTGCACGTTGAACTCGGTGTCCTCGTCGGAATGGGTCGTCACGCGACGGATCGCCGTCTCGTCCAGCCAGTGGCGGACCTGCGTCTCGCTAATGTGTCTTGTCATCTGATCAGTGTTTGTCGGGCATCGTCGAATACCGCGCAGTGCCTTTCATATCCGCGCGTTCCGAGGGTGGTGGTGCCATCGTCGAGTAGTGGGTCACGCCGGCAGTTGCGGTGCCGCGGTCCCGATCACCGCCGAGTCCGCCCCCGATCAATCCGTCGTCTTCCTCCTCGTCAGCTTCCGCGTCGGCCGGTTCCACATCGCCGCCCTCGTCGGGTTCATCCGTCGTCCCGTCATCGCTTCCGACGGCACCGGCACTCGCCTCCTCGAGTCGCTGCTGGAGCCCCTCGAGATCGTCACCGACCCCCTCGAACGAGGACTCCGCCGCCGACCGTAGCTTGTCGCCGAGGTCGGCCGTCTCGCCCGCCGTGTCAGCGTCGGAGTCGCCCTCGGCCGTCTCTTCGCCGTCGTCGCTCTCGATGACGTCGCCGAGTCCGGTGGCCTCACTGACTGTTTCGGCGGCCGACGCGACCGCCTCTCGAGCGCCGCCGTCGCCGTCGCTTCCGGACTCGTCCGCCTTAGAACCGTTCGACTCAGCGCCGTCGGCGACCGACTCCCGTAACCGGCCGGTCGCGTCCTCGAGAGCGCGTTCGTCGTCCCGTTCGGCGAGTTTCGAGAGCTTCAACAGTCGCTGGAGGTCCTCGACTTGCTCCGGATCGCCCCGAGAAATCGCCGCCGGAATCGAGTCCGGTTCGGTGCCGTCCGGCAACGTATCTAGGCCGAGCGCCTCGAGCAGTTCGTCCGGCTCCGCGTCCTCGAGCAATTCGCTCGCCCGTCGAGCGGTCTCGATGAGGTCCGTCCGGGCCGACTCGGTGTCTGCGTCGTCCGATTCGGTCGTGGCGGCGAGCGACCTACTGGATGCGTCGGCGTCACCGAGTACCTCGCGTATCTGTTCGTGTAGTTTCTGGCTCATTTGTGATCCCCGTTGTCACCGCGGTAGCGTCCTCGAACCCCGATTCTCGAGTGTTACCCCGGGATGGCGATCCGATTCGGTTACTCCGCTTCCGCTTCCGCCTCCGATTCCTCGTCCGCCACCGTCTCGATGATCTCTTCGGTCATCTCTTCCCGGCTGAGATTCGCCTTCACGCCGACGTCCTTGGCGACCGACTGCAGATCCTGGTAGGACATCACGCCGAGGAAATCCTCGAGGGTATCCGCTCGGAGGTCCTCGATGTCCGCAGCCGACGGCTCGGTCTCCTCGTCCGATTCGTTCTCGTCCGTATCCTCGGCCTCGGACTCCGTCTCGTCGCCGTCGGCGTCATCGGCGTCCTCCTCGTCGCTCGCTTCGTCTTCGGCTTCACGTTCCGCGTCGTCCGAATCTCCCTCGTCTTCGGCATCTGACTCCTCCGCGTCGCCCTCGTCTTCATCGCCCTCGAGAAGCCCCTCGAGGCTGCTTCCTTCGGTAACGTTCTGGGCCAGCGACTGGACTGACTCCTTGGCTTCGTTGTCCTCGACCGTTTGCCTGACGGCGTCGCGGATCGCCGTCGCGAGATCCGACCGTATCTCCGTGCGGTCTTTCCCCGCCTCGATCCCGTCCGAGATCGTCTCGTGGATCGCACGACCGATCGCGGCACCCAGTTCGCGACCGACCTGTTCGCCGAACTCGCGGCCGACCGCGGCACCGACTTCGCCGCCGTCGATGCTGTCCTCGATGCTTCCGTCGCCGAGCATATCGGCCACGTCGATCTGATCGCTCACCTCCTGGGATACCAGCTCTTTCAGCCCGGACTCACTCATCGCGCTCACCTCGAGGCGGAATTGGCGACCCGTCGTCGGAGGTCGGACTTTGCGACATGGTTATTCCTCCGCGTCTTCGTCTTCTCTCTCGTCGTCTCCGTTCTCGGACTCCGCCTCGTCCGATTCCTCCTCCGCGTCGTCGCCTGTCTCGTCTTCGTCCTCGCTCTCGGCTTCGTCGGCGTCTTCTTCGGTTTCCTCGTCGGCATCGGACTCTTCCGACTCCTCGTCCGCCGCTTCATCTGCATCGCCTCCTTCGTCCGCAGAGTCCTCGGCCTTTTCCTCCTCGTCGGTCCCGAACAGTTCGTCGACGACCATATCGCCCACCGTCCGCCCGATGGACTCGCCGACCTTCCGTCCGACGAGCGCGCCGATCTGGCCGCCGAGCACTTCCCCGAGCGGTTGGTCTCCGTCGATCTCGTCTTCCCACTGGGTTCCCTCGATCAGGTCGTCGACGTCGATGTTCTCGGTGATCTTTTCGTAATCGATGCGCTGCGTGACTGATTGGGATTCTTCACTCATGCTTAGGCTGCCTCCTGGGATGTCGCGTCCGACTGCTCGCTCGATCCGTCCTGCTCTCCGTCCGGTTCTAACTGCTCGATCAACTGTTTGATCACCTGACTGACGACCGCCGCTACGAGATCTTCGATCGGGAAGCCCGGAATGAGCCCTAGCAGCTTCTCTTTCAGCCAGCTACCGGCGGCGGAGATCCGGCCGGGGGACTCATCGGCCGCTTCGTCGTCCGCGTCTTCCGTCTCGGACTCGTCGTCCGCCCCCTCCTCGGCCTCCGCTTCGTCACCCTCGTCGGGAGCTTCTTCGCTCTCTCCACCGCCGATACCCAGAAGCTTGCTGAGCAGTTCCTTCGGCTTGCTCACCAGACCGCTGAGGAGTTCTTTCGGTTTCTCGAGCAGTCCGCCGAGCATCTCTTTTGCCTTCCCCGGAAGGCTCTTGAGCACCTCCAGTGGCTTCTTCAGCAGTGACGTTACCTTGTCCAGCACGGCGCTGGGGCCATCCAGCAGCCCCGTCACCGCGGACAACAGGTTCCCGAGCAGGTTGTTTTCGCCCGGACGGGCCGAGACGTCGAGCGTAACCGGGTTCAGGTTCACCTCGAGGCCGAGCACGTCGAGGAACAGCCCGTCGAGATCGAGGTGGAGGACGCCGGACGCGTCGTCGCCCTCGTACACGTCTTCGGCGTCGTCGGCGTGACCCTCTTCGCGGTCGTC
Source organism: Natronorubrum halophilum (assembly GCF_003670115.1). NCBI lineage: Archaea > Methanobacteriati > Methanobacteriota > Halobacteria > Halobacteriales > Natrialbaceae > Natronorubrum > Natronorubrum halophilum. The sequence goes on from NZ_QQTY01000002.1 coordinate 424,326, forward strand.
TTCGGCGAGATCACCGGTGTCGTCTCGTCCCTCCTCCCCATCCTCAGCGTCGTCCTCGACATCCGCTTCTTCAGCCTCCTCTCCCTCGTTCTCGGATTCTTCCGCGTCGTCTCCGGACGCTTCGTCAGCTTCGGATGCCGATTCCTCGTCCTCGTCGCTTTCCTCGGACAGCTCCGCCTGACCGCCGTCAGTCAGCACCCTGCGGTCCGTTCGATCCGCTTGCTCGCCGTCGTGACGATGGCTCGAGGAGTCTCCGATTGCTACGGAATCAGAACATTCCTCGGAGCCATCATCTCCTAGTCCCGTTGTCATTATACGCGAAAAACGACGAGAGTTAGCGTTGTGGTAATTGCCCTTGCGTGTGCGACTATCGCGGGACCGGACACTCGAGACCGAACGACGCCGCGGACGACGGAGCAGAGAAGCCGCTCGAACCGAGCCGACTGCGGAGTTCGTTACTCGAGCGAGGCGACGTGCAGGGCGTACTCGCCGCGCGTCCGGCCGTCGTCGTGGTACGCTACGGGTTCTTCGATCGCAGCGAGTGAACCACGGTCGACAGCGCCGCCGGTCGCGATTCCCTCGGTGCGTTCGGTTCCGATCGGGCCGGACTCGAGGTCAAACCGCCGAACGGCGTGCGTCTCGGGGTCGCGAACGCGGAAGTTCTGGGCGCAGGGCGTCGCGATCGTATCGCCGGCGGCGGCGAGTCCGTGAACGAAGCCCCGAACCTCGTCATCCCAGAGCAGTTCACCGTCGGCATCGATATCGAAAGCCGCGATCCGATGTTCGTTCGGGTGCCGTCCCTCGGTCTCGCGACCCTCGACGGCGTACGTGTTGCCGGTGACGAACGCGACCCGCCCGTCGTTCGCGTAGGCGTGGTTCGGGTAGGCGTACAGCGTCTCGCCGCCGATATCCGTCTCGACGGCGAGGTCGACGCGCCACCGCTCGGCACCGCCGGGACCGAGCAGGTAGCCGCGTTTGTCGCCGTGACTCGAGACCGCGATCGAGTCGCCGTCGAACGAGACGTCGCCGACGCGTCGGTCGCCTTCGGTACCGGGATCCCAGGTCCACTCGAGGTCGCCGCTCTCGGCCTCGAGAACGACCAGTCCGGTGTCGTGGTCGCCCGTACAGCGGTTGTAACCGACCGCGAGGCGCTCGCCCTCGTCGTCCGACTCGATCGCGATCGGCGACGCGTCGGTCTCGTACGTCCAGCGAAGCGAGCCGTCGGGATCGAAGGCGTAGACGGTGCTGTGCCACCGGCGGATCTCGCCGTCGCGCTCGTACCGTCTCGCTGCGGCGTACAGCGTCTCACCGTCGGTATCGGTCTCGAGTCCGACGACGTACGGACGGTAGAAGATGGTCTCTTTGACCGCCGCGCCGAGATCCGCGACCGTGTCGTAGCGCCAGCGCTGTTCGCCGGTTTCGCCATCGTAGGCCGCGATGGTTCCTGTCTCGCCGCGGCCGGCGACGACGACCGTCGCCGCGACTCCGTCGTTCTCACCGTCGCCATCGCCACTATCGAGCGTCTCGATTCCGACCGCGTGATCCGGATGATCGACCGTCCAGCGGGACTCGAGCGAGTCGATACTGCGAGCGGTCACCGTTCCGTCCCACTCGCCCGTGACGACGAGGTCGTCGGCGACGTGGACCGCAGAGCGGGTCCACATGTGTCGGCTGCGAGCCGCCTCGATATCGCCGAGCGGGGCGGATCGAAACTCGAGTTCGCGCTCGCGGTCGGGTTCAGCAGTTCCAGCCATGCTTACTCTTCAACGGGGAACGTTTCGTGGAGCAGGTCGTGGGACTCGCCCAGTCCGTCGACGATGCTCTCGCCCTGTGCGGTCAGTCGCTGTACCGTCCGCTCGGCGTTGCGAACCTCGAGCAGCCGTCCCTTGGTGTAGTTGTACTCCGGGTCATCGCCGTCCATCGCGGCGACCGTCTCCTCTAAGTCGACCAGCGCAGCGTCGAGGTGGCGTTCGATCGCCGCGAGACTCTCGGCCTCGACGAGGGCTTCGATCGGGCCTTCGAGGTGGCCCTCGAGTTCCTTCTCCGCGTGGTCGCGGGCGTGTTGGTCCCCGACGCCGAGGACGTTCATCAATCCGAGTCGTAGCGCTTCGATTTCGTGGCAGCTCATGTGTGGTTCTGTAATCGCAGTTCGCGTTTCTAGGCTGTTCGTCCCTCAGAGCGTCTGATCGACGAGATCGCTCACGATTCGATTCCGATCTAGGTGATCGGCGACGATCCGCTCTGCGTCTCCGTCCGCGACGCCGCCGTACCAGATCCCGTCGGGGTAGACGGCGACCATCGGGCCGTCGCCGCAGCGGCCGAGGCACGACGACCGCGTGATTCGGGCGTCGCAGTGGTCCGAATCGCGGGCCTCCTGGCGAAGCCGCTCGAGCACCGCGGGCGACCCCATCTCGGCGCAGGTTCGATTCGTACACACCGCGACGTGCTTTGCGGGCGCGTCGTGCGTGTGCGGTTCGTCGTCGACGTCCTCGCGATCAGCGTGGGTCTCCCGATGGGCCAGCGCCCGAAGCATCGCCCGCGCGCCGCCGACGTCCTCCTCGTAGCCTTCGAGGTCGACCTTGTACTTACAGGTGTCACAGGACATCTCCACGCTGTCGGTGCGGGCCTCCTGCCAGCGGTCGGCGAAGACGTCGAGCAGCCGCGAGTCCGTGCCGAGGGGACCGCCCGCCAGCGCGTCGACGTACGGGTACTTGTCGTCGAACTCCGCCGTCCAATCGCGCACGCGCTGGGTGAGCACGCCGTCGCCGAGCATGTACGGGAGGACGATCACGGCGTCGGGGCGGTGCTTCGAGAGCCCGTGGAGGTGCTCCTCGAGCGTCGGCTCCGTCACGCCGATGAACGAGGCTTCTACGCGGTCGAACTCCCGACCCTCGTAGAGCAGTCGGGCCAGTTTGTGCACGTCGCCGTTGGCGTCCGGATCGCTCGAGCCGCGGCCGCAGAGCACGACGGCGACGTCGTCCGCCGTGCGGTCGACACCCAGTTCCTGCTCGACAGCGGCCGCCCGGTCGTCCAGCAGGTCGATGATCGCCGGATGAATTCCCAGGTGCGCACCGTTGTTGATCTCGATATCCTGGGTCGCGCGAGCCTGCTCGAGCGCCAGCGGCACGTCGTTTTTGACGTGACTCGCGGCGAACAGCGAGCAGTGGACGACCGTCACCTGCGACGTCAGGGTCGCGAGTTCTGCGAGGGCCGCATCGATCGACGGCTCCGCGAGTTCGAGAAACGCGGCATCGACCGGAATTCGCAGCCGCGACTCGAGGGTGGCGGCCAGTTCCCGCACCTGTTCGTTCGACTTCTCTCGCCGGGAGCCGTGACCCACCAGCAGGACGGCCTCGTCGTCGAAGGCAGCGTGGGGTGCGGACGCGGGCTCGTCGGTGTTATCGGGTGTGCTCATTGTCGGGTACCGGATCGAACGCTGTTCGGTAGCTGTTCGTCAGGAACGCTCTCGTCTACTCGTCGTACGCCTCGGCCTGCTCGAGACTCTTCTCGAGCTTTCGGCGGCGACTGGGCGCGAAGAGGCCGGTTTCCTCGCAGCTCTCGTAGAGCCACGCTCCGAAGTCGGGTGCAGCGGCATCGTCGACGCCGAACCAGTAGCCCCCGGAGGACGTTTCGCCGAGGTCGCCTGTCGACGCGTCCACCGGACAGTCGGCGATCAGTTCCCGTATCAACTCGAGTAACTCCCGCTCCTCGTGGACGAAGGAGACGCCGACGGTACCGCTCGAGGACTTGAAGCAGATGGTCCCACAGCCCTCGAACAGTCCGCGCAGGAGTTCGCGATCGTCGCGTGCGAAGGCCCCGAACCGGTAGTTACCGCGGCCGTCGACGGGGAGACCGAGCGCGCCGTTGCGGCCGAGCGGACCCGCACCGCCGCTTTCGGCGTCAGCGCCTTCGCTACCGCCGATCGACAGCGTGTACTCGTCTTCCGTTCGCGTGATGATCGACAGCGTGTACTCGTCTTCCGTTCGCGTGATGGTTGTGTCGTGTGCGTAGTCTCGAGTAGTCGTCTCGTGCTCTACGCTGCCGCCCGCGATCGCGGCGAGTACCCGTGCGGATTCCTCGTCGTTGGTGACGACCTCGATCCCGTCGTCAGAAACGTCGCCGCTGCCGGCGACGTGGCCCCAGAGGTACGCCGTCGCGGGGTGACCGGCGAGCGGATCAGCGGGAACCGCGATCTCGGCGGCGTTCCGGGTCTCGCTCATTTGCCCACCTCCTCGACGACGATCGCGTCCGTCGGACAGGCCGCCGCGGCCTGTTTCGCTTCGTCGATGCGGTCGTCGTCGAACGTCGCGACGACCCGCTCGTCGGTGTCGGTGACCTCGCCCTCGCAGTCGTAGACGGGATCCGCACCCGGATCGATCGTCGCGAGGGCGTCCTCGCCCTCGACGAACCGCGGGTCGCGGGTCAGACAGGCGAAGATGCCGTCGCAGGCGTCCTTTTCGATCGTGACTTCGTATCGTGACATTGGTGTGTTTCAGCCTCGTCGCTCAGTAATCGTACTTCGTCTCGTAGCCGCGGGGCGTGACCATCCGGTCGTCCCAGACGTACGTCTCCTCGTTGCCGACGACGATCGTCGTCGTCATGTCGATGATCTCGCTTTCGCCGAGGTCCTCGAGTTCGCCGAGTTCGGTGATCATCACTCGCTCGTCCTCCCGACCCGCGCCGTGGACGATACCGACGGGCGTCCCCTCGTCGCGGTGGGTCAGGAGGATCTCACAGCACTTCTGGAAGTTCTCCCGCCGTTTGCGGCTCCAGGGGTTGTAGATCGTGATCGTGAAGGACTCCTTGGCGACGGCGTGGAGCCGCGACTCGATCTCGGGCATCGGGACCAGGTGGTCCGACAGCGACACCGAGACGGTGTCGTTTACGAGCGGAGCACCGAGGCGGGCACCGCAGGACTGTGCGGCGGGCACCCCCGGCACCACGTCGAAGTCGACCATCGTCGCCGTCGCGCCCTTGGATTCGAGGATCTCGAGCGCCAGTCCGGCGAGCGCGTAGACGTTGGGGTCGCCGCTGCCGACGATCGCCACGTCGTTGCCCGCGAGCGTGCGGTCGATGGCCTCCTCCGTCCGGGAGACTTCGCCACACATCGGCGTGTCGTAGAGTTCGTCGGCCTGCTCGGTGATCTCGTCCGGAATGAGGTCGATGTACGTCGTGTAGCCGACGATGTGTTCGGCCTCGAGCAGCGCCGTCTTCGCTCGCTCGGTCATCCCCTCGGCGTGGCCGGGACCGAGACCGACGGCGGTTAGCTGGCCGGGGTCGGCGTCGAAGTCGTCGATCGTCGCGCCGACTTCCTGCTCGTTGCTCGAGTCGTCGTCCGAACTCGAGGCCCCGCACTTCGATCCGGAGGACGAGGAACTGGAGTCGGAACTCGAGGCGCCGCATTTCGAGGCGCTCGAGTCGTCGCCCGCCTCGCTCGAGGAGGCCCCGCATTTCGAGCCCGAACTCGAGGATTCGGTTTCGGCCTCGCTCACACTCGAGGCGCCGCATTTGGAAGTCGATTCGTCGTCAGCGTCTGCGTCAGTGTCCGTACTCATTGGTGTATAGCGTCTGGTATCTCAGAAGTCGTCGACGTCACGCCCGCCCCGCGGGGTGACGAGGTACGTTCGGTCGTCGTTGCTCCAGGTCTCCGTCTCGTGGTTGCCGATGATCAGCGAGGTCCCCATCCCGGAGACCTTGTCGTCGTGGTCGGCGGCCTCCCCCAGGCTGGTGACGAACTGGCTCTCGCCGTTTCGGCCGGCGTCCTGACGACCGGCATCGTTGACGATAGCCACGAGGGCGTCGTCGGTTCGCTCCTCGCGAACGATTTCGACGGCCCGCTCGTAGTTGCGCCAGCAGTTGTAGAGGACGATCACGAAGCCCGAGATGGCGGCGGCGCGCAGTTTCTCCTCGATCTCGTCCCAGCCGCGCCACTTGTCCGACAGCGAGATCGTACAGAAATCGTTGCACAGCGGTGCGCCGACGTTGGCGGATCCGCCCAGCGCCGCTGTCAGACCGGGAACGATCTCGATAGGGACGTCCGTCGCGTCGTCCGCTTTCGCCATCGTGAAGACGAGGTCGGACTTGCCGTACACGGAGGGGTCGCCGCCGGAGACGTGCGCGACGTCCTTCCCCTCCCGAACGTGGTCGAACGCCGCGCGGGCGAGTTCGATCTGGCGGCCCATCGTCGAGCGGATGATCTCCTGTTCGAAACCGTCGTCTCGGACCGCGATACCGTCCTCGGCCGTCTCCTCCTTGGGCGGCAGGGTGCCGTCGTCGCGCAGGAACTCCTGGTAGAGACTCGAGGCGATGACGACTTCGGAGGACTCGACGACCTCCTTGGCCCGCTTGGTCATGTGATCCGGCAGGCCGGGGCCGATGCCGACGACGTAGAGCGTGCCGTGGTCGTCGGGGGTGCCGCCGGTATGGGCGACCGAATCGTCGGCGCTCATCTGCCGATCGCCACCGTAACCTCGTTTTCGTAGCCGATCTTCTCGAGGACGAGTTCCTGCTCGGCACCGCCTGCAATCGCACTCGCCTCCGACACACCGGGCCAGCCGATCAGCTCCTTCGATTTCGAGGGCGTCGGCCCCTCGTGTTCGAGCAGCGTCTCCTTGTCGAAGGCGACCAGCCCGAGGTCGAGTTCGGTGACGGCCTCGAGCAGCCCTTCCTCGTCCTCTTTCCGGGTCGCGGTGCCGACGAACTCGATGTCCGAGAAGTCGTAGTCGGTCTCTTCGAGGGCTTGCTCCCACGCGGCGACGAACGATTCCTTGCTCGCGCCGGAGACGCTGCCGGTGCCGATGACGATCCCGTTATTTTTGTTCCGCTTCAGGACCGTCACGTCGTCGCCGACGAGCACCGCACGCGGGCCGTCCAGACGGGCGACGGGTCCCAAATTGTCGTCGAGGACGGCGAGGTTCGTCTTCACCGTCGAATCGCCGTTGACGACGTGGGTGTCCATCGCCTTCGCGCGGGACTCGACGCCCTGCTTGCCGGCGGCCTCGCTCGCGGTCGTCATGGCTGGAACGGCACCCATCGTCGCCAGGTCCTGTGCGACCTGGTTCGCGCCGTGGTGGCCGCCCGTGATCGGGATGGCCCACGTGAGTTCCTCGTCGACCACGCAGATCGCGGGATCGTCCCACTTGTCGTCGAGCAGGTGGGCCGTCTTGCGCATCGCGATCCCGCTCGCCATCAGCCCGATAAAGCAGTCGTACTCGCCCCAGTGCTCGTCGAAGACCGTGCCGTGGTACTCGATGATGTCGATCAGTTCGTAGCGGTCCTCGAGTTCGTCCTCGATCTCCTCAGCGGTCTCCATCTTCCGCCCGAAGGAGATGATCGCGATCTCCTCGGCGACTTCGCCGTCCGAATCCGCCGTCGAACAGTGGCTGCCGCCGGAGTCCGTGCTCGAGTCGTCTGTGTCGTCCGTGTTTTCCGTTCCTGAACTCATTGTGAAACCTCCATCGTAGCAAAACCGTCCGTTCCACGCGCTACAGACCCGTCCGGACCACCGCGCGGGTGGGACTGAAAGGGGCTGGCTCGCTCGGCGAGCGAGGCGGTGTAAGCACTGGAGCGACCAACGGGAGCGAAGCGCACAGCGAGCCGCAGCCGTCGAGCGAGCCAGGGGCTTTCGGCGTGTTCGCGGTAGTGAACCCGACTTGTTTCAGTCATCGCTCGCCTCCGTCTCTGCCGAACTCCCCGAAGAGCCCCGATTCGCCCAGTCGCCGTAGAGGAACGAGCGCTCGTAGCCGGCACCCGTGACCGCATCACCGATAACGACCATCGCTGATGCCCGGTAGCCGGCCTCCTCGACCTTCTCTGCAATATCGCCGACCGTGCCAACGATCACGTCCTCGTCCGGCCAGGAGGCGTGGTAGATCACGCCGACCGGGGTCTCGGGTTCGTGGCCGTCCTCGAGCAACCGATCCATCGTCTCCCGAACCGCGTGGGTCCCGAGGTAGATACAGCTCGTCACGTCGCCCATCCCCACGAACTCGGAGATGTGGTCTTCATCCTCGGTCAGGGTCTTGCCCTGGGGCCGAGTGAAGGCGACGTGATTCGAGACCTCGTTGAGCGTCAGTTGGGTCCGCAGCGTCGCGCTGGCCGCAAACGCCGAGGTGACGCCCGGGACGAAGTGGGTCGGGACGCCCTCGTGTTCGAGGGCGTCCATCTGCTCGAGCGCGGCCCCGTAGATGGCGGGGTCGCCGCTGTGGAGTCGAACGACGTTCTCGCCGTCCTCGTAGGCATCGCGCATCAGCGGAATCAGTTCCTCGAGATCCTTCCCGACGGAGTTTACGAGCGTCGCGTGATCGCAATACTCCTCGAGCAGTTCGCTGTTAACCAGCGAGCCCGCGTGGACCACCAGGTCCGATTCCTCGAGCAGTTCCTTGCCCGCGACGGTCAGCAGCCGCGGGTTGCCGGGACCAGCGCCGACGAAGGGAATTCCCTCCTGTTCGTCGCCGGCGTTGTGCTCGAAGATTCGGTCGTCCAGTTCCTCGCGGCGGCGCTCGCCCTGGGCGTCGATCGCCTCCTGGGGGTCGCCTCCGTCAGGTACAACAGTCGTCTCCGTCTCGTCTGTCTCCGTCATGATCAGTGGCCTCCGCAGTCGCCGTGGGCACAGCCCTCGGCGATCTCTTCGATACCGAACTCCCCGCCGTCCGCAACCGGTTCGCCGCCCGTCGACGATCCGTCCTCGCTCGCATCATCGTCGCTCGAGGCGTCGGCGTCGGCTTCTCGCTCGAACGCCGCCGTCGCCTGCTCGACCTCGAGGTCCGCCTTCTCGGCGTACGCCAGCGTGTAGTAGTCGCGCTCCTCGATCTCTTCGGGGTCGTCGGTGACGAGGGTCTCGCCCTGTTCCATGAACAGCCGGCGACCGTAGGTCACGTCGTAGCCCGCCTCGACGAGCCCTTCGTGGGTTGCGGGCGCGTCGGTGACCTTGAACAGAATCATCCGATCCGGGGCGGTCGGGCTGTGGCCGTTCGCGGCTTCGCGAAGCGAGAGACCCGCGCCGGCTTCGATCTCGACGCCCATCGCGGTCGCGAAGGCCGTGACGGCGCTGACGCCGGGAACGATCTCGAGTTCGACGTCCGAGTGAAAGGCGTCGATCGTCCGACGCAGGTGCCCGAACGTCGAGTAGACGTTCGGATCGCCCAGCGTGACGAAGGCGACGTCGCCCTCGAGTGCATTCGGCGCGATCTCCGCCGCGGCGTCCTTCCACGCCGCTCGCAGCTTCTCCTCGTCTTTCGTCATCGGGAAATCCAGATCCCCGATCTTCGACTCGTCGACGTGCTCTAGGGCGACCGATCGCGAGAGTCGGCCCGGCGAGTAGACGACGTCGCAGTCCTCGAGCACTTCCTTCCCGCGAACGGTCACGAGGTCGGCCTCGCCGGGACCGAGTCCGACGCCGTAGAGCGTCATCGTGACCCTCTCGTTTTCGAATCGTCCGCGGCCGCAGCCTCGTCGGGCGTCGCGCTTCCGACCAGCATGTAGACCGGGTTATCCGAGTGAAAGCTCGTCGCGCCGGCGAGTTCGTAGCCGTGGCTCACCTGGAACTGGACGACCTCCTCCAAGATATCGCGCTCGCGGAAGGCCTCCGTCGCTTTCCCCGCGACCTCGAGTCGCGAGACGTTCATGATCACGCGGTCGATTTCGGTTGCGACGGCGTGATCGAGGACGGCCTCGAAGTTCCGACTTCCGCCCAGGAAGAGCGCGTCGGCGTCGTCGGGCAGCCCGTCCGGCGCTTCCGCGTTTCGAAGCTCGATATCGGCCGTTATCGATCCCTCGTTCGCGGCGAGGTTCTTCTCTGTCGTCTCGAGCCGTTCCGGTTTCCGCTCGAGTGCGGTCACCCGTCCGGCCCGCTGTGCGGCTTCGATCGTGATCGCTCCCGTGCAGGAACCGACCTCCGCGAAGTGGTCGTCCGCCTCGAGTGCGAGCTTCGAATGGACGACGGCGCGGACCTCCGATTTGGTCGGCCCGGCTTTCGCATCGTGTGGAAGCGCGATGGGTGGCATCACCCTGTGGAACAGGGGCCGTCCCTAAAACAATTATGATTGTGATAGACCAAATACGATTGCCCAAATGCGTTTGTGGTAACGAAATTGAATTTGTTAATCGACCGGTGACTGTCGGCCCGATAGAAACGTGACACGCGAACCATCCCGACAACGCGCGCGCCGGTCGATCGCTCGAGCCGCCGCGATCGCGCCGTCGCTACCACTCCATGCCGCCGTTGATCCCGATGACCTGCCCGGTCATGTACTCCGCGTAGTCGCTCGTGAGAAATCGGATCATGCCGACGATGTCTTCGGTCCGGGCGAAGCGATTCAGCGGGATATCATCGCGGATCTTCTCTTGCACACGGTCCGGAACCTTCTCGAGCATATCCGTTTGCGTAAAGCCGGGGGCGACGCAGTTGGCCGTCGAGCCGTGACTGGCCAGTTCCAGCGCCAGCGTTCGGGTGAACGCGAACAGCCCGCCTTTCGACGTCGCGTAGTTCGCCTGTCCGTAGTTCCCCTGCTGGCCAACGACGCTCGAGATGTTGATCAGCCGGCCGTTGTCGGACCGCTTGATGTCCTCGTAAAACGCCTTCGTGCAGTTGAACGTCCCGTTCAGGTTTACGTCGATCACCGTTCGCCAGTCCTCGTAGGTCATGTTCTCGAACGTTCGATCGATGGTGATTCCGGCGTTATTGACGAGGACGTCGATCTCGCCGAGTTCGTCGCGGATTTCCTCGGCCATCGCCTCGATCTGTGCCGGCTCGGAGATATCCGCCTGCACCGGAACGGCTGTCTCGCCGTTCGCTTCGATCGTTTCGGCGACCTCGAGCGCTCGTTCTTCGGCCGAGCGGTAGTTCACCGCCACGTCGGCCCCGCAGCGGGCGAGTTCGAACGCGATGTCGCGACCGATACCGCGCGAAGAGCCCGTGACGAGGCAGGTTCGATCGGCCAGTGGTCGTTGCTCCAGTGGGTCGAGCCGCTGGACTGATTCGGACATACGATCGGGAGTACACCGGCACAGGTGTTAACTATTTGACTTCATATCAACGTCGGAGAAGGGCTTCGAAAGCGGCGCGTCGAACTCACTCGAGACGCTCGAGGAACCGATCGAACGCCCCGCTTTCGGCGTGAACGTGGACGTACGTGCCCAGCGACTCGTACTCCGTCAGGCCGTCGTGGTCGCCGTCGATGCCGTCGCCGCGGACCGTCTCGAACGCGAACCGAGCGTCGCCGTCGACCTCGGCGCTCGAGTAGTGGAACTCGTGTCCGCGAACCGTCTCGCCGGCGTTCGCGGTGAGGGTCCCGTCGAGGGCCTCGAGTTCGACGTGATCCAGCGCCTGATAGCGGTCGTGCATGGTCACGTCCGCTGGCAGAATCCCGGCCATCTCGTGACGGTCGCCCTCCGCTGTCGTCAGCGACCGGCTCATCGCCATCAGGCCGCCGCACTCCCCGAGAACGGGCAGCCCATCGCTCGCCCGCCGACCGAGTTCCGCGAGCGTTCCAGCCGACTCGAGTTCCGCGGCGTGAAGTTCGGGGTAGCCACCGGGGAGGTAGACGCCGTCGCAGTCGGGGATCGGATCACCCGCGACCGGCGAGAACGTGACCAGTTCGGCGCGCTCGCGGAACCGCTCGAGCGTCGCCGGATACCGGAAGCAGAAGGCCGCGTCGTCGGCCACGGCGATCGTCGAAGCGACCGGCTCGGCGGGCTGGACGGGGTCGTCGGGAGCCGGTGGCTCGCTCGCCACGTCGGCCAGACGCTCGGCCTCGAGTGACTCTGTAGCCTTCCGGAGCGCTTCCGTCGGCAGCGCAGCCTCCTCGCCCATCTCGAGACCGAGGTGCCGATCGGGAATCTCGAGGGCCGAATTCGGCGGGATTCGGCCGAAGAACTCGAGGTCGTCCGGCAGGGCGTCGCGGATTCCCTGCTCGTGGCGGCCGCCGTGGGCGCGCTGGGCGACGATGCCGGCGACCTCGATGTCGCGACCGATGGTTTCGGCGTATCGCTGGAATCCCAGCGCGGTCGCCGCGACGCTCTCCATCCCCGCCTTCGCGTCGACCACGAGGACGACGGGAATATCGAGCGCTTCGGCGACCATCGCGGTGCTCGAGCCGTCGCCGTCGTACAGTCCCATCACGCCCTCGACGACGCAGATATCTCCCTCGCCGCGCCGGTAGTTCCGGCGAAGACCGTCTCGGCCGCAGAGCCACAGATCGAGGGTACGGGAGGGGCGACCCGCGACGGCCTCGTGGTGGCTCGGATCGATGAAATCCGGCCCCGCCTTGGCCGGTTGGACCGAATAACCCGCGTCCTCGAGCGCCCGAATTATCGACAGCGTCGCGACCGTCTTCCCGACGCCGGAACTGACGCCGCCGAGGACGAATCCGTTCATCATTGTGGTTGCGTTCGCACAACCCAACTTGAATGCGTCGGTGCTACCGGCGGTCTCTCCCTCGAGAATCGCTCGAGTGACGGAATCGGCCCGCCGACGAATTTAACAGACCCGATCGGTTATAGTCGTCCCGATCGCAATGACCGACGAAACCGACCCCGAACGCGAAATGGAGATGCACCTCCGAGAAGCGCTGCGACACCTCGGCGAAGCGCAGCAGGGCGATCTCAGAAAGACGAACGCCGTCGCGCTCGAGGAGGTCTCGAACACCGTCTCGTCGGTGCTGCGCGAGCACGAGCAGGACGGGTGAGGTGCCGCCGGCCGGGACGCGGGTCGACGGTTCCGATCGAGTACCGATTCCGATCAGCGAGCCGACGACGGCGACGTGTTATTTGTAACAACTCAGGGAGTGCACATATTACCGCTTCGCGAAACTGCTTATCGCCCTCGTGAGAAGACGGCGGTCATGACGCAACACGAACAGACGGGCGAAGACGTCAAGCAGGTCGTCCAGCGGTACTGGGACGACCGCGCTGACTCGTTCGACGACGACAGCCAGCACGGCATTCACAGCGACGAGCAACGAGAGGCGTGGCTGTCGGTGCTGCGTCCGTGGACGGGCGAGCCACCGAAGCAGGTCCTCGACATCGGCTGTGGCACCGGCGTGATCTCGCTGCTGCTGGCGGAACTCGGTCACGACGTCACGGGCGTCGACTTCGCGCCGGAAATGCTCGAGCGGGCGCGAACGAAGGTCGAGCAGTCGGAACTGTCCGTCGAGTTCCAGCGCGGCGACGCGGAGAACCTGGCTCAGCGCGACGACGCCTACGACCTGGTGACGGCGCGCCACCTCATCTGGACGCTGCCGACCCCGGAGCACGCGATCGACGAGTGGCGGCGCGTCGTCAAGCCCGGCGGTCGTCTCGTCCTGATCGAGGGCCACTGGGACTTTTCGGAGGTGTTCGAGGGGTACGAAGAGATCCACGACGACCTGCCGCTGTATGACGGACGGCCGCCCGAAGAGCTGGCGGCGTTCCTCGGAGAGCAAGGCCTCGAGAACGTCGAGTACGAACCTCTGGCGAAATCTGCGCTCTGGGGACAGGAGCCGAACTACGAGAAGTACATCATGGCCGGCGACGTGCCCGAATAGGTCGTTCTGTCCCGCGTCGTCGCGATTTCCTCGAGCGGCCGCGGTTCGAACCGCTCGCTGTCGGTCGCTGTACTCGAGAGGGTGCGACTCGGTCGGGGACGGGCCGGCGAGGCGGCCGTCCGAACGTGACGCGAGTCGGGCTACGACACGGGCTGTCTGACCGCAAGTACGACCAGATCCGAAAACGGCGTGTCTGCCTCGCCGCTGTCGCCGGCGTGCTCGGACAACTCGGCCAGCGTGAACCGGTGAATCCGCTCGTCATCGTGCGTTAGTTTTTCGAGCACCAGCGCCTCGAGAGTCGGCTCAGCGCCCGCCTCGAGCAGGAACTCGGCGAGGTCACCGGGCATCCGGTCGTAGGGTCGCGGGAGCACGAGCAGGTGACGTTCATCTACCGTCGCCGCGGCGGCGAGACGGTCCATGTCTGCCTCGAGGTCGCCGCTCTTGTGCAGCGTGACGAACTCGGTATCCTCCATCGGCGTCCGGGCGCGACTCGCGGCCATCTGGAGCGAGGAGATGCCGGGAACGACGCGAACGGGAATCTCGGCATCCCGACGCTGAACCGCGTCCTGACGAGCCTGCGAGTCAGAGCTCGTGGAAGTTCGTTCCACGGCGTCCTGCTGAGTTTGCGAAGCAGGGCTCGTCGAGCTCTGCTCGACCGCATCCTGTACCTTCCCGACGAACTGGTAGCCCGAGTGGTTCGGGTCGCCCATCGCGACCGCAGTACCCGACTCGCCGGCAGCGACGCGCTCGCCGAACTCCTCGAGCGCCTCGGCCTCGTCCTTGTAGCCGCAGGTCAGCAGGTCGGCGTCGGTCAGATCCTTGACGAACTCCACGACGGTCGTAAAGCCGACGACGACGTCCGCTTCCTTAATCGCCCGCCGGCCACGCGGCGTGAGATACTCCTGATTCCCCGGACCGACGCCGACGGCGTAAACCGGATCGTCGACGTCCTCGTCGATATCCGGCTCCGCCGCTCCCGCGGCGAAGGTCGCCGGATCCGGCCCCGAATCGAGGTCGTACTCCCCACTCATCGGTCCTCGCCGTCTTCGGTCGTGTCGGTGCCCTTCTGGGCTGCCCGAGCCGCAGCCGTGAGCGCCAACTCGAGGTCGTCGGTCCGAACGTCCGTTGCGACGTGGATCAGTTCGTTCGTCAGCGCGGCGGCGAGTCCGCTACCGCCGCGGCGGCCGACGTTGGTAATCGCCGGAACGTCGTACTCCTCGCTCACCTCGCGGATGCGCTGGCGGCTCTCTTCGGCCTTGACGAAGCCGACTGGCGTCGCGACGATGACGGTTGGTCGGGTGCCGTTCTCGATGCAGTCTGCGAGCGCGAACGCGGCCGTCGGAGCGTTTCCGATCGTTGCGATCGCGCCGTCGTAGACGCCCTGCTTGTCGAGTTCGAGCACCGAGGCGGCGGTCCGGGTCATCCCGGTTTCCTTCGCCAGTTCGGCCCCGTTCCCGATCGCCTTGCGCTTCTCGCAGTTGTGACCGCGGCCGGTGATTCCGGCCTTTGACATCGTGATGTCGGTGACGATCGTCGCCTCCTCGAGCACCGCCGTCGCGCCGGCGCGGACCGGCGCGTCCTCGTCGTCACCGACCCCGTCGCGTCCGGTGAACTCGATCAGGTGCTGGAACTCGATGTCGCCCATCGAGTGAACGGACTTCTGCCGGATCCGGTCCGCCAGCGTTTCGTCCGGGACGAACTGCCGAACGATGTCCATGCTCGTCTCCGCGATGTCCATCGCGTCCTGCGTCGTTGCACCCAGATCCGCGTACTCCCGTTCGAACTGCTGCTCGCCCTCAGTCATCGTTCGTCACCTCCATCGCGGGGTTCGTCGTCCGCGCCTCGAGGTCGCCCTCGACCTCGAGATTCAGGTCGCGTAGCCGGTCGACCGTCTCGTCGCCGGCGTCCCAGAGGTCGCGCTCGACGGCCTCGAGGAGCGTATCGGTGATGGACTCGAGCGCCCAGGGGTTCACGTCGCGCATCCACCCCTGGCGGTCCTCGTCGAAGGCGAACTTCTCGGCGACGTCTTCCCAAAGGGTGTCCGAGATGACGCCGGTCGTCGCGTCCCAGCCGAGCGTCACGTCGACGGTCGTCGAGAGGTCGCCCGCGCCCTTGTAGCCGTGCTCTTCCATCGACTCGAGCCAGTCGGGGTTCAGGACGCGAGCGCGCATCGCCTTGCGGACCTTCTCCTCGTTCGTGTAGACGTCAACGTTGTCGGCGTCGGAGGAGTCACCGACGTAGGAGGCGGGTTCCTCGCCCGAGATCTCCGAGACGGCGGAGATGAAGCCGCCGTGAAACGCGTACCAGTCCGAGGAGTCGAACTCGTCTTGCTCCATCGTGTCCTCGATCTTGACCGTCGCGTCGACGCTCGAGAGCCGGCGTTCGAAGGCGTCGTGGGCGTCGGAGACGCGGCCGCGCGACCCCATGGCGTACCCGCCCCACTGGACGTAGACGCTCGCGAGGTCGGCGCGCTCGTCCCAGTTCCCCTCGTCGACGGCCTTGTTCGTCCCGGCACCGTAGCCGCCGGGTCTGGTGGTGAAGACGCGGTGTAAGGCTGCCTTTCTGGCGTCCGATTCGTCGAGTCCCGCTTCCGCCTGCAACTCTTCGGCCTCCTCCTCGACGTGTTTTTTCACGTAGTTCATCTCGAGGGGTTCCTCGAGGTCGACGACAGTGTCGACGGCGTCGTGGATGACGCCCGCCGCCGCCGGGAACGCGTCCCGGAACAGCCCGGAGACGCGGGTCGTCACGTCGACGCGTGGACGACCGAGTTCCTCGAGCGGAATCGGCTCGACGTCGTCGATCCTGCCCGCGTCGGTCCACTGCGGTTCGACGCCCATCATCGCGAGCACCTGAGCGATCGTCTCGCCGCGGGTGCGGACGGTCGGAGTCCCCCACGCCACGACGCCGATCTCCTCGGGATACTCGTCGTGTTCGTCGTGGTGGCGCTCGAGAACGCCCTCCGCGACCTCACTTCCGACCTGCCAGGCAGCCTTCGCGGGCACCTTGCGCGGGTCGAGCGTGTAGAAGTTCCGCGCGGTCGGCAGCAGGTCGACGCCGCCGCGGGTCGGCGCGCCCGATCCTCCGGGCGGCACGTACTCGCCCGAGAGCGCGTCCACCGTCCGCGGAATCTCGTCCTCGGCTCCCTGCACGCGGGGCTGGGCCTCCTCGCAGATGTACGCCAGCGCCTTCCGGAGGTCGTCGTGAGCGCCCGATCTGGCGCGGCCGTCCCCGATCGTCTCGAGGTCGACCACGAGCAGGTTCATGTTCACCTCGTCCTCGGGGCCGCCCTCGAGTTCCGACGCTGGTACGTCGAACTCGTGTTCGGCGAGCGTCTCGATCAGGTCGACGCTGGTCTCGTAGACCACGTCCGCGGCCTCGGCGTAGGTCATCCCGAGGGCCTCGTCGTAGGTTCCCGGGGAGTCGAGCATCGTCTCGTAGTCGACGCCCAGCGCGCCGGCCACGCTCTCGCGCAGGCTCGGCCCGCCGGGGTTCTCGAGCCGCGTCAGCGCGACGAGGTACTCCACGAGGCGTTCGTCGGCTGGCGGCTCGGACATCGTGTGCAGTCCGAGGCGAATCTGGGTGGTCTTGACGTCCGTGAGGTACTCGTGAATGCGCTCGACGAGGTCGTCGATCGCGAGATTCTCGCCCTCGACGTCGCCCTCAGCCAGGGTCGAACCTGCTTCGTCCGGACCGCGGACGTCGGCCTTCTCGTCTATGGTACCTTTGATACCCAATTCTACTGCGAGATCCAGTTCATCAACTTTCTCGCGCATGAGGTCCTCGAGGTGTTGCCCGTCGTCGGCGCGGGCGTCCTCCATGCCGGCTTCCCGGTACTGGTTAGCCAACTCCTCGAGTTCCGACAACTCGTCGTAGGTGCCCGCGTTTCGCATGACGGGGGTGAGATAGTCGACGATGGCGGCGTACGAGCGACGTTTGGCCTGCGTTCCTTCACCCGGATTATTCACGATGTATGGGTAGACGTTCGGGACGTCGTCGATCAGTTGGTCCGGCGCGCTCTCGCCGTTCAGTCCGACGGTCTTGCCGGGGAGCCACTCGAGGCTGCCGTGGGTACCGAGGTGGACGACCCCGTCGGCCTCGAACGTGTTCCGGAGCCAACCGTAGAACGCGTAGTAGTCGTGTGGCGGTTGCAGATCGGAATCGTGGTAGACCTTCGAGGGGTCCATCCCGAATCCGCGGGGCGGTTGTACGGTGACGA
Organism: Natronorubrum halophilum; assembly: GCF_003670115.1. NCBI lineage: Archaea > Methanobacteriati > Methanobacteriota > Halobacteria > Halobacteriales > Natrialbaceae > Natronorubrum > Natronorubrum halophilum. The sequence goes on from NZ_QQTY01000002.1 coordinate 442,065, forward strand.
GCACGTTGCCGAACTCGACGCCGGGGATCGCGAACGGACGGTCGGGGACCTCGCCCCATTCCTCGACGATGTTCTCCCGAAATCGCTCGTCAGCGTCGGCGAACCAGTCGGCGTAGGTGTCGGCGGAGACGACGTCGACAGAGAGGTCGCAAACGTCTTCGGGGGCGACCCAGCGATCCTCGAGCGTCAGCTGTGCGGTCAGCTTCTCGACGAGTGTCTGCCCGTCTTCGGGCATTTCGTCGCCAAGGTTGTAACCGCGTTCATCGAGTTCCTCGAGCAGATTGACGGTCGACTTCGGACTATCGAGCCCGAACGCGGTCCCGATCCCGTCGTCGCTCGGCGGGTAGTTGTGCAGGACGACGGCAACTTGCTTGTCCTCGTTCGGGGTGTGTCGAAGCTCGGCCCAGTTAACCGCCAGCCGGGTCGCGTGATCGATCCGCTCCTCGATCGGATAGTGGTGTTTCGGCGCGGAGCCGATGCCGGCCTCGTCGTCGGTTCGTTCCTTGCCCGAAATCGGGTGCGTGATGACGTTGCCGTCGAACTCCGGGAGGGCGACGGAAAGCGCGAGTTCGAAGCCCATCACGCCCGTGTCGCTGGATTCGTAGCGCGATCGCGATCGCATCGTCGTGATCGTCTGCAGGACGGGAACGCCGAGGCGATCGAGGAAGACGTCCTCGGCGCTCGAGCCCTCGTCATCGGCGCTGCGGCCGCGTTCGTCCATGGAGAGCGAGAACATGAACGAGGAGAGGACGGCGTCGACGATCGGTTGTCCGTCGGCATCGGCGGTTTCACCGCCTTCTCGAGGCGTCAAAGACGCCTCGCTATCGATGAGCCAGTTATCGGTCACCCACTCCGCATCCTCTTGCTCGTCGGTATCCGTCGCCGGGTTACAGAAGATCGGCAGCGCGTTCGCGCCCTGCTCCTCGAGCGCCCGCACCTGTGCGTCGACGTACCGGGTGTTCTCGTGGGTCCAGTGCGATTCGTAGAACCAGACGGCGACCGTCGGTCTGTCGGGGTCGTGGGTCTCGAGCAGTTCCTCGTATCCGATCCCGGGATAGTCGGGGTGATAGACGCCCTCAGTCGGCAGTTCGGTGGGATCGTCGTACTCCGTGTCCTGACCTTCGTACTCCGCGACGAGGAAGCGACACAGGTTCGCGACGTTGATCGTCCCGCCCTTCTCCAGATAGTCGTAGACGAGATCGCGATATCCCTCCGAGACCGTCGTATCCTCGAACGCGAAGGCGTCACCGGTCGCCTTGACGATCAGTGGGACGCCCGCCTCGGAGAGCGCTCCCGTCGCGTAGTCGTAGCCCGGCATGCTGTCTTCGGCACCGTGCAGCCAGAATATCGCTGCCGCGGCGTCGGTCAATTCCTCGACGAACTCCTCGATATCGGCCTCGTCGTCGAGATCGCTCTCCGATCGAACGACCAGTTCGACGTCCGCGAGGCGCTCGGCAGCCCGTCCGATCGAGCCGAGTTCGTTCTCCGTCGCGGTGTAAATCCCGATCCGTGTCATCGTGTTTTTAAACCTCTATTGTATTAGCTCAAGTATGGTTGCAGAGTCTGGGGGCAAAAAGCTGTCGTCACTCCCCTTTCCGGCGATCGTCGGACAGGACGATCTGAAGCGCGTTCTCCTGACCGTCGCGGCAAACGACGGCCTCGACGGAGCCCTGATCGTCGGCGAAAAGGGGACCGCGAAGTCGACCGCCGTTCGGGGCCTCGTGGATCTCCTCCCCGATCAACGAGCCGTTTCGGACTGTCCGTACGGCTGTGCGCCGAGCGATCCGGCCCTGCAGTGTACGGACTGCCGAATCCGCGTTCGCGAGGGCGAGGATTTGCCCGTCGAAACCCGCCCCGTTCCCCTCGTGACGCTCCCTCTCGGGGCGACTCGAGACCGCGTCGTCGGCACGCTCTCCGTCGAGGACGCTCTCGCGGGCGCGGCCGACTTCGATCCCGGCCTACTGGCGCGGGCGAACCGCGGAATCCTGTACGTCGACGAGGTCAACTTGCTCGACGACCACCTGGTGGACGTCGTTCTCGACGCGGCCGCCAGCGGCACCAACACCGTCGAACGCGACGGCATCAGCGTCTCTCACCCGGCAAACTTCACCCTCGTCGGAACGATGAATCCGGAGGAGGGCGACCTCCGGCCCCAGTTGCGGGATCGATTCTCCCTGCAGGCGACCGTCGAGGGCTGTCGGGAGATCGACGAGCGCGTCGAGATCATCGACCGAGCGCTCGAGACCACCGCCGATGACGAGCCCGGTCCGGGAACGGAGTACGCAAGCGAGGTCGCGGCGCTTCGAACGGAGTTAGCTGCGGCTCGAGACCGCCTCTCGAGCGTCTCCCTGCCGGCCGATTTCAAAGCGGAGATCGCCGAACTGTGCATCGCGGCCGGCGTCGACGGCCACCGCGGTGACGTGGCGACGGCCCGGACCGCGATGACGATCGCCGCGCTGGAGGGCCGGACCGCCGTTATCGAGTCCGACGTTCACGAGGCCGCCATCTACGCGCTGCCCCACCGGCTCCGAAGCACCCCGTTCGAGGACGAACCGGATCTCGAGGACCTGCTCGAGGACCGATTCGACGAAGGGGAGTCGGCGGAAGCGGGAGACGAGACCGACGGGGCGGATGATGAGGCGGACGGTGACGAACGCGAGAAGACCGGCGAGTGCGACGGGGGCAGTGAGACGGGAACCGAATCCGGCGGCGAGGGCGGTGATACCGACCGAAACGGCGGCTCCGACGGCGGTTCCGAGAACGGCAGCGACGGGACCGACGGGGAGTCCGACGCCGAACGCGGACCGGACGGCGGCGACCGACCGGCCGGTGGCGAGCGCGCTCCCGACGAAACCGGCGACGGAGGGGGGAGCGATCCCGCCGACGGCGACTCGAGCGAACGCGGTTCCGACGAGTCGGATGACGGGACTGACGAGGCCCAGCCGCTCGCTCCCGGCCGGCAGCGCGCCGATATCGCAGGCGTCGGTGCGGCCGAGGCACCCGATCTCGAGACGCCGTCGGTCGAGAGCCGAGACGCGACGGCTGCGGGCGGGTCGCGAGCGAGTACGGCCCCGAGCGCGGACAATCGAGGCGCCCGAGTCCGAACGGAACCCGCCTCGAGCGACGGCCCCATCGACGCGGCGGCGTCGGTTCGCTCGGCCGCAGCCCGCGGCGAGTCCCGGGTCGAGAGCCGTGATCTCCGGCGGTCGGTTCGCGCCGGCGAGACGTCGGTAACGATCGTCTTCGCCGTCGACGCCAGCGCCTCGATGCGTCCCGCCATGCGAACCGCCAAGGGCGTCGTCCTCGACCTTCTGCGGGACAGCTACCAGCAGCGAGACCGGGTTTCGTTCGTCGCTTTCGCGGGCGACGACGCCGAGGTGCTGTTGCCCCCGACCGACAGCGTCTCGCTGGCCGCGCGTCACCTGAAAGAGTTGCCGTCGGGCGATCGAACGCCGCTGCCGGCGGGCCTCGAGACCTCGAGACGGGTCCTCGAGCGTGCGGAGACGGACGCGGCGGTCGTCGTCCTCGTGACGGACGGGCGGGCGAACGTCGCCGACGGCAGTCCGACGGACGCGACGCGCCGTGCGGCTCGCGGGCTCGCGGCCACCGACGCGACGGTGGTCGTCGTCGACGCCGGCGACGACTCCCGCGCCGGCCTCTCGGAACTGATCGCCAGCGAGACCGCGGGTGAACTGGTCGCGCTCTCGTCGCTCTCGGCCGAGACGGTCCGCGCCGCGGCGGATCGCGCCGCGTCGGACGAGTCGCCCCGATCGTCCTGAGAACCGACGGGGTGATCCGCACTCTCGATGTCGGCGAACGTGACCGACGAGGGACAGCCGTCGGTCGGCGACGGGTGTCGTCCGCTCCGCGACTCGAGTCCGACCGATTCGACTCCCGTTACACACTGCACGCAGTGCGTGCCACCCGCCGACCTATATGCACAGAGACGCATACGGAGTACGATGGCAGAACTCTCCCTCGACGACGGCACGCTCTGGTACGAGACGCGAGGCGACGGCCAGCCGCTGGTCTGTATTCACGGCGGCTGGATGAACGGGCAGGCCTGGACCCCGCAGGTCGAACGCTTCGCCGACGAGTACCAGGTGATCACCCTCGACGTCCGCGGGCACGGACGGACCGGCGCAACCGAGCCGAACCGGTACTCGATCGAGCTCTTTACCGACGACCTCGAGGCGTTGTTCTCGGAGCTCGACCTCGAGGAACCGATTCTCTGTGGGCTCTCGCTGGGTTCGATGGTCGTCCAGGAGTTCCTCGATCGACACCCGGATCGCGCGGCGGGCGCGATTCTCGGCGGCGCAGTCCGGTCGATGCCGCCGGTGGACCTCCCATCTGGGATGAAACCGTTCCTCTCACCGCTGCCGGCGCTGACGACGTCGCTGTCGATGACGGGGACGAAGGCGACGTTTCGATCGATGCTGTCGTCGATTCGGGCGACGACCGGCGAGCAGTGGCTGTCGGTGAACCCGGGCGTGCGAACGACGGCGATGGAGGCCGTCGGCGACATCTCTCGAGACGAGTTCCGCAAGGTGTTCGGCGCGCTCTACCGCTACGAACCGTCTTCGCTCTCACACGTCGAGACGCCGACGCTCGTCATCCACGGCGAGCAAGAGGCACCGCTGGTCAAACGGCAGGGTCGGGACCTCGTCTCGGAAGTCACCGCCGGTGAACACGTAGAGCTTGCCGACTCGGGTCATCTCGTCAATCAGGACCGTCCGAACGCGTTCAACAGCGCGACTGCAGCGTTTCTCGGCACCGACAGCGCGGCGTGACGACCACACAAAGCAGAGTGTCATGTCGCGGCGTCCAACATGATTTGGCGGTGATAGAAAGTGGGTGGCGCGCGAATTGCCCCCGTGGATCGTCTCGACAGCGCGGTCGATTCGCCACCCGACTCACCCAGTTATGAGTAGTAACCGTCCCGAACCCGACGCCGCCGATACCCCGGTACCGCCGAGCGAGCACTGGTCGAGCGTTTCGAAACACGTCGTCAACAGCTACGTCGAAGCTAACAACGCAGTCCTCGCGGCGATGGGGCTGTCCTCGTCGGCTGCGGCCGACGCTGGATCGGACACGGCACGACGCGGGCCGGAAGCGACTGACGCACCGATCACCGAACTCGCCTTCGGCGACGATACCTGGCTGATGGAGCGGTCGATCGACAGCTATGACGACCTCGGCGTCGGGGAGTACGTTCGATTCACCAAGCCGATCGAGGAAGCCGACGTCTCCGCGTTCGCCCGCATCTCCGGCGATACCAACCGTCTCCACCTCGAGACGGCGTTCGCCGAGAAGACCCGATTCGGCGGCCGAATCGTCCACGGCACGCTCGTCGCCGGAACGATCAGCGCCGCGCTGGCCCGGTTTCCCGGACTGACGATCTACCTCTCACAGGATCTCGAGTTCCGCGAACCGGTCGAGATCGGCGAGACCGTCACCGCCACCTGCGAGATCATCGAGGTGCTTGGCAACACCCGATACCGGCTCCACACGATGGTCGAGAACGCGGCCGAGGAGACGGTGATCGACGGGGAGGCGGTCGTCGTTATTCAAGAGCAACCCGAGACCTGATCGGTTGTGGGCGCTCGCGGTCGAAACGGTTCTCGGTGATCGGGTCCCTCTCGAGCCCGCCGTCAGCCGATCGATCCCGCCTTCGTGAACGTCGCAATACCGCTCTCGCCCATTCGTTCGCATTCGCGGTTGAACGGACCCAGATCCGGCGTATACGACTGCCTGTTCATCGCGATCGGGATGCAACAGCCTACACATCTTGGAGCAATGGTGATACCCGAGCGTACCGTTTTCCCGCGTGATGAGTAGGTCAGAATCGCGCTCGAGAATCGTTGCGGTGTGTCGGTCCTGTGAATCGGTGTACGTCTCCGAGCAGAAGGCGGACGGCACGATCAGGCCGATCGGCGTCTCGGAGGAGTGTACCTGCGGTGACGGCGACTTCCGACGGATCACGTCCACGGGAGATAGCGGCCCATCGGCGGCGCGATCGTCGGACTGACGTTCCGCTGGACCGGTTGTACGCTTTCGTTTTCGGGAGATGATGACGAAGTCACCGAGCATCACCTGCGCTCGAGAGCCTCGAGACTGTCGTTTCGGAATGTCTCGGTCGTCGCCGGCGGTTTTAGTGATCACTCCCTCCTCGAGCGTGCGATCTGTACGGCGTGAGACGACGTTCGAGGGGGTGCCAGGAGAACTCGAGCCGCGATTCCGGGTCGGGCTCCGACGGCGGTCGTTGGGGTGCATTCGCACTGGTGGTGTGTCGTGACCGGCGTCGGTGACCCGACTGTCCGCCGCGACTCGAGACGGTGGCGTTACTCGAGTCTCGAGTCGGCGAGTCCGCCGGGTGGGAGGCGACAGCCGCAGGGAGCCGCGAAGCCGTCGGTCGGTCCGGAGACCGTCACGACGACGACCGGTTCGCCGCAGTTGGGACAGGCGGGCCGCGTACTCGATTCGTCGGCGCTCGTCTCGTCGGCATCGCTCATCGCGGTCTCCGGGCGGCGTCTTTGGACGACGGCGGGCTAGTGTGGTGGTTCATCGGTCGTTCGGGACGTTTATATCCCGACAGAATGTATGCAATCATGGCTTTGAACCTGTCCGGGGTTGGAGGCCGCGTCTCGGGTGCTGGTACCACCCGGGCATTTCCGTACCTGTCCCCTGTATTCTCGGAGTGTAGATTCCGTTCTAATTGTTGACTGTTGCTGACTTATATCTACTGTTACAGCTCGGGAACTGGGATGTCGGTGGTTTCATCGGTTAGCCACAGCAGCCGCCGCCGTCCACCTCGAACGAATCATGTCGAGAACCGCGTCCACGGGACGGGGAAACGTTCGCGTACAGTGACGATTTTGGCCGGACGACTCGCCGTCTCCGCTCACGAACACCTCGAGACGATCGATTACTACGAGGCCGAAACCGTCCCGATGAAGGGATGGTTTACAAAACGAGTCGTGGGCGTACGTCCGATCGAGACCCCCACAACAATGAGCGACGAACGAACGCGACCACCGGCGGCGGACGAATCGGTTCGTTCGATGGTGGTCGACCTCGAGCGAGAGGCCGGGCTGACGTTGTCACCGATCGAACGACTGTTTCTCTCGACGGACGGGACCGTCACCCACATGCTCGAGGCGCTGACGAGGCGCGACGTCTCGATCGACATCCTCGACCGCGAGGTGACCGGGAATCGACTGTATCGAACGGTCGCGCTCGAGTGCGACTCCGGGCGAACGCCGCTGGTCTGGGCTCGATCGACGATTCGCCTCTCACCGCTCGAAGAATCGATCGCCGACGAACTCGTCGACGGTGATATCGGAATCGGTCACGTTCTTCGCGAGGAGTGTGCGGAGACGAGACGGACCATCGCCGAGGTGAACGCGCGTTTCGACGGCGAGGGGTTCCCGTCGTTCGTCGAGAGCGACGCGGCGTGTCTTCTGGAACGCACGTATCGGATCCACGCGGCGAGCGCCCACATCATGACGATCACGGAATTCTTCCCGAAAGACGGGCTCAGCCGGTATCGTACTCGCTGAACGTGATTCGCCAGGAGTCGGGGTCGGATAACGATTTTTCGTCGACGATCCACCGGTCGCTACCGGGCTCCTCGTCCGCCGCCAGCACACAGACGCCGTGAACTGTCGGTGTCGCAACCGTCGAGAGCGGGAGCGTAAGATTGCTCTGAAACCCGTATTCGGAGAGTACCGACCGCGGGATCGCCGTCGACGGCGCGACGACGAGCGCCGCGTCGTCGTTCGCTTCGAGGATGGCCTCGAGAATGGGGACGAACGCCGCCGTTCTGGCGCGGTTCGAAACGAGCGGAACGACGTCGGTGAGACGCGTAACGGGCGCTCCGTTTTCGACCCTCGTTCCCGTGACGATCGCGGCGACCGGCGACCCGTCGTAGCGCCCGACGTACGTCGCGTACTCCCACTGCGGGTTGCCGAATCGCCAGTCGTAGAACGTCTCGTCGCGAACGACGTGAAACTCGTCGGGGACGTCCCGGCGATAGAGCGTCGCGAGCGTTTTTGCCGGGATTTCGTCGGTCCGAATCACGTCGACCTCGAGACGATCGGCGACCGACCGACGGCGGGACTTGGCCGCGAGATACCCGCGAGCGAGCAGCCGCGCACCGCCGTGTAGCAGCACCGAGACGGGACCGGTCGGCTGCCTCCCGATCATCGCGCCGGGCTGTTGGACGCGAAAGAGCGTCTCCTGTCGCCCGACGGGTCGCCACCCGTACTTTTCGAACGTCGCCTTGCTCAGTTCGTTCGGAAAGTCGAATGCGAGGTCGAAGCCGTTATCGTCGAATCGCTCGAGTCCGGCGCCGAGAATCTCGGTGAACAGTCCCTGCCGTCGGTGTGCCGGCCGAACCGCGGCATCACACGGCTGGACGACGCGCGTCGACCGCGACCCCGTGTGTAACTCGAGGACCCAGAAGCCGCCCGCACCGACGATCCGCCCGTCGAACTCGGCGACGTAAACCGGGACGTCGTCGGTGTACGGATTCGTTTCGTACTTCCACTCGAACCACGCTTCGGACAGTCCCGGATCGAGTATCGTCTGATACAGCGAGAGCAGTTCGTCGCGATCACCATCGCGGTACTGTCGGATCGTGTACTCGCGCTCGCCGCTGTCGTACTGCCGACAGGGCGGTTCCCCACGAGTCCGTTCGAACATACCCAGACCAGCGAGCGATCGACCATAGTAATAGGTCCGATATTTCGCGGTATGACGCCGCTGTTAGCGTCACGGCGTCGGTACGGGCGGCGATCGTTCAAAACGGATCCATAACAAAGCCAGTTCAGCCGGTACCGCCGGAGACTATGGCCGAGATGTGGAACCCGTTGCTCGAGACGATGCCGCGCGAGGAACTCGAACGTCGCCAGATACGAAAATTCAGAGCGCAAGCGGTGTACGTCTACGAAACCGTTCCCGTGTTCAGACAAAAGCTCGACCGCGCCGGAATCGTTCCCGAGGACATCGAGACGTTCGAAGATATCCGTGCGGTTCCGACGACCACGAAAGACGAACTCAGACGGGCACAGGAGACGGAGTCCGCAGCGACGCCGTACGGGGACCTCCTCGCCGTGGACCCGGCGGACGTACGGGAGTATCATCAGACCTCCGGTACCACCGGCACACCGCTCCGACAGGCGGATTCGGGACGGGACTGGGAGTGGTGGAGCGACTGCTGGGCGACGGTGCTGTGGGCGCACGGAATACGACCGGACGATCGAGTCTTCGTTCCGTTTTCGTACAACGTTTTCGTCGCCTTCTGGGCGGCCCACTACGCCTGCGAGCGGATCGGTGCGGAAGTCGTTCCCGGCGGCAACCTCTCCTCCGTCGAACGCGTCGAGCTGATGGCCGACCTCGAGGCCACCGCGTTCATGACCACGCCGACGTACGCGCTTCGACTCGGAGAGGTCGCCGAACGGGAAGGTATCGACCCCGCAGCGACCAGCGTCGATCGGATCATCTGTGCCGGCGAACCCGGCGCGAGCGTTCCGGGAACGAAAGCGAAGCTCGAAGCGCGCTGGGATGCGACGGTCCACGACCACGCCGGTGCGACCGAAACCGGCGCGTGGGGGTACAGCTGTGACGGCGACTCGCTCAGCCTCCACTTCAACGAGTCCCGGTTCCTCGTCGAGGTCGTAGACGACGACGGAACCCCGGTCGACCCGGGCGAAGAGGGAACGCTGATCGTGACGCCGCTCGACCGACGCGCCCAACCCTACCTCCGGTTCGAACAACGGGACCGTGTAAAACTCGAGGGGCCGAGCGCGTGCGACTGCGGGCGGACGTTTCGCATCGCCGACGGCGGCGTCCTCGGCAGGGACGACGATTTCACGATGGTCAACGGCGTCCTGCTCTCCCCGACGGCCGTCGAGGATATCGTCCGCCGGAGCGACGACGTCACCGACGAGTACAAAATCGTCATCGACGAACACGACGAGAAGGAATCGGACGTCGCCACGCTCGTCACCGAAACGGCCCCGCGGGCAGCGCGGGACCCCGAAGGGATCAAACGCGACCTCCGTCACCGACTCAAACAGGCCTGTGGCCTCTCGTTTCGCATCCGCCTGCGGGAGCGCGGCGTCCTCGAGCGCCCCGAACTCAAAGCCGATCGCGTCCACGATCAGCGGGTGAACGATGTCTGATAACGACCCTACCGCTCGACAGCGAGACGAGTCGGCCCAGGACCGAACGCGACCGGACGGCGACCGGACGGATCACGACCACTGCGCTACGGACCGCGATCTCGAGCACCTCGCGGAACTCGTCGACGACCTCGAGGAGACCTCGACGGCCCTGATCGAACACGGCGCAGCACGCGATATTCCGGCGATCGAGCACAACGCTCGTTGCATCCGCGATACCGTTCGGGTGTTGGCACAGAACGTTCCCCGGGACGGGCTCGAGTCCGAGTAACTGGCAGAGGGGTGAGGTCCCGTATGAGTGGAGAGCAGACGCTGGTAGCTGATTACAACGCAAACCGCGTTATTTGTTACCGTGAGAAGGGAGTAGCTGCTCCCGTTCGAATGAACGCATCCACCCCTGCAGAAATCACATCCGGCCAGTGGGCCGCCTAGCATTCGGACTCTACAGGAGTACCAGTCGAAGTCGTGTTAATAGGTCTGTAGCGACCCGCGCTCTCGATCCTTTCTGAGCGTAGCGATCGACGTGCGGACGATCGCACCACTGACCAAGACCGCGGTACCAAAGAGGAGGATTGCACTCACTGTCTCGAGCGTCTCGACCCCGTATACGCCACTCACCTGCTTACAGGCGGTGGCGACACCCCCGGCGAGCAGCATACCCGCAAAGTACCCCTTGATATCAGCCTCGTTTACCAGCTGCGTCGCACTCACACCGATACGAGCACCGAGCGCACTCCCGACGAGCAACGCGGCGACAACGGGGATCTCGACGGCATTCGACTGGGCGTAGACGAACGTCCCGAACGCACCCGAAACCATGATCTGGAGGATGCTGGTCCCAGCGGCGATTGCAGTGGGAACGCCGAACACGTAGACCATGATGGGGAGCAGAAGGAAACCGCCACCGACGCCGAGAAATCCAGAGAGAACGCCGATCCCCAGCCCGGCGAGAAGGATAACCCACACCGAAACGGTCGCACCGCCGGGTAGCGACACGAGTGGTGGAAACGCGATGGCCTGAACTCCGGTAGCGAGCTGTCCCGATCTCATATCGGAACCGCCAGTACGAGCGTCTCGGCGGACAAAGAGCCCGACCGCACCGAGAAGTCCGACGTACACCACGCCGATGACGACGTCAGCGCTGCCGAGATCCGTCAGCAGGAACACGATACTGGTGCCGACCTCGATACCGAACGTCATCCCGAGAATCATCAGCGCCGCCAGTACGTAGCTGACCTGGCCGTGATCGCGGTGTCGGAGCACACCGATGACACTGGTGCCGAAGACGAACGCGAGTCCGCTTCCGACGGCCACCGGTGCCGGATACCCGACCACCAACAGTGCTGGCGTCACGAGGAACGATCCCCCCATCCCGAAGAACCCGAAGAGGATGCCGATGAGTAGGCCGAATCCGACAAAGAAACCGATCATCACGATACCGAGACCAAGGAGTTCCATAATCAGGTGTTCACGAGTAGTTCACGGGCGGCCGGGCTAGTAACCCGCGTCAGTGCCCCGTATCCGACGTAGAGCACGAGCGCTTCCGCCAGGATGTAACCGACCGTGGCAGCGGCCTCCCCGGACTCACCGAAGACGGGAGCGATTAGCGGAACGCTCAGCGCTACCACCGTTGTACTCAACAGTACGACCAATACCGTCGCTAACTGCCGCCCGAACGCGGGGAGTTCGACGTTTCGATCATTCATAGCACGCCCCCGTCATCGGCTCGAGCGGTTCCGGACGGTGCGATGTTCTGGTTGCGGCTGAACAAATCCGTCGGATCGTACTCGTCCTTTAGCGCGACCAACCGCTCGTACGTCGGCCCGAACGTGGTCCGCATCATCTCGTCGCCTTCCTCGAAGAATCCCGGGAAGTTCAGGTACACCGAACCGTCCGAGAACTGGCGCATGTCCTCGAGACAGTCGCGCACCCACTCGACGTTCACATCGTCGGCCTCCGGACGCTCCCAGTTCGCTTCGACGCCCAGCAGGAAGGGAGCGTGCCGCCCCGCGAACGCACTGTCCTCGGTGTCGACTCGCGCGACCGCACCGCCCAGCTGCCAGACGTCGACCGTCGAGAGCGGTGACGGTGCCACACCGGACCAGTAGGCGATTCGATCGATGGCGGACTCCGACAGGCCGTCGAGGTACAGCGACTTCCAGTAGTAGCGCATCCCGTCGGGGTAGTCCTCGTCGAAGAGTTGCTGGAACTCGACGTACGGCATCGGTCCGCTGAAGTCGGCTACCGGCTCGTGGATCTCCCGCAAGGGTGCCAGCGCACGCTCACCAGCCGCGACCGACCCCGCGTAACAACCTGCGATCGCGATCTTGCGTTCGTCCACCGTGTCTGGCGCGAACAGTTCCTCGTCGGGCAGTACACCGGACAGGGTGAGCAAGCTGACTTCCGGGGGCGCATCCGCGACGTAGTCGCGGTAGGCTTCCAACACCTCGATCATCCGTTCACCCGAATAGAACACGAGACAAACCGCCACATCCGGACCGACCGGGTGGAGATCGAACTCGAAGCCGGTAACCACCCCGAAGTTGCCGCCGCCACCGCGAAGCCCCCAGAAGAGTTCCTCGTGTTCGTCGGCGCTGGCGGTCAGATAGTCGCCGTCTGCCGTGACCAGATCGATGGATGCGAGGTTGTCACAGGTCAGACCGTACTTGCAGCGGAGATGACCGATGCCGCCACCGAGGGTCAGACCCGCGAACCCCGTCTCCGAGACGGCCCCTCCCGGCGTTGCGAGACCGAAGGCCTGGGTCTCGCGATCGACGTCGGCCCACGTGGCACCGGCCCGTACCCACGCCGTCCGCTCATCGGGGCCGACCCACACGTCCCTCATCTCGGAGAGGTCGATGACGAGTCCATCGTCGCAGACGGCGGTCCCGGCGACGTTGTGCCCGCCGCCACGTACCGCCACCAACAGGTCGTGTTCGCGGGCGAAGTTCACCGCGCTGATCACGTCGCCGACGCCACGACACCGGGCAATCAGGGCTGGATGCCTGTCGATCATCCCGTTCCACACCGCGCGAGCCTCGTCGTAGTCAGCGCCCTCAGAACGGCTGTGTCGTTCCGATGGGGTCGAAAGAGTTCCGCTCTTTCGAACGTCGTCGGGGTGAATCACGTCGCCGTGGAATCCGGCTTCGAACCGTTCGATCCGGTCGGCGGGGATGGGATCTTGTGCCATACACTAGTGGACGACTGCACGGGTGTTGGCCTCACCCGTCGAGTAGCGTTCGGCCTCGAGAGTACCGTTTCACCCGATGAGACGAATTCCGGAGCGCGTACGGGATAGAGTTACTATCAGTGACGGCCTCCGTCTTAGTGAGTGACTCACATGAGTCCTGACCAAGACGACCGACTTGAGGGGGATGGTCATCCGCCACCGGGATCGCTGATTCTGGAGGCGATTCTGGAAAACGAACGGAACCGTCGCTACCTGGGCCAGCGTCTGGACGCCGCGGGCGACCGCGTCGATACGGACCTGCTCGGCGACATCGTCAGGCATGGCCCGATCCTCGAGGCCCTGTTGGAAGAACCGCTCGATCGCCGGGAGATCGAAGCGCGCCTCGACGTTTCACGGGCGACGAGTCACCGCTACACGCAGTGGCTCGCCGAGCAGGACTTCGTCGAGAAGATCGATGGTCGATTTCAACTGACCTGGCACGGCGCAGTCATCGCCGAGGAGGTCCTCCGGTTGGAGGCGAACGTGCGGACCGCACACAGAATAACGCCGCTTCTGGATGCGGTCTGTGAGGATCACCGAGACTTCATCCTCGAACCGTTCGTGGGCGCGACAGTTACCGTCGCCGAACCCGACAATCCGTACAAACCGGCCGAGCGGTTCGTCGCGCTCGTCGACGAATCCGACACGTTTCGTGGATTTAACACGACCCACATGGCTCCGCTGGTCCTCGGCGAGTTTCACCAGCAGGTGTTCGAGAAAACGGATACCGAGATCATCTACCTGCCACACATCGTCGAGAATTTCGTCGAGACGTGCCCTGAACGTGCCCGGGAAGCGATCGACAGCGGGCACTTGGCCCTCCGGACGCGTGACGACCTCCCGTACGGTCTCGCTCTCTTCGACGAACGCGTCGGAATCGGCGGCTACGAGGAGACCACCGGCTTCATGCAGGTGTTCGTCGATACGGATTCCCCGATCGCGTGTGAGTGGGGCGAGCGCGTCTACGCGTCAGTCAGAGCCGATTCCGATCCCCTCGATGCGATGGATTTGACTCAGTGATACGCTCGTCGCGCGAACTGACCATCGGGATCCACGCCGAACGAAGCGAGGTTCCCCGTCTCGTCTCGTTCAAATCCTTCGCGGTCCAGCGCTGACGCTCACGAGTTTGTTCGCGTCAGCAAGTGGGCGCTACAGGATTTGAACCCGTGGCAACTTGGTCCGAAGCCAAGCACTCTGTCCAGACTGAGCTAAGCGCCCGTACTACAATGGTTTCCGCCGTCGTGTATAAGTCACTCGATTTGGAACCATTTCGACAGCCGTCACCACACCTCGAGTCACCACGCCAACCCACTCTTCTCACGCGGTGAAAACCGCCGCCTGGGGTCTTTGTCGTGCGTGGTGAACGACCGGCTATCCAATGACGGTGAACGAGTCCCACGTACCCGACGATGGACCGTCCGCAGCCGCACCGCTCGAGTTACTCACCGACGACGAGAAAGTCTGGACCGCCGTCCCGGCCGATGCTACCGGTAACGAGCGAGTGAGTGAGTGGCTCTCGATCAACGCCGATTCGCTCCACACTCTCGAGGACTGGCGGTAGCGCCGCGTCGATCGCCACTCGGCTCGAACGCTCGCCCCGGTGGGTGGGCTCCACCCCGTAGCGACGCCCGCCGACGGCGGACCGCACCGTTTAACCAGCCCGACCGAGCAGTCCCGGTCATGACAGCGGGCGAGACGAGCCGTGGGTTGCTCGAGTTGATGCGGCCGGTGAACGTGATCGCGGCGAGCGTCTTGACGTTCATTGGCGCGTTCGTCGCCGGTGGCGTCGCCGGCTATCCGCTCGAGGTGGTAACTGCAGTCGCCGCGACCGGGTTGGCGGTCGGAGCCGGAAACGCGATCAACGATTACTTCGATCGGGAGATCGATCGGATCAACCAACCCGGCAGGGCGATCCCTCGCGGTGCCGTGAGTCCGCGCGGCGCGCTCGCGTTCAGCCTCGTGCTCTTTGCCGCGGCGGTCGTTCTCGCCGTGACGCTTCCCGCCCCAGCGATCGCCATCGCAGCGATAAACCTCGCCGCGCTGGTAGCATACACCGAGTTCTTCAAGGGATTGCCGGGGCTCGGAAACGCGCTGGTCGCCTACCTCGTCGGCAGCACGTTCCTCTTCGGGGCCGCGGCGGTCGGCGATATGGGTCCCGCCGTGATTCTGTTCGTCCTCTCGGCGATCGCGACGGTGACCCGAGAGATCATCAAAGACGTGGAGGATCTCGAGGGCGACCGCGAGGAGGGGCTGAACACGCTCCCGATCGCGATCGGCGCACGCCGCGCGCTGCAGGTCGCAGCCGCGTTGCTCGTCGCAGGCGTTCTCGCGAGCCCGATCCCGTATCTGCTCTACTTCGGTGTTCCCTACCTGCTCATTGTACTCCCGGCCGACGCGATCATGCTCTATGCGGCCTTCGAGAGCTTCGAAGACCCGACGGCCGGCCAATCACACCTCAAGTACGGGATGTTTCTCGCGGCGCTGGCGTTTATCGCCGGCCGCGCAGCGACCGCGGTTCCGGGGAGCATCTGAGGTGAATCGACGCCGCTTTCGAGCCGCCGTACCGGATACAACCATTCTAAATTAGCATCGGTTGTTGTACCGCAATCAAAAGGAATATAAGCTGGTTACCGTATTCTCATACTACACACCGGAGTAGCCAGCAGTCTCGGTAACAGACGCCACTACGGCTGCAGATGGATGTGAGTATCTGGTATGTATGACCTCGCAGACGTCCTACCGGACGCCGAAATCGATCCCGGGACGAACCTGCTCGTTGCAGGTCCACCGCTAACGGGGAAGCGAGAAATCGCCTTCGATATCCTCGCGAGCGGTGCCGAACACGGCGATGGATCGATCATCGTCACGACGAAGGACAGCGCCGACAAGGTGCTCGAGACGTTTACCGGCTCCGTCGATCCTGCCGTCGATCCCAGTGTTGGCGTCGTCGACTGCGTGACGAAACAACGCGGAATCGGAACCGTTAACGACGATCCGCGGGTCAAGTATGCTTCCTCGCCGGTCGACATGACCGGGATCGGTATCAAGCTCTCCGAGTTCCTCCAGGAGTTCTACGAGGACCGAGGGCTGACCCGGAACCGCGTCCTCCTGCATTCCGTCTCGACGCTACTCATGTACTCGAACCTTCAGACCGTGTTCCGATTTCTCCACGTCTTCACGGGCCGAATCCAGAGTGCAGACGCCATGGGAATCTACGTCATCGACTCGACGGCCCACGACGATCAGACGATGAACACGCTCAAACAACTGTTCGACGCCGTCATCGAACTCGAGGAGAACGACGGAGACGACGAGCCCCAGATTCGGACGGCCGGCCTCTCGAACTGATCGGACCACGGAACGTTTTACCGCTGAGCCCGTACGGTCGAGTAACATGCCAGTCGACTCCGCGGACGACATCAAGGCCGTTCTCGATTACGAGACGATCGCCGTCGTCGGCTGCTCGAGCACGCCCGGCAAGGCGGCCCACGACGTTCCGAACTACCTGCTCGAACAGGGCTACGACGTGATCCCGGTCAACCCGTTCGCGGACGAGATTTTCGGGAAACCGGTCCCCGACTCGCTTGCGGAGGTCGACGCCGAGATCGACGTCGTCTGCATCTTCCGCCCGAGCGACGAGGTCGGGGAGATCGTTGACGCAGCGCTCGAGCGCGACGACGTCGACGTCATCTGGACGCAGCTGGGGATTCGCGACGACGACGCGGCGGATCGCGCCGAAAACGCAGGCCGAACGGTCGTGCAAGATCGGTGCATGAGAGTCGAACACCGCCGACTCGTTGCCTGATCTCCTCCGTCTGTTATTCGCGCGGCGCTCACTACTCGAGCACAGCCGCCGGAACCCTGTGCTCAAGACGTCGTCGCTGTCGTCCGTCGTTCGAGCGCGTCGAGTGCGTCGGCAAGCGACGTGCTCATCACGCCGTCGGCGACGGTCGCGACGTGAACGAGCATGATGAGTACCTCCGCGAGCGGTTCGACGGGGAGTTCGTCGACGCGATTCTCGAGCGCCGCACGATCGCCGTCGGCGTCACAATCGGTCTCGGCGTCATCGAGACTGCTGGTAATTGGAAGCTCGTCTGTGACCGCTTCGACGACGCGGCGAGTTTCCAGTTCGTCGCTGGCCAGTTGCGCGCGAATCTCGCGCTGGCGGGCCGGCGGCACGGTCCGCTCGAGCGGGACCGAACAGACGGATTCGCAGTACCACGACAGTCCCCGGCGAACCGCCTCGAGAATCGCCTCGTCCGATCGGTCGAGCGATGCGGCGAACTCGCGAGCGCCGGCCTCGAGGTCGGCCCAACGGTCGGCGAGGAGCGCGTCGATCCGACGAGGCGCGTCCGACTCGAGGAACGACTCGGCGACGGCTGCCGCCGATTCGGTTTCGGTCGTCTCGCCGTCGTAGAGCGCGAGCGGCACGTTCACGACGCCGTTGTCGACGTCCTCCGGTAGATCTTCGACGTCGTCGACGACGGTGAGAACGAACATCCCGTTCGTCGTGATCGTCCGAAGACGCTCGAGTTGGGCCGCGGAGTAGCCGTCGATAGCGTCGATCAGCGAGACTGCGAGGTCGCCCCAGACGGCTCCGCGTTCGTCGACGCGAGCGATGGCGTCCTCGAGCGTCGCCGTCGTCGGCGCGAGCGCCTCCTCTCTCAACTGTCCCGTTCCGATTCGTCGTACCGTTCCGAGTACCGACTCGAGATCGACTCCCTCGGGGAGCGAGCCGGCGACCTCGACGACGTCGATGAAGACGAGATCGCCGAGCGTGATGTGCTCGTTCAGTCGCCGTTTTCGATCGTCATCCCATGCGTCCGCCTCGTCGATCGCGTCGTCGTGCAGACTGCTCGTGACGAAGAGAGCCGTCGGGACCGACGCTATCGCGGCATCGAGGTCGTCGTCGAACCGCGTGCCCTGAGCAGGCTGTTCTGCGCTGTCGGTCTCGAGGGCGACGAGCGCGTACGCGAACGCGCCGAGCAGTCCACCCTGATTCGTGTAGGCCTCGTGTTTGGCCCGCACGGCAGGTGAGAACTCGTGATCGGCGGGGAGGGCGAAAAGCGGCCGGGTCATATGCTCTCCTGTCAGAGACGAGTAATCAGTGTACTGGTCGCGGTTCGCGCCGCGAACTGAGGGCTCCGAATTAGCCCTCCCACTCCTCGAACGACCGGTAGATCCCCTTCGAGAGGTAGCGCTCGCTCGAGTCGGGAAACACCGTCACGACGGTATCGTGTGGCGCGTCCAGCGTCCCGTCCGAGATCTCCCGTGCAACGCGTTTCGTGGCGACGCTCGCGGCCCCGGCGCTCGAGGCGACGAGGTGACCCTCCTCGCGGGCGAGGCGACGGAGTTCGTCGTGAGCGTCCCGATCCGGGACGGCGTAGACGGCGTCGACGAGGTCGGGATCGAACAGTTCGTTGGTCTCGACGTTGTGGGTCCCGATCCCCTCGATTTTGTACTCGCCTTCCTCGCGCGCTTCGCCGAGGACTTCGCCGTACAGCGAGCCCTCGGGTTCGACGGCGGCGACGTACGTCTCGGGCCGTTGCTCGAGCGCGTATCTCGCGATGCCCATGAGCGTACCCGCGGTTCCACAGCCGGCGACGACCGCGCCGACCTCACCCTCGAGCGCCTCGTAGATTTCGGGGGCCGTGGTCTCGTAGTGGGCTTCCGTGTTCAACGGATTCGAGAACTGCTGGGGGACGACGGCATCGTCGAGTTCGTCGGCTAGTTCGTGTGCGCGCTCGATCGCGCCGCCCATACCCGCATCCGTCGGGGTGTTGATGATCTTGGCACCCAGCGCGGCCATCAGCTGCTGTTTTTCGACGCTAAAGCGCTCGGGAACGACGAAGATCGCCTCGATATCGAGCTGTCCGGCGGCGATCGCGAGTCCGATTCCCGTGTTTCCCGCGGTCGGTTCGATGATCGTCCCGCCCTCGGAGAGTTCGCCGCGCTCGAGCATCTTCTCGAGCATGTAGCGGCCGATGCGGTCTTTTACGCTTGCCCCGGGATTGAACGACTCGAGTTTCGCGTAACACCGGACGTCTTCGGGCCCGTCCTGGAGGCGAACGAGCGGCGTCCGACCGATCGTCTCGAGCACCGAATCCACCGACTGCTCGTGGGTCGTCATCGTTTTGGCAAAAGTTGCCCCTATTGTTAGGTCTTGTCTTCTACCGATCGCCGACCGTCGTCGATCGGAAGGGGCCGGGGAGAACGGGCGTTACTCGGCGGAGGCGTCGGCCGCCTGGTTTTCGTCCGCGGCGGCGTCGGCTGGTTCGCCGTCGGATTCGCCGTCTTCCGCCGCCTCGAGTTCGGCCTCGTCGATGGCCGCCTCCGCGAGGATCTGCTCGCCGTCGATGCCCTGTTCGTCGGCTATTGCGAGCAGGAGGGCGCGCTGTTCGCCCAGTTGGTGGTCGAGACGCTTGACCGTCTCGTGGGTGTCGTCCATCTCCTCTTCGAGGCCGATGATTCGCTGCTGGAGTTGCTGTACCTGCTTGTACATCGCTTCGGCGCGATCCGAGAGGCTCTGAATCTTCTTTGCGGTGCTGCCAAGTCCCATGAGTAATGGATGTGTCGGCTAGCTAATGGGCCTTTTCCTCTCTCGTTCCGCCGACGTCGACGCCGACTCCGGACCAGACGTCGGCGAGTTCGGTGCCGTCCTCGGGGGTGCCGGAGGCGAAGCGTAACGCGTCCCGAAGGCGACGCTTGCTGTTCGCGGTGAACCGTTCGTCGGTCCCGCGGAAGCGTTCGTGGCCGTTCGGGCATCGGGTACGCGTCTCGGGTGTGGGACCTTGCACAGGCCCCACCAAGAACGATGACCGCCTCGGGCGTAGGTCGCCACGATTGAATGCCTGACGACAGAACCGGTCCGGACGGCGTCGGAACCGCGTAATCGTGGCCCGACTCACCGCTCGCGTCGCGGGGTATCTCGGCTCGCTCCTGATCCTGACGAGCGCGTACGCCGCCGTCTACTACTGGGGGATGGCGGCGCTCGAGGGCGAACCGCGAACGTGGTACCAGGCGCTCGAGGTCGTTATCCACTCGATGACGACGACGGGCTACGGCCAGGACGCGCCGTGGGAAACCCTCGAGATGACGGCGCTGGTCGTGTTGATCCAACTGACCGGCATCACCTACATCTTCGTCGCCGTCCCGCTGTTCGTCGTGCCGTGGCTGCAGACGCTCGTCCGGCCGACGCCGCCGGAACACGTCAACGAACTCGAAGATCACGTTATCATCGCCGGCTACACGCCGCTCTGTGCGTCGCTCGTCGACGAACTCGAGTCCGGTGGCACCGAGTACGTCATCCTCGAACCGGACGGAGAACGGGCGCAGTCGCTTCACGAAGACGGCCTCGTCGTTCTCCATGGCGATCCGGCGACCGACGACAGCCTCGATGACGCACAGATCGGTGACGCGCTCGCGGTCGTCGTCGACGAGTCGGAGATCGACCACATCAGCACGGTCATCGAACTGGCTGATCGCGACGACAAGCCGCGAGTGCTCGCCCTCGTTGCGGATCCGTCGCGGGCCCGATACTTCCGCTACGCCGGGGCCGACGAGGTGATCTCACCCAAACACCGCCTCGGAAAGGCGCTCGGAGACAAGGTACGGCCGGTCGTCGGCGGCGACGTCGAGTCCGACGGCGAGATCGAACTCGACGGGGACCTTCACCTGGTCGAGTACCCGGTCGAAGCGGACAGTCGGCTGTACGACGAGTCACTCGCCACCTTCCGACGCGTCGAATCCGGCGGTGCGACGGTCCTCGGTGCCTGGGTGCGAGGGAATTTTCTCCGGACGCTCCCCACGAACGTCCACGCCGACGAGAACACGACGCTGCTCGCCGTCGGAACGTCGGACGACCTCGAGCGTGTCGCCGAGGTGACCGGCTCGGCCGGCTCCGACTACCGACCCATGCGCGAACCGGTCCTCGTCGTCGGCACCGGAACCGTCGGCTCGTCCGTGATCGGCAACCTTGAGCGCGCTGATATCGAGACGGTCGTCCTCGATCGGCAGGACGGCGATCTCGTCGACGTCACCGGCGACGTTACGACTGAAGAGGGCCTCGGTGCGGCGAACGTCACCGACGCCGGAACCCTCGTGCTCGCGCTCGACGACGACGAGAGCGCGCTCCTCGCGACCCTCGTCGCGCGAGAGCTCAATCCCGATCTCGAGATCCTCGCGGCCGCCGACATCGAGGAGAACGTTTCCCGACTTCAGGCCGCCGGCGCTGACTACGCCCTCGGACTCCCGAACGTCGCCGGACGACTGCTCGTGCTTCGGATCTTCGAGCACGAGGCCATGACGTTCGGCGATCGGATTCTGTTTCTACGGCTCGACGTACCCGAACCGTTCGACGACGGCCTCGACAGGGCGGCGATTCGAAACCGAACCGGCTGTTCGGTCGTGGCGCTCGAGCGGGGCGGGGACCTGCTCACGGATATCGACGGCCGAGCGCTCGAAGGGAGCGACCGTCTCGTCGTCGCCGGGACCGAATCGGAGCTGTCTCAGTTTCGGGCGGTGTACGGGCTCGAGTCGCGATAATTCGATCGAAGAACGACCTCGAGGCACGCGGCCTGCTCCGCCTGTAGAGCGTTGGGGGAGTTGCGAACCGAAGCGAAATCGGGTCGCAGGCAACGAACGGGTAAACACGTGTAGGGCCTGGCGCCGTACCGATCGGTATGAGCGACGGCGATACCGACTTCGATCCCGAAGATCCCGCGGAGAAAGAGATCGGACGCGAGATGGTCGATCAGAGCACGGGGCTCGGCTCCGTCACGGCGCACCTCTACCGAGGCGAGGTAGAACGCACCGTCGGATGGCGTGACCGGCTCGATACCACCACGAACTGGGCGGTGACGGTGATGTCCGCGATCGTCGCCTACGCCTTCTCGGGCGACGTCTCGCACGCGGTCATTCTCGCTGGCATCATCATGGGCACCGTCTTCCTGTTCATCGAGGCGCGTCGCTTTCGCGCCTACGACGTCTGGCGCTCGCGCGTCCGGGTGCTGCAGGAGAACCTCTTCGCCAACGCGCTCGACCCGTCGGAGGGCGTCGAACGCGACGCGTGGCGCGCGGAGCTGAGCGAGGATTACCGCAATCCGACGACGAACATCAGCTACCGCGGCGCGTTCAGTCACCGATTACGCCGGGTCTACCTCCCGCTAATATCCGGGATGCTCGTCGGGTGGCTCTTTCACCTCTGGGCGTTCACCCCGGACGAGGCGTTCCCCGCGAGCGCGTCGCTCCCCGGCATCAGCGGCTATCTCGTCACCGCGGTCGTCGCCATCTATTACGTCGTGTTACTCGTCCTGGCCATTCCGCTCTCGCGGAAGGAACGCGGCGAGGCCGGCGCGGCAGACCACGGCAACCTCGAGTGACACCGAACGACGGACGTCTCGAGACCGCTCTCACGTCGCTCCGGCCCGATAGCCCCGCCTGACACCCGTGACTGCTGGCGATTAGAGAGACGAAAGGTCCTTAAGTTCCACCGTCCTACGAACGAGTGGATAGGTCGGGCAGTTTGGCCCTGCTCGTTACCCGCGCTATGGTCATTAGCGGGGACCAAACACCGCGGGCGTCCGGTCAGACCGGCCGGGGCCCCGGGAGCCAACAGAGAAGCCTCGTCCGCCGGGGACAGCGGTCCACGATGGCCGTCCGCAGGGACGCCCCATCGTGGTTAGCCGGCGACAGCCCATCAGGCGCGGAAGCGAGCAGTGGACCGCCGGACACCTGTCGCTCGACGGGTCGCGGGGTGGAGAAGGCAACTGGGACTCCCCCGACCGGAACGCCGGGCAACCGCGATTTCCATCATTCATACCGGTTTGTACGCTACGTGAGCGACGGCGCTACGCACCGCCGCTCACGCGAAAGATGAACGACGATCGGGCGCGCTACCCCGTCGTTCGCATCGCCACTCGAAAACGGTCGAATCTCACTCCGCCGGCTCGACGACGCTCGAGGAGGTCCCGAGGTCGAGTCCGCCCTCGAGCGTTCGAACGGGGTAGGGGATGTCGATTCTTTCCGCGTCGAAGCGCTGCTTGACCGCGGTGACGTACTCGCCGCGGGTTCGCACGAAGTCGCCGCGGGAGGGGTTCTCGATCCAGATTCGAGATTGGAGACCGACGTCGGAGTCGCCGAGTTCCGTGAGTCGGACCGACGGGCCGGGGTCGTCCATGATGTCGGCGTGGCGTTCGGCCTCGTCGATGATGATCTCGGTCGCCTGTTCGATGTCGTCGTCGTAGCCGATTCCGAAGACGAACTTCAATCGGAGCTTATCGGCGTCGACGGGGTTTTTGAGAACGTTGTCGGTGAGCGCGGAGTTGGGCACGGTCAGCAGTTCGTTGTCGAACGTTCGCACTCGAGTCACGCGAAGACTGATGTCCTCGACGATGCCCGCGTAGGTGCCGTCGTCCCACTCGATCCAGTCGCCGATCTTGAACGGGCGATCGGTGTAGATGAAGACGCCGGCGACGAAGTTTCGAATCACGTTCTGCATCGCGAGCCCGACCGCGAGCGCCCCCGCCGCGGCGATGCCGGCCATCGAGACGAGGAAGTTGCCGTAATCGGCGGCCCCGAACGCGACCGCGACGGCCACGAACAGGAGCAGGAAGTTCGCGATCATCAGCAGTGGCTTCTGTGCGTGGCGGTCGAGTTTCCGCCGATCGAACGCGCGTTTGAGCAGCGGGAGAACGACGAGTTTTCCGATCAGGTAGACAACGGCGAACGCGAAAACGAACGAGATCACCTGTTCGACAGCCGCGGCTTGCGCGGCGGTGAGGTTGCCGAACTCTTCGAGGAGGTTCCCGATCACTCCGGTTTCGCTTGCGCCGTCACCGCTCGCCTGGAGGAGGATTTCGCTGGTTCCCATCGATTTACCGGTGGACGACCGCCGTGTGTCCGCGCGTGTCGATCACGTCGGCATTGACGCGGTCTGCGAGATCGGCCGCCTTTTCTTCGGTCGAACTGCCCGCGCGGGCGGCGCGGAGGAATTTTACCTTCACGAGCGTTCGCTCCGAGAGCTGATCGCCGAGTTCGTCGACGACCGATTCGACGCCGCTCTTGCCGACCCAGACGGTGACATCGAGATCGTGCGCCTCCTGCTTGAGTTCCTGTTTATCCATACTCTCGAGTAGCGATGCGAGGCGTTTCAATCTTCCCGATTCGGAATCTCACTACGTTCTGCAAGGAATCGTACGGATGCAACGTCGGGAACGCATCCGCTGTTCTCTCACCACCGCGGTCGCGCTCACCCCTCGTAAGGGTATCGCGCGTGGGCCCCGCAGTCACAGGAGATGACGACGTGGCCGTCCTGCAGCCTGACGCGGGCGTTCTGTCCCGGACGAAGATACGCGTCACAGCGATCGCAGGTGAATCGTCGAAACTCCCGCGGGAGCGTGAGCCGGTTTCGCTCCGCGACGCGGCGCGCCAGACGAACGTAGTAGCGCGCCCGATCGTCGTTCCGATCCGCTGCCGCCGCTCGAGCCAACTCGTGAAGGCGCTCGAGGCGTTCGGCGGCGATGTCCACACTTCGCCTTTCGGGCGGGCGGATATAAGTCAGTGAAGGTTTTCGATCGATGGACGGCGGAGCCGCTGTAAACCTCTCGGAAATATTTTACGTTGGGCGGTCACCGACCCCGGCGTCGGATCAGTTGGCATCGCACTGATCGTCCGATCTGGTCGAGTCTCGTGCTACCCCCTCTCGTAGATCTCGATATTTGGGGGATAAGAACCGGTTGTTAAAAGAGTTTCGACCCTCCCCTATAGTCGATCGTAGTGCGAAATATTGTTATATATCAACAGCAAAGTGGTATAACAGACTGAATGAATTGTGATACGACCGGTTCGGTTGACGGCGTCGATCGGCGTTCGGTCCTGGCTGCTGGTGCAGCGGGGCTCTCGCTCTCGCTGAGCGGCTGTATCGATACTGTTCGAAGCGTCGTCACCGACGACAGCGATGACCAACTGTCACTCTCCATCGTCACGGTCCCCGCGGACAGTAACCGGGAGAGCGTCCGAATCGCCCGCCACCTTGAGTCGAATCTCGAGGCGGTCGGCGTGGACGTGACCCTCTCGATGCGTTCGGCGACCGATTTCCTGGAGATGATCCTGATCGACCGCGATTTCGATCTGTACGTTGGTCGCCATCCCGCTGATTTCGACCCCGACTTCCTCTACGAGGCCCTCCACTCCACGTACGCCGACGAAGCCGGCTGGCAGAATCCGTTCGGATACTCCAACCCGTACTTCTTCGACCCCCTCCTCGAGGCCCAGCGTCGGGCGGATGGTGATGAACGGCTCGAGAAACTCGAACCAGTCCTGAACGGGCTCGCAGAGGAGAAGCCGTTCGACCCGATCTGTCGGCCGACGGAGTATCGGCTCGCCGGAGATCGCTTCGACGGCTGGGACGATGACCACCTCGCCACGCGGCGTGGCTATCTCGGTCTCGAACCGGACGACGACGTCGATCGGCTGAACGCGCTTGTAACCGACGCACGACCCTCGCGAAACGTCAACCCGCTCTCGGCGACGATTCGGGAACGGGGCACGATCGTTAATCTGCTGTACGACTCCCTCGGAACCATCGTCGCCAGCGAGGACGAGGACGGGTTCGAGGTCGAGAAGTGGCTCGCCGAGTCCTGGGAGTGGGACACGTCGTCGGACGACGAGAAGACGACCGCGACCATCAGACTCCGGGAGGACTGTACGTTCCACGGCGAGGACGAGGTGCCGGTCACCGCGGAGGACGTGAAGTTCACCTACCGGTTCCTCGAGGACACCGCGCTCACTCACTCCGATACTCCCTCCCCAGCGCCGCGCTATCGCGGTCACGCGAGCGCCATCGACAGAATCGAGACCGACGCCGACGACGAACAGTGGCTCCGGATCACCTTCAACGCCGGCGAGGCGGTCAGCAAACGGGCCTTGACGGCTCCGATCCTGCCGCGACACGTCTGGCTCGAGGAACTCGACGACCGAATCGATAATCGACAGGACTTCTCGGCTCCGCAGGGACGGTGGGGGCTCGTCGTTACCGACTCGGTGCCCCCCATCGGGAGCGGGCCCTACCAGTTCGGGAGCCAATCCGAACGGAGCCATCTGACCCTCGAGCGCTTCGACGACCACTTCACGCTCGACGAGGACGTCGACCTCCCCGGACCGACCGTCGACGAACTCCGATTCACCGTGGATCCGGGCAGTTCGTCCTCGATCGCACAGGTCGAAAGCGACAACGCCGACCTCACGTCGTCGATGCTCGGTGCCCACTCGCTCGGGGACATCTCCGACGACACCACTGCCGAACTGATCGATGATCCCTCGTGGACGTTCTATCACGTCGGGTTCAACACGCGCACCGCACCGTGTAACGATCCTCGCTTCCGGCGCGCGGTAACCCAGTTGATCGACAAGGAGTGGATCGTTCAGGAGATTTTCTTCGAGGACCACGCGACACCGCTTTCGACCCCGGTGGCTGACGAGTGGGTCCCCGACTCCCTCGAGTGGGACGGCGCAGATCCCGTCACACCGTTTGTCGGGACCGAAGGAACGCTCAACGTCGAAGCTGCACGGGCGGCGTTCGAAGCGGAGAACTTCCGATACGATGATAACGGTCGGCTCTTGAAGTAGTACTGATGCTGACTGAGGTACTGACTAACCTCGTAATCGTCGTCGCGGTCTTGCTGTTGCTCTCGATTGCGCTGTTCGTCGGCCGGGAGCGACTCGAAACAACGCGAACCGAGTGGCGCGCTCGGGTTCGGACCTCCGGTCCGACCATTCTCGTCTTGCTAGTCGTGCTGGTGTTCAACCGCATCATGCGGTGGGAGCAGCCGGAGCTCAGCCTCACGACCCACATGACCTCGACGATCCGCAGTATCGAGGGGGACTTCGTCCTCATCTTTCAGGAGATCGCGACGCCGGAGCTTACGGAATACTTCTCGTTCATCTACGTTTACGGCTACACGTTTTTGCTGATCTTCCCGGCCATCGCGTACTTCGCCCTCTCGGACACCAAGGCGTTCCGACGGCTGATGACGGCCTACGCGCTCAACTACGCGCTCGGCGTCGTCCTGTACATGCTCGTGATCGCGTACGGCCCGCGAAACGTGTTCGCCGGCGAACTGGCCACCGTCCTCTACGACCACAGTCCGGAGTACCAGTACGTCACTCGCGAAGTCAACCAGAACACCAACGTCTTCCCGTCGCTCCACACGTCGCTTTCGGCGACGGTCGGCGTCTTCGCGTTCATCACCCGCTCGAGCTATCCGAAGTGGTTCCCCGTCGCCCTCGTGCTCTCTACCAGCGTCATCATCTCGACGATGTATCTGGCGATTCACTGGGCGGTCGACGTCGTCGCTGGGCTCGCTCTCGCGGCCTTCTGCGTCTACGTCTCCTACCAGTTGGTCGGCCGCTGGTCGCTGTCGGACCTGTACGACCGGGTGACCGGAACCGACCGACGCTAACCCGCAACCGGGACGGGCTCGCGACTCGACGCCTCGCGGACCGGCAGCGTAATACTGTTATACCGCCGTCAGTGAACTGTGACAAACGATCGGAATGAGTGATGAACGGGGTACGGCTGGCGGAACCAGTGTCGGAGATAGCGCTGACAGCGACGCTACGGGCGGAATCAGCCGTCGGGCTGCGCTGGCCGGAGCCGTCGGGCTGACGGCCTCGACCAGCGGTTGCGTCCGCCAGCTTCGGAGCATCGTCAACCGGGACGATATCGAACAGCTCTCCCTGACGATCACGACCCTCCCCGCGGACGGTGACCGGGAGAGCATTCGGCTCGCTCGAGAGATCGCCGCGGTGCTCGAGGCCGTCGGCGTCGACACCTCGATCGAGATGCGGTCCAACGAGGAGTTTCTGCGGGCCGTCCTGATCAATCACGACTTCGACGTCTACGTCGGCCAGCATCCCGGCGGGACCGACCCGGACTTTCTGTACGAGGCGTTGCACTCGCTGTACGCCGACGAATCCGGCTGGCAGAATCCCTTCGGCTTTACGAACCTGCTGGTCGACGACTTA
The DNA here is from genome assembly GCF_003670115.1 of Natronorubrum halophilum. NCBI lineage: Archaea > Methanobacteriati > Methanobacteriota > Halobacteria > Halobacteriales > Natrialbaceae > Natronorubrum > Natronorubrum halophilum. The sequence continues at coordinate 470,502 of NZ_QQTY01000002.1, forward strand.
CTCGAGACCCAGCGAGAGGCCGACGACGAGTCCCGTCGCGACGCCGTCGCGACGATGCTCGAGGCGGTGGCCATCGAACAGCCGTTCGTTCCCATCTGCAGCCCGATCGAGCACCGACTCGCCAGGACCGACCGATTCGACAACTGGTCGGAGGGCGATCTCACCACGCGACACGGCTACCTCGGACTCGAACCGCAAACGGAGGAGAGTAGCGACCTGCTTCGGGCCGTCAACTTAGATTCTCGCCCGTCACAGAACCTCAACCCGCTGAACGCCGAGTACCGCGACCGGGGGACGTTCGTCGATCTGCTGTACGACTCGCTCGCGACTATCGACGGCGACCGATCGCTCGAGCCGTGGCTCGCTGAGGAGTGGGAGTGGACGGATGAATCGACGCTCACCGTCGATCTCAGAGCCGACTGCGCGTTCCACGACGGTGAGCCCCTCACCGCCGACGACGTCGCCTTCACTTATCGCTTCATCGCCGACACCATGCGTGGCGACGGCCCGTCTCCAGCCCCGGCACCGCGCTATCGCGGCCGCGTCGACGCGATCGACGAGGTCACGGTACGCGACGAGTACCGCCTCGAATTTGCGCTCGAGACGGCCCGAACGGTCGGCGAACACGCGCTGACGGTTCCGGTCCTTCCCGAGCATATCTGGGCGGACCGCGCGGAGACGGCCGCCGTTCCGGGGGTTCGCGTCGCCCAGGGAACCACCGACGCGGTCGTGACGGACAACATCCCGCCGGTCGGCAGCGGTCCGTTTCAGTACGGCAGTCACACCGAGCGCGAACACGTCACCTTCGAGCGCTTCGACGACCACTTCACGCGTCGCGGAGGCGTCGACCTGTCCGAAGCGACGGTCGAAGAGCTTCGGGTTCAGATCGATCCGCGGAGCACGTCGGCGATTCAACTGATCGAGGACGGCAGCGCGGACGTCACGAGTTCGCGCCTCGAGAACTACGTCATCAACGACGTCGAGGAGACGGACGCCGTTCAGTTGCTCGAGTCGCCGTCGTGGACGTTCTATCACCTCGGGTTCAACGCGCGCAAGGCACCCTTCGGGAACCCGCGACTTCGGCAGGTCATCGCCCGGCTGATCGACAAGGCGTGGCTGGTCGAGGACGTGTTCCACGGCCGTGCGACGCCGATTGCGACGCCGGTGACGGGCGAGTGGGTTCCCGACTCCCTCAAGTGGGACGGCGAGGATCCGGAGATGCCCTTCCTCGGTTCGGACGGCGAGGTCGACGTGGACGCGGCACGGACGGCGTTCGAGGAGGCCGGCTTCCGATACGACGGCGACGGCAACCTCCGGGTGAGACAGTAATGCTGGGCAGAGTGCTGGTACAGTTGGCCGTGGTCGTGACGCTCATGGTCCTCCTCTCGACCGCGGTCTTCGTCGGCCGATACCGGCTCCGAGAGACGCGGGTCGAGTGGCGAGACAGGATTCGCGCTGCCGCCCCGATCACGGTCGTGCTCGCCATCGTCTTGCTGTTCAACAGCGTCGCCAGGCAGGTCGTGCCGGATCTCTCGTGGATGATCGACTGGAACCTGACGTGGGCGATCTACGACATCGAGGGCCAGTTCATCGTCTGGCTCCAATCGTACTCGACGCCGGCGGTGACGGCGTACTTCTCGTTTAGCTACATTTACAGCTACGTCTTCTTGCTCGTCTTCCCCGTCGTCGCCTACTTCGCGCTCTCGAACACGCGGCCACTCCGCGAGTTGCTGACGGCGTACACGCTGAACTACACGCTCGGATTGGCGTTGTACGTCTTCGTCATCGCCTACGGCCCGCGAAACATCATGCCCGAACTCGTCCAGGCGTTGTTGTACGATACGTACCCGGAGTACCAACACCTCACGCGACAGGTCAACCGCAATACCAACGTCTTCCCGTCGTTACACACCTCGCTCGCGGCCACCGTTTCGTTCCTGGCCTATCGGACGCGGGAGATCTATCCGAAGTGGAACCTCGTCGCGGCCGCCCTCGGCGTCTCCGTCGCGATTTCGACCATGTATCTCGGTATTCACTGGGCGATCGACGTCGTCGCCGGCATCGTCCTCGCGTACATCAGCGTCGAACTCGCCCACCTACTGGTCGGACGCTGGTCGCTCTCGACGTGGATCGACGGTCGCGTGCCGTCGCTCGAAACCATCCGAAACCGGTAATCGTCTCGGCCGCGGATCGAGCGTTTCGTCCCTCCTCCGTGATCGCTTCGCTGCCACCGGCATCTGCGCCCACGTTCCGCGTCTCCTCGGACTCGAGGCTCAGCGGTTCGATGACGGGATGCGTTCGGCCCCGAGGCGGCGGCCGGAAATCTTCGAGCGACACGCGGGGAGATGATCGGCGAGTAACGAAGCGAGCCGGCGCTATCGGGTCCGTCGACGAAACCGCGAAAACTGCGCGGACGGCGTGGGGTTCGTTAGTTGTCCTCGAGCGCGTCGGCGATGCGCTTGAGCGCGCGGGTCTGGTCGCGCATCTCGTCGCGGAGCTGCCGGACTTCTTGGACGAGTTCCTCGTTGCCGACCTCTTCGCCGCGGCCACCCGGGCCGCCGCCCATACCGCCGGGACCGCCGGGGCCGCCACCGCCGCCCATCATGCCGCCCATCATCTGCGCGAAGGGATTACCGCCGCCGCCCATGCCGCCGGGGCCGCCACCGCCGCCGCCGAACGGACTCTCCGGGGGCTCACCCTCGCCTTCTCCCTCTTCGGCTCGTTTCTCTCGGATCTCTTCGACTCGCTCGCGGAACGACTTCTCCTCGCCGCCCTCGTCTCCGTCGTCGGTGGATTCGTTTTCGTCGGCCATACCTCAGATTCTGTATCGGCGCGGAAAAGGATTGCCATGTGGTAGACACACGGGGTCGTACCGGGGCGTATTGGCGATCGGTCGCAACGAAGCGCGATCAGTATCCGCTGACTGCTGTCCGGTGGCGTGCTTCCACGAGACGAAACCGACGGGACGGATTTCCACATCACGGTGGAGAGAACGATCGAATCGAGGGCTGGAAACGCGGATGACGGAAGCCGGGAGTGTCGGGTCGGCCTCGTTCGTCCCGCGTTATCGCTTGATATTTCACGACCGGATCGATACTCACGCGTGTGAGATTACAACGGCCGCGTCGTCCACGGGGATTCCGACCCGCCGATTCCGCACAGCAGATCGTCGGCGGGTTTCTGCTCGCGGGGCCATTCGTCGTGACCGAGGAGGTCTGGGATCTGGCGGATAATATGAGCGTTGTGCAGGCGCTCGTGACGGTCAGCATCGTGTTCGCCATCGGATACGCGACGCTGTACAAAGCGGATACGAAACGTGATGCGACGGACGAGCAGGAAGTCGTCGGTATCCCGATCCGATTCATTTCGCTCATGTGCGTCTCGTTCGGTTCGGTGACGATTCTCGCGCTCCTGTTCGACGCCCCCGATACGTTTATCGAGTCCAGCAAAACGACCACCGCGATGGCGGTAACCACCTTCAAAGCCGTGAGCGTCGGCTCCGTTTTTAGCGTGGTCGGGGCGGCGACGGCCGACAGCGTCTTTTCGCGGTAGCAGCCGTGTGACGCGCGGTCTATCGCTAGGGGAGTCGAGTCGAATTATTCTACGAAGATAACGGAACATCCCCAGCACGACGCCGATTCGGCGGCGCTACTCGGATTCTCTCAGTTTTCGGACTAGCCGAACGAACCGAGCGAGGACTGGAGGTTGCGACTCGTCGATTCGCCCGCGACGAGATCGTAGCCCACGAGGTCGCGCATGTCGACGGCGTAGGTCGTCCCGCCTCGCTCGAGAACCAACAGTCGCCCCTTCACGCCGACGACGGTCCCCGCGGCGATCGTTTCGCGGACCGGTCGCGCCTCGCATTCGAGGCCGTAGTCCAGGTCGAACCGTTCGATGACGTCGAACTCCTCGAGAGTGGCCTTCCAGGCGGCCTCGTCGACGTCGCTCGCGAGGGCGGCGACTTTGGAGCCGGTTCGAACCCGATCGACCAGCCGCGTCGCGATTTCGGATTCGATCTCGCGGGCGATCCGGCCGTTCGAGACGGTGTGTACGTGGGCCGCCCGATCGGCACCCTGTTCCCTGAGGCGGGTCTCGAGTCGCCGACGCTTCGTCACGCCGACTTTGAACGTATCGGGGGCGAACGCGGCGACGTAGACGGCGTGTTCTTGATAGCAGTCCATCTCGTCTTTCAGACAGGTACCCGTACAGCGGGCACAGATCCACGTGCTGGTGTGATACTCGCAGTAGGGGGCCGACGGTCGGTCGCACGCGACGTGCTCGCCGTCGTCGATGGTGCCGGCGCAGTGACGCGAGCCGAGCGAATAGGAGAGGGAGTCGCCGGCCTCGAGCGGGCGGCGCTCGACCTCACAGCCGTCGCCGTCGCTGACCAGGAGCGCCGAGCCGTTCCCGCTCGATTCGTAGCCGACCAGTTGCACGGCCGACGGTTCGGGCCGGGCGTAAATAGACGTAGCGCTCCGTTGCGCCGGCGGACCGGTCGCCGTTCGCACGCCCGTCCTCGGAGAGTGGCGCGTTTCGTTCCGCTACGATCGGCAACGTACTGATACAGCAGCAGATATATGCATATTATAACTTATATATTTTAATATATGTAAAATATATAAATTATTGTAGTACTCGAAGGACTGATCTATCGCGGTCTATGACAGAGAGCCACTCGAACGGACGAGGCGAACCGGATGACGACCGACGGGCGTTTCTTCAGACCATCGGACTGGCCGCAACGTCGACCGGCCTGGTCGGAACCGCAGTCGGTGAAACGAGCGCGGACGAACCGAACTCGAATCGGGGCGACGGCCTCGTGTCGCTGACCCACGGCGTGGCTGCGGGCGACGTCACCGCTACCACGGCGGTCGTGTGGGCGCGCGCGGTCAACGACGCGACGATTCACGTCGCGTACAGCCGCGATCGGTCGTTTAGCGGCGTCAACTACGACCGGACGACGGTCGACGACGAGACGGATTACACCGGACAGCTCCGACTGTCGGGGCTCGAGCCCGGAACTCGCTACCACTATCACGTCTGGGCGACGGGGGCAGAGACGTCGTACCGACCGCTGTCCGAACGAAACGACGCCGACGGCGCTCGAGGCCGGAGCCGAAACGCCACGGCGGCAGACCGGAACGAGTCGACCCGGAACGACGGCGGGCCGCAGAACGGGTCGGAAGGCGGCGGCCGAGGCGACGGACCAACCGACGGGGCGGTCCCCGATGCGGTCGAAAGCGGGACGTTTCTCACGGCACCGGCACCGGACGACGAAGCGGGCGTCAGCTTCGCCTGGAGCGGCGACACGTGGGGCTACGGTGACGATCCCGTCGAACCGCCGTTCCCGGGCCTGCTGACGATCGCGGAGCGAGAACCGGACTTCTTCCTCTATCACGGGGACACGATCTACGCCGACGCGCAGACGCCGGCCGGGAAGATCACCGAGGACACGCCGATCGACGACGCCCTCGAGATCTACCGGGAGAAGTACAAGGAGATGCGCGACCCGCCGGCGGAGATCGCCGAGCGAACGAACCTGCGGGAACTCCTCGAGACGACGTCGGTCTACACCGTCTGGGACGACCACGAAGTCATCAACAACTTCGCGGGACCGATCGAGCCGCTGATGCCCGAGGGGCGGCGGGCCTTTCGCGAGTACTGGCCGCTCGACCGGGACGACGGGGCCGATCCCGGCGAATCCAACCGGTTCTACGACTCCTTCCGGTGGGGGAAACACGTCGAGTTGTTCGTCATCGACACCCGCCAGTACCGCGACCCGAACGTCGACCTCGACTCGAAAACGCTGCTCGGCGAGGCCCAACTCGAGTGGCTGAAGGGAGCGCTCGCCGACTCCGATGCGACGTGGAAGCTCCTCGCCTCGCCGGCCCCGCTGGGGTATCCGTCGGACTCGTGGGCGACGCCGACCGATCGAACCGGCTACGAGGCGGAACTCCTCGAGGTGATCGAACACGTGCAGACGGAGCCCGTCTCGAATCTGGTCGTCGTCGCGGGAGACGTCCACAAGTCGGTCGTAGGCGCGTTCGACCCCGACGACGACGGCGAGTTCGAGTTCTTCGAGGCTATCGCCGGACCCCTGGGTGCGCCGGCGGGCGAACCCGACGACCTCTATCCCGCGTTGAATCCGACGGAGTTCTTCGCGAAAGGCGAATACGCCAACTTCGGCACCGTGGAGGTCGACGAATCGGGCGAAACGCTGACGATCGGTATCTACGACGAGTACGGAACCGAAGCGTTCAGGAAGACGATCCACACGGACGATATCGACGCCGGCACCGAGCCGGTCACCCGCGTCGAGAGCACGTTCGACGAGGACGCCGACGGCTGGCTCGTCTCGCAAAACGGCGGGAGCAACCGCCCCGTCTACCGAGAGCGCGACGGCAATCCCGGCGGCCACATCAGCGACGAGGAGAATCAGGGCGGCGTCGCCTGGTACTATCAGGCACCGTTCAAATTCCTCGGCGACCGCGAGGCGTTCTACGGCGGGTCGCTCTCGTTCGACCTTCGCCAGGCCCGGACCGATCAGCAGTTCGACGCCGAACCGGTCGAGGGCGGCGACATCCTGCTCGCGAGCGGGGACAAGAGGCTCGTCTACGAGTTCCGCGGCCCCGACAGCAATCCGGGGGTGGAGTGGACGTCCTTCGAAGCGCCGCTGACGGCCGACGCGACGTGGATCGATCTCACGAGTCGGGAGCCGTTCGCGACCGAAGCGCGGTTCCGCGCCGTCCTCGCCGATTTGGAAGTGCTCCGAATCCGCGGCGAGTACCGGTCCGGCGACGATACGAGCTACCTCGACAACGTCGTCCTCTCGAGGTAGCCCGGCGCGAACAACGGTCCCGCTCTGTTTCGCTTCGGGAAGACCTATCCCGGACGGGACCGAACCGCGAGCCATGACGCTCGAGGGATCGCTCGAGGCGGCGGTCGACGGCGCGACGGACGCGGTATCGTTCGCGTTCACCGTCACCAATGAGGGGGCCGAGCCGGTCGAACTCCGGTTTACGGACGCGTGTAAGGCGGAGTTCGTGGTCTCGGACGACGGGAACGAACGCTGGCGGTTCACCGAGGGACGCCTGTTCGCGCAGGTGCTCGGTTCGGAGACGCTCGCGCCCGCCGAGTCGGCGACGTACGAGGCGGAGTGGTCCGCCCCCGAGCCGGGCGAGTACACCGCGCTCGCGGAGTTGCGAGCGAGAGACGAGAGCTGCGAGGCGCGAACGGCGCTCTCGGTGCCGTCGTGACGCCCGTCGGTTGACGGGTGAGGGATCGAGCGCGCCGCCGTCGGACCCGGCGACGAGCGCCGACAGCGAAGCGGATAAACCGTCCCCATCCTAACGGGCGCGTATGAAAGCGCTGGTTATCGTGGCGCACGGCTCGCACCTGAATCCGGACGCCTCGGACCCCACCTACGCCCACGCGGACACCGTCCGCGAGACGGGCGCGTTCGACGAGGTCCGCGAGGCGTTCTGGAAGGAAGAACCGCACTTTCGCGAGGTGATCCGCACGGTCGAGTCCGAGGAGGTGTTCGTCGTCCCCCTCTTCATCAGCGAGGGCTACTTCACCGAGCAGGTGATCCCACGCGAACTGCGCCTCGAGTCGTGGGATCCCGAGAGGTGGGACTCGGACGGGACCGACGCCTCCCAGGTCACGCTCGAGGCCGAAGACGTGGGGAAGACCATCCACTACTGCGGCCCGGTCGGCACGCACGACGCGATGACGGACGTCATCGTCCAGCGAGCCGAGACGGTCACCGAGGACCCCGATGTGGGCGACGGCTTCGGTCTCGCGGTCGTCGGCCACGGCACGGAGCGCAACGAGAACTCCGCGAAGGCCGTCGAGTACCACACCGACCGCATCCGCGAGCGGGGTCGCTTCGACGAGGTGAAGGCGCTGTTCATGGACGAGGAACCCGAGGTCGACGACGTCACCGACTACGTCGAGTGCGACGATATCGTCGTCGTCCCGCTCTTTATCGCCGACGGCTACCACACCCAGGAGGACATTCCGGAGGACATGGGATTGACCGAGGACTACCGACTCGGCTGGGGCGTGCCGAGCGAGGTCGACGGGCACCGCATCTGGTACGCCGGGGCCGTCGGCACGGAGGGGCTGATGGCCGACGTCATCCTCGAGCGGGCGGCGGACGCCGGGGCCGATATCGGCGGCGCACTCGAGTCCGTTCGCGAGGGGGTCACGCTGACGGGCGAGAGCGGGCGTGGCTCCGACGCGGGACCGAACGCCGAGGCGGGGGACTGACGGGTGACGCTGTCGACGGCCGATCTCGAGGCGCTGGTGGCCGCCGTCGAGTCCGACTCGGGGATCGAGTTCGACGGCCTCCGGATCGATCGCGAAGACGGCGCGTACGTCCTCGAGACGCCCGAGAGCGAACGGAGCGGCCTCGAAGCAGACGACCTCGAGCAGGCGCTCGAGCCGCTCGCTGCGTACGTCACGAACTGGCGCTACTGGCGCGAGCGGGTCGGCGGCGAGGGAACCGCTCGCCGGGCGTTCCTCCGATGGTGTGAACGAGCGCCGCTCGAGGGAGACGAGTCCGCCGAGCCATCGTCGACCGACGACCGGTCCGGCGGTGCGGCGTCGGCCGACGGCGGGACGCTCGCGGTTCCCGACCGATACGCGGCGCTCCACGACGGAATCGATCGCGAGTGGGGACAGCTGTGTCTCACCGCGCGTCTCGTCGACGATGCGGACGAACCGGCCGGCGAACGAGTCTACGACTGTTGGCACGTCGACGACGCCGACAGCGACCTCAGCGACCTCGAGATTCACGACGATCCCCGAGACGCCCGCGAGATCGCGACCTACGACGAGGACGGGCGATACCGCCCGCTGAAGACCGCACCCACGCTGGTCTCGGGGTGGGCCTTCGTCGGCCTCTCGGGTGCGGAACTCGTCGAGACGATCGACTTTTTCTACCCCGCGACGGTCGCCAACTGGCACCGCGAGCGTCGGGGCCGTCTGGACGTCGATCACTGGATCGAGACGGCCGAGCGCCAGACGGGCATCTACGACGTGGTCGACGAACTGCCCCGCGAGGCCGTCGAGTGGATGACCGAAGCCTGCTGCGTCGACTCCCAGTGTCTGCGCCGGCGCGAATGGGGGTACGACGAGGACGACCCGATCGACGTCGACGGCGGCGACGGCCCGTTCCCCTGTCGCGAGCCGTGTTCGCTCGTCGTCGCCGCCGCCCGCAAATGGGCCATCCTCGAATCCGAAGCGGAACGCACCTACGAACTCGAGTTGACGACGAGCGAACTGAACCAGCTGGCGGAACTGATCGATGCGGTCGCCGAGGGCCGCACCGACGACATTCGCGAGGCGGACGTCAACGACGGCGCGAACCGCTACCGTGCGCGATATCTCCGCGCCAAGCGCTTCGACGACGAGGGGACCCTCGAGACGCGGGAGCGACGCGAGGAGTGACGGCGGAGTGCGAAGTGGCGGTCGCTCGCTGTCTGATTCTTAACGGATTTACAACAGTCGAGAGCGGACGCGTCCGCTCACACGACCAGCAACGCAAGCGCCACGCAGAAGCCGATGGCGACGACCGCGAGGCCGACCATCGCGACCGTCCCGCCGATCGCCGCCGCGGCCATCGCGGCGGTCCCGACGGCAACGACGCCGAGCGCGACGACGGCGAGCGTCGCCGGCTCGAGACCGGTTCCGTCGACCGCTCGCTCGAGGACGGTCGGTTCGGGGCCGGACGGTGCCGGGTCGGCGAGCGAGTCGTCGATCTCGACCGGCCCCGGAGCCGGTGAGACGGTGACGGGAATCGAGAGCGACTCGGATCCGTAGCCGGTCAGCACCTCGAGCGTCCCCTCGACGGGCGCGTCGATCACGTCGGCGTCGACGCGGACGGGAACGATCGTTTCTCCCTCCGATTCGACGTAGTAGTTAGACGTGTCGAGCGCTGCGATCCGCTCGATGTCGCCGTGGAGGCGGCAGTGGACGTGTGCGGGCGCGCCGTGGCTTCGTAGTTGGATGGTAAAAGACCCCTGCGTCTCGAGGTGACCGACGGCTGCCCCGAGCGACTCGGCGGATGCGCGGTTGACGTGGACGGTGACCTCTGGAGACACGGGTTGATCTGGCCGTCAGGCCGGTGTTTCCTCGCGCATATCCGGTGGCAGCAGGTTCGGGATGCCGTCCTCGATAGGATACCGTTCGCCGCACTCGCTACAGACGAGGGTGCCCGCGACGATTTCGTCGCCATCGTCGTCGTACTCGGCATCCTCGAGTTCGAGGTCGTGTTTGTCCAGCGGGCAACAGAGGATTTCCAGTAACGACTCCTTCATACTACGTAGGCTTGCCGCCTCCAGCAAAAGGTTTCGGGAACGCCGCTCGTGTCGCGACGATCCGCGAGCGGTGCGTTACTCGTAAGGGTTCTCGACGACAACGGTCTCCCCGCGACCGGGGCCGACACCGACCGCGTAGATCGGCGTGTCGAGTTCGTCGCTGATGTACTCGAGGTAGGTCCGGGCGTTCTCGGGGATCGCTTCGTACCCCTCGCTCGCGACCTCGGCCCAGTCGACCTCGGGCCAGCCCTCGAAGCTGCGGAACGTCGCCTCACAGCGACCCCACTGCTCGGTGGTCGGGGGCATGGTGAAGATTTCGTCGCCGCCATCAGAACTCGTCGAGTTCTGATCGCTCGCTGAACTTTGCTCGGCGGTGTCGAACTCGTAGCTGTGACCGACCTCGACCTCGTCCAGTCCCGCGAGGACGTCGATGTGGTTGATCGCGAGTCCCGTAAAGCCGTTCGCGCGCGCCGCGTGGCGAAGCATCGGCATGTCGAGCCAGCCGACGCGGCGCGGGCGGCCGGTGACGGTGCCGTACTCGCCGCCCTCGTCGCGGATGTAGGTCGCGAGTTCCTCCTCGTCCGTCCCGCCGCCCACCTCGTCGTCGTAGTCGGGCGTCTGATCCTCGACGCCGCCGAGTTCGGTCGGAAGCGGACCGGTGCCGACCCGCGAGAGGTAAGCCTTGACGATGCCGATGACCTCGCCGCCGCCGACGACGGTCGGGCCGAGTCCGGTGCCGACGGTTGCGCCGCCGGCGGTCGGGTTCGAGGAGGTGACGTAGGGGTAGACCCCGTGGTCGATGTCGAGCGATGTCCCCTGTGCGCCCTCGAGCATGACGTTATCGCCGTCGTCGATGCGGTCTTGCAGGAACGTCCCGCAGTCGACGGTCATGTCCTCCTCGGCGAGTCGTTCGCCGTACTCGCGGTAGGTGTCGTAGAGGTAGTCGATGTCGAACGCCTCGCCGGTCTCCTTGTCGAAGACCTCTTCCGCGAGGGCTTTCTTCTGGGGCACGACGTACTCCAGGCGCTCGCGCAGGATCTCGGGATCGAGCAGGTCTCCCACGCGGACGCCGCGGCGGCCCGCCTTGTCCTCGTAGGTTGGGCCGATGCCGCGTTTGGTCGTCCCGGCCGCGAGTTCCTCTTTCTCCGCTTCTTCGATACCGTCGAGCGCCCGATGGTATGGAAGGATGACGTGTGCGCGCTCGGCGACGCGAACGTCCGGCTCAAGGTCGCGTTCGCGGAGCGTGTCGATCTCGTCGAACAGCGTCTCGGGGTTGACGACGCAACCGTTACCGAGAACGCCGACCTTCCCCCGGACGGCTCCGGACGGCACGAGCGATAGTTTGTACTTCTCCCCATCGTGGACGACGGTGTGTCCAGCGTTGTCGCCGCCCTGATAGCGCGCGACAACGTCAGCGGCGTCGCCGTACAGGTCGACGACCCCTCCCTTGCCTTCGTCGCCGAGTTGCGACCCGACGATTGTGACGGTCATAACAGCGGCGGGTTCTTGCCGGGCCGATAAACAGATTACGGTATGGACGGGTGCGACGCCTCGAGATGTGCACGGGTGTGGGTACCTTTGTGCCGTTCGAACGACATCGTCAACCGTCTCGGCCCGAAAGCGCCGACCGCACGGCGGTTCCGGGAACGGAAACGTTAACTACTGACAGGAACGAACATCTAGTTGACAGTGTTCTGTTCGATCTTCGAGAGTAACTTTTAAAAGGTCTAAAGACAAGTTAACAAATGCCATGATAGACCGACTTGAGAAGGAAGTCGATATGCTGGAACGACATCTGCAGGTCCTGAAGATGGTTATCGAGAACGAACCGATCGGGATCGTCAAGATGTCGAACGAAACGGGCTACCCGCACCACAAAGTGCGCTACTCGCTGCGCGTCCTCGAAGAAGAGAACCTCATCGAGCCCTCCAGTCAGGGAGCGATCAAGACCGAGCGAACCGCCGAGTTCGTCGACGAACTCGACGGCAAACTCGACGACATTATGGACAAGCTCGACGGGATGAAGATCGAAGACGTCGCCGAAATCGAAGGCTAATCGCTCCCGCAGTTCCGACTCGAGACTGAACGGTTGCCATCGGGCCATCTCGGGGGGATCTGGGAATCGAGACGTCGACCAGCGAGCCACGAACCGACCGCTCGCCGCCCGACTGTCCACGGGCGAAGACTGGACAGCAATCCCCGCTTTTTCGAGCGCCGGACGTCTGCATACTCGCGAGTGACGGCTGTCGAGAGAGCGAACGGCGCACGAATCACGATCACCGCACCGTCGACCGGCGGGCACAGCCGGCTCAGTTCGGCGCGATCACAGTTCGGGAACGTTCATGTGGAACCCTTCGGACCGCGACTCGACCAGACAGAGATGATAGCCCTGTTTCCGCGAGAGATTGACGTAGCTCAGTTTCGAGCCGCGGCTGAGAAGACCGCTACTCGTCGCCCGCTCTGCCACCTCGAGCGCGCCGGGGTCGAAGTAACTCGAGGTGACGACGGTCGCGGCCGCGAGCGACGGATAGTTCGCCTTGACAGCCGAGGCCGCCTCTTCCATCTCCTCGAGCATGGGTTCCGTCGCGGGCTCGCGCGAGTCGTTCAGGTTCGCGACGACCAGCGGGTTCCCCATCTTGTCGAACGCCACGACGTCGAACGTTACCTCGTCGGGAACGTCTTCGGTATCGTCGTCCGCGAGCGAGATCGTCGCGCCCAGTTCGGCGCGATCGATCCGCGGAATCGCGTCGTAGAGATCCCCCAGCGCGTCGGCGTTGCCGGTGTCTCGGATCTCGTAGAGCACCGTCGCGGTGAGCCAGTCGACGAACCGGTGTTCCATCGTTCCGGTCAGAAACGCCTCGTAGCGTTCGCCGTCGACTGCGACGTCGGCCGCGTCGAACCCGGTGTGGTGCTCGAGTCGCAGGTTCGAGGCGACCTCGTCGCGATCCGCCTGGCCGTCGTGGGCCGTCTCGAGCGTCGGCTGACTCTTCGAGGTGTAGCGGACGAAGAGATTCGTTTCGGCGAGGGCTCGCTGGGGCGACAGCTGCGTGCTCGCGTCCGACTCGCTCGCACCGCCGGTCGCCTCGCGGGCCCGTTCCAGGTCGGTCTGGAGCGTCTCGACTCTCGATCGGAGCCGTTCGACTGTCGAGGAGAGCTCCTCGTTTTCCGATCGAAGCTGATCGCGCTCGGCCTCGAGCTCCTCGGCTTTGGCTACGAGCGCGTCGCGTTGCTCCGCGAGCGTCTCCAGTCGCCGTGTGAGCGTCGCAACCCGCTGGTCGTGTTCGGCGCTCGAACCGGCGGCGCTCGCCGTCGCTGATTCGTCGCTCGAGTCGGTGCCGGCTCCGGCGTCGGCGCGATCAGTCCGCCCCGTCGGTTGTCGGGTCTGGGTACCCTCGGTGGAACGCTGGCGCTGTCGACCAGTCTGCGTCGAGCCCGTCGCCGATTCGGTGACCGACGTCGATGCGTTCCGGGATCCGCCGTCGGACTGTTCGGCGGCGTCCGATCCCGACGATCGACGATTTTGCGTCCGCTGGGTCGTCCCACCGTGGTTCTCGTTCGAGTCTCTCCCGCCCGATTCGGCCGTCTCGCTGTGGTCCGGATCGATCGACGGGATGGTGCGCGCTTCGCGCCACTGCTCTTCTTCTTCGAACCGCTCCTCCGGAATCTCCGATTTCTCGGGTCGTGGGGTCGGGTCTGGCCTCGAGCCGGCGGGGCCATTCGACGCCGATTCCTCGGCTGCGTCGTCCTCGGACTGGGACTCGATATCGTCCTCGGTCCAGGAGATATCGTTCTGATCCAGTTGCTCCGCTGCTTCCGCGACCGCAGCGGGGTCGGGACCCGAGCCTTCGGTGCGCTCGGTGTCGGCCCCAGCCGTCCGGATCTCATCGGAATCGACCGTGTCCGCGTCCGCAGTCGTGGCGTCGGTAGACTCGCCGCCGCTGGAGCCGGGACCAGCGTTCGCCTCCGCCGTTTCGGCCGACGGTGACGCGGGCTCGTGTCGGGTCCGTTCCGAGTCGGAACCGTCCCCACCGGTGCGGTCATCGTCCGATTCCAACTCGGCGGCGGTGTACTCGTGGGTCGTCCGTTCGGTATCTGCCTGCTCGTCTTCGACGGACGTCGAATCGAGTTCGGAGTCCGTCTCCACTCCCGCGTCGGTTATGCCGCTCGAGGTCGGCTCCGGTTCGGCGTCGTCGGTCGCCGTGATTCCCGACGGTTCCCCGGTCCCCTCGAGCGTCGACGAACCCGAGATGGCGTCGTCGATGGCGATGTCCTCGATCGCCGTGCCTGTGGTCGTCTCGTCGGCTGTCGTGGTATCCGGGTCCGTCCCCGAGAGGTCTATCGATCCGATCGCCGACTCCGTCGGATCCGTCTTCGGTTCGGAGCGGGCGACCGGGCGCTCGTCAGGTTCGCTTTTCGCCACCGCGTTCGCTGTCGGCTCGGCGTCGACTCCGGTTTCGATTCGCCCTTCGTCCCCGTCGCCGGCTTCGCTCTCGTCTGCCCCCGGGACGTCGGCCACGTCGATATCGACGGTTCGAACCTCGTAGATGCCGACCTCGTCGTCGGCTCGGTCGAACGCCTCGTCGTCGGTAAGCAGTCGTTCGGAGTTTCCGATATAGGCGGCCGCCATTCGGCGACCCCCGTAGTAGACGGCGTAGTAGTCGCCGCTGAGGACGTTTTCGCTCAGTTCGATGTAGCCGGTGAACGAGCCGTCCTGGAGCGTCTCGTCGACCTCCCGGAGCGCGGTCTCGTTCGTGTAGTATTTCGCTCTCGTTTCGCCGCCCCGTTCTTCCATCGCACAGAGGAGCGGGAGCGAGGGGTGTGGCGCCTCGTAAACGGTTCCCGACGCGCTCTCGAAATCCTCGATACCTCCGTCGACGACGCCGACGACGCGGCCGTTGAGCATGAACAGCCACGTTCCGGTCGCGACGACGGCTCCCGAAAAATCGGCAGCAGCGAGATCGGCCAGACCATCGTACCCACCACTGAACGAACGAGAATCCCACTGTTCAACGCGCTCTTGCGTGCGCGAGTCCATACGTCAACAAACGAGAACCGGACTAAATACGTTTCGCCTAGATCGCCCTTATATCTTCGATTCGGCGTCCTCAGCGAGTTCCTTCATCCGCTTGCCGATTCGGCCGGCGCTCGAGAACTCGTCCTCGCTCATTCCTTTTGCGAGGGCGTTTCCGAGGACGAAGACGGCGTGTTTGTGTTCGCTCTTCGATTTGTGGACGTGGGAGGGATCGACGTCGAGTTGGTGGTAGGGATCGAAGAGTGCCTCATCGACGTCCTCGCGCTGGGAGAAATACTCCATGATGACGACGAGTTCTTCGTGGAGCTCGAGGAGTTCGTCTTTATGCATGTCCGCGTGTACGGACGGTTTCGGCTTAAACGTTGTGTGCAACCCGGACGCAAACCGAATCTGGAGTGCTTAGAAGCGCTGTTTGCCGGGTTTGCTGTCTGCGCGCTGATACTGCTCGAGGGCGAGGAGACCGATCCAGAGCCCGAAGGCGAGGGCGGCGACGAACTCCGGAACCGCAAACCACGCCGTCGGATCGCTCGTTCCGGTCCGAGACAGCAGCCACCCCAGCCAGACGAGCGGGTGGACGATTCCGAGCCAGAGCGAGTACAGTCCGAGTCGCTGTTCGTCCGCGAGAACCAGTCCGCTTCCGTAGACCCACTGCGCGAACGGGGCAGCCCCGAAGTAGAGCACCGCAGCCACCCCGTGCAGATAGGTATCGAGGTAGAACTCGGTGTGGCCGAGGAAGAAGACGCCGATGCCGATCAGTCCGACGGTCGCCGCCCACAGCAGGACGACTCCGAGCCGCTCGAGGACGTTCCGGCTCTCGAGCCAGAGTCGCCAGCCGAAGGGGACGCCGAGCAGCCCGCCGAGGATCAGTCCGCCATTGAACAGCAGGAAGGTCCGGGCCTCGTAGCGTCCCATATCCGAGAGCGCCCGGCCGCGCCACGTGAACGTCTCCGGGGACGCGATGAGCGTTGCGAGAACGATCACTCCCAGCGCGACGACCGGCGCGGCGAGTCCACACCCCGTTGCGATCCGACGCCAGTTCCTGTCGATCATGGTCTTCGACTCGAGGGAGATCGCCCATCAAACTGTGCATTCGGCCGTTACCGTTCGTGAGGGCTGTGATTCGAACGATGTGGTCGTCGCTCGGGTTCGGAACCGGCAGTACAGCGCCGAAAATCACCGCGATCGGGGCCAAGCGGACCGGATAGCTCGATCTCCGTGAACGGGCTCAGTCCGCGGCACCAGTCGCCGTTTCGTCGCGCTGGTCAGCGGGGAACCACGCGAGTTCGTGGTCGGCGGTGATGCGAACGATGACGCGTTCGTCCGGATCGAACCGGTCGGCGTGGTTGTGCATACACTCGACGGTATCGCCGGAGTCGAGTTCGACGCGATAGAGGACGCTCGGACCGAGATACCGGCGGGAGACGACGCGGCCGTCGGCTTCGGATCCCGCAGCCGGGACGGCCGTCACGTCGTCGGGCCGGACGAGCAGGTCGATGGCGGTCCCGTCGGACTGGTGGGCGAGGCCGTCGACGTCGTCGCGGAGCACGCGTCCGAGAGCGGTGTCGACGCCGGCACCGCGGACCGCTCCCGAAAGGAAGCTGGCTCGGCCGAGAAAGTCAGCGATGAAGCGCGATTCGGGCCGTTGAAAGACCCGCTGTGGGCGATCGATCTGCTCGATGTCGCCCTCGTTCATCACCGCGATCCGATCGGAGATCGACAGCGCCTCCTCCTGGTCGTGGGTCACCGAAACCGCAGTGACGCCGGCTTCCGTAATGATTCGACGCACCTCCTCGCGCATCTCGACGCGGAGATCCACGTCCAGGTTCGAGAAGGGTTCATCGAGCAACAGTATCTCGGGTTCGGGAGCGAGCGCCCGCGCGAGGGCGATCCGCTGTTGCTGGCCGCCGGAGAGTTCGTCCGGATAGTCCGCCCCGCGGCCCTCGAGACGAACGAGTTCGAGCAGTTCGTCAACGCGGGCCTCGCGTTCGTCCGCGCCTCGTTTCCGAAGGGCGAAGCCGACGTTCTCGCGGGCGGTCAGGTGGGGAAAGAGGGCGAACTCCTGAAAGACGACGCCGACGCCGCGCTCTTCCGGTGGAACGAAGCGTCCGTTCCCCGCAACGTCGTCGCCCCGAAGTCGGATCTCCCCGGCGTTCGGTCGCTCGAGGCCGGCGATGAGCCGGAGCGTCGTCGTTTTGCCACAGCCCGATGGCCCGAGCACGGTGAGAATTTCGCCGTCGCGAACGGACAGGGAGAGGTCGGGGACGACCGCTTCGCTGCCGTAGCGTTTCGCGACGCCCTCGAGTTCGAGTATCTCGTCGCCCGCGGCGGGTTCCGGCGGTGATCGCGCAGTTGCCGTCGTAAACGGGTGTTCGTTCGCCATATATGACTCCGGCGTCTGCCGGCGTTCGGTCGGTTCAGGCCGGTGTAATCCACTCATAGCCGCCGTTCAGCATCACTGGCGTGTGAGCGCCGAAAGTCAGACCGAACGCGACGAGTTAGAGTTCGACGCCGCTCGGGATCAGACTGTGCTGTCGAAGCAGGTCTCCCTCGTCATCGTAGACGAGGAACGTCCGCTTGTCGTAGGTGACGAAGTCGTCACCGTCGAGCGAGATTTCGACCTCGTACCGCCCGTCGTCTTCGGGGGCCTCCTCGCCGTAGCCGCGAGCAGCCTGGATGAACGACAGGACGTCGTCAGCGTCCTCGTTGAGCTCGAGGATGAACTCCCCGGTCACTCGGTTGGTTACGCTCACGACGCCTGCGCTATCGGTGTCCAGTGGCTTCTGTAGCCGGAGCGCAACGTCGGTTTCCCCGGCCTCGAGGAGTTCTCCGTCGGGACCGGTAAGGCGCTCGCGGAGCATCGTCGCCGGGCCAGTAAAGTTGATCGCTACCGAGGGTTTGCTCGGTTCGCTATCGGTCTCGACCCAGTCGACATTGTTGACATCTAGTGTGAAGTGCTCGCGCCTCATTCCGTACCAGACGGTTCGCACTCCCACCGTATCAACGTAACGCACAACGGATCAGGGATTCGGACGATCCGCGCTCGCGTTCGTCGACGGGTTGCGGCCGGTTCGACGCTCGATCCGCGGTGTCCGCCGCGCCGGCCGGCGCGAGGTCGGCCCGACGGTCGTTGCGAACGCTTTTGCGCGTCCCGAGACGAGGATCGACAATGGCCGAGGAGCAGGAGCGAGGGCGAGTCCGCGACCCGGCCCGACGGGCCGCCGTTCGCGATACCTACGACCGCATTGCGACGCACTTCGCCGCTACCAGAGCGTACGCCTGGCCCGAAGTCGAGGCGTTCCTTGAGACGCACGCGCACGTGTGCACGGCAGATTCAAGCGAGTCTGCTGTCGGTCTCGACCTCGGCTGTGGCAACTGCCGGCACGCCGAACTGCTGACCGAACACTGCGCACCCGTCGTCGGACTCGATGTGAGCCGCGGCCTGCTCGAAACCGGTCGCGAGCGCGCGCGAGAACGCGAGTTCGACGTCGAACTCTGTCAGGGCGATGCGTCCGAACTGCCGCTGGCAACCGACAGCGTGGCCCTCGCGGTCTACGTCGCGACGCTCCATCACCTCCCGACGCAACGGGCTCGCCGGGCCAGCCTCGACGAACTCGCGCGCGTGATCGCCGCCGACGGTCGCGCGCTCGTCAGCGCGTGGTCGACCGCCCACGACAAGTTCGACGAAACGGAGGGGTTCGACACGACCATCGAGTGGACGCTCCCCGACGGCGAACCAGTCGATCGGTTCTACCACATCTACTCGCCCGAGGAGTTCGAAACCGATCTCGCCGAGAGCGACCTCGAGGTACTCGAATGGGAGCTCTCGAGCGGCAACTGCTATGCGACGGTGGCTGGATCGGAGACGGACCCCGACGAGGATGCGTGAGCGCGCCCGAGCAGGGACCTCGATCGATAGTGTCGGGAATGGCCGACTCGAGCGGGTTGGACGAAAACGGAAGCGCCTTAAACACGGAACCAGAATCGGGAGATGCGCGCGGATGGTCTAGTGGTAGGACCTGAGCCTTCCAAGCTCATGGCCCGGGTTCAAATCCCGGTCCGCGCACTTTTCGACGAACGGAGGCGAGGAGAACATGCGCGAGAGGGATTTGAATTCCGGAAGACGCTCGCGAGCGAAGCAAGTGAGACCGACTTCAGGTGGTTCAAATCCCGGTCCACGCACTTCTGTCGCGAGCAACCTCGAGAGTGACGGCACGCTACACTCGAGGTGCGAACTGACGAAAAGAGTCCGCGTAGCCGATAGGCCTTTGTGTTACGTTCACATTGGACAGCCTGCATCGTCATGAAACCGTGCCAAAACTGTCAGGCGGCCATCGACGAGTATCTCTTGGATAAACAACTCGAACCCCTGCGCGAACTCACGGTCGACGACTTCAACATCTGCGCCGACTGCGCGACCATCGTTTCCGATGCGTGCGTGGAGTGTGGCGGCGCGGTCTACGTTCCTCGGAGCGTCACCGCCACGCCCGATTACTGCCCGGCGTGTCGGTCCAGTCACATCGAACGCACCGGTCACGATCCCGGCTGGAATCTCGATACCACGTCCGTCTGAACGGCACGCGTCCGTTCGCAGCCACTCGTTCACTCGTTTTTTCCGGTTGCGTCATTCATAGCGCGATCGGCGACGAGGACGGAGCCGGGCTGGACAGCCCGCTGGAAAGCGATCGGGAGAGCGTCCTCGAGCACTGATCGTCGACCGGCGGATCGTGGGAGGGCTGTGCCGCGGGGCTAGCCGACGAACGCAGAGCAGAACGCGAGAAAGAACACCGTTCGGCGACGAAAGACGGCGTTTTGTGACTCGACGCGTCGAAATCGGCTCTACCGCGCTCGTCCACAACTCGTCAGCCGGCGCTTTTCTGGATCGCTCGCTCCAGTCTCGCAACGAGTTGCGTGTCGTCGACCCAGAACCCTTCGAACTCGCCGTCGTCGCGCTCTTTCGCCAGCAGCCCACTGGTCCAGAGTTCGTCACCGTCGCCGTCGAAGACGAGCATCCAGTACGAGCCGATCTCGTCGCCGGAATCGGCGTGGATCGTTACGCCCGGAATCGGTGGTCGGTCCCACTCATCGTCGATATAGACGGCGATATCGAGGGCCGACTCCGCGGCGAGACGGCTGTAGACCGGCACCATCGCCTCGAGTGCGCTCGATCGCTGGAAGCCGACCCGAAGCGTGCCGCTGGCGACCCGCCAGGCCCGAGTTTCGATCGCGCGGCTGACCGCGAGCAGTTGCCGTCGCTGGAGGGCGTGCCACACCGTCGAGTCGAACACCTCGATCACGCGCCGGTGTGGCACATCGCCGAGCGCCCCGTTCCAGGGTTCGTGAATCGGCGGCTCGAGAAAATCTCGGACGGCCTCGAGGCCGATAGCGGCGCTGAACTCGCCGTCCTGGCGGACGACGAGAAAGCTCTGACTGGCCGCCGTCGCGTCCGGAAGCGAGCGGTAGTCGACGGATTCGACGCTGATCGCCGCCTCGAGCCAGTCGACGAGTTCGGGCTTCGGTGCGGGCGCATAGACGGTGACCGTTCGTACCGGCCCCTCGATCCGGTCGAAGTAATCGGAGAGCGTCATCGGGTTCGCCCCTCGAGCGATGGCGGACGGGTGAACCCGTAGCGAGTGGGTGCGCACCCGGAGCGACCAGGCAGTCGACGGGGAGTCACGAGCCGGTTTCCACCGCACAGGCTCGCGTTGCAAACTCTCGAATCGGGTCCGGACAGGGCGACAGCGAGAGGATATCGGAACGCTCGTCGTAAGAGACGACCCCGACGTCGACCAGATTCGGAACGTGCGAGTGCAAGAGTCGCAGGTAACACTGGTTCCGGCGCTGTGGTTCGGCGATCCCACCGTTCGCGGCGTGGATCCAGCCGGTAACGACGTCGGCCACTTCCGACAGCGACGCCGTCTCGTGCTCGAGGAGAAAGTAACAGACGAATCGACAGTTCTGTTGTCGAAGCGCCAGAAACGCGGTATCTATCGTCTCTGGGTTCGTGGTCGGCCCGTTCGACGACGAGCGGTCGGGAGGCATCTTCGCGGACTCTACTCCGGAACACCGTGTTAAGGGTTTCCCCTTCACCTGCCGGGCGAGGTGGGTTCGAAGCCGAATTAGTCCTCGAGCGGCCGCCCCGTCGGTCGGTTGTCGAGGTCGACGATCGCGGCGAAGACGAGTCCGAGGACGGTTCCGAACACGAGGTGGCCGAGGAGGGTCTCGATAGCGGCCGTCGGGAAGTCTCCGACCGCTCCGCCCCCCACCGTCTGGACCCAGACGGGAAGGACGGCCAGGGGCAGGACCGCAAAGATCGCAATTCCGAAAACGAACCCGGCACCGACGAGGCGCAGCAGCATGCCGGTTCGGGAGAGCGCTTCGGTCTCGACGTCCGTCCGGAGGATGCCGAGAACGGATTTGCGGGTGACGATGAACCCGAAGATGAGCCCGAGGACGATCCCGTGGACGATGTGAATTCCCCAGCCGACGATGCCGGTGAGTTCGAGCCCGTAAATCGCGGGAATCGCAACGGCGACGGCGTCCGGATCGAACAGCCACATGAGAAGGCCGAACGCGGCGGCCCCGACCGCACCGCCGAGCGCCCCGCCGACGAGCCACCCACCGCTGCCACTGATCCCGAACGCGGATGTGTTATCGGACTCGGTGCTCATAGCCCGGCGTACCACGAAGGTACGCAAAAGGGTTCGTCCAGCAACTACAACCACCGCGGGTATCCCGGTTTCCCAGCGCCGGCCCGATCCATTAATAGGTGGGACACGAACGGTCACAGCAGTGGAGTACGACCTGCTCGGTTGGCCGCCCGACGGACCGAAACTCCGACTCGATTATCAGCGGTTCAGCTACGCCGGCAAGTTCGTCATGACGAACACCGGGAAAGCCGTCGCTCGAGACGACGCCGAAACCGAGCGAACCCGCGGCGAGTCGGACGCGCCGATCGTCGCGGCGGTGGCGTTCAACGAGGACCGCACCGACGCGGGAACGCTCTGGCTGCGATACGTCACCGTCGACCGCGAGCGCCGCGGCGACGGCATCGCCCCCTCGCTCCTCCGATTCGTCCGCGACCGCGCCCTCGAGCGAGGGTACGACCGTCTTCGAATCGCGGTCAACAACCCGTTCGCCTACGAGGCGCTCTACCGAAGCGGCTTCGAGTACACCGGCGAGACGACGGGAATCGCCGAACTGGTACTCGAGCATCCCGCTGCCGGCGAGGGCGAGTACGACGCAGCGAAACGCTATCAGGCGGGTCTCGAGGAGTTTCGCGACCGCGACCTCTCCGCGGAAGAGGAGGCGTTTCTCGAGGCCCGGCGCGGGAGCGACCCCCCGACCTCGAGTCGCACGAACACGTGACGTAGACGGTCACGTGCTCGGCGTACAGTCGGATCCGCCGCCCGGTGTACAGTCGGACTCGGCGCTCGGTGTACAGTCAGACCCGGCGCTCGGTGTACAGTAGGGCTGTAGGACTCGCGTGCCCGGTGCGGAGTGGGGTCCACGTTCTCGGCGCGCAGCGGTGTGGCGAGCGGAAGCGAGACGCACCGCGATTCGTGAGGGACGAGCGAGCGGAGCGCGGCGCGACGCGCCGCGATAACGCGAACGGCGAACGCCGTGAGCCCGCGAGCGAGTCGGCTGGGGAGGGTGTGGCAGTCATCGTTGCCGCGGTAGCGATCGGCCGTTTCCCGTCGTGTACTGACCGAATTCCGGGCTACCTCTCGGCTCTTCCCGCGCGCTGTTTCTCCCCTTCGTTTCCGTCGTACTCCGTGCTGACGATCACGACTCGAGCCGGTGTCCACCGCCCGAGAAGCCAATAATTCAAATCCCGGACCGCCTAAGGGAGGGATAATGGGAAACGCTGCACTTCGGGATATCGCCGTCATCGAGGAGATTCCCTTCGACGAGATCGAAGGCGTCGTCGCCGTCGACGCGCACAACTGGCTCTACCGGTACCTGACGACGACGGTCAAGTGGACCAACAGCAGTAAATACACGACCGCGGACGGCACCGAAGTGGCGAACCTGATCGGCATCGTCCAGGGGCTCCCCAAGTTCTTCGAACACGACATCGTGCCGGTGATGGTCTTCGACGGCGGCCCTTCCGAACTCAAAGACGACGAGATCGAGTCCCGCCGGGAGCAACGCCGGAGCTACGAGGATCAACTCGAGACCGCCCGCGAGAAGGGTGACGCGGTCGCCATCGCCCAACTCGAGTCCCGCACCCAGCGACTGACGCCGACGATCCAGGAGACCAGTCGGACCCTCCTCGAGTTACTCGACGTGCCGATCGTCGAAGCCCCCGCGGAGGGCGAGGCGCAGGCGGCCCACATGGCCCGACGCGGCGACGCCGACTACGTCGGCTCGGAGGATTACGACGCACTCCTCTTCGGCGCACCGCTCACGCTGCGCCAGTTGACGAGCAAGGGCAACCCCGAACTGATGGATCTCGAGGCCACCCTCGACCACCACGACCTCACCCTGGAGCAACTGATCGACGCGGCGATCCTCATCGGGACGGACTTCAACGAGGGCGTGACCGGAATCGGCCCCAAGACCGCACTGTCCGAGATCGCCGAACACGGCGACCTCTGGAGCGTCCTCGAAGCGCGCGGCGACGCCGTCGAGTACGGCGATCGAGTGCGGCAGTTGTTCCGCGACCCCAACGTGACCGACGACTATGAGTTCGACACGACGCTGGATCCGGACCTCGAGGCCGCGCGCGAGTACCTCACTGACGAGTGGGCGGTCGACGAAGACGAGGTCGCCCGCGGCTTCGAGCGGATCGAAGAGAGCGTCACCCAGACGGGACTGGATCGTTGGACCTGACGTCGAGGCGTCTTCCCCTCTCCTCGTCTCTGTCACACGGCACCTTCTCTCCCAGCCGTAGTGATCAGAGACCGCACCCAGAGCCGCAACTCCGAGTTTTCAGAAGAGGTGTTTCTCCTCGTCCAGTAGCTTCGCGGGACCGCCGACGTTCCAGACGGTCGTCGAGACGCCGCAGTCGGCGATCTCCTCTTCGACGCGTTCGGCGTACTCGTCGGTGGTGTTGACGTAGACGCTGGCACCGGTGTCGGTCGAGAAGTAGACCGGGATATCCTCTTCCTCGCGGAGACTGCGCACACGGTTGAAAATCTCGAGGGTAGCCGGCTGCCAGTAGACCCACCCCGAGGGGCCGGTCATCGTCGTCGCGGCGAGCGACAGCGAGTCGTGCTCGGCGAGTTCGAACGCGTTCTCGAAGTCGTTGTTCCGCAGGTAATCCCGCATCTCGGCGATCTGGCCGTGGATGTGGGCGTTTCGGGCCTGGAACATGTGGCTGTCGGCGGCCTCGTTGTGGGCGTCCTCGGTCTCCTTGTGGTAGGGGACGAGGCCGACGATGATCTTGAGGTTCTCGTGGAGGTCGGTCGGGAGCCGCCGGGAGACGCAGTCCTCGTCGTTCATGCCCGTGTGGAGTTGGGAGAACGCGCCGGTGACCGCTCGAGCGGCCGACGCCGAGCCGACGCGGGCGATCGTCGAAATCTCCTGTTTCGACGCGTCGAGTTCCGCGGCTTCGGCGAGGGCCATCGCCGCGGCCGCGAAGCCGGAGGACGAGGAGCCGAGGCCGACGTTCGAGGGGAAGCTGTTCTCGCTCTCGAGGCGAACGGGGTAGACGGTGTGGGCGGCGTCGGACTTCGAGCGCGCCTTCTCGACGACGGCTTCGACCCGTTCGTAGGCCCGGCCGTCGAGTTCCTCGCCGTCGACGACGAAGGTGTCTTCCTCGTAATCCATCGAGAACTCGACGGTCGTTCGAGTGTGGCTCGGGGCCGTACAGAGGCTGATGCTGTCGTGGTAGGGGAGCCGCTTGATGTCGTCTCGCATTCCGTGATACTTGACCAACCCCTGGATCGGGTGGGCCATGGCGGTGGCTTTCATACCCGGATAGGCGGATGACGGCCGCTTAAAGGTCACGGCATCCGAGTGATCGGTGGCCAGCGCCTGTCGATGGCTCCGAGAGTCCTACCCCGTCAGGGCAGTACGGGGGCCATGATCGCGACGCCGATACCGATGCCGCGACCGTACGCTATGCCGGTTTCCGTTATGCCATCGAGGATGTCCGCTGCGTATTCACGGGGTTTTCGATGACGGGCGGTCGGAGCTCCGGGCCCTTGAAAACGGCCAAGCACCCATCCGGTAACCGAATGATGTACAGCGCTGTGACAGCAGCCTCGGGCACCGTCTCGAGGCGTCGCCATCGGCGGTGACCGACAGGATCAAATGGGCGCTTTCGCTACGAACGCTCCATGGGAACCCCGCTCGAGAGTCGCGAGGAGCAGGCCGAGGAAGTCATCGAGCGCCTCGAGGAGGCGTATCCGGACTCGACGATTTCGCTGCGGTATTCGAATCGCCTCGAGTTGCTGATCGCGGTGATCCTCTCGGCGCAGTGTACGGACGAGCGCGTCAACAAAGAGACGAAACACCTGTTCGAGAAGTACGACGGGGCCGAAGACTACGCGAACGCGCCCCAGGAGGAACTCGCGGAGGACCTGAGTTCGATCACGTACTACAACAGCAAAGCGGAGTACATCCGCACCTCCTCCCAGACGATCCTTGAGGAACACGACGGCGAGGTGCCGGATACGATGGACGAGCTGACGGAGCTGTCGGGCGTCGGTCGGAAGACGGCGAACGTCGTCCTCCAGCACGCCCACGACGTCGTCGAGGGGATCGTCGTCGACACGCACGTCCAGCGCCTCTCCCGTCGACTCGGGCTGACCGAGGAGGAGCGTCCGGAGCCGATCGAGCAGGACCTGATGGGGGTCGTCCCCGAGGGCTACTGGCAGCAGTTTACCCACCTCTGTATCGACCACGGACGAGCGACCTGTACGGCTCGGAACCCCGACTGCGCCGACTGCGTGCTGGCCGATATCTGCCCCTCCGCGAAGGGTGACAGCGAGATCGATCTCGCCTCCGGCGAACCCTGGTAGTCGGCCGAGACCGCAGTCGAGATGCCCGGTTTCGACGAGAGCACGCCGCCGACACACGCAAGCCCAACGTCTTTTCAGGAATCGACAGTATCCCCAATCGGGATCAGTATGTCCGAACACACCGACGACACCGGCAAAGACGAGCACGGGCGGGACGTCGAACTGACGCACGAAGATACCGACGCCGAACGAGCGCCCGAAGAGGAGGAACTCACCGACGAGGAGAAGGAAGCGCGGGAACGCCGGGACGAAGAACAGCGCCGGCAGGACATCGAGCAGAAGTCCGACGAGCGAGAGAACGACGCCCGCGAGCACACGAATCCGGATAACCACCGCGACGAGGAGCCGTTCAACAGCTAGCGGAGCCGTTCGACAGCCAGCGTTCGTCGAATCGACTGCGACGCGACGATCCGCCGCCATCCGCCGGTGCCGGTACGTTTTCTTCCGACGGACTCGAGGTCGGCCCGATCACCGAGAGCGACTGCTCAGTTCGACTCGAGGGCGTCGTCCGGAACCGAGAGCGTCGAGAGCGTCCCGTCGGCGGTGATGCTGACTCGCGAGCCGACGCCGATCGCGTCCACGGAACAGTCGTCGACGACGAGCGTGACGGCACCCTCGTCGCGTTCGACCGCGAGGGTGACGTTGTCATCCGGGAGCACCCACCGACGGGTCTGCGTGACGAACGGGGCGATCGGGGCGACGGCGACCGCGTCCACGGCCGAAGCGAGGTGTGGAGCGTCGACGGCGCTGGCGTATCCGTGACTGCCGGCCGGCGTTGCGACGACGACGCCGTCGGCGCGGAACCTCGCGAGAGCGTCGCCGCAACTCTCCACGCTGTACTCGGAGATCCGCGCCGGTTCGTCGGTCACGAGCGTTACGTCGAACAGCGCCCGTTCGCGGGTTTTGTCGGTATCATCGCTGGTGTCGTCGCCGGCGTCGTCACCCTCGACCACGACCCCCAGTAGCGACCGCTCGGAGACGGTGGCGGTTCCCTCGAGGACGGCTCCGAGCGCCGCCGGAAGCTGCGCTCGCGCGACGGCGTCGATCCCGGAAATGTCGCCGACCGGCAGGACGGGACCGTCGAATCCCACTCGAGCGACCGCCGACAGATCGCGCTCTCCCCCGGTCACCAGCAGCGATGGCGCTGCGGCGAGAACGTCCTCGAGGTTGCCACGGAGGGCCGTGGCGTCGTGGGCGTCCAGAACCGCGTCGAGGGAGTCTTCCGCCCGGATCGATCGGCTACCCGAGTCGTCGCTGACGTTCCCCACCAGTTCCGTTCCGATTCCCGTCGCTGTCTCCGAGTTGACGATCCCGACGACCGGCCGCTCGTCTTCGGACCACGCGGCGTCCATGTCGAGCCGTTGGCGCGGGTCGGAAAAAAGCGTGGGGTTATGCGTCGTCGGGCCAGTCGCCCGTGACGCGCATTCCCTCCGCCAGTCCCTGTTCCTCGAGGCCCGTGGCGATTCCTTCAGGATCCCGGTGCTCGACGGTCGCGTCCTCCCGGGTGAGGGTGACGACGAGGTCGGTCAGCAGGATCGCTTGCTCCCGGAGCGTCCGCGGCTCGAGTTTCTCGAGCGTGTCGGCGAAGGTGTGCCCCCAGCCGCGACCGACGTCGTCCGAGGTCGATTTGACGTGATAGCCCGGCACGCCCCGTCGGACGAACGGCCAGTGATCGCTGTGGGGCCCGAGTTTCGGGATCGTCTCGATCGGATGGTCGTAGCGCTCCGCGACGTCGTTCGCGGCGGCCTCGAGTTCGTCGAAGCCGTGGGTCGTCAGCGAGAGCGTTCGGTCGCTGACGACGCCGTCGTTGTTGACGATCGCGACGATCGTCTCGCGGTCGGTCGACTCGGCGTGGTGGGAGGAGCCGACCAGTCCGACCTCCTCGGCACCGTAGGCGACGAACTCGACGCGCGTCTCGAGGGCCGCCTCGCGATCGGCGAGGGCGGTCGCGATTTCGACGAGCATCGCCGTCCCCGCGCCGTTGTCGGACGCGCCCTCGGCGATGTCGTGGGCGTCGACGTGGCTGGTCACGAGCACGCGCTCGTCGGTGTCGGGGCCGAGTTCGGCGTGGACGTTCTGGCTCCGGGCCGCGTGGATCGCCGCCTCGACGGCGAGTTCGATCTCGTCCCCGTCGAAGCGCCGCGCCAGCCGCGCACCGACCTCGCTCGAAACGCCGACGGCCGGAATCTCGCCGATCGGCTGCTCGTCGGTGCCGACGCTCCCGGTCGGCGGCAGGCAGCCCTCGACGTGATTGCGGTAAACGAAACCGACGGCCCCGTTCTCGACGGCGCGGTAGTACTTCTCTCGACGGTGGATGTAGCGTCCGTGGTACGCCGGAATGTCGCTGCGGACCATGACGATGGCTCCCTCGAGGTCGCGCTCCTCGAACTCCGCGGGCAGGCCGTAGCCGAGGTCGACCAGCGGTGCCGCGACTCGCTCGGACGGGCTTCGGGGGAGCGCGATGCACTCCTGCGTCCTATCGCCGGCCGCGATCGAACTCTCGCCGCGCGTCCACCCCTGAACGTCGAACGAATCGAGACGAGCGTTTCTCGCACCGGCAGACTCGAGCGCGTCACGCGTCAGTTCGGCGGCCTCGCGCTCGCCGTCGCTGCCCGCCATTCGATTTCCGATATCGACCAGTTCTTCGAGGTGGTCCCAACCGACGTCGCTCCGAAACACATCGCCGATCCAGTTCGTCATGTCAGCCGTGTTGGCGTCCGGTGGGGTAACTGTACCGCTCGAGATCTCACGGACGCGGTACGGCGGCGAGGTGGGAGTAGCCAATTCGTTCGTCGCTGACAGGACGAACAGGGAATCTTTTTTACGCCCCTCCCTCTCGAGACGTGTATGCGGGAGACGCTTGCCGACTGGCGACCGGCCATTGACGAGACGATTGCCGATCTGGTCCCACGCGAAATCGACGCCGACTACCTCGAGTCGTTCTTCGGCGACCCGACCTACGAGTACGATCCCACCGGCATCCAGCGCGCCCTCTCGACGCCGCTGTGGGATCTGCTCGACCGAGGCGGAAAGCGGTGGCGGGCGATCCTGTTTCTCGTCTTCATCGAGGGATTCGACGAAGACCCGGCGGAGTTCCTCCAATATGCCTGTATTCCTGAAATCCTCCACAACGGGACGATCATCGTCGACGACGTCGAGGACGAAGCGACGATTCGCCGCGGCGAGCCGGCGCTCCACCACGTTTACGGTCAGGACATCGCGCTCAACGCCGGCAACGCGATGTACTTCTTGCCGTTGAAAATACTGACGACGAACCCGGCCGACCTCCCGGCCGACCGCCGACTCGCCGCCTACGAGATGCTGATGCAGGAACTCAACCGAACCCACCTAGGCCAGGGGATGGACATCTGCTGGCACAACGAACGCGGGGTCCGGATCACGCCCGAGCAGTACCTCGAGATGTGTGCGTGCAAAACCGGCTGTCTCGGCCGGATCGTCGCGCGCCTCGCGGCGATCGTCACCGACCAGTCAGCCGAGGTCGAACGGGCCGTCGCGACCTACGCGGAACTGACCTCGGTCGCGTTTCAGATCGGCGACGACATCCTGGACGTCGAGAACTCGCTGGGTCGAGCCGGCGAGTTCGGCAAGGAGTTCGGCAACGACATCCGCGAGGGGAAAACGACGCTGTTGGTCATCCACGCGATTCAGGAGAGCGAGCCGGAACGCGCTCGCCGCCTTCGGGAGATCTTGAGCGCCGAGACGACCACCGACGAGGAGATCAGCGAGGCGCTGTCGATCATCGAGGACGCCGGCAGCCTGGCGTACGCGCGCGATCACGCCCTCGAACTCGCCGCACAGGCCCGCGAATCGATCGATCGACTCGAGTTCGACGACGAGACGACGCGGAAACTCCGGGAGTTTACCGAGTTCGTCATCGACCGCAAGGAGTGAGGACCGTCTGCTGACCGCCACTCGTCGCCGGTTCCCGACTCAAAGCTGATACGGCGGGGACAGCCATCGCACGGCACATTCACGAGAGTCGACAGGATTCCCTAGCTTCTACTAGCCGGCTGTGGTAGGTACGCCTCAGAGATGGCCGATCACTCGAGCGCGAACGATCGAGAGCGACCGACCGCCAGCCCGTGGCCCGTCCTGATCGCTCTCGGGCTCGTGTTCTCGGAAGTCGGCATCGTCGTCGGCCTCTTTCCGGTCGCCGTCGCCGGCCTCGTGCTGTTCGCCGCGAGCGTCGCCGGCATCCTCGCCGAGTCGAGCCACGTCGCGAGTCCGTGGCCGCTTACGGTAGGCGCTGGTCTCGTGTTCGTCGCCGCCGGATCGGCGCTGTACGCCCTCGGCACCGGAGCGCTGGTCGTCCCCGCAATCGACGGGCTCACGGGACTCGCGAGCCGCGGCCTCGCGGTCGCCGTCGCCGGCGTCGTCACCGTCGTCGGCGCGGGTATCGTCCGGTACCGGAAGCGCTAGCGACCGCGCTCGAGCGACGCTGACGCGGCGGATCGAATCGCCGAATCGAACCCACACCGAACCCACACCACACATGAGCCGAAGCGCATTCGACGCCGAAATCACGCTGGATCTCACGGTCAACCTCATCCCCCTCGCGATCATCGTCTTCTTCACCGCGCTCTTTGCGGTGTTCAACCCGTGGGGCTTCTCGCCGTTGCAGTCGACGATCCAGTTCGCGATCTTGCTTTCGATGAGTTTCCTCCTCGGACTCGCCACCTATCTCGCGGCCCGCGCGATCGAAGGTGACGACCGGACACAACACGACTCGGCGGAGACGGAATCGGAAT
This sequence comes from Natronorubrum halophilum, assembly GCF_003670115.1. Taxonomy (NCBI): domain Archaea; kingdom Methanobacteriati; phylum Methanobacteriota; class Halobacteria; order Halobacteriales; family Natrialbaceae; genus Natronorubrum; species Natronorubrum halophilum. The sequence continues at coordinate 501,592 of NZ_QQTY01000002.1, forward strand.
CGGAGTCGCCGTGACCGCCGGCCGTCAGTTGATGATGAGCACGAACCCGGCCAGTGCCATCAGGAGTGCGATCCCGACGAGGAGCAACAGGAATAGTTCCTTCTCGGACAGCCCTCGACGGCCGCTCGAGTCGCTGGAATCGCCGGCGTCGGAACCGGTCGTACGTGAATCGGAGTGCACGGGTGCTCTGGTTCGGGGCTACATCGCGGGGACTCAAAAAACGGTGTGGCGACGAGCGCGAGTAGCGAGCGCAACGACTGCATTGTACAGCCGTTCGACCGATGATAACGGTCCCCGGTGAGTACGGGTTACGGATGGTCGGCACGCAAAAGACGGGGGTGGGGGTGCAACGACGGGGTGACAGCGTCCGGCGCTGACGACCTCGCCGTACGTCATCGTAACACCCGCCGTGAATACCGGTGACGCCAAACAAATTTGGTAGTCGTATGCTATCGCCCGGTCGGACCGGAGACGGCCACTCGAGTCGGCTTCCCGATGACGCGTCGATTCGAAAACGCAACCGCCTCGTGTCCGCGCCGAGAACGGTCGGGCGTGACTGACGAGATCGAACTCGGCGGTCGGCGCGTTGTCGCCGGCCTCGTCTGTGCGCTGGTCGCCGTGACCGCTGCCTTCGGTGCCGTGCTCGGATACGCGCTTCCCGCGCGGACCGACCTCGAGGAGATCGTCGTTCTCGAGATGGCGGTTCCCGTGACGCCGGTCACGTTCGCCCTCTACGGCGGCGTCTCGGTCGGCTTCTTTCTGGTGACGTTCCTGCTCGTCGTCCACGCGATCTCCCGGTTCGACGACGACGCGGTGTAGCCGCGGTGTCGGACGGCCGCCGGTCGGTCGCGGGAGTTATCCTCCCCGGACCGTAATCGTCCGTTATGCCGTCGACGGACGTAATCATCGTGGGGGTTGCGGCGCTGTTCGGACTCGTCGTCCTCGGGACCGGCTTGTCCATCACTTCCATCGGCGTCGAGCGGGTTCGGACGGCTCGCACGCTCCGCGAGGCCGGACCGACGGCGCTGGGTGATGTCCCCGAGGCGCGCGGCCTCGTCAAGTTCGAGGGGGTCGCGCGGGAACTCGACGGGGAGACGCTCGAGGCACCGGTGTCCGACGCGACGTGTCTGGCGTACACGGTCCGCGCCCGGACTCGAGACGACGCGGGCCGCGCAGCCGAGACCCGTTCCGACGAGCCGACCGACGCTGTCGGGAGCGACGAGGGCGATGATGCGTGGCGCTTCGATGGTGGGGTCTCCGCCAGCGTCCCTTTCGCGGTCGAAGACGGGATCGACCGCGTCACGGTCGACCCGGCGAACGCGGTGTTATCGCTCGACGGGTGGTGGACGACCCAGACCGCGTGGACGGACGACTCCGACCTCGCTGCCGACGCGCTGGATCGGCTGGAAGCGGCCGGCCGCTCCGAACCCGACGACGATATTACCGACTCGAGCGCGTCCGGGTACCGTCAGTACCGCGAACAGCGCCTCGAGTCGGGGGATGATGTCCACGTCTTTGGCGCATCCGTCGCCCGAGCGGGCGCTCGCGGCGGCGGTTCCGACGATCCCGTTACCGTCGTCGGCGACGACTGGTTCGAAATTTCGATCAGTGACGAGCCGTCCGTGATTCCCGAACGGTACAGATCCGGATCGCTCTACGTCATCTTCGGCGGCCTGATCGCGGTTCCGGGGATCGGGTTTACGCTTGCGGGTGTCGTCGGACTGATCTCGACACTGCTGTTGTAACGGTCCCCGCACGACTGACAGCAGAAGGAGCCAGTCTACTCCGTGAGCTGATCCTGGAGCCTGTTTTTCGCTTCGGTTCGGCGCTTGCGCGAGAACCGCGGCTTCACGTCCGAAAAGTCGATTTCTATCTCGTCGAGCGTTCGACGATAAATGTTCGTTCGCCGTCCTTCCTCGGAGAGTTGCCGTCCCTCACAGGTCAACAGGCCAGCATTGACGAGTTCTTCGATTCGACGGTAGCAGGTGGCGATCGGAATCTCGATATCCTCGCTCAACGCTTGCGCCGACTTCGGCGTTCCCGCTGCACAAAGAATCTCCGCGCTGTATTTGCTCCCGAGCGCTGAGAGGACCGCAGTCGAGTTTGACTCGGTTTCTTCCGTCCGACTCTGAGACATCGTTTACTCTGTAACAATCTATTCAGATTGAATCTTATGGTTGTGTGTAAGTCTTTATTCCGTGATTGTAACTAAAATTGACAATTTTTGTCAGTGATACACAACGATCGGTCCGAACGGAGAACCGGCGGGCGACACCGAACCGGGCCGACGGCCCTCGATACTCGTTTGCCGCTCCGGTCCGAACGGTACGCCATGAATGTCGCGGTCGTCACCGTCGGAGACGAACTGCTCGCCGGACGAACGACGAACACGAACGCCACGTGGCTCTGCGAACGGCTCACCGAGCGCGGAGTTTCCGTCGAACGCGTTACGACGGTCCCGGATCGCATCGCCGACATCGCCCGCGTCGTCAACGAGTACCGCGCCGAGTACGACGCCGTCATCGTCACCGGTGGCCTCGGTCCGACCCACGACGACGTCACCGTGGAGGGCGTCGCCGCCGCGCTGGGTCGCTCGCTCGAGGAACACGACGGAGCGCTCGCTTGGCTCGAGGAAGACGGCTACTCGCGCGCCGACCTGACCAAAGGGACGGCGGACCTACCGCGGGGCGCGCGGGCGCTGCACAACCGAAACGGCGTCGCCCCCGGCGCGGTCCTCGAGGGGGTCTACGTCCTTCCCGGCGTGCCGTCGGAGATGCGGGCGATGTTCGAGTCGATCGCGACCGAGTTTTCGGGAACCAGAACGTACCGCGAGGAGGTCGTCGCCGCCGAACCCGAGAGCGCGCTGCTCGATCGGATCGCGGCGGTGCGCGAACGCTTCGACGTCGTCATCGGCAGCTATCCGGGCGAATCGGTTCGGCTCTCGCTCCAGAGTACGGACGAAGCGACCGTCGCCGAGGCCGCCGCGTGGCTCCGCGAGCGCGTCGAACAGCCTGAGTAACGGTTCGACCGCCGAGACGAGCGTGGCTCGAATAGCGTCGCTGCCACGGTCAGACGGTCTCGTGAGGTGATTACCGGTACAGGTAGGCGAGCCATCCAACCGTCACGAGCAAGCCCAGCCCGAAGACGACCCAGCCTGTTTGCTCCGGCAATTCCGTCCCCGTTTCGAGAACGACGGACGCGAGTTCGTTCATGGTCCGCGATCCGTTCCCACGCCTCTTAACTTTTCAGAAAGCCGCCGCGTCGGACGCGTCGCTCGAGCCGATCCGGTATAGTCACGACTCGGTGACCCCGCTGTCGAAATCGACGGCAGGAGAAGCGTCCGTCACGAACGCCACGCGCGTCGAGCGGACCACACGCTTTTGGATCGGCTTTGCCTACAGCCGCCATGGAGTCTCTCGGTGTCGTCGTGAACCCGATCGCGGGGATGGGCGGTCGGGTCGGGCTGAAGGGGACCGATGGCAAACTCGAGGAGGCGCGGAGGCGCGGAGCGAAGGCGCGAGCGCCGGATCGGGCGCGCGACGCACTCAGCGCGTTGCACCGGCGCGAGCCCGAGCTGACCGTCTACACGGCAGCGGACGTGCTGGGCGAACGCGCGGTTCGGGACGCCGGCTACGAGCCGGTCGTCGTCTACGATCCGATAGCCGGGGAATCCGACGCTGCCGCCGGTGACGACGGCGACGGCGGCTCGAACGGCAGGACAGGGTCGGTCGAGCCTGCGGCCGCCGAGACGACGGCGGCCGACACGCACGCGGCCGTCCGCGCCTTTCTCGAGCGCGGCGTCGATTTGATCTGTTTCGTTGGCGGCGACGGGACGGCCGTCGACGTCGCGGAGGTCATCGAGCACGACGCCGGGAGTCATGCGGCCGATCCCGACGACGCGACGAGCGCGTCTCCGGACGGGGACGTGACCCCGATGCTCGGTGTGCCGGCTGGCGTCAAGATCTACTCGTCGGTGTTCGCCGTGACGCCCGCCGACGCCGGCCGGATCATCGCCGAGTTCGATCGCGTCGCGCCCCGCGAGGTGAACGACATCGACGAGGACGCGTACCGCGAGGGGGAGGTCCGAGCGGAGCTCAAGGCCGTCGTTCCGGTCCCCGTCGCACCCGACGTCCAGTCGGGCAAGCAGGTCGCGAGCGGGAGCGTCGACTCGCTGGCGTCGGGGTTCGCCCGCGAGGTCGACCCGGATCGAACGTACGTGTTCGGCCCCGGAAGCACCGTCGGCGCGATCGAGACGGAACTGGGGATCGAGCCCTCGCCGCTCGGCGTCGACGTCTGGCGCGACGGGACGGTCCTCGCACGCGACGCGTCCGAAAGCGAGATCCTCGAGGCCCTCCCGGAGCCGGCGACGATCGTGATCTCGCCGATCGGCGGACAGGGCTTCGTGTTCGGTCGCGGAAACCACCAGATTTCGCCCGCGGTCATCCGCCGAGCCGACGAGATCGAGATCGTCGCTTCGGACGAGAAACTAGACGGGATCGACTCGCTGCGCGTCGATACCGACGACGAGGACCTCGACGAAACGCTTCGCGGCTGGGAGCGGGTCCGAACGGGACGATTTACCACCAGACTCGTGAACGTTGTATAAGGTACGGGGTATGCGCCCGCTCATAATCAACCATATAACTATCCGAGTCAGATATAATGACCATATAGTCAAGATTAAGGTTCGGTCCTTCCTAAGAGGGCGTATGGAAACGCGGAAAGTGCAACGATTGGGTCCGTCGACGCTCGCCATGACTCTCCCCGCCGAATGGGCGTCCGAACACGACGTCGAGAAGGGCGACGAAGTATCCCTCCGAACCAGCGGTAAAGGGACGTTGACCGTCATGCCCGAATCGGCAAGTACGGAGGAAACGGAGGCTATCATCCACGCCGACGACCTCGACGCCGACGCCGTCGAGCGCGCGATCGTCGCCCAGTACGTTCTCGGGCGACGCGTCATCCGCATCGACACCGAGGACGGGGCTCTCGAGTCTGACCACATCAACGCGGTCTACCAGGCCGAGACGCAGCTGATGGGGCTCGGCGTCATCGAAGAGACCCCCGAGAGCATCTCGATTCGCTGTTCGGTCGATCCGGAGGATTTCACGCTCGACAACCTCCTCGAGCGCCTCGAGCGAACCGGCCAGACGATGCGCGGCGAGGGGATCAAGGCGCTGGCTCACGGCAACCCCGACCTGGCCCAGCGAGCCCTGAACCGGGAACGACAGGCGAACAAGATCTTCGTCCTCCTGCTTCGGTTGATCTTTACGGCCTACCAGAATCCGAACCTCGCGCGGGCGATCGGCCTCAACAGCGGCTTCCCGCTGATCGGCTACCGCTCGATCGCGAAGAACCTCGAGTTGACGGCGGACAACGCCGAGGACATCGCCGATATCGTCATCGAGACGGAGGGCCACACCCTCGATGTCGACAGTTCGGTCATGCGCGACATCCGCGAGCTGAACGAGCTGGTCGACGAGATCACCTCCATCGCGGTCGAGGCGGCCGTCGAGCGCGATTACGACAAGTCCAACAGGGTTCGGGCGCTCTTCCACGAGATCTCCGACCGCGAGAAGGAGATCCTCGCCGACCTGCCCGAGATGGAGAACGACGACCTGCTGCGCGTCCGAGAAGTACTTGTCAGCCTCCAGCAGACCGCACAGTACGCGATGCGAAACGCCGAAATCGCGGCAAACCTCGCGCTGAACGAGGAGTCCGAGCACACAACGATCAACTGATCCCGGCCGAGCCGCGCAGGGACGACCGCGCGACGCGACCTACCACGCGACTCGCCACGCGGTCGCGTCCTCCCTTTTTCCCGGCCGTTCGTTCGGTGACCGCGACTCGAGGCTCGAGCGCCGGCGTCGGTCGATACCCATCGGTGGCCGGACCGTCCGTTACGCGTCCCGGACGTCGATGGAACCGACCATAGTCTGTTTGTGCGGCTCACAGACGTAGCGGTCCATCGTCGCAGTTGCTTCCACGGAGACCGAAACGACGTCGCCCTCGTTCTCCGTGAAATCGGTTTCCGCGAGGCCATCGTCCGCCTCGTCGCGGATCTGTAGATTGTGCGTGAGACCGTCGCCGTTTCGCCACTCGATCGCGTACTCCCGGCCCTCGAAGAGGAGGAGCGTCGGATTCTCGACCTCCTCGATCGGCGCGGGTTCGACGCCGACCCAGTTGGCGGCGGCGCCTTCCAGAACGATCTCGTCGACGTCCTCCCAGGCGGCCGGCTCGAGCGCTTGTTCCCGCTCGTCCCCATCGTCACCACTGCCCTCGTCGCGACCGTCGGTAGTCTCGCCGTCCCCACAGAGTTCAGGTCCTCCCCGTGGGGAAAGGAGGCCGTACCAGTCGCCGTCGATTTCGACGCCGTTCACGAACGCCGACTCGGTGACCGTCTCGCCGCCGTCACCGTACGCGACCGAGAATCGAAGCTCCACGGCGGTCGCCACCGTTCCCGTGATATCCGCCTCGAATCCGGCGCGGGCGTCGTCCGGGTAGGGTTCGACGCACTCACAGGTGACGTCGTCGACGTCGGCGTCGATCCACTCGAGGTCTGTCGGCCAGCCGTTCTCGAGTTCCTCGGCGATGTCGGCCTCGTCGAGGGCTTCGTCTTCGAACTGTTCGACGGGATAGTACGACGCAGCGGTCTCGAAGTCGCCATCGCCGAGCGCGGCGATCATGGATCGACCCACGTCACGCGCCGGTTCGTCCGACGTGGAACTGTCCCCCGGTTCGTCTTCGTCGGACGGATCGGTGGTCTCGTCACCGTCTGTCTCGAGCGTACCGATACAGCCGGCGACGGGAGCGACGATACTGGAGGCGACGACGGCTTTGAGCAACTGCCGTCGAGCGGGGCCGTTCGGCATACTACTGCTTCATTGATACGTATATAATACGGTTGTGAACGTTTTCAAATAATGGCACAGTTCGGGAGTTGGAAACCGGCGGCCACCTTTCGCTTCGAAACGGTAATCGGACGGGGCGACGCACGTACGTTCAATGCGGGGTCTGCCTCGTCGGATCGTCGCACAGTTCGCCGTCGACCGGCGAGTGCTCGCGCTGGCGTTCGCCCGGATGGCCGACGGGATCGGGAACTCGTTTCTGATCATCGTCATCCCGCTGTACGTCGCGAGCGGTATCGTCCGTGGGGCGACGTTCGGGCTCGAGGAAGCGATGGTCATCGGGATCATCCTCTCGCTGTTTGGCTTTCTCAACAGCAGTTTTCAGCCGCTTACCGGCCGACTCTCCGATCGGTTCGGGAAGCGCAAACCCTTCATTCTGATCGGACTCGGCGGCCTCGCGGCGACGAACCTGGCGTACGTCGTCGCGGAGTCGTACCTCTCGCTGATCGTTATCCGCGGCCTCCAGGGCGTCAGCGTCGCGTTTATCATTCCGGCGTCGATCGCGCTCGTCAACGAACTCGCGACGACGGAGGATCGCGGCGGCAATATGGGCGTCTACAACACGTTTCGGCTGATCGGGTTCGGTGCCGGCCCCGTCGCGGCCGGCGCGGTCGTCAATCTCGGTCCGTACACCCTCCCTTCGGACGTCGCGATCGTCGGTATCCCCGCGGACGTCTCGATCAGTGGTTTCGATGCCGCCTTCTACGTCGCCGCGGTGGCGGCTATGATCGGGTACGCGCTGGTGACGGTCCTCATCACCGATCCCGACGCGACGAAGGCGAACGCGGGCGCGGATCTCTCGATCCCGATCCGCGACCGCTCCGGCAAACACCTGCTCGACCCGATCTTCACCCTCGGCGTCGCGTCGCTGTTCATGGCGGCGGCGATCGCCCTCTTCGCGACCATCCAGCCACAGGTCAACGCTCGCCTCGAGCAGGGTTCGACCTGGTTCGGCCTCCAGTTTGCGGCGTTCATCCTCGCCCAGGTTCTCCTGCAGACGCCGATCGGGCGAGCGTGTGACTACTACGGACGACGGCCGTTCATCGTCGGTGGAATGGCCCTGCTCGTTCCGACGACGCTCGTACAGGGGTTCATCTTCGGCTCCGAGGTGATGTTCCTCGCACGGCTTGGTCAGGGCATCGCCGGCGCGATGGTGTTCGCGCCGTCGCTCGCGCTCGCGGGCGATCTCGCCGGCGAGGGCGAGTCCGGATCGAAACTGTCGGTGCTCACGATGGCGTTCGGATTCGGAATCGCCATCGGTCCGCTCTCCTCGGGCGCGCTGGTCGGCTACGGCTTCTACGCGCCGTTCGTCTTCGGGGCCGCACTCGCCGCCCTCGGAACGGTTCTGGTGTACACGCAGGTCGAAGAGACGCTCGAGACGACGCGCTCGATACCGGGAAGGAGCGACGAGTGACGCGGAACAGCGGTCAGCGACGGATCGCGATCACCCGCCGGTCCGGCCCTGGGAACCGCGCCCGCAGAGCGCCGTCCGACGTTTCGACTCCCTGTACACGAGAAGCGACGGGACGCAACGCAAAAGTAGGGGATCCGCATACGATTCGACGATGACGCTCTCGGAGGAGGCCACAGAACGGTTGGCAGACGTGGTGGAGTTACAGCCGACGAAAAACGGGGAACTACAGGAGCGGTGGGACATGGAAAGCGGCAGCGAGGTCCATCAGTTCCTCGAGAACGAACTGGGTGACTACTACTTCCGTGACGATAACAGCCTGATCCGCGCGACGGCCGAAGCAGCGGATCTGGTGGACGTCGAACCCGGTATCGAGAGCGATCCGGAGAACGACGGGGTTCCCTCTCGGATCCGCGTGCCGGAACTCCAGAGTCAGATCGTGGCGGTGCTCGCCGGACCCGACGACGAGTCCCAAAGCGTCGTTTCGGTGCTCCACGCCCTCCGAGACGAGTTCGATGTCGATCCCGAAGCCGAAGACGTTCGCTCCGGCCTGCAGAGCCTCCGGCGCAAAGGCGTCGTCGAGGTCGAGTACCGAACCGTTCCGACGTTTCGGCTGACCGTCGCGCGCGAGGACCTCGAGGTCGGCATCTCCGATTGAACCGTCGTGCGGGTGCCGGTCTCGAGTCCGCTATATTACAGCCCGGGTCGCCGTCGTCGCCGACGGTCCTCGAGTAACCGTCGACATCGTTTTCCTGGGCCGCCCTCGATCGGCCACCCCTGCGTCCGCCAGACCGGCGGCTCCGGTTCGAAGTCGGCACAGTTCCCGGAACACTCCGCGGCCGTCTGACACCGTCCCTTCGCAGCGCAGTCCGGCGAGAGTTGCCGTCCGTCTCGAGCGCGCAACTCGAAGTGCCGGCAGTCGGGTCGCATGGTATCGACGAACAAGCGCCAGCCGCGTTCGTAGGCCCGCTCGGCGATGGCGAGCCGTTTTTCGGCTTTCGTCGCCGGGTCGACGTACTCGAAGCGCGCCGCCGAACCGTCTCGAGCCCCGCCGTCCGGTCGCTCGAGGATCCGCGTTCCGCGCTCGTCTATGGGGAGCGAACGGGGATGCCACGCGACATCGACGGTGAGGGCTTCGGGCTCGAGCGCGAGAATGCCCGCTTCGATCGGCAGATCCTCGAACAGCGCCGGTTCGACGGCGCTGCCCGTTTCGCGCGTCGCAACCCAGACCTCGTCGGCCAGCCCCATCGCGACGTCGTACTCGAGCTGAGAGCCGAGCGCGCGAGCGGCGCTGGCGTCGAGGTCGGGTTTGTTCTCGATCGCGACGATCCGCTCGAGCCAGTCGGGATAGCGCCACTTCCTGCGGATTTCGATTCGGTTCCCGTTCTTTCTGGTCGCGACGATCCCGCGGTCGTCGGCTCGGTGGATCGCCTCGCGAACGTAGCGCCACGGGTAGCCGGGGTGGGGAAGGCAGTCGCGGTAGTAGGTCCACTCAGCAGGCGCGTTCCGGACGACGTGTAACAGATCGCTATCGAGCCGTTTCCCGCCGAAATTCGCCCGCTCGCGGAGGGCGTCGGGGTTGCACTCGAGGACGATCGTGTCCCAGCGGCGGCGTTTCGTCCCGAGTTGGCGAGCGACGACGACCGCGCGGTCGTCGCTGGCAACCGTCTCGAGCGGCCAGGCGCGTTCCGCGAAGCGACAGGTTCGGAGTTCGAACGCGAACTCGCTCGTGTACCGGTCCACGGCGGTGCTTGGAACCGCGCGAGCAAAAGCGCTGCTCGATCGGCCGACGGTGCTCGAGGGGGCGATATCGGATCGAACCGACTCCGATCGCTCGAGCAGCGGCGCTACGGAACGCCGGCCGGCGGAATTGGCCCGGGCGGCGTTACGGAGCGGGCAGTGGCCCGCTCGGTTGCCGACAGCCCGCTCGAGACGAGGTGTTACTCCTCGTCTTCGTCCTCGTCCTTGCGGTCGTCGAGAAACCCGTGGGCCTGTTCGAGGATCTCCCGCGGGCCGTCCTGCGTGACGGTGTTTACCGCCTGGTCGTAATCTCGCCACTGGAGATCTCGATGTTCGCTTGACAGTTCCGCGCTCGCCTCGAACGACTTCGCAACGAAGAGGTGAACGGTCTTGTGGATCGTCTTACCGTTCGCCTGGAACACGTAGTTGTAATCCTCGCGAAAGCCGTCGAGAAGTCGGAACTGTTCGATACCTGCCTCTTCCTTTATTTCGCGGATCGCCGTCTGCTGTAGTTCTTCATCTCCTTCGACACCGCCCTTGGGAAACTCCCAATCGCCTGGGCGGCTCTTGAGTAGAAGATACTCGCGCCGGCCCCGCGTATCGCGGAAGAGGATCGCGCCTGCGCTCGTAGCTTCGACTGCCATTAACTGTGCTAATAGGTGCGACGTTAAGAGAATATCGGACTGTTCGTCCAGCGTATATCCGATTCGGCCCGATACCCGCTCGCGCTCTCCCGGTCTACCCCGTCGGATTCGGTCGCCGGCCGCGGCGCAACTGGGCGCATCTCAGCAAGTTTTTACGCGCCGGCCGTTGACGATTGGACGATACATCATGACCTTCGTTACCCGCCTCACGCTCCAGAGCGGCGATCGCGCCGCACTCGACGGGATCGTCGAAGACATCAAAGCCAACGCCGAGCGCAAAGGTGCCGCCCTGAAAGGTCCCCACTCCCACCCCCCGAAGACGTTCTCGGTCCCCCAGCGCTGTCGGCTCCACGCCGACGACGACCGCCAGTTCGCCACGTGGGGGTACACCGTGTTCACCCGCGAACTCGAGATTCACGGCCACGACAGCCTCGCGCGCAACATCGCCGAACAACGCTTCCCTGATTCGGTCCACATCGAGGCCGAAGTCGAGCAGATCCACGGCGCGGGGCGCGGAAACTGAGCGCTCTCGGCTGCCGACCGACCTTTCGGGTCCGAACCTGTCTCCGACCCGAACCGACGTGAGGTGAGTACTTTTCACCGCTCCCGACGAGAATCGGATATGAGCACGACAGACCTCGTTTCGCTCCGCCGAGACCTCCACCAGCGACCCGAACCCGCCTGGCGAGAGTTCTACACGACCGCACGGATCGTCGAGGAACTCGAGTCTCGACTCGACCTCGACGAACTCCACGTCGGTCCCGACGCCATCGCGGGCGAGCACCGCATGGCGGTCCCCGACGACGCCGAGCTGTCCGTCTGGTACGATCGAGCCAAGGAAGCCGGGGCCGACGAACGGATCCTCGAGCAACTCGAGGGAGGCTACACGGGCGCGGTCGCCGTCCTCGAGCGCGGCGAGGGTCCGACCGTCGGGCTTCGGGTCGATATCGACGCGCTCCCGGTCGAGGAGTCCGGCGAAACCGGCCACCTCCCCGCAGCGGAGGGCTTTCGCTCCCGACACGAGGGGGCGATGCACGCCTGTGGGCACGACGCCCACGCGACGATCGGTATCGGCGTGCTCGAGCAGGTCGCCGCGAGCGACTTTTCGGGGACGCTGAAGGTGTTCTTCCAGCCCGCAGAGGAAGTCGTCGGCGGCGGGAAATCGATGGCGAAAGGCGAGCACGTTCGAGACGTCGACTCGCTGCTCGCGGTCCACGTCGGACTCGATCACCCCACCGGCGAAATCGTCGCCGGTCTCGACGGCTTTCTGGCGGTTCGCCACCTCGAGGCGACGTTCACCGGCGAGGGCGCACACGCGGGCGGCCATCCCGAACAGGGCCGCAACGCGGTACAGGCGATGGCGACCGCCGTCCAGAATCTGTACGGCATTCCGCGCCACAACGACGGCAAGACACGGGTCAACGCGGGCGTCGTCGAGGGTGGCAGCGCCGCCAACGTCATCCCCGAGGAGGCGCGCATCCTCGCCGAGGTCCGTGGCGAGACGACCGCGCTCATGGAGTACATGCACGATACTGCCCGCCACGTCATCCGGAGCGCCGCCGAGATGCACGAGTGCGAGGTCGCGTTCGGAATCGGCGCCGAGGCGCCGAGCGCGACGAGCGACCAGCGACTCGTCTCGATCGTCGCCGACGTCGCGGGCGAAACCGCAGGCGTCGAGCGCGTCCTCGAGCGCGACGAACTCGGCGGCAGCGAGGACGCGACTTTCCTCATGCGGACCGTTCAGGAAAACGGCGGCGACGCGTGCTACGTCGGCGTGGGAACGGATCACCCCGGCGGCCACCACACCCCGACGTTTGACGTCGACGAAGCGAGCCTCGATCACGGGATCGACGTGCTCGCCGGTGCGATCGAACGGATCAGTCTCGAGGGCGTTTGAGCCTCCGACTCCCGAGATCTCCGTTTTACTGACTTCGCTTCGCGCTGCGCTGTCGAACGCTCCCCGTGACTCGAGCACGGCGGCCGGAATTCCTCCCAGCGAAACGAACAGTTATAGTACGCGAAGAGTGTAGGCTGCAGGCAACGCGATCGGTTTGCGCCGGTCCATCGCGCCGCGGGCGTTTCGGACGGATTCCGAACTCGACGGCGCGCTCGATACCTATGGGAGGAACAGCCAACCGCCGCGTCCGTCTCGGACTCTGGATCCGAATGCTCGCCGCGAGCGCGCTCTTGCTCGGTGCGCTCTTGCTCCTGCTCGTCGTCGAGTTCCTGTTCGTGTTGTTCTTCGGGGGGCTGGTCTACTGGTTCGCGCTCGGGACGATCTTCTCCGTGATCGCAGCGGTGCCGACTGTCGCGGCCGTCCTCGGCGTCGGCTGCTACCTTGCGGTGTGTCTCGTCGGCTTCCACGCGTTCCGGGCCGCCCGCGCGGGCGACCTCGAGCACGGACCCGATACCGTTGCTACAGCGATGGGAACGTCGCTCGAATCCGTTCGCCGACGGTTGGGCGTTCGTGGGCGCGTCGCCGTCGCCGGAACCATGCTCGCGCTCGTGGCCGCGAGTCGCTGGCTCGTCGAGGCGGTCGGCGTCGAACTGTACTTCCTCCCCCTGACGATAGTCGCGGCCCTGTTCGCCGTCGTCTCGCACTCCGTTCACATCGCTCACGACGAACTGAACGGCGACGTCGCGGTGCTCCGAACGCTCGACGAGTCCGTCCACCTCTCTACCGACCTCGAGCGCGATCCCGAACTCGAGACGATCCGTCGGCGTGCCGATCGACTGGCGCGACAGGCCGGCGTTCCGACGCCGTCGATCGCGATCGCGGTGACGCGGACGCCGACGGCGCTCACCGTCGGCTATCGTCCCGCCGAGTCCACGATCGTGCTCTCACGCGGACTCGTCAAGGAACTCGACGAACGCCAACTCGAGGCCGTGTTGGCCCACGAACTCGCACACGTGGTCAACCGGGATGCAGCCGTCATGTCGATCATGTCGATTCCGGCGGCGAAAGCCGAGGCGTTCGCCGAGCGGTACGACGGCGTCGGCTCCCTCCTGGTGCTCGCGCTGATGCTGCAGGGGCTCTCACGGTGGTGCGTCGTCGTCGTCGCTCGCCACCGGGAGTACGTCGCCGACGACGGTGCCGTCGCGATCACGGGCGACCCGGCGGCGCTCGCGAGCGCCCTCGAGACGCTCGACCGGTCGGTCGCCCGGCGACCCGTGAGCGACCTGCGACGCCACCGCACCGCGGCCGCGTTCTCGATCGTGCCGCCGCCGTGGGAGGAACGCGGCGTTCTCGACCGTACGCGCCGGTTCGTCTCACGCCGGCTGTTCGGCACGCATCCACCGACCGAAAAGCGGATCGAACGGCTTCGGCCGGTGTCGATTTCCTCGGCAGTTGCGTCCGATCAGTAGTCGTCGCCCTCGTAATCGACCACGACCTCGAGATCGAATGGCTCGTCTGCGGGTGCGCTCTCGGGTTCGAGGTACCCCACGGCGAACGCCGTGTAGACGGTTCCGGCCGCGGGCTCGATGTCGAAGGTCGCAACGACGTCGCCGTCGTTGTCGTCGGTCGCAGCCCGAACCTCGAGCGTGTACGTACCCGGGGCGACCTCGACGGCCGCTGTGTCGCCGAAGGCGACGTTCTCGAACAGGACCGTCTCGCCGTCTCCTACCGTGACGTCGACCGCGGGAGCGTCGGGCGAGGCGTGAACGAGGCGGATTCGAGCGTCGTCACCGGGGCCGCTCAGGTCGTCTTCGAGGACGGCCGCCTCGAAGGGCTGGGTTTCCTCGCCGAGTTCGCCCAGTGCGGCGATGGTGTAGTCGCCGTCGCCGACCTCGACCTGGTCGTCGAAGACGACGGTGTCGGCGTCTCCGGCGGCCGTGATCATCACGTCGTACGTCTCGGGCGGGAGTTCGAGGTACTCGCTGACGGTTCGGTAGGGCACGTCCTCGAGGACGGCGTCGCCGTCGACCCAGACGTCGACGTTCGGCGCGTCGGGTGAGAGATGGGCAACGCGGACGCCCGCGTTCTCCTCCATCCCGTCGTCCTCCATTCCGTCGTCCGTTTCGTTATCCATTCCACCGTCGGTCATCTCGTCGTCCGTATCGTCGCCACCCATGCAGCCGGCGAGCGCGATTCCACCTGTAGTTCCGATCAGTGTCAGTGCGTGCCGGCGCGTGTGGTTTTGTGACATCACAACACGTTACTTGAGGGGCAGAAAAGTCGAAAGTCCCTAGCAGAGTAGGGCTACAATCGCAAGATCAGACATGTAAAGCGATGTTAGATTTGTCGAGGGAGATCGCCCTGTGCGGCAGCGTTGCTGCCGTCAGCGCGACAGACCGTGGTTCGAAAGATGCCGAAGGCGTCTTTCGTCACTAAGCGGAGCGAAACCCTGTGGGGTCCAAAAGAGCCTCCGACTCTTTTGAAGATCACGAGAGAGCGGAACTCTCTCGAACGACAGAGTAAAACGCCGGTGTTAGTATTTGGGCTCCGCTCCGGTCGTCTCGTAGACCTGCTCCATCAACTGGTCGCGGCGGTCCTGCCAGCCCGAGAGCCCCGCGGGACTGGTCGGATACTGCTCGTAGTGGGCCAGCAGGTCGTCGGCGCAGCGTTTCGTCTGGTAGAGGTTCCAGATGGTGCCCCAGTGGCCGCGGCTCTTGAGTAGGGCCTCGAGCTTGAGCTTCAGGCCGATGTCCGTGCTCCCCGAGTAGAGCGCCTCGGCGAGTTTGTCGCCGGGCATCGCGGCGAGCAAGCCCATCAGGTCGTCGACGTCGACGGCCGTCGAGAGGATGTTGTAGACGTCGAGTGCGGCGTAGCGAGCGCCGAAGTGGTCCATGACGCGCTCGTTGTACTTCCAGAAGGTGGCCTCGCTGTAGTCGCCGGTCTCGAGCGCTTCGATCGCCTGGTCGGCGGCGTACTTGCCGCCGTAGGCCGCGCCGGCGATGCCGCCGCCGGTGGTCGGGTTGACGTGACCCGCGGCGTCGCCGACGGCCATGTAGCCGGGGTGGACCGCGGAGTCGTAGGGCCGCCGCGTCGGAAGGGCTGCACCGAGTTTGTCCTCGACTTTCGCGCCCTCGAACTCGGGGCGGTTCTCGAGGTCGCGTTTGAGGTCGTCGACGAGGTGCATCGGTTCTTCGGTCATCTGGAAGCCCAGGCCGGCGTTGATCTCGGTGTCCGTCCGCGGGAAGTACCAGAGGTACCCCGCGGCGCGTTCGGTCGGCTTGAACACGAGGGCGTCGTGCCACTCGACGGGTTCCTCGACGTGGACGATCTCGCGGTAGGCCGAACAGAAGTGCGAGTAGTTGACGTTGGTGTCGAACGTCGACTCCGAGAAGTCGACGTGGTCCTGCAACACCGAGAGCGATCCCGCGGCGTCGATGACGATATCGGCCTCGTAGCTGATCGGGTCCCCCTTTCGGATGGCTTCGACCCCCGTCACGCGGCCGTCGTCGGCCTGCGTGACGGTTTTGACGACCGTGTCGTACTTGAATTCGACACCGGTGTCTTCGGCGCCGTCGATGATCCGACGGCCGTACTCCCAGCGGTCGATGACCGCCAGTTCGCCGGGCACCGGAATCTCGAGGACGGTGTCCTCCTGTGGGATCTCGAAGCGGCCGTGATCGACGCCCGTGTTGGTGAAGGCGGGCTCGAGTTTCGACTTCGGGATCGCCTCGGGGAAGGCATCCGCGCCCTTGAGTGCGTCTCCACAGGCGATGTGGCCCGCTTCCTCCTCGGACTTGCGCTCGAGGATGACGACATCGTATCCTTCGCGTGCGACGGTCGCTGCAGCGTAACATCCTGCAGTCCCGGCACCGACGACGACCACGTCCGGCGAGCGGGTTTCGGATGCGGTCGTCGCGGCCGACTGCTCCTGCGTGCTCATACACACATGATCCACACCACGGGAAGAAAACGTTTTATGTGTGATTTGTTGGGCTGACGGGGGCGAAACCGGGAGACGACGTCCGGGTTCGTGCCGGTTCGACCGTTCGGGCGGGCTCACGCCACCGAACGGGTTCCAGAAATCGAGTCTCGTTGTCCCTATCACAACAGATCGGGGAATAAAGAGTTTTAGTGCGGTCTTTCGTAGCGGCCTGTATGACAGAGTACACGATCGAGTTCGTCGGAACGGGCGAGACGATCACCTGCACCGACAAACAGACGATCCTCAGTCGCTGTCTCGAGGAGGGCATCGCCCAAGAGTACTCCTGCCGGGTTGGGATGTGTCTGGCCTGTTCGGCCGAGATTCTCGAGGGCGAGATCACCCAGCCCGCGGCGCGGGGGCTGACGGAGGAGGAAGCCGAGAACTACGCGCTCACCTGTATGGCGCGCCCGCAGTCGGATCTCAAACTCGATCGGGGCAAGTACCCGCCGAGCATCGAGGGGGACCTCGCAGGCGGCGCAAACGACGGTGCGGTCGCCGACGACTGAGATCCGTTACTCTGCAACCGCACAGTTGTTCGGCCCGAGTTCGAGTTCGAACGCCGTCTCTTCGTCGATATCCTCGAGTCCGAGATTCGCCGCCACGATGCGCTCGTGGTTGGCCGGTCGTGTCGGGAGATCGTTCGTCGTGTGAGTGACGAACTCGTCTTCGTCCATCGAGAGCGTTGCGAGCCGATCGCGCAGGGCCTCGAGTCGGATGGCGTACGTTCCGTCCGCCCGCGGCTCGGCGGCGTCGCTGTAGTGACCCGGTGAGATCGTCATCCCGTTCGGCTGTACGAGGACGCGATCCCGAACGCTCTCGTACAACCGTCGAGCGGCGGCGGCCGCACCGGCGTCGCCGCGTTCCAGATCTGGTCGACCGACACCCTCGAGAAACAGCGCGTCGCCGGTGAACAGGATACCGGAATCACCGCCCTCGAGACGAAGCGAAATCGATTCGGTCGTGTGGCCCGGCGTCGCCATCGCGGTCAGCGTTGCGTCCCCGACGTGAAGTTCGTCGCCGTCCTCGAGGGTCGCCGCGTCGAACGTCAGCCCGCGATCCGTCGCCCCTACTGGGACGACCGCGGCCGCACTGGTCCGTTCCGCGAGCGTGCGGACGCCGCTGACGTGATCCGCGTGGACGTGCGTGTCGATGGCGTACCGGATCTCCGCGTCCCGCTCGTCGGCAGCGGCGACGTACCGGTCGGCGAACGCTCGAAGCGGATCGATCACCGCCGCCTCGCCGCCGCTGTAAATCGCGTACGCGAGACATCCGCTCGAGGGGCGGTCGTACTGCACCACCGTCGCGGGCGCGTCAACGTCGAGTTCGCGAGCAACGTAGAGGTCGGCCCAGGCGTCCATTCCGCCGGCGAGGTTGCGCGCCTCGATGCCCGCTTCCCGGAGGAGGCCGACGGCGTGTGCACTCGCTTCGCCGTGGCCACAGACCGCGAGGATCGGTTCCTCGAGATCGGACACGAGGTCGGTCACGTCGCCGGTGGCCTGGGCCTGAACGAATTTCATGTGCGGAATCTGGACGGCCTCGACCCCGTCGCCTGCGAGGTGCCAGCGCTCGAACTCGTCGCGGTCGCGGACGTCGAGGACGGTCATGGAATCGTCGGATCGAAGGCGGTCGGCCAGCGCGCCGGGAGCGATGGAGGGCGTTTCGTCGGCCGATCGCTCGTCGGCATCGTTCCGGTCGGTCATGGCAGTCGATACGCGTTCTCGGCGGTTAAAGTCGTGGCCGGGTCGGACTGTCACCAACGTTCAACAGGCTCCGCGGTGTCGTCTCGGTATGGACGCCGCCGAATTTCGGGACTCAGTCGAAGAATCGATGTCCGACGAACTCGAGCGACTCGGATCGTCGAAACTCCTCGTTGCGCTCACCGACGCGGACCTGACCGAGAAGACGGTCCTTCGGACGGTTGCGAACAGCGAACGCGCCGCCATGGAGACCTTCGAATCGTGGGCCGATGACGAGGAACACACGGACGCACGGGACGCCTTCGCCGACTGTTACGATCAAGAGCGCGAACACTACGATCGAGTCGTGGCTTTCCTCGCTGACGAGTACGAAGCCGACGCGGACGCCGGCGAACTGCACGATCGGCTTCGATCGCTCGAGACGACGGCGGCCCGCCTCGGCGGGCTCGTCGGTCGATCGCTGATCGGCGAACGGACGCACCTGCAGGTCGTGAGCTTCTTCGTCAACGAAGGAGACGAGCGGCGCGCCGACGTTTTCCGGGAGCTGCGGACCGAAACCGCGGCCCAGGGTGATCGGGCAGCCGAACTGCTCGAGACGGTCTGTAAAGAGACCGAGGACTGGAATCGCGCACGGACGGCCGCCGAGGAAGCCATCGACGCCGCCTACGATGCGTACGCGGACTCGATGGATGACCTCGGCCTCGATCCCAAACCGATCTGTTGAACGGTAGCGGGACGGATCGATCCAGGATACTCGACGAATCGAACGACTGGTCGGACGGAAAACGATAGACGAACACTGGGCTCGAATTCTTCGCTGCCACCGGACGCGTCGACCGATCAATCGAGACGACGATCGCAAGTGGCGTTATCGTGTTCGGGCAGCGAGTGCGATCAGGAGGGCGATGATTCCAGCAACTGCGCCGAAGCCGGGGGTATCGTCGGCGTCGCCACCGTCTCCGTCATCACCGTCTGTATCCTCGCTCTCGTTATCCGAATCGGTGCCGTTTTCGCTCTCGTCTTCGGCATTCGATCCATCGTCTTCGTTGTTCTCGTCCGAATCAGTGTCGTCGTCACTCGAGTCATCGTCGCCTTCGTCACTGTCATCGACGGTATCGTCCTCATCGTCCGACGTATTCGAACCGCTGTCTCCGCTACTGGGACCGTCCTCGCCACCGCTGTCGTCAGCACCATCACCACCGCTGCCGTTATCGGTACCGTTCGTCGAAATTTCGACGCTGCCGGCGGAGTAGTGGACGTCGAGGTCGATCTCGATCCCGCCGGAAACGTTCCGAGCGTCGAACGTCGACTGGTTTCCTCGATAGCCCGCGGTGAGCTGCGTTGGATCCGTAACGTTCCACTCCGAGAGGAGGGTGTCGGGCAGGAATGCCTCGTAGAAGCCAGTGTTCGTGTGGTTGTCGACAGTGAAGTGCGGACCACCGATGAGTAGCGACAGGTTCGCCGGCTCGTCGTCGACCGCCGGCGTGTAGAGTGGTTCGTCGAACAGTTGGGCGTCCGTCGCGATGATCGCACCGTCGAGTAGCGTCTGCTGGTCAGTCGGCTGGTCGCTCAAGTCGTCGACGGCCATCGACACCGTCACGTTAGTCCGCTCAGTCGCGGAGTCGTCGTCCCCCTCGGGCCAATCGTTCAAATCGGGCGTGGTGCACGTGCCGGCACCGTCACACTGCCAGATCGACTGCGTTTCCACCGGGCGCACGCGAACCGACACGTCGGTGGTATTCGTTCCGTTCTCGGTCCGCTCCCAGTTCGTCACGTTGCCCGCGCCCAGTAGAAAACGCGGCTCGTAGTTCTCGACCGTGAGATTAATCTCGAACTCGGTAGTGTGGTCGACGTTGAGACTCTCGAGGTTGTACTCCCCGTGTTCCGACGATCGGAGGGTGAGCTGAAGCAGTCCCGCCTCGAAAGACGTTTCGACGTGGGGTAGCTGACTCGGGGTCGTGCCGCCGGTGGCGGTGATCGAGTTAACGATTGCCGTCTGCGAACTCGAGTCACCGGTTCCGTCCGTCACCTCGACCGACAGCGAGTCACTATCGTTTTCGGAGGTAACCGTTGCCGTATACTGGCCCACGTCCGCATCTCCGGTCACGTAACTGAGCGTAACCGTCGCCGAGTCACCTCTATCGAGTGTCACGCTCCGATCGTCGACATCGGTGCCGTCGAGATCGAGAGCGACTGTTTGGGTCCCGCTCTCGTCACCGGTGTTCGTGATGGTCGCGTTCACCTCGAGCGTCTCGTTGGCTTCGACGGGACTGTTGGTCGAATCGATGCTGACGTCGAGGTACGCCGGGTCGACTCCGTCCGCTGGGGCTGCCAGTGGTAGATGATCGGTATGGCCGGTTTCGAGCGTGTACGCGGAGTCACAGATCCCGTCTCCGCGATCGGTGCACGTCTCGCTGAATCCAGTGGCGCTTTCGTTCGCCCAGTAGTTACCGCCGATAGTCGGTCCGCCGATCACGTTGGTCTCGGTAGTTGTAGTGGCGTTCCACGTTGCGTTCGTCGCGCCAGTGGCGTTCAAGAACACGACGTTGGCGGTATTGTTGAAGGAGTTGTCAGAGACGGTGAGGTTGTCGTACTCCGTCGGAACCTCCACTCCGATAGCGTTGCCTATAAGCTCGTTCCCCCGGATGATGTCGCCGAAGCCTCGAGTGCCCAGATCGATTCCGATGTCGACGTTGTCGGTGATTGTATTCTCGAGGATTCGGTTTCCCCTCACGGTCGTCGAGTCGTCGCTGTCCTGATTATTCAATCTGATACCGGTTACGTCGTTACCACTGATCGTATTGTTGACGACGTGATTGCTTTCCTGATACAGACCGAAATACACGCCGTTTCCGGTGTTGTCCTTGATCTCGTTATCGGTGACGTTGTTGCCTTCGGCGTAGTGATCGAAATCCACGCCGTCGCCATCGTTGTTCGCGATGGTGTTTCGGGTGATCGTCGTGTTGTGGACGTACCGGTCGGCACGGATCGCGTCGCCGCCGTTGTTTTCGATGACGCTGTCACGGACGACGCCGTGGGCGGCCGAGTCGAAGTCGAGGCCACCCCAGTCGTTATCGCGTACCGTCGAGTTCCTGACGGTGAGCCGGTCGCTTCCGGAACTTCCCGACCGGACGGCGATCCCACGTCGGTCGCTTCCGCTGATAGTGGCGTTATCGAGCGTTGTGTCCGGTGAATCGGTATTTAAGTAGACGCCATAGCCGCCCGAGTTCGTGATCGAGGTGTTCACGATCTGGGTTTTCGTGGCTTGGAAAAGCGTAATTCCGCGACCGTAATTGAAGCGGCTGTCCTCGATTCGGGTCCGGTCGCTCCCCTCTCGGATTCGCACCCCCGACCAGCTGGGCATCGTATCGACGTTACGGATGACGGTGTCGCCGGCCTCGAACAGCATGATGTTCTCCCAGTTGTTCTCGGTAAAGTTCATGTTGGCCACGGTCGCATTCTGAGTTCCAACGAGGCCAACCCAGCCCGCGTTGGGATCGACCGTCACGTCGGTTTCGTTGACGTGATACGCGACGGGACGCCCCTCGACGGTATTCGAGGCGTCGATCGAGTGTGAGAGACTGCTCCAGTTTCCACCGCTTCCGAGATCGAGGTTGAACCCGTTCCCGGCCAAGGTGTTGCCCGAGAGGGTGGCTTGATGGGTTCCGAGGAAGATACCGG
Organism: Natronorubrum halophilum; assembly: GCF_003670115.1. Classification (NCBI taxonomy): domain Archaea; kingdom Methanobacteriati; phylum Methanobacteriota; class Halobacteria; order Halobacteriales; family Natrialbaceae; genus Natronorubrum; species Natronorubrum halophilum. The sequence goes on from NZ_QQTY01000002.1 coordinate 523,552, forward strand.
CTCTCTTTGGGTAGCGGCCGTTGTTCACGATGTGGTTGTCGATGATTTCGTGACCAGAACCACCGCTCACGCGAAGGCCGTAATCCGAGTTCCCACTGTCGGTGCCGCTGATCGAGTTGTTCCTGAACTCGATCCGTTCGGAGTGCTGAATGAGGATCCCCCAGTTACACTCTTCCATGGTGTTGTTGGCAATGAGGTCGTCCGAAGCGCCATTGATCGTCATTCCTCCGCAGTCCGCGCCGGTGGCGTACCTGGAACTCTCGTAGACGGTATTGTTCGTCACCCGGTTTGCAGGTCCGCTTGACCCGGTAATACCCCCGAGAGAGCCGTCTACGATCGTATTATCGTCGACGAGTACCCCACCACTATCGCGGATCGTAACCGCGGCGCTCCCATCGAACGTGCTGTCGTGGACGGTCACGTCCTGACTATTCCAGACTCGAATTCCCGACCCATCGTCGACACTCGTGAAGTTCGTGATCGTTACTGCAGTGCTATCAAAGACCAACATCCCCTGATCAGAAGTTGGGTTCTCAGCGGTGTCGCTGTCGGTTACGGCGATTCCGTTGCTGTTCCGAAGCTGAATGCCCTCCTCGTAGTTAGAAGCCGACGAAACGTCGTGGATGACGCTGTTATCCACGTAGTCGTAGTAGATTCCCGTCTCCCAATCGTCGGCCGAAATGTTCCTTACGGTAACGTTACTCAGGCGGTTTCCTGCGGTCCCGTTGACGTACACGCCGATCGTATCGAAGCCATCGCTTCCGACGATGGTGTGGTTCGCTCCCTCGAGAATCACGTCGCTCGAGCGAATTTCGACGTAGACGTCGGCCGAACTGTCCGCGACATTCTCGTTGATCGCGTAACAGCCGGGTTGATCGATTACGAGCGGTCCCGAGATCTCCGTACACGAGTCCGACGCGGAGACACCCCCTACGGATCCGATCAGGACGACAAGTAATATTCCCAGTACACCGAGTCCCACCCCAAACCGTCGTTGCATGCCCAAGCATCGAAGCAGTCGTATCTATATTCATTCGCTGAACTGAATTCACCGGATGAAAAGATTCTTGGCCGAAACTTTCCATGTGGGAGCAATGAGCGTCGATCAGTCCGGGACCGAATCCGAGGCCGACCTCCTAGAACTGGTCCGGCGTCACGAGGTGTTCGACGTGCTGGCCAGCGAACCACTCGAGAAACCCGAACTGGCCGCGGCGCTGGAGGTTTCGCCGGCGACGGCACACCGGATCCTCACGTCGTTTCGCGAGAACGACTGGATCACGCGGACCGACGACGGATATGTATTGACCGCGGTGGGAAAACGAATGGGACGGGCGGTGGACAACTACCGCTCCGCCGTCACCGAGACGCAACGGCTGGCACCGCTGTACGAATTGCTCTCGTCGACGGCACTACCGACCGCCGCCGATATCGACTGGTTCGCCGACGCGACCGTCACGGTGGTCGACCAACACGATCCATACCAACCGTTGAATCGGTTCATCGACCTGCTCGCTGACACCGGCGCGCTCCGCGGCTTCGATACGACGTCAGTCGCCCCCACATACGTCGACGACATTCACGAGCGCATCCTCGCGGGGATGTCGGTTGAGATCGTTTTCGAACCGCCGGTGATCGACCAACTCGCGACGGAGTACACCGATCTCGCCGAGGTGGCCTTCGAACGAGAGAATCTCTCGCTGTTCGCTCGCGACGACCTCCCGTTCGGTCTGGCGCTCTTCGACGACCGGGTGGGGATCGGCGGCTACGATCCCGAAGTAGGTATTCTCTCGGTCTTCGTCGATACTGACGACGAGGACGCCTACGCGTGGGGAGAACAGCTGTTCGACCAGTACCGATCGACCGCCGACCGAGTCGTCTGATCGCCGGTCTCACTCCGGAATCGGTTCCGGTCGACCAACGGCCTCATTCCTCGAGCGAGACCAGCGTCATCTCGACGTCACGTTCGCCGATATCGTCGGAAATCGTGTGCGGAGCCAGCTCGAGCAACGCTCCAACGGGGGAGAAGTTCGGGTGACGTACCAGCGAGAGGGAACTCCGTGACGTACCGACGACCTCCGAAAGCGGTGACGAAGGGACTACCGACGCCGATAACGGGTTTCCGAATCGACACGTCGCGAGATCTGACAGGGACGAGAAGCAGTGAAAGGGGTCAGCGAGTTCGCCAGCTGCTGCCGCTGAAACGCGTCACCGAGGCGTGGCCTGTTGACGATCAGTCGACGAAGTCGATGTCGTCGCCCTGCGCAGGCGCTTCGGGCCGGACGCCCTCGCCGTCCGGCTGGCCGTAGATCTGTGGCGACTCGACGCCCGTGACGACGATCATCGTTCGCATGCTGCCCTCGAGGCTCTCGTCGATCGAGGTCCCCCAGATGATGCGGGCGTCGGGGTCGATCCGATCGTAGATCTCTTCGACGACGCCTTCGGCTTCCTCGATGGCCATGTCGTTGCCGCCGGTGACGTTGACGAGGGCGGAACTCGCGCCGGAGATATCGACGTCGAGCAGCGGCGAGCGCAGTGCGGTCTTGACCGAGTCCTGGGCTTTGGCTTCCGAGTCGGACTCGCCGAGGCCGATCATGGCGACGCCGCCGCGTTCCATGACCGTCCGAACGTCGGCGAAGTCCAGGTTGACGAGGCCGGGTTTCGTGATGAGTTCGGTGATGCCCTTGACCGAGCGCATGAGGACCTCGTCGGAGACCTTGAAGGCTTGTCGCACGGGCAGTTTGCCGACGGAGTCGAGCAGACGGTCGTTGGGGACGACGATGACGGTATCGGAGACGTCGCGCAGGCGCTCGAGGCCGGCCTCCGCGTTGGTCCGTCGGACCTCACCCTCCGCGGTGAAGGGCGTCGTGACGATCGAAATCGTCAGCGCACCGGCCTCGCGGGCGGCCTTGGCGACGACCGGCGCGGAGCCGGTTCCGGTGCCGCCGCCCAGCCCGGCGGTGACGAAGACCATATCGGAGCCGTCGATCGCGTCGTAGATGTCCTGTTGGCTCTCGAGGGCGGCTTCCTCGCCGACTTGCGGGAGCGAGCCGGCACCGCGGCCGCCGGTCTTCTCCTCGCCCATCAGGATCTTCGTGTCGGCGTCGATCTCGACCAGGTGCTGAACGTCCGTGTTGGCGGCGACTAGCTTCGCGCCGTGGATGCCTTCCTCGTGCATCCGATTGACGGTGTTACCGCCGGCACCGCCGCAGCCGACGACCGTGATGTCCGTCTGCAGGTCCTGGAGGACGTCTTCGAGTTCGTCGTCGGTCATCGTTCCCGTTCGGTTCAATGCGTCCCCGGCCGGCGACTGCCCTGTTTGCGACGGGGCGTCTTCGGAGACGTCCGACGGCTCCCCGTCTTCGGCCTCGTCGATGGCGTCGTCGATAATGGAGTCCATTCTTGGCCAACCCTAGAAGATGGAGCATAATTACCTTTCCCCTACACGTCAGACACCTGTCTGACATAGTAAGGATATGTTACTCGCCGCTCGAGAGATTCCGAAACCACGGTACCGAGGGGCGAAAGCGGGTATTACTGGTCCTTTCCGTCCGAACGCACCGGGAATCGCTCCGTTCGCTCGCTGCGAACTCTCTCGGGATTGACTGTTTCCCCGTCGACCGTGACGGCGTCGCCGTTCGCGAGCGCGCCGAATTTGGGACCCTCCGGAACGCCGGTCACGCGCGCCAGGTGCGGGTCGAAGACCGTCCGCTCGGCGACGACCGCGTCGTCTTCGAGCGTGACGGTGTCGTACTTCTCCTCGAGGACGGCCGCCAGGTCCGCGATGATCGCCGCTCTCGGCTCCGGCGAGCGAGCGTCGGGTTCGGACTCCGGGAGTGCGACCCGCGACCCGACGCGACTGCCGCCGTTTTCGGTCGCGAAGGCTACGGTGTGGGTCTCGAGGATCGCGCGCACGCTTTCGGGATCGATTCCCTCGGCCGTATCGATCAGTTCGGCCGGCAGGTCGACGACGGCGAACGAGTCGTCACGGCGGTCGCCGAACCGAACTCCGTCGTCGACGGCCCCGAGGGAGGACTCGACGGCGTCGACGAGGGCGAGCGGTCGATCACCTACCTCGCGAAGCCAGGTCTCGCTCACGACCCGACGGTCCAGTTCCGCGAGCGTCTCCTCGAGCACCGGCCACTCGCCGTCGAGGACGGCGATGTCGGCCTCGCTTGCGTCGAACGCGGCCTCGAGTACGTCGCGATTGGCGCTCGGATGCCCCATCGCCTCGAGACCCCAGTCGGCCGCGACGTGTCCCACCGCCCACGGCGTTTCGCGGACGATGCGTCCGAACCGCGGCGCGTAGTGGTTGCCGCCGAAGCCGACGACCTGCTTCGGGCGGTGGGCCGGAACGTCCCGAAGGGCGAGGATTCCGCGGGCGACGGCGAGCGCGCCGTCGGGGTCGTCCCACTGCTCGTCGCTGCTCCCGAGCTCCGCGAAGAGCGACGGGCAACCGACGTCGGTGGGACCGTGATGGGTGCACTCCATTCCGACCTCGTAGCCCTCGGGGGCGTGGTCGTCGAACGCCTCGAGCAAGCGCGCGAGCGCGTTCGGACAGGCCCGGGCGACGGCGTTATCCTCGCCGCCGAACTCGGCCGGGCCGAAATTTCCCGTGAAGTGGCCCGTCAGGAGCGCTCCCGTATCGCCGGAGTGGCGCGAGGCGAAGACGAGCAGGTCGGGGTCGCAGTCGAAAGCGTCGACGGGGCGCTCGAGTTCGAGGTGGAGCGCGTCGAAGGACCGCAACTCGGCTCCCTCGATGCGATAGTAAGAACCGCCGCCGTCGGCCGCGGGCCGAGACTCGTCCGTCAGGGTCTCCCAATCGGCGACGGTTCGGAGTTGCTCACAGATGTGGACCGACGCGCGGTCGGCCCGGCTCTCGACGATCGCGATCACGTGCGACCGTCCGGCGCGGGCGTTCGAATACCCTGCGCTTTCGGCTCGCTCGAGTCCGCGTCGTTGTCGGCTTCGGTCCCGCCGATGGTCGGCGACCGCTCGCCATAATCATAATTAATGATCGTGTGATAAACGCGTGGCAGGGGCTACCGTCGGTTTTTCCCGCGTTCGGCTGGTAACCGTCGACGGGAACCGCCGTTCCTGCCCAGAACTGATCGCCAATGACCGATCAATCGTCGGAACAGAACGACGGCTCGGACGAATCGGACGGTTCGGAATCCCCCGGTCGGGGCGTCGATTTTCCGGACGATTTCAGTCTCGACGCTCGGCAACTGACCGGCCTCTTGAGCGAGTGCGCCGTCTCGCTGCTCGACTCGAACGGACGCGTCGCCACGTGGAACGACGGAATCGAACAGCTCACGGGGTACGACGCAAACGAGATCCTCGACGCACATTACCGCGTCTTCTTCCCACAGGAGACTCGCGAGACGCAGCTTCCGGCGCAGCTCCTAGAGCGGGCGCGAGCCAACGGACGTGTCGAAGACGAGGGCTGGCGTCTTCGGCGCGACGGCAGCCGGTTCTGGGTCCGCGAGGTGATCGTCCCGGTTCGTGATACGGATCTGGACGGTGCGTCCGGGTTCGAAAGCGACCGTGATTCCCACGGCGGAAGCGATGACCGGCCCGCCGAACTTCGGGGCTACGCGAGAGTGCTCCACGACCGAACCGACGAACACGAGCGCGAACTGGAACTCCACGAGGAGCAGGTGGTCGCGGAGAGCGTCCTCGAGGCGCAGCCGGACATCGTCTACGCGTTCGATGAGGACGGCACCTTCCTCGAGTGGAACGATCGCGTCCCGGACGTGACGGGGTACACCGAGGCGGAACTGGCCGAGATGACTCCCACCGAGTTCATCGCGCCCGAGCACCGAGATCGGATCGCCGACGAGATCGCGGGACTCCTCGAGGAGAACGAGTACGTCACCGTCGAAGCCGACCTCCTGACGAAAGACGGTACGCAGATCCCCTACGAGTTCAACAGCGCCCGCATCACCGACGAGAGCGGAACGACGCTCGGGTTTACCGGTGTCGGTCGCGACATCAGCGACCGCAAGGCCCGCGAGCGAGAACTCCGCGAGGAGAAGGCGCTTACCGAGAGCATCTTCGAGGCGCAGCCGGATCTGCTCTACGCGTACGATACCGAGGGACGGCTCATCCACTGGAACGAGCGATTCGAGCAGTTTACCGGATACGACGCCGACGAACTCGAGGGAATGAACCCGCTCGATTTCATCGTCCCGGCCGATCGCGACACCATCCGCGACGCGATCGAGCGAATCCAGACGGACGGCGACCGCGTCACCGCCGAAGGACGAGTGTTGACGAGCGACGGCGAACACATCCCCTACGAGTTCAACAGCGCTCGAATCACGGACGCTGACGGCACGGTCCTCGGATTTACGGGCGTCGGCCGCGACATCAGCGACCGCAAGGCCCGCGAACGGGAACTCGAGCGACTCGAGCGACTCAACGCGACGATCCGGGCGATCGACGAAACGATGGTCGCGGCGGAAACCCGCGCCGAGGTCGAGACGGCGATCACCGAGGCGTTCGCGGCCGCTGACGCCTACCAGTTCGCCGCGATCGGACGAGTGGACGCGGCGGTTGCGACCGACCAGCAGCCGTGGGACCCGCAGGCGTGGGCCGGGATCGATTCGACCGGCGTCGATGCCGTCCTCTCGTCGTTCATCGGGCCGACCGCCGACGCTCCGGGCGAGTCCGTCCTCGAAACGGGATCCGTCCAGTGCTATCACTCCCTTCGCGAGAGCCCCGTCGACGACTGGCGGGCCGGCGCTCGTACCCACGACTACGGCTCGATCGCCATCGTTCCCATCGTCGCGAGCGGCCGCACGTTCGGCCTCCTCGTTATCGCCGCCGAGGAGTCGACGGCGTTCACCGACCGGGAACGGGAGGTGCTCCAGGAGTTCGGCGGGACGATCGGCCACGCGATCAACGCGATGGCGGTTCGCCGACTCCTCTATCTGGACACCGTTATCGAACTCGAGCTCGAGTCGACTACCCGACGGGACGTCTGTATCGATCTCTCGGCGCAGGCCGGATGCCGGTTGACCCTCGACCACGTCCTGCCGCTGACCGACGAGCGGTTCGTCTACTACGTCACCGCCGTCGGCGTCGACTCGGCGCAGGTCCGAGCGTACGCCGCGGACGAGCCCGCGATCGAGGAGTTCCGTCGTATCGACGCTGTCGTAGCCGAAAGTCAATGGGAGTTCATCGTCCGCGGCCCGACGATTACCGGTCTGCTCGCGGATTACGGCGCTCGAATGCGATCGATGACCGTCGATGACGGCGTCTCGAACGCGGTCGTTCAGGTGAGCCCCGACGTGGACGTCCGTGAGGTCGTCGACGCGGTCACGACGGCCTATCCCGACACGCAACTGCTGTCGAAGCGCACCGTCGAGCGCCCGGTCGAAACCCGCGGCGACTTCCGGCGACAGGTCGAAACCGAGTTGACCGACAAGCAACGAACCGCCCTCGAGGCCGCCTACTACGGCGGGTATTTCGAGTGGCCGACGCGAAACAGCGACGCCAGCGACATCGCCGACCGACTCGACATCGCTCGCCAGACGTTCCACCAGCATCTCCGGGTCGCCCAGGAGAAACTCTTTACGGCGTACTTCGAAGGAAAAGGCGAGAGACAACGGGAGTGAGTCCTGCGGTGGGAGGATACGGCGGGCTCCGGAACCGACCGGTTCGGTCGATCCCTTTCGGTGACTCATATTCGCCCGCTCGAGCGATGGATTACGACGAAGTATCGCTCGGTCATACCAGAGCACGCTGGTATACCCCTTTCGTGCATTCATCATCTTTATCGGTCAATGAGTTCGCATTTGACTACCGAGCGCACGACCACTGCGTTCGACGTTCTCGCTGCACCTCATCGTCGATACCTGCTTTCGACTCTTTACGAACGGCGTCACTCGAGCGATTCGACTCCATCACCGCAGTCACGCGCAATCGCGATCGAGACGCTCGCGACTGAAATTGCCGTTCGCGAGCACGGTTCACCGATCGTCACCGAAGATCAGTCCCGGGACATCCAGATCCGACTCCTTCACCACCACGTGCCGCGACTGCTCGATGTCGGCCTGGTGACCGAGCACACCGGCGGCGACGCGCGAGCCCTCGCTCTCGCCGATCACCCGATCCTCGAGTCGGAGTGGGTCACCACCCTCCTCGAGAACCCGACCGGCGAGGCGGTCAGCACCGAAACGGAACTGAACCGAACGCTCGAGGCGCTGCAATCCGCACGCTGTCGGCTGGCCTGTGACATCCTCTCGAGACGGGATGGCGACCTCGCCGTTACCGACCTCGCCGTGATGATCGCCGCTCGGGAGAACGATTGCAGACTCGTCGATGTCGCCGAAACGGAGTGGAAGCCGATCACCACGACGCTCGTACACAATCACGTACCCGCGCTCGCGGACGCCGGCCTCGTCGAATACGACCGCTCGACCGAGTCCGTCGCGATCACGGCCGACGCGCCCCAGTGGCAGGCGGACTGGCTGGCTGCGAGCCCGCTCGGTGCACTCGCGACGGACCTCGAGACGCCGCAGAAACGGGCCAGAACCGGCGCTGCCGGTCTCGGATCAGACGCGGCGACGGAGACCGATCCGACGGGTGCGGGCGTCTGCTGGACGATCGAAGGCTCCGAGAACGTCGTCGCGAGGGGCCACGAGATCGCCGACACCGCCGACGAGGAGCTGTTCGTGACGCTGCCCGATGCGGGACTGATCCAGCAGCGCTGTCTCGAGCGCTGGCGGGCCGCGGCGGATCGCGGGGTCGATCTCTACATCGGTTCGCGCTCACCGCGGGTACGAGATACCGTCCGGTCGGCGGTTCCCGACGCGACGATCTGTGAACTCCGGTCCGACTGGCTGAACTTCCCCGTCGAACGGATCCACCACGGCCGCGTCGTGTTCGCCGACCGTGAAACGGTGATGCTCGTAACAGTAGACGACGCGGACGGCGACCCCCGCGCGACAGCGATCACCGGGGACGGAGCGGGAAATACGCTGGTAAAACTCGTCCGCGAACTCGTCGGCCCTCGAATAGATCGCTTGGAGTCGGCGTCCAACGACGGTGATAGTCCGGACGAGCGAGCGACACTGCTCTAAGATCGGTTTTCCGGTTCGGTTCTCGTCTCGGTCAGTGCACCGTTTATCGCTCGATTACGGGAATAGCAGGTACAGAAATACGAAGTAGCCGGCGACGAGGCCGGCACCGTCGAGCCGCGTGAGTTTCCGGCCGTAGCCCATCATGACGACCGAGACGATCGTAAAGACGATCAGGACGGGGAGTTCGAGACGAAGCGTACTCGGAGCGATCTCGATCGGCGTGATCAGGGCGACGATCCCCAAGACGGCGATGATGTTGTAGATGTTCGACCCGACGACGTTGGCGATGGCGAACTCGGTTTCGCCGCGAAGGGCACCGACGACCGAGGCCGCCAGTTCCGGCAGCGAGGTGCCGAGTGCGAGCACCGTCAGGCCGATGAACAGATCCGAGAAGCCGAGTTCCGAGAGCAAGCCGGTGCCGCCCGACACGAGCCAGCGCGACCCGAGGACGAGCGCCACCAGGCCGCCGAGAACGAGCGCCACGTCTCGGAGTTCGATCCCGTCCCCGGCCGCCGGATCGTCGAGTTCGGGTGCCGGATCGGCGTTGACGTAGTAGACCAGATACGCCGTGAACCCGGCGAGGACGACCAGCAAGATCGCTCCCTCGAGGCGACCGATCGTACCGTTGACGCCGAGGACGACCAGCAAGACCGCCGCGAAGATCATAAACGGAACGTGGCGGCGCATCGCGATATCGCTGATCTGCAGGGGCTTGATCAGCGCAGCGAGGCCGAGGACCAGCCCGATGTTGGCGATGTTCGAGCCGATAACGGCCCCGAGTCCGATATCCGTCGAGACGTTCAGCGCACCGATGGTCGAGACGAACAGTTCGGGCGCGGTCGTCGCGAACGCGATCACGGTTACGCCGACGGTCGCCGCTCGGAGGCCGATCCCCAGTGCGAGTCGACCGGCACCGGCGACGAGTAACTCGGCACCGCCGTAGAGCACGACGATACCCGCGACGAGGAGGGCGAGGTAGAGTGGGATTCCCGAGAGCATGATCGCCGCTACTCGTGAACGGCCTAAAAGCGACCCGAAACGATGTTCTCGAGCGAGGAGTGGCCGGAAGTCACACCGGTTATGACCCCGCGCCGTCGACTATGGGGATATGGCTATGGACGTCTTCGGGTTGCTCGGCAACCCGGTCGGTCACTCGCTGTCGCCGCCGATGCACGAAGCGGCCTACGACGAACTCGGCCTCGAGGCGCGGTACGTCACCTTCGAGCCCGAACCCGAAGCGATCGAGGACGCGATCGACGGTGCCGCGGCGCTCGGTATTACGGGGCTGAACGTGACGATCCCGTTCAAGCGGGACGTCCTCGAGCGCGTCGCGGCCGACGAGTTGGCGACCCGAATCGGCGCGGTCAACACGATCGATTTTACGGGGTCCGGGCGGCCGACGGGACACAACACCGACGCGGTCGGCGCGCTTCGCGCCCTGCGGGACCACGACGTGACCCTCGAGAACGCACGCGCGGTCGTCGTCGGCGCGGGTGGTGCCGGCCGGGCGGTCGCCTTCGGACTCGCGGACGCGGGTGCGACGGTCGAGATCGCCAACCGGACCGAATCGACGGCCCACGAACTCGCAGGCGAGGTACCGAACGCGACGGGACACGGTCTCGAGGGGGGAACGCTCGCCGAATTACTCGCCGATGCTGACGTGCTGGTCAACGCTACCAGCGTCGGCATGAAAACGGACGAAACGCCCGTTCCCGCCGAGGCGCTCCACGAATCGTTGGCCGTGATGGATGCGGTCTATCAGCCCCTCGAGACGCGACTGCTTCGGGACGCGGCGGAGGCGGGGGCGACGACCGTCGACGGCGCGTGGATGTTGCTCTACCAGGGCGTCGAGGCGTTCGAACTGTGGACGGGTGCATCCGCCCCCGTCGATGCGATGAACGAGGCGCTTCGCGGGCAGCTCTCGCGGTCGTAGCTCGTAGCCGCCGAACGTCGTTTTTATCCGGTCGCACAACGGCTGTTCGATCGGTTCAAAACATGTTCGGTCGGAATGATACGTTTCAGTCGGGGGCGGTAACTCACACGTGCAGTGTTCGGACGGGGCTGTGTCGGTATCAGGCGAATTTAAGTGATGGAGACGACTATATCGAGATAATGGCAATCCTCCAGAAGCTGAAGTCGCTGCTTGGACTCGGCGAGTCGGAGTCGGAGCGAGGACGCTCTCGAGAGGTCGGAGTAACGGTCGAACGGGAAGGATCGCGGGAAGACGACCCGGAGCCCGAACCGGAATCGCTCGAGTCGGAGGCGGAGACGGAACCGCCAGCCCCGTCGAGCGCCACGTCCGAGGAGGCCGATTCGGCCGGAACTGAGACCGAGACGGACGAGACGGAAGTTGACGCGGACGAGACAGCGGATGACGGTGATGCGTCCGCCGCCGATGACTCGGTCGAGGAATCGGCAGCCGCCGGCTCGGATGCCTCGAGTTCGACCGGCTCGATGACCAAACCGACGGACGACCCCGCGTCGGCAGCCGAGCCGGCGGAGGCTGCAGGCCCCACTACGGAGGATGCAGCCCCGACGAGCGAGAAGACACCCGACCTCTCCGAGGGCGAGGCTCCGGTCGAAGAGGCCGAACCGGAGACGGAGACCGACGAACCGGCCGAGACGGCCGACTCGGAGGCCGAACCCGATGAATCGACCGAGGCGGTCGACGAAACGGAGCCGGAAACCGACGAACCGGCGGCCGACTCGGACAGCCACGAACCGGTCAACTCGATTAAGGGAATCGGTCCCGCCTACGCCGACCGTCTCACCGCCGCGGGCGTCGAGACCGTCGCCGACCTCGCCGGCGCCGATGCGGCCGAACTGTCCGGGGAAACCGACATCTCCGAAACGCGAATCCAGGGCTGGATCGACCGCGCCGAAGTCAGATAGTCCCGCTTCGCGCTCCGATCGCCCTCCACTAACCGACCGACTTCTCCCTCCGCGACAACCGACCCAGTATCATCCACACCCGTTCTCGCACCAGCTCTCGTTCCGGAAACCGCAAAAGGATTAGGCTCCCACCCCCTCTCGAGCGATATGAGCGATCCGCGCGTCGTCACCTCGCTCGCGTCGTTTCGAGCCGCCGCCCGCGATCGGCTCGAGCGCGACGGGACCGCGACGGCGACCGACGCGGCGACGCGCACCACCGAATTCCGTACGCCGGTCGAAGTTCGAATCACCGTCGACGATCCGTTTCTCGCCTACCGACGGGCTCGAGATTCGGAAGGGCGCGGAACCGTTTTCCTCGAGACGACAGGCGGCCAACCCGGCTGGGGCTACTTCGGCGTCGATCCCGTCGATCGGCTCACGGTCGCGCCGGACGCGGTCACGCGATCGCGGGCGGACGACGGCTCCCCGACGCTCGCGGCCCTCGAGGGGCTGTTCGAGCGGACGGATCTGGTTCGTGGCGACTGCGACGTCCCGTTCCCCTGCGGCGCGGTCGGCTGGCTCTCCTACGACATCGTTCGCGAACTCGAGGCGCTTCCCGAGTCGGCCGTCGACGACCGCGGCCTGCCGCGACTCGAGGTCGCCGTCTACGACCGTCTCGTCGCGTGGGAGGCACCCACCGACGGCGAGGTGACGCTGCGGGTGACGGCCTGTCCGCGACTCGCGGACGGGGCGGCCGACGGTCGGAGCCGAGACGAGGCGCTTGAAGCGGCCTACGACCGCGGCCGCGAACGGGCGCTCGCGCTCGCTCGAGCCGCGCTCGAGGGCGATCCGACGATCGGCGACCCCCCGGTAGCGACGCCCGAGGCGACCTTCGAGAGCGATTGCGGCCGCGAGACCTTCGCGAACCGCGTTCGACGAGTCAAGGAGTACATCCGCGACGGCGACACCTTCCAGGCGAACGTCTCCCAGCGGTTGGTCGCCCCCGCCGCGGTTCACCCCGTCGCCGCCTACGACGCCCTTCGGCGGGTCAACCCGGCCCCCTACTCGGGCTTACTCGAGTTGCGCGCCGCCGATCTGGTGAGCGCCAGCCCGGAACTGCTCCTCGAGCGCGACGGCGCGTTCCTCCGCACGGAACCCATCGCCGGCACGCGCCCGCGCGGCGCGACGCCCGAGGAAGACCGGGAACTCGCGGACGACCTCCGTACCGACGAGAAGGAACGCGCCGAACACGCGATGCTCGTCGACCTCGAGCGAAACGACCTCGGGAAGGTCAGCGAGTACGGCTCCGTCGCGGTCGACGAGTACCGCCGGATCGATCGCTACTCCGAGGTGATGCATCTCGTCTCGAACGTGACCGGGCGACTCCGAGCCGACGAGACGCTGGCGGACGCCATCGCGGCGGTGTTTCCGGGGGGAACCATCACCGGCGCGCCAAAGCCGCGGACGATGGAGATCATCGACGAACTCGAGGCGACCCGACGCGGTCCCTACACGGGCAGTATCGGTATCTTCGGCTTCGACGGCCGGGCGACGCTCAACATCGTCATTCGGACGCTGGTCCGCCACGCCGAGGAGTACCACCTCCGCGTGGGTGCGGGGATCGTCCACGACTCGGAGCCCGGCCGCGAGTACGACGAGACGCTGGACAAGGCCCGCGCGCTGATCGCGGCGGTCGACGAGGCCCTCGGCGAGCGCGCGGGCATGGGACTCGAGACCAGCGGAGGTGGGGCGTGTGAATGACGGGCACAGCACCCGCAAGCGAGCGTCGGCGAGCGACCGCAGCAAAAGGGTGCTGGTCATCGACAACTACGACTCGTTCGCGTACAACCTCGTCCAGTACGTCGGCGAACTCGCGGACGAGGTCGTGGTTCGGCGCAACGACGAACTCGAGATCGCGGATCTTCGGGAAATCGACCCGACCGGCATCGTCGTTTCGCCGGGGCCGGGAACGCCGCGGGAGGCGGGGATTTCGATTCCCCTGTTCGCCGAGACCGAGTACCCCATCCTCGGGGTCTGTCTCGGCCACCAGGCCCTCTGTGCCGCCAACGGAGCCCCGGTCGTCCGCGCGCCCCACGTCGTTCACGGCAAGCCCTCGACCGTCAGCCACGACGGCGACGGGCTCTTCGACGGCCTCCCCGACACCTTTCAGGTCGGGCGCTATCACTCGCTGGCGGTCGACCGCGAGGACCTTCCCGACTCGCTCGAGGAAACGGCCAAGACGACCGACGAGCGCGGCGTGTTGATGGCGGTTCGCCACCGCGAGAAACCCCACGTCGGCGTGCAGTTTCACCCCGAGAGCATCCTGACGCGCGACCGCGAGGCCGGCGCGAGCGGGGACGGCATCTCGCTTTCGATCGGCAAGCGAACGATCGCGAACTTCTGTCGGTTCGCCGCGAGGGTCGACGAACGGAGGGAGGCGTAACCGCCACGATGAGCGACGATCCGATCTACCACGTCGACGGCGATCTCGTGCCCGCCAGCGAGGCCACCGTCAGCGTCGACGACCGCGGTTTCAGGTACGGCGACGCCGCCTTCGAGACCCTGCGAGCCTACGGCGGGACGGTGTTCGAGTGGGACGGCCACCTCGAGCGGCTCTCCGCCACTTGCGGGGCGTTATCGCTCGAGCACGGACTCTCCGCCGGCGACCTTCGCGACCGGATCGACGAGACGCTCGCGGCGAACGGCCTGGTGGACGCGTACGTCCGACTCTCGATCACTCGCGGCGTTCAACCGGGAAAACTCACGCCCCGGCCCGAGGTCGATCCGACGGTCGTTATCTACGCGAAACCGCTCCCTCGGGGCGGTCTCGATGGCGACTCCGTCTGGGACGACCCGGCGACCGTCCGGACGGTCGAGACCCGCCGAACGCCCGACGAGGCGATCCCGGCGGCAGCGAAGACGCACAACTATCTCAACGGGATCCTCGCGCGTGCGGAACTGCGGACCGACAACGGGGCGCTCGCGGCGGACGAGGCGCTCATGTGCGATCTCGAGGGCGACGTCGCCGAAGGAGCCACGAGCAACCTGTTTTTCGTCCGCGACGGCGCGCTCTACACGCCGACGACCGACGGAGCCGTGCTTCCGGGGATCACCCGCGAGATCGTCCTCGAGTTGGCCGCCGCGGACGGGATTTCGGTTCGGGAAGGCCGGTATACGCTCGAGGACGTGCGCTCCGCCGACGAGGCGTTCCTGACGAATCGCACCTGGGAGCTGCGGCCGGTCGAGGCGCTCGACGGGCGGCCGATCGGCGGCGGAGCGGTTACGAACCGGCTCTCGCAGTTGTACGACGAGCGCGTCGAACGGACCTGTTACGAGTGATCGGGGTCGCTCGAGCGTCCACAGCGCGGCTACCGAACCAGCCGTAGCAGTACCGCGCCGCCGAGAACCGTCGCGACGAACGCGATCACGCTGGCGTGCATCGAATCGGCGACCAGCGTCCTGGCGAGCAGGTAGCCGCCCGCGAACAGCGCGCAGGCGGCCGCCGACGCGCCGACGGTCCACAGCACATCCCGCATCCGCGACTGGCCCCGTGACTGGGACGTCTCGTGTGCGTAGGGAACGAGCACGCCGATCGTCACGAGCAGGAGGAAACTCCCGGCGAACTCGTCCCAGTACCAGCCGCTCCCGAGGCCGACCGCCATCGCGAGCGGAACCGCCGTGAGCAAGACTGGGAGGGAGCCCGACCGAAGGTCGTCTCGGAATCGGTCCCGGAGGCTCGAGTTCGTGGAGGACATTGTGTTCTACTGAAACGAGAGCCGCGGATAAAAGTCTGTCTGCGATCGAGAGGGCCGAGTCCGGTACCGTAGCCGTCACGTCTCGCGGGACCGGAGTGGGGCCACCGGTATCGCGACCGTCAATCCTATTCCCGCGCCGATCGCCCCTGGGACGTATTCCGTCCACCCGAATCGGCCGAAGACGAGCATCTCGAGACACGCGATAGTGACGTAAGCAAAGACGGTCCACGAGACGAACGAGAGAACGACGTTGCGGACGATCCATTGACTCATGTCTCGCCGATCGTTCGGAGGGCGAACGGATAGTCGTATCGAGAACCGACTCCCAATGGGCCGTCTACGTGGCCGTCCCGTTCTCGAGTGCCGGCTCCAACAGCTTCAAGCACGCCACCGTTCGATTTTCTGTCGTGCTTTCCGGAGGTCGACGCCGACTGTTCGACGTCTGGCGGCGCGTGTTCGACCTCTCGTGGCCGGTGATGGTCGAACAGTTCCTCCGGACGCTGATGCGGACGACGGACATCGTCGTGACCGGGCTGTTCTCGCCCGCGGCGGTGGCGGCCGTCGGGTTGGCGGACCTCTACGCCCGGCTTCCGCTTCGGATCGGGCTGGGACTCGGCAGCGGCGTCATCGCGCTCTCGAGTCAGGATACGGGGAGCGGGGCGACCACGAACCGAGACGAGGCGATCACCCAGGCGATACTGCTCGGTGCGGTCTCGGGGCTCCCGTTCGTGCTGTTCGGATTCCTGTTCGGCCAGCGGGCCATCGGGGTGTTGGGGGCGGAGTCCGAGGTCGCCCGGATGGGCGGGCTCTACCTCGCGATCATTTTCGCGACGAGCCCCACCAGACACGTCGCGCTGGTCGCCGCGCGATCGATCCAGGGGGCCGGCGATACGCGAACGCCGATGTACGTCAACGTGGTCTCGAACGGGTTCAACATCGTCGGGACGCTCGTTCTCGGCTTGGGTCTCGGACCCGCACCGGAGCTACACATCGTCGGCGTCGGTATCGCGACCGCCGTCGGAAACGTCTTCTCCGCGCTCGTCCTCGTCGCCGCCATCCGGAGCTCGTGGACGCCGGCCGGGTTCGTCCGCCCGCGGCGGTGGACGATCACCAGACAGTTGCTCGCGATCAGCGTCCCGCGGATCGCGGAGGGGCTGGTAACGACCGTCCTCGCGTTCCCCTTCAACTCGATCCTGCTCACCTTCGGAACGGAGGTCAACGCGGCCTATCAGATCGGCCGGCGGGTCTACCAGCAACTCACCGGGCCACTGTCGCGCGGGTATCGCACCGGAACGAGCATCATCGTGGGCCAGACGCTGGGCGACGGCGACCTCGCCGGGGCGCGGTACAACGGCTGGGCTGCGGCCGCGCTCGGTGTCGTGACCGTCGGTTCGCTCGGCGTGATCCTTTTCATCGAAGCCGAGTGGCTCGTCTCGCTGTTCACCACCGATCCGGAGACGCTCTCCTACGCGAGCGGCTTCGCCAGAGCCTACGCCTTCGCAGCGCCGGTTACCGTCCTCTACGTCGTGCTCTCGGGTGCGCTCACGAGCGGGAGTGACACGCGAACGCCGTTCATCGCCCGCGTCTCGGGAATGTCGGTCGGCATGCTCGGCGTCTCGGCCGTGGGCGGCATCTATCTCGGCTACGGCGTGCCGGCAATCTACGCTTCCATCGTCGTTTGCTACGCGTGGGCGACGGTCTACGTCGCCGTCGGCTTCTACCGCGGTAGCTGGATCGAGCGAACGCGGACGATGATGGACGAACGAGGAAGTGCATCCGCTGAGGACTGAGACCGTCAGCCGTCGGACTCGAGCGCCGACCGTCCGGGATCGCCGAATTCGGCCGGTACGTCGACGAGCTCTCGCGTGGTTCCCTCGAGGTCGAGGACGAACTCGCTTCCGAAGGCCGACGACGGCGTCTGGAAGCCGGTCGGGATTCGAGCCCGGATGCGGTCTCGTCCGTCGATGACGCGCTCGGCGGCGTCCACGGCCGCTTCGGCCGTCAGCGCGTAGGGGTTGGGCGTCCGCAGCCGGGCGCGTGTGCGACGACCGGTCGATTCGTCGACGGCCTCGCCCCAAACGACCGCGGAGTCGCTAGCTCGTTCCCGTTCGTTCGGGCCGTCGGCGCGGGCGTCGATCAGCCGCCGCAGGACGGCTTTGACCGGCCGGCGCTCGAGCAGCCAGCCCAGCGAGTCGGCGACGGTCATCGCTCGAGCGGCCAGCGGTAGAACGGCCGCGTACACGACGACCGAGTCGACTCCCGTGCTGTGACCGGCGGTGACGACGTCTCCGCCCGGGACCGTGACGGCGTGTTCGGGACCGGTCCCGAAATCGATCTCGCGCGTTTGAAACGCGACCGGAACCCTGATCAGGCGGCCGTTTCGGCGGACGACGCCGTCGTTTCCGAGCTGTTCGACGAACGTCCGAGCGGTGCCCCTCGAGAGCGGGCCGTTACCCTTGACTCCGAGCGACAGGTCGGTGGCTGCGGGTAGCTGTTCGTGAAGAAACGCCGCCAGACAGTCCGAAGGTACGACTTCGAAGCCGACGCCGGGGAGGAGCGTCACGTCCGCGGCTCGAGCCGCGTCGTCCCGCTGGCGTAACCGCTCGAACACCCGGAACTCGCCGGTGATATCGAGGTAGTCCGTGCCGGTCTCGAGGCAGGCCTCGACGAGCGGGTCGGCCGTTTTTACGAACGGCCCGGCGCAGTTCAAGACGGCGTCGAAGCGCCGAACGTGCGCCGCAACGTCGCCGGCCAGGCCGAACGTGCGCCCTTCGACGCCGAGTTCGTCGGCCTGTCGCGTCACCGCCTGCCTGTTCTGGCCGGCGACGACCGGCGACCCTCCTCGAGAAACGGCTTCACGGGCGATCAGCCGACCGGTGTAGCCGTAGGAACCGTAGACGAGGAGGGAGTCCATAGCCGTCGTTTGGTTCTCAGGATGTTAAAGTTGTGTCAGACGTACACCGTATCGGAACGTTCACGACGACGAACTACTAACCCGGATGGCGATGAACGCGTCTCAACGGATCACCACGCTCGAGGACGTCCCGTCGGACTCGACGTTTCTCTTCCGCGTCGCGCCCGAGGCGGACGAAGAGCGGGAAGCGATCCTCGTCGAACGCGAGGGGGCGACGCCCGATGGCGACGAGGAACCGGTCGCCTGCTGGCTGAACTACTGCCAACACATGACCCACATCAACATCGACAAGGGCTCGGGAGCGCCGATGCGAGACGGCGAACTCGTCTGTGCGAACCACGGCGCGTACTTCGATTCCGACTCCGGGAAGTGTACGTTCGGCCCCTGTGAGGGTGCCTATCTCACCGATCTCGAGGTAACGGTCGCGGACGGTGCGGTCTACCTCACCGACGACGACTATGCGTTCGTCGGCGAGGGACCGATCGACGACGATGACGACCTGACGTCGACCTCGAACGTCAAAATATGAGCCGTATCGGCGGCGGGGCGACTACTCGAGTGCGACCGGAAAGACCAGATCCCGTTCCTGGTCGTACTCGAGGAGTCCAACGTCGACCAGTCGCGGCAGGTGGTCGTGATACAGCGAGATGTAGACTTCGTGGACGCACTCGGCGGAGATATTCGATACGTTACGGCCGGTCTCGCGGACGGCGACCTCCTCCGCAGCGTCCGGGAGGGTGATCGATTCGCCGTAGGTGCGCATAACCTTGAGGAAAAGTCGGCGGCGCTGGTCGGCGAGCAACCCGAACGCCTCGTCGACCGTTTTCGCTGACGTCTCGCACGTGTCGAGGGTATTGAGGACGCTCAACACGAAATCGACGCAGTCGGACTCGGGATGGGGCGTGGCAGTCATTCGTATCCTCCGGGGGCGCTCTCGAAGCGGACGAATACCTGTTCAGTGGAGACGAGAGACGGTGACAGGTGTCGATGGGTCGTGCGCGATGGCCGCCCGTTTTCTCGAGAGTTCGTACGGGTTTCTCGCCTCCCCAGTAAATATTAGTATCGAATCCGCATCAGATTGTCAGCGAACCGTGACTGTCGTTCCGCCCGGAACGCCGTCACTCGATCGTCAGCGCCGGTTCGGAAAGGGACTCGCTCTTGCACTCGGGACACCGCGACGGACGATTCAGCAGGTCGTCGAAGGCGTCGAACCCGCAGTCCTGGCACGTCGGCGGGGCGACAAGAAACTGTTCGTCCGTGCCGTCGACCGACCGGGAGACGTGTTCGGCGTGGCGCAGCACCGACTCCGGCGTCAACTCGAGTCGGACGGCGAGTTCGCTCGGCGTTCCGGGTTCGGAACGGAGCGCATCGGCGAGTCGCTGTCGCGTCGTTTCATCGGCTTCGCGCATACGTCGGGTGAACGGGCGTCCGGGTTTTATACTATCGGTCGTCGCCCGTTCGACCGCTGGGTAGCCCCGACAGGTCCGACGCGATGATCGTCGTCCGACGGGACCGATCCCCCGCCGCCCGACGCGAGATCGACCACCGGTGAAAGGGCAAACCACTTACCCGACGCAGGAGAACAACGATCCATGAAAGCCGTCGTCCTTGCCGGCGGATACGCGACTCGAATGTGGCCGATCACGAAGCATCGGCCCAAGATGTTCCTCCCGATCGGGGAGTCGACCGTCGTCGATCGTATCTTTGCGGAACTCGAGGGTGACGAGCGAATCGACGAGGTCTACGTGAGTACGAACGAGCGATTCGCCCCCGACTTCGAGGCCCACCTCGCCGACAGCGAGTTCGAGAAACCCCAGTTGTCGATCGAGGAGACGAGCGAAGAGGAGGACAAGTTCGGCGTCGTCGGCGCACTCGCACAGCTCATCGACCGCGAAAACGTCGACGACGATCTGCTGGTCATCGCCGGGGACAACCTGATGAGTTTCGACGTCCCGGAGTTCCTCGACTACTTCGAACGGCAAAACGCCCCGACGCTGGCCGCCTACGACGTCGGTTCCCGCGAAAAGGCAAAATCGTACGGGCTCGTCGAACTCGAGGACGACCGCGTCGTCGACTTTCAGGAGAAACCCGACGACCCCAGAAGCACGCTCGTCTCGATCGCCTGTTACGCGTTTCCCGCCGACTCGCTCTCCTTGCTCCCGACCTATCTCGAGGAGGGGAACAACCCCGACGAGCCCGGCTGGTTCGTCCAGTGGCTCCAGAACCACGAGCCGACCTACGCCTACAGCTTCGAGGGCGCGTGGTTCGATATCGGCACCCCCGAAAGCTACCTCGACGCCGTCGCCTGGCACCTCGACGGCGAGTCGCTGGTCGCCGACTCGGCGACCATCGAGGAGACGTCGATCGGGGACAACGTCCACGTGATGGGCGACGTCACCCTCGACAACACGAATCTCGATCACGCGGTGATCTTTCCGAAGGCGACGGTCCGGGACGCCGACATCCGCCGGTCGATCATCGACGAGGGGACGCACCTCGAGGAGTTGGACCTCGCGGGTGCGCTCATCGGTGCTCACACCACGATTACGAACGGTTCGAAGCATTGACGCCCGCGGTAACACGCGAGAAGTCACACCGACAGACCGTACCCGTTCCAGTCGGATTCCGACGAACTCGGCGACACAGCTATACGTCTCGATTGTGATATGTGTCGACAACGCACATGAACCAAGCGGTTCAATCGGTCCTCAACCGGTACGCCGAGGGGGTTCCGACCGGGGACCTCGCGGCGGACTTTCGCGAGCACCGGCGGTGGAACGGCGACGACCCCTGTTTGTTACTCGCCGAAGCTACCGCCTCGACGACCGGTCAGCGCTTCGTCGGCGGTATCGAACCGGCCGTCAGCCGATTTCGCGAGTCGTTCGTCACGACCGACCGCGTCAGTTCGTTCGCTGACCTCGCCGCTCTCGATCTCGAGGACGACGAACTGGTGGCAGCCTTCGGCGCCCGGCGGAAACGCCACGTCCTCCGCGAGGCCGCCGGCGCGCTCGCAGGCCGGCCCGAGACCGACGATCTCGGGGCGCTGTTCGCGTGGGCCAGCGACGCCGACCACTATCGCTACGACGCCGATCCTCTCGGGTCGATCGCCGGCGTCGGCCCCTCGAGTTTCCAGTACCTGCGCCAGCTCGCCGGCGTCGAGACGATCAAACCCGATCCGACGGTCGTCCGGCTGATCGACGCCCTCGACGACGACCTCGAGTCGTCACCGCTGGACGCGACGACGGCCCTGCGGACGATCGCCTCCGGCGAGTGGCTGGCGATCACGTCGTCGTACACCGCCCTCGAGATCGATCGGCTCGCGTGGTGGCTGTTTACCGACGCCGCCGACCGCGAAGCCGTCCTCGATATCCACGGGACGACGGTCGGGTAATCCGAGCCGAGCGATCGCAGCGAACGGCGCGTAGCGGGATCGCGCCACGCCGCCTCGTCCGCCGGTCTCACTCGAGTTGTGCGTCCGTAATCCGCACCCGCCCGCGCGTTCCGTCCCACTCCGTCTCGTACTCGAGGTCGATGCGTCGGTCCATGTGCGGTCCGTCGACCACGAACGTCTCGAACTCGCCGCCCTCTCCGAGGATGTGAACGCCGTACTCCTCGTGGAGCGCTTCGAGATCGGCGATCGCTTCGTGGTCGAGCGTCCGTCCCAGCCACGATTCGTCCAGCCCGGCGGCGGCGACCTGGATGATCGCGATCTCGAAGCCCGCCTCGAGCATCTCATCGGCGAGTTCTCGAGGGGCTTCCTGCCAGAGCGGGGCGAACAGCTCACAGCCGAGTCGGTCGCACATCCCCCGAATGCGACTCGTCTGGTACTCGCTCTCGACGGCTCCCGCCGTGACGCCGGCGATGCCGCCCTCGAGTTCGTCGCCGAGGTCCGTCAGGGCGGCCTCGAGGGGCTCGAGTTCGTCGTCGCCCTGTACCCCCGAGTCGGCCGCCTCGGCGGCCTCGAAGTCGTCGGGTTCGACGTCGACCAGCGGGATGCCGATGCTCTCGGCCGCCAGCGCGGCCAGATCCGTCGCGGGAACGTGATACATGTAGGAA
Source organism: Natronorubrum halophilum (assembly GCF_003670115.1). Taxonomy (NCBI): domain Archaea; kingdom Methanobacteriati; phylum Methanobacteriota; class Halobacteria; order Halobacteriales; family Natrialbaceae; genus Natronorubrum; species Natronorubrum halophilum. The sequence continues at coordinate 546,234 of NZ_QQTY01000002.1, forward strand.
TCGCCCGCGGGGTGGACGGTGACCAGACGGGAAACCTCGAGTCCTTCCTCGAGGGCCTGGTACAACGCCCACGAGGAGTCCTTGCCGCCCGAAAAGAGACTGACCCACGTACCGTCTGCGTCGCTCATGCTCGTCACTGAGCGCACAGAGATAAATGGATACCGAGTCGGAAGAGCGGTCAGTACTCGCTCGGCTCGGTGTCAGAGTCAGCGTCCGAATCGGGTCCTCGATCCGGGTCCGAACTCGAGTCCGCGGCGGGCCGGCGCGGCGGCTCCCTCTCCGGACCGCCATCGGTGAGTTCGGACGGCAGGTTGGAGTTCGATTTCGGCTCGACGTCCCTTCCGGCACCGTCGGTGATCTCCCCCTCGTTTCGGCTCCCGCTAAAGTACGACGCGACTCTCGCACCGACGAGGCTCACGACGAGCGCAGTCACGACGAACAGCGCGAGCCGTTCGCCGGCCGTCACTGCGAAGCTCTCGTTCGATAGCACGCCGAACTCGTAGGCCGGGACCTCGAACGATCCGATCGCATCCTGTCGCTCGAGGAAGTACGCCGAGAAGCCCCGCACGACCAGGCCGACGGCGACGACGATAAAGGGCAGGTTGAGGTAGGAACTACGGATTGGGTCGTCGCTGATCGCCTCGTCGAGCAGTCGGCCGGCGCTGGCCGTGAGCGCGGCCATCGCGAGCCACGGAACGGCGTAGAAGGCGAACTGCATCGCGGGGATCACCACGCCGGGCGAGTCCTCGAGACTCGAAACGCCGAGCGCACCGGCGAAGAAGCCGACGAGCGTGAGTCCGGCGGCGACGACGTAGGTGACGACCGAGACCTGTCCGGAGTACAGCGATTCGCGCACTTGGTGGGTGGCTCCGGTTACCAGTTCGTCGACGTTGAATCCCTTGTACAACAGGAAGACACCGATGACGGTCGTAATCGCGGCAGCACCCTCTGCGGGGCTGAAAACGGTCGCGAGTATCGGAAAGACGAGTAGCGTCAATCCGATGGGGACGAGGATGGTCTGGCGCAGTTCCTCGTCCGCGAGGAACTGCTTGAGCAGATAGTACGTCGATTCGATGTCGCGGGCCTGCCGGACGACCACGCGGTCGACCGAATCGACCTGCATGCGGCTCTCGACGATCGGGACCAGTCGTTCGTCCTCCGCGCTGTCGATGACGACGACCGCCGAGTCGGGATCGTACTCGGCCACGAGTTCGTCGAGTTGGGCCGCGACCGCTCGGTCCGCCGAGACCATCGACTCTCGATCCCCCGAAACGACCGCGACGACGACCTCCTCGGCCTCGTCGCGAAGGTTCTGGGCGACGCGCAGCGTCTCGAGCAGGGAGTTGACTCCCGAATCCTCCGGATCCGCCAGGCCGACGTCGGTCACGAGCGCGCGGACGGCTTCCCAGCCGACTACGGGCGACCGAAGGCCGGTCTTGCGACCGACATCGTCGGTCCGGTCGAGACAGACGACCAGCGTTGTCACGGTATCCGTTCCATGCTGTGTGACGATAAAACCACTTACTCGTTCGACGTGTCGACGGCGCGACCTGCGGGCGACGGGTGGAGACTGCTCAGGTCCGCAAGCGGAACTCTCGCTCCTCGGCGATCCCGGCGATGCCGGAGCCGAACGCGTAGGCCACCTGCTGAGCTCCGGTTCCGACGCGGGCCATCAGCGGCCGATCGGGTTCGAACTCCTCGACGGCGACGTCGTCCCGCCCGAGTCGATCGGCCAGTTCGGTCTCGAGTTCCCGGCGCGTTCCGAGGTGGTCGACGAGATCCATCTCGTAGGCTTCCTCGCCGAGGTAGATCCGCGCCTCGGTGTCGCGAACGAATTCGCTATCGAGGTCGCGACCGTCGCTGACCCGCTCGACGAACGTCTCGTAGTAGTCGTCGATCAGGCCCTGGAGATACTCGCGTTCGTCGTCCTCGAGTTCCTTCAACGGCGTGCCGGCGTCCTTGAACTCCCCGGCAGCGAAGCGCTCGTAGGAGAGTCCGACCTTCTCGGCGAGGTCGTTCGCGTTCACTCGGGAGCCGATGACCCCGATGGAGCCGACGATGGAACCGTCGCGGGCCCAGAGTTCGTCACAGCCGCTTGCGATCCAGTAGCCGCCGCTGGCACAGACGTCGTTCGTGTAGGCGACCGTCGGCCCGTCGAACCGCTCGGCCGCGAGCCGAATATCGTCGCTCGGAACGACCTCCCCGCCCGGCGTGTTCAGCTTTACCAGCAGCGCGTCGACGTTGTCGTCTTCGTCGGCGCGATCGATCTGCTCGACGATGTCGTCGGCCGGCGTCCCTCGCGGACTCGAGGGAATCCCACCGCCGCCGCCGTCGCGGGTGATCGGCCCCTCGACGGCGACCTCGGCGACGTCGTAGGTCGGAAACAGCGAGTCGGCGACGTTTCCCGCCAGTCGAATCCCGACGGCGATCGCGGCGATCGCGACGAGAACGCCGGCCAGATCGGCGAGCGTCTCCGGATAGACGACGAACAGCGCGACGCCGAGCGCGGCGAACACCACAGCGCCGGTCGCGACGATCAGCAGACGTACGTTTCCATCACTGCTAGCCATCGTCGACACCTCGTATCATGGCACATCCTGTGGCTGCCGTCGAGTTAAGGGTACGTGTTTGGACATCGCCCCGTCCGTTGAACCAGTCGCTTCCGGCCACCGTTTGAACGCGCAAGTCCGTCGTCCCGGCCACGCTCGAGCCCCTGTCGCCGCGACCGCTGGCGGCGCTCGAACCGGGAAAAACCGCAAAAAGACACAGGTGGACGAACCGAGTTAGAGAAGCCCCGTCTTCTGGAGTTTCATCAGGTCCTCGGTATCGAGGGTTTCGCCGTCCTTGAACTTCTGATAGATCTCTTCGGCCTCTTCTTTGGCCGCTTCCTTTTTCTTGTCGCGCTGGGACTTGCGCTGTTTTTCCTCTTTCTTGTCCAGTTCGCGCAGGCGCTTCTGGACGCGGACGAAGTCCTCGTGGTGCTGGTCTGCGGCCTCCTGGGCCTCGACGAAGGACTCGTGCATCTCGTCGGCTTCGTCACGGATATCGTCGGCCTCGCGATAGGCCTCGATCATCTGGTTGTGATGTTCCTGGGCCTTGTCCGCCAGCTCCGTGACCTTCTGGTGGTGCTGGGAGGCTTCCGATCGCACTTCCTCGGCTTCCTCGACGAGTTCTTCTAAGTCCTCGTTCTGATCGAGCTTCTGTTTGCGCTCTTCGTACTCCTCACGCTTTCCCTCGATCTTTTCGATGAGTTCCTTCTCGTCCTCGCTCGAGAGGACTTCCGTCTGCTGTTTGAACTCGAGCTGTTCGATCTCCTCTTTGAGCTCCTCGAGATCCTTCCCCTCGTCGAGCTCCATGTCGGACTTGAGCTTCTCGACCTTGTCGAAGAGCGTGTTGGCCTCGGCGTTGAGCTCGTTTCGCTTGTCCTTGTGTTCCTGAACCTTCTCGTTGAGCTCGTCGCGTTTCTCGCGGTGTTCCTGGGCTTCGTCGACCTTCTCGCGCGTCTTCGCGTTCAGGTCGTCCCGGTTGGACGCTCGCTCGGAGGCCATCTGGTTCAGATCGTTTCGCCGATCTCGGAGCTGGCCAGCCATCTTGATGAGCTGTCCCTTCGATTTGTTTTCGAGGTCGTCTTCCGTCAGTTCGATGTTCTTTGATTCGTCTACCATGTGTTAGTCAATCCTCTGTGCCATACCCGCACCGGCGCGTCTGTCGACGTCTCGAGCGGAACCCGTACCCGTCGGTCGGGTGCGTTCCATCGGGAAGAGACGAGCGACTGTGTACAGCGTTCGCTCACGATCTGCGAAACCTCGGTGAATAAGATTTCCTGTCATTACTCGTCGAGCGATACGCGCCCCGGTGGCGTTCTGGTACTCGTTTCTACTGTCGCCTTCAATTTAAATGTACCGGTCCTGAAACCCCTGAAAACCGTTGCCACGGGGCTGCTCGGGTGTGTTGGACCGTAGCACGGCCGTGGCGCTTACTTATAAATGGTACTGGTTGGTAACCGCACGATCGTTACCCCCGACTGTCAGTTCGATTCCGGATGCCGTCCGGGGGATTTCGGCCGTTCCGGCGTCGGCCGTTTCGAGCGGCCCGACGCGCACAACCGTCTCGTCTCCCGCCTCGCCGGCCCGCCAGGAAACGGTCGTCTCTACTTCCTCGTGCGTATCGTTACAGAGGGTTATTCCGACGGATCCCGGTTCGGGCGGGCCGTCGAGAATCGCCTGAACCGGTTCGAACGATCGGGCGAGCGCCCGGTACGCTTCCTTTTCCTCGCCGGTCCGGGTCAGGACACCCGCGCCGCCACCCGGTGTCGCATCGCGAAGCGTCGCCGCCACCAGCACGCCGCTTCTACGGCGGCGGAGCGCCTCCGCGACCGTCTTCAGCGTCCGCGCCTGGTACGTCTGGGACGCTTCGACGGTGGGATCGGCACCGACCCAGTGCTCGAGCGCCGCCTCGTCGAGTCCGGGGATATCGGCGGGGTCGACGTCGGCCGCGGTCAGCGATCCCGCGCCGAAGCCGCCGACGAACGGTCCGATCGAACGGTCGCGCTCGAGCAACCACTCGACCGCGTCGGCCTCGAGATACTGCCAGCCCGGAAAGATCAACGCGGCGTCGGAATCGGTGCCGGGCGGTCCCGCGCTCGTAACGACGGGACGATCGTCGGGGAGCACTTCGGCGATCGCTGCCGTGGAGGGACGATCGGCGGTCGTTCGCCGCGCACGGTAGCGGAACCGCAGTTTCGTCAGGAACCCGCCGCCGTAGAGTCCGTCGAACGGTCGACTCGGGTCGTCGTGGCCGCCGTAGATCGCGAGGCTCGGGTGGTGGCCGTACGTTCGCTCGAGCGCCGCCGCGAGCAATCGGGTGCGCTCGAGCGAGCGGTCGGCGTTCGGTCCGCCCGTCGGCAGGTCCTGCCAGACCAACACTCCGGCCTCGTCGCAAGCGTCGTAGAACGTCGGCGGGACGGGCGTGCGAGCGCGAAGCAGCGTCGCGTTCGCGCCAACAGCGCGCTCGACGTCCGTAGCCGGATCTCCGCCGGGCAGCCGCGTGAACCCGCGGGCTCGAACCTGCGTTCCGTTGACCAGTATACCCTCCCCGTCGCGTTCGATCTCCCGGAAGCCGACCGTCCGCTCGAGCGACTCCTCGCCCAGTTTCGCTCGAACCGCGTACCGCTGTTGGGGGCCGTAGCCGCGCGGCCACCACAGGGACGGCTCTCGGATCTCGAGAGTCCGGGACACCGTCACCCGCTCGCCCGCAGCGGCCTGTACCGACGCGCGCTGCATGGTCCCACCGCCGCGGAACCCCTCGGGACGCACGGAGAAGGTGATCGCGTCATCAGTCGACTCGCCCGCGTCGACCTCTGCCTCGACGTCGATGACGCCGCCGTCTTCGGTGAGTCGTGACCGGGCCTCGAAGCGGCGAAGGAACGTTCGAGGCCGAGACTCGAAACCGACGCCCCACCGGATAGCCGGCGTCGCGAATTCGTCCGGTAGCTCGTCGCTCCCGTAGATTCCCGTGAGTGGATCGGGTCGCTCGCAGACGACGACGAGTTCGTTCTCGGGTCGGGGATCGAACGCGGCGCGGAACGGGAGGACAGTCGAGTCGTGCGCGCCCAGTCGGTCCCCGTTGAGCCATATTTCGGCTCGAGCATAGATCCCGCGAAGTTCGACCAACGCCCGTTCGCCGGCGTCACTCCGCGGATCTCCGAACGTCGTCCGGTAGGCGATCGGTCCCGCGGCGTCGCCGAACGCTGCCGGCCGTCCGGGAACGGAAACCGGCAACCACTCCTCGACCGTCGGCGGGCCGTCGTCGCCCCGTCGATTGACGACCCCACCGGTCCACTTGGCACCCATTGGCACAGTCACGGAACCCGAGGGAAAAAGCTGTTCCGACGTCCGACTCGAGACCTAAAACAGGTTCTCGAGGCGGTCGTCGGCGAACTGTTCTGCGGGATCGGTCCGCGCCTCCTCGCGATCCTGGGCCGTCTTCGCCTCGCGAGCGCGGTCCATGAACTCCCGAACGCGATCCGATCGTTCCGCCCCACCGAGCAGGACGAGCGCACCGAGCCGATCGGTCTCGAGGGGGAAGTCACCGCCCCGAACCTGCATGCTGCCGGTTTCGTCCTCGAGCCAGCGCCGCGCTCGTTCGACGCCCTTGCGGGGGATCCGGTCGGATTCGCCGGCGACGACCAGCAGCGCCGCCTCGGCCGCCCTCGTGTCGGGCATGCTCGTCCCGGTTAGCAGCGCCTGTCGCGAGACGCTCATCGCGGTCTGGATGTTCTCGGCGCTGTCCTCGCTCGCGAGTTCGCTGGCGTAACCGAGGACGGAGACGCCGCCCGCGCGGAGGGTGTTGATGACCTCGCTCGAGTCGACCACACTTTGCCCAACGCCCTCGACGGCCTCGCCGGAGGCGAAGAGCAACCCGACGCGCTTGGCGATCTTGCCGTTGATCGTGTCGAACGCGCCCTCGACGCTCTCGCCCTGTTCGTGCCACGCGTCGTTGTCGATGAGCAGCGTCGAGTCCGCCTCGCGGACGAGCGTCTTCAGGGATCGGCCGGCGTTGGCCTGGTAGAGCGATCCCTCGTTGCGTCCCGGCAACACGCCGAGCGCGTAGACGGGAACGTCGTAAACCTGCTGGAGGTGGTGGACGAGAACCGGTGCACCGCCGCTTCCCGTCCCGCCGCCGAGGCCGGCGACGACGAAGATCGCCTCGGCGCTCGAGGTGACCCGCCCGTCGAGCGAGCCGAGTACCTGCTGGATGTCCGACTGCATGATCTCGGTGCCGAGTTCGTTGTCAGCGCCGACGCCGTGCCCGTTGACGCGGTCCGCGCCGATCAACTGGGTGTCGACGAACTCGAGCGATTGGAGGTCCGCTTCCGCGGAGTTGACGGCCAGCGCGCCCTGAACGGCACCGAAGCCCATATCCGCGTCGAACCGGGCGAGCCGTTCGGTGACGTTTCCGCCGGCCTGACCAACCCCGATCAGGGCAACTTTCATAGCTCTATCATGAAAGGCGGGTCAATTGAACGTTCCGGTGAGCGAGACCGACGGGCGGTCGAATCGGAAGCGAACTCGAGGGCGGGTCGCCGGCGGGGGTCGGGACGCTGCCGCCGGTCGCGCACGCCCAATGGCAATACCTTTCAGCCCGATGCTCGTTTCATCCGGCATGTTCTACGAACAGCGGATGACCGTTCCCGACTCGCCCGCTGCTCTCCGTGCGGAGTACGACGAGGACCTCAGGGCGATCGTCGAGCAACGCGGTCCCGACGCGGTTGCCGACCGGACGGACGTCGACCGCGAGACCGTCGACGCCCTGCTCGAGGGGGGCTCCCCCGACCTCACGCTCGTCGAAGCGGCCCAGATCCAGGCGCTCGAGGACGGCGAACCCGACCCCGACGAGATGGTGACGATCGCCTGCGAGCACCTGCTCCTGGGCATGTCGACGGCCGTCCTCGACGTCGACGCGATCGAGAGCGAGGTGGCCCTCGAGATGGACGCAAAGGAGATCCAACAGAAGATCGAACGACGCGCGCCGATGTCGCTCGAGGAGTTCGTCCACGTGCAGTACGTGATCGCCGACGGCGCTCCCTGATCGGCGGCGACGGCGACTGAGTTCGTCCTCAGGGCGGCTCGGTTTCGGCTCGAGCGTTCGAACTATGTGCGCTCGTCCACGAGTCGGAGTATGAACGTTGCAATCCTGGGCTGTGGCCACGTCGGCCTCGAGTTGGGCCGACAGCTTACGGACCGCGGCCACGACGCGGTCGGCGTTCGCCGGTCGAACGAGGGCGTCGAGCGGATCGAGGATGCCGGCTTCGAGGCCGTACGAGCCGACGTCACCGACGCGACGGAACTCGAGACGGTGCCGGACGTCGATGCGGTCGTCTTCGCGGCCAGCAGCGGCGGCCGCGGGGCGGCGACGGCCCGCGAGGTCTACGTCGAGGGACTCCGGACGGCCGTGGAACACTTCGGCGAGCGCGAGAGCGCTCCCGAGCGGCTGATCTACACCTCCTCGACGGGAGTCCACGGCGACCACGACGGCGACTGGGTCGACGAGGAGACGCCCATCGAGCCCACGACGGAGAAGACCGAGGTGCTCGCCGACGCCGAGCGAATCGCGCTGGAGTTGCCCCCCGAGTACGGCTTCGAGGGAACCGTCGCGCGCTACGCCGGCCTCTACGGCCCCGGCCGGTACCGCCTCGAGCGCTACCTCGAGGGGCCGGTCACCGAGGGCTTCCTGAACATGGTCCACCGCGACGACGCCGCGGGGGCCGTCCGCTACCTGCTCGAGGCGGACCTCGCTCGCGGCGAGGTCGTCCAGGTCGTCGACGACGAACCCGCCCACAAGTGGGAGTTCGCCGACTGGCTAGCCGAGAACTGCGGCGTCGACGACCCGCCGAAGCGGACGAAAGCCGAACGGCTCGAGGACGCGGACCTCTCGGCGTCGGGCCGGCGTCGAATCCTGACGAGCAAGCGCTGTTCCAACGAGAAACTGCGAGCCCTGGGCTACGAGTTCGCCTACCCGACGTACCGAACGGGCTACCGCGACGCGATCGAAGCGTACCTGAACGACGCCTGATCCGGGACGCCGCGAGGTGTCACCTGAGGGTAAATTTCTTGAGGGTGCGATTTGATTGTGGGGTATGAGCGCCCAGATCACCTCGATCAGCGCCGCGTTCGTCGAGGTGGATCCGCTGGCGATCGAGACGGTCGTCGACCTGGCGCAATCGCTCGAGCCCTTGATTCTTTCGTTGCTCGTATTGGCGGCTGTCGCCGTCGTTCTCGGCGGCTGGTGGGTCGTACGCTGGTTTCGCCGTCCGCCGGGCGTTCGCCTCCAGCGTCTCCTGGGTAACTACGAGGAGGTCGCGGTGTTGATGCACCCCAATCCGGATCCGGATGCCATGTCCTGTGCGATGGCGGTCGAACGAATAGCGGATTCCGTCGGGACGGACGCGACGTTGCAGTACGCCGGCGAAATCCGTCATCAGGAAAACCGCGCCTTTCGGACCGTTCTCGACCTGGAGATGGAGTCGATCGAAGCGAGTTCACAGCTCGCCGCCGACGCCGTCGTGCTCGTCGACCACAACACGCCGCGTGGCTTTGCGGGCTCCCAGACGGTCGAGCCGATCGCGGTCGTCGATCACCACCCCGGAAACGGGACGGGGACGGAGTTTACGGACGTCCGTACGGAGTACGGTGCCGCATCGACGATCCTCGTCGAGTATCTGGACGAACTCGGCGCGACGATGGGGGGCGACGGTGGGTTCGACGTGCCGACGAAACTCGCAACCGGACTGCTCTACGGCATCCAATCGGACACGAACCACCTGACGAACGGCTGCTCGAGCGCGGAATTCGACGCCTCGGCATCGCTCTTTCCGGGAATCGACGAGGACCTGCTCGATCGGATCGCGAACCCGCAGGTCAGCGACGATGTCCTCCACATCAAAGCGAGGGCGATCACCGAGAAACGCGTCGAGGGTCCCTTCGCCGTCTGCAACGTCGGTACCATCTCGAACACCGACGCGATTCCCCAGGCCGCGGACGAACTCATGCACCTCGAGGGCGTGACAGCCGTCGTCGTCTACGGCGAAAACGACGGGACGATTCACCTCTCGGGCCGCTCTCGAGACGATCGGGTGCATATGGGAGAGACCCTCCGCCACGCCATTAGCGACATTCCGATGGCCAACGCCGGCGGACACGCTCGGATGGGCGGCGGACAGGTTTCGGTCGATCACATGAACGGGATCGGCCCCTCCGACGGGGTCAGTCTGACCGAGTTCGAGGATCGACTCTTTTCGTCACTGGCCGGCGAGCGGTGAGCAGCCGGGGACGACAACAGTTGGTCGGTTGCGTACCGCCGAGGGCCGACAGCGAACCTATTCGGCGTCGACCGAAGCAACCGCATCGGCCGCAGCAGCGACGATTCCCCGAGCGTCCTCGAACAGCGCCTCGGCTCGCTCCGGATCGCGCGCCTCGGCCGTAATACGGACGACGGGTTCGGTCCCGCTGGGTCGAACGAGCGTCCAGCCGTCGCCGTGATCGATCCGGAGGCCGTCGAGCGCGTCGACCTCGAATTCGCGATCGCGAACCGTTTCCTCGACGCGCTCCATGACCGCCGCCCTGTCTTCGACGTCGATCGAGGTCCGCCGGATCGGGTACGTCTCGAGGTCGTCGATCGTCTCACCGAGCGGGCCGTCTCGAGCGGCCATCGCCGCGAGTTTGCAAGCGGCCAGCGGACCGTCTGGACAGAGCGTTTCGTCGGGCCAGATCCACGCGCCGCTGGGTTCGCCGCCGAAGACCACGTCGGGTTCGGTCGCTCGCTCGGCGACGTAGACGTCGCCGACGGCCGTCCGCGTCACGGTGGCGCCGGCGGCCGACAGCGCGTCGTCGACGGCGAGGCTCGTGTCCACCGGCGCGGCGACCCGCTCCCCGTCGCCGGCCATCTCCCGGGCGAACAGCGCGAGCAGGAGATCCTTCGGAACGAACCTCCCGCGGTCGTCGACGGCCACCATCCGATCGCCGTCGCCGTCGTGGGCGACGCCGAGATCCGCGTCCGTCGCGCCGACGAGTTGCTGGAGGTCCTCGAGTGTCTCCGCGTTGGGCTCGCTGGGTCGGCCCGGGAACCGGCCGTCCTGCTGGCCGTTGAGCGTGCGGACCGAACAGCCCAGTTCGACCAGCGTATCCGCCGTCACGCTCCCGGCACCGTTGCCGACGTCGACGACGACGTGGAGTCCCTCGAGGTCGCCGACGGTCTCCCGAATCGCCTCGGCGTGTCGCTCGAGCAGCCCCTCGTGGCGTTTCCGATCGCCCAGCCCGGTCCACGACTCGAGGTCGTAGCGCTCGTTCTCGACGCGGTCCGCGATCGCCGCTTGGCGCTCGGTATCGAACGCTTGCCCGGACGCCGACCAGAGCTTGATGCCGTTGTCCTTCGCCGGATTGTGCGAGGCGGTGATGACGACCCCCGCGTCGGCCTCGAGCCAACTGACGCCGCGGGCGACCGTCGGCGTCGGCGCGACACCGACCTCGAGCACGTCCCCGCCGCACTCTCGAACGCCGGCGGTCAGCGCGTCGACCAGTATCGTCCCGCTCTCGCGGACGTCGCGGCCGACGACGACTCGTTGATACCCTTCGGAGGCGAGTGCTCGCCCGACGGAAAGCGCCAGTTCGGCAGTCACCTCGTCACCGACCTCCCCGCGAATACCGCTCGTTCCGAACATGCTCGAGTGATAGGACGAGCGGGTACATAAACATCGGAACACCGCCTAGCGTTTTGAGACAGTTCGTGACGGGTGAGTTGCTATCGATGGCCGTGCGAGGATGCCTCACGAGGTCGGTCGCGAGACCCCTCGAACGGAACTAAACGCGTTGCTTAAGTCGCTCGCCCCACGTAGCCCGGATACCAATGGAATTCTGCGACGAATGCGGTTCGATGATGAAAGCGGACGACGGCGTCTGGGAGTGTGGGAGCTGTGGCTATACGAAGCCGAAGGGCGACGCCGACGACTACATCGTCACGGATGATCAAGAGGCGGGCGAGGTTATCGAGTCGTCCGGAGAGACGTCCCTGCCGGAAACGGACGCCCGCTGTCCCGAGTGTGGCCACGACCGCGCCCACTGGTACATGCAACAGATTCGGTCGGCCGACGAGAGCGAGACGCGCTTTTTCATCTGTTCGGAGTGCGAGCACAAGTGGCGCGAAGACGATAACTGACGGCAACCACCCGCTCGCTCCCGATCGACGACGCCTGTCATTCGACCGAAAGTTACCAGAACGATTAGTATTGTCTGACGTACGTTTATGTGGACGGACGGACCCCTAGCAGATATGTCGAAAAACCGCGTCGAGGAACTCGAAGCGACGGTTGCGGAACTCGAGTCGACGGTAGAGGGACTCACGGACGAACTTGTCGAATCGAAGGAGCGCATTCGGGTTCTCGAGGCCGAACTCGATACCGAGACGCCGACCCGCGTTCCGAAGCGGCGCACCGATAATGCGGACGCGGCGGACGTCGAAGAGACGCAGGAAGCGGCACCGGACGAGGTGGCCGAAGCGACCGCCGATGCGGACGTCGAAGAGGACGCGGCCCAGGACGAAGCGGAAGACTCAGGTAGCGACGACATTATTGTCGCATAACTACGTGGCGACGGCGCGGTCACGATCGATTCGCGCTCGTCTCAGCCACGATCTCTGATGACGGAGGGCTCGCTAAGAGAATGTATATCAAGGCACTCGTTCTGGACAATTTCAAGAGCTTCGGCCGCAAGACGAAGATCCCCTTCTACGAGGACTTCACGGTCGTCACCGGGCCGAACGGCTCCGGTAAGTCGAACATCATCGATGCCGTTCTCTTCGCGCTGGGGCTGGCTCGCACCCGCGGCATTCGCGCCGAGAAACTGACCGATCTCATCTACAACCCCGGTCACGACGGCGGCGACGAGTCGTCGGGGCCGCGCGAGGCGACCGTCGAAGTGATCCTCGACAACACGGACGAGACGCTCGAGCGCTCGCAGGTCGTCAACGCCGCCGGAAGCGAGGACATCGGCGATATCGACGAGATTCGCATCCGTCGGCGGGTCAAGGAAACCGAGGACAACTACTACTCCTACTACTACCTCAACGACCGCTCGGTCAACCTCTCGGACATCCAGGACCTCCTCGCACAGGCCGGCGTCACGCCGGAGGGGTACAACGTCGTCATGCAGGGCGACGTGACCGAGATCATCAACATGACGCCCCACGCGCGCCGGGAGATTATCGACGAGATCGCCGGCGTCGCCGAGTTCGACGCCAAAAAGGAGGACGCGTTCGAGGAACTCGAGATCGTCGAGGACCGGATCGACGAAGCCGAACTCCGGGTCGAGGAGAAACGCGATCGGCTCGCCCAACTCGAGGACGAACGGCAGACGGCCATGCGATACCGACGCCTCCGCCGCGAGAAGGAGGAGTACGAGGGCTACAAGAAGGCCAGCGAACTCGAGGAGAAACGCGAGGCGCTCGGGAACGCCGAGGATCGCGTCGAGAGCCTCGAGGACGAACTCGAGGGGCTCCAGCGCGAACTCGACGAGCGTCAGGGTACGGTCGTTCGCCTCCAGGAGGACCTCGAGGACTTAAACGCCGAAATCGAACGCAAGGGCGAGGACGAACAGCTCCGGATCAAAAGCGAGATCGAGGAGATCAAAGGCGAGATCTCCCGACTCGAGGACAGGATCGAATCCAGCGAGGAACAGATCGAGGAGGCGGAGTCGAACCGCCGTGAGGCGTTCGTCCAGATCGACCGCAAACAGGAGCAGATCGAGGACCTCGACGGCGAGATGCGCGAGCACAAACTCGAGAAGGCCTCGATCAAAGGCGAGATTCAAGAACGCGAGCGTGAACGGGACGAACTCGAGGCCGAGATCGACGCCGTCGACACCGAATTCGACGAGTTGAAAGCCGACCTCGCGGAGCGCAAAGACGACCTCGAGGAGGCCAAAACGGCGAAAAACGACCTCCAGCGCGAGCAGGATCGCCTGCTAGACGAGGCGCGACGGCGATCGAACGCGATCAGCGAGAAAGAGGAGACGATCGAGCAACGCCGCACGGAGCTTCCCGAAATCGAGAGCAAGCGCTCCGAACTCGAGCGGGAACTCGAGAAGGCGGAGAAGAATCGGACGAACATCGCGGGCGTCGTGGACGATCTCAAGGGCGAGAAGCGCCGCCTCCAGTCGGACGTCGACGATCTGGACGACGATATTCAGGCGAAACAACAGGAGTACGCCGAACTCGAGGCCAACGCGGGCGAGAGCGGCGACTCCTCGTTCGGTCGCGCCGTGACGACGATCCTCAACGCGGGGATCAACGGCGTTCACGGCGCGGTCGCCCAGCTCGGGACCGTCCCCGGCGAGTACGCCGTCGCCTGTGAGACCGCGGCGGGCGGTCGGCTCGCGAACGTGGTCGTCGACGACGACATCATCGGCCAGCAGTGTATCGACCACCTCAAGTCGCGCAACGCGGGACGGGCGACGTTCCTGCCGATGACGGACATGAACCAGCGTCGGCTCCCGAACGCGCCGAGCGATCCCGGCGTCGTCGACTTCGCATACAACTTGGTCGAGTTCGACGGGCAGTACGGCGGCGTCTTTTCCTACGTGCTCGGCGACACGCTGGTCGTCGAGGATTTAGAGACCGCCCGCTCGTACATGGGCGACTACCGGATGGTCACCCTCGACGGCGACCTGGTCGAGAAAAGCGGCGCGATGACCGGTGGCTCCGGCGGCGGTTCGCGCTACTCCTTTACCGGCGGCGGCGAGGGCCAACTCGAGCGCGTCGCCAAACAGATCACGGAGCTACAGGACGAACGCGAGAGTCTACGCGAGGAACTGCGGGGCGTCGAGGAGCGACTCGACGACGCCCGCGACCGGAAGACCGACGCGGCCGACGAGGTGCGCTCGATCGAGAGCGAGATCGAGAAACTCGACGATCAGCGCGATTCCATCGAGAGCGAGATCGAAACGCTCGAAAACGACCTCGAGGAGATCGAGGACGAACGCGAATCCGTCGACGAGCGGATGACCGAAATTTCCGCCGAGATCGAGGAACAGACGGCTGCGGTCGAGGAAATCGAGGCCGATATCGCGACCCTCGAGACCGAACTCGCCGACTCGAAGATCCCCGAACTGACCGAGCAGATCGAGACGCTCGAGGCCGAAATCGACGAGCGCGAGGACCGGATCGCCGATCTTGACGGGAAACTCAACGAACTGAGCCTCGAGAAGGAGTACGCCGAGGACGCGATCGAAGACCTTCACGACGATATCGAGACGGCCCAGAATCGCAAGGCGGAGCACGAGGATCGAATCGAGGAGTGCGAGGACGCGATCGAGGGCAAACGCGACGAACTCGAGGACAAACGCGAGGCCGTCGCGGACTTAGAGGAGGAACTCACCGAACTCAAGGCCGATCGAAGCGATCTCAAGGAGGAACTGTCCGAAGCGCGGACGAAACGCGACAAGCAACAGGATCAGGTCAACGCCGTCGAGAGCAAACTCGCGGACAATCGCAGCCGCGTGAGCGACCTCGAGTGGGAGATCGAGAGCCTGGAGTCCGAGGTCGGCGACTACGACCCCGAGGACGTACCGGATCACGAGACCGTCCTCGAGATGATCGACATCTTACAGGCCGACATGGAGGCGATGGAGCCGGTGAACATGCTCGCGATCGACGAGTACGACGAGGTCAGGGGCGATCTCGAGGAACTCGAGGACGCGAAGGCGACGCTGGTCGAGGAAGCCGAGGGAATCCGCGAGCGGATCGAGCACTACGAGACGCAGAAGAAACGGACGTTTATGGACTCCTACGAGGCGATCGCCGCACACTTTACGGAGATCTTCGAGAAGCTCTCGGAGGGGACCGGGACGCTCCATCTGGAAAACGAGGAGGATCCGTTCGACGGCGGGCTGACGATGAAGGCTCAGCCGGGCGACAAGCCGATTCAGCGCCTGGACGCGATGTCCGGCGGCGAGAAGTCCCTGACGGCGCTGGCGTTCATCTTCGGGATCCAGCGCCACAATCCGGCACCGTTCTACGCGTTAGACGAGGTCGACGCCTTCCTCGACGCCGTCAACGCCGAGCGGATCGGCCAGATGGTCGACGAACTCTCCGAGAAGGCGCAGTTCGTCGTCGTCTCACACCGCTCGGCCATGCTCGATCGTTCCGAGCGAGCGATCGGCGTGACGATGCAACAGGACAACGTGAGCGCGGTGACGGGAATCGACCTGAGCAACGAGGGTGATGGTGAGGAGGTGCCGGCGAGTGACTAGCGAGTCGCGCAGCGACTCGGAAGAGTCGAGCGAATCGCGGCGCTACGCGCCGCGGAAACGCGAACGGGGAGCGACGCGACCCGTGAGCGGGGAGTGTACCGATCCGCGAGGAGATCAGAGCGAGGAGATTCGAACCGATGGCGGCGACGACATTCCGCTGAACATCGCCGGCCACGACGACCGCGACCGCCCGGGAGAGTCGAACGCGGAGTCCGACGCCGACTCGAGCGGCGACCGGCGAGAGCCGGAGTCGACGGAGTCGGTCCTCGAGTTTTCGGAAGGCGACGAGATCGACCTGGGGGACGACGACGGCGCGGACGACGAGGACGAAGTCGAACCCGTCGAACTGCTGGTCCAACTCGCCAAAAACGGGGAGATCGATCCGTGGGATATCGACATCGTCGCGGTGACGGACAAGTTCCTCGAGATCCTGGACGACGCCGACCTGCGGACGTCGGGACGGGCGCTGTTCTACGCGAGCGTCCTCCTCCGGATGAAGAGCGACGAACTGTTCGCCCCGGACGAACCCGAAGAGGCGGAACTGCCGCCCTGGGAGGCCCCCTTCGCGGACGACGGAGCGATGGACGGCGACGGAGACGGCGGCTCGGTACCCGGATTCGACCCCGTCGAAGGACTCGAGGCGGAGATGGAGCGTCGCCTCGAGCGCAAACAGGCCCGGGGCAAGCCGGAGACGCTCGACGAACTGGTCAGGGAACTGCGAAGCGCCGAGCGCGGCACGCGGTGGAAGGAGTCCCGGAGTTACGACACGAGCGACTCCCCGCGCGGGTACGACCGCGGGATGCAGGAGCTGAACTACCACTCGGGGGACGATTTCCGGGTCGACGACGAGCCGACGAGCGACGACGTCACGCACACGACCCACGAGGAGGACATCGAGACGGTCATCGAGGACGTCGAAGCCGAACTCGAGGGGCAGTACGAGCAGGGCCGCGAAGAGGTGCTGTACGCCGAAATCGAGGCGGTCGGCGGGACGCGCGTGATGACGTACCTGGCGCTGCTCTTTCTCGCCCACCGGGGTCGGGTCCGCCTCGAGCAGGACGAACTGTTCGGCGATCTCTGGGTCCAGGATACGACGGTGGAGCGGGAGCCGAGCGAGGCGGTCGCCGACTGACCCGACGGCGAACCTGCCACAAACGGTTACCGAACGCCGCGCGCGGACGGAGGCGAGCCCCGAAGAGGGCGACACCGAACTCGTCCGCCGCGTCGATCTACACGACGAGACGACCGCACCCGAAATCGGGCGAGTCTTCGACAAATAGTGGTTGAAGATATCATATCTCACGGGTAATAAAGTAGATCGAGCGATAGTGTTCGTCTATGTCCTCCGGTGAGTTGACGGACGAGGGGACCCTCACGGAGGGACCGCTCGTCCGACCGATGTTCAGGCTGGCCTGGCCGCTCGTGGTCATCCAGTTGTTGCAGGTCGCCTACAACGTCGGTGACACCTTTTGGCTCGGTGCGCTCTCGCCCGACGCCGTCGGTGCGGTGAGCCTCGCTTTTCCGCTCCTCTTCCTCGTGATCGCGGTCGGCGGCGGTTTCACGACGGCCGGCGCGATCTTGATCGCCCAGCACACGGGCGCTGAAAGCGGCGAGGGCGGTCTGATCGCCGGCCAAACGATCTCGTTCGTTTCGCTGGTCGCGATCGGTCTCGGTATCGTGGGCTATGTTGCGACCGATCCGATGCTCGCCGTGTTACCCGCCGATCCCGACACGCAGGCCGCGATCATCCCGCTCGCCGCCGACTACCTGAAGATTTTCTTCCTCGGGGTTCCCTTCGTGTTCGGCTTTTTCGTCTTCGCCGCGCTCATGCGGGGCTACGGCAACACCCGCGCGCCGATGCGGGTGATGATCATCAGCGTCGTGATCAACCTCGTGGTCGACCCGCTGCTCATCTTCGGCGTCGGTCCGCTGCCCCACCTCGGAATCGCGGGCGCTGCCGTCGCGACCGTCTTCTCGAGAGGGATCGCGACGGCGGTCGGGTTCTATCTGCTGTACTACACGGACGTCGGTCCCGACATCCGGACGGAGCATCTAGTCCCGCGCTTCGAGTACGTTTCCAGGATCACCCGACTCGGCGTGCCCACGGCGCTCGAGCAGTCGATGACGGCGATGGCGTTGGTCGCGATGACGGCGATGGTCGTCACCTTCCCCCCGGCGGTCGTAGCGGCCTACGGGCTGGGTAACCGGCTGATTTCGCTCGCGTTCCTGCCGGCGATGGGAATGGGACAGGCGACGGACTCGATCATCGGCCAGAACCTCGGCGCTGGCAGACCGGACCGGGCGGCGAAAGCCACGTGGATCGGCGCGGGCGTCGTCGCCGGGATCATGGCCGTCGCCGGCGCACTCGCCCTCCTCTTTCCGGAACCGTTCGTCTCGGTGTTCGTCACGGCGGACGAGGTGGGTCGAGCCGAGACGATCGAGTACGGGGTGACGTATCTCCGTTTCGCCGCGTTCGCGTTCGTCTTCATGGGCGTCATGCAGGTGATTCAGGGGGCGTTCCGGGGCGCCGGGAACACGAAGACCGCGCTCGTGTTCGCCGTCCTGGGGCTGTGGCTGGTTCGCGTGCCCGTCACCTACTACCTGATCTTCGTCGCCGGGTGGGGGACGACGGGGATCTGGACGGGCGTCGTTCTCGGCGACATCGTCGGCGCAGTCGCCGCCGTCGCCTGGTTCTCCCGCGGGACGTGGAAGGAGTCGCTGCTCGACGACGACGAGGAACCGGACGCGGAACCGGTCGACTCGAGCGAGACGGAAACCCTCGCGGAGTGACGAGTTGCAGTTGTTACGACGGACGAAGAGTTAACGGATTGTGGCCGGTATCAACCGGCAATGGTCGACAAAGACGCCGTTCGTCGGGGGTACGATGACCTGGGGAAACGTACGCCGCACAGCGGTCCGCGGACGATCCGGAGATGGACGTCCTCGCGGCGCTTCTCGACTCGCTTCCGAACTCGGCGACGATCCTCGATGCCGGTTGCGGACAGGGGACGCCGGTTCTGGCGCGAGTCTGCGACTCCGGAAGTGCGGTCGGCGTCGATTTCTCGCGCGGGCAACTGAACTTGGCCGCGACGAACGCCCCGTCGGCGGCCCTCGTCCGAGGGGACATGACGACGCTTCCGTTCCGCGACGACGCCTTCGACGCCATGATCGCCTTCCACTCGCTGATT
Source organism: Natronorubrum halophilum (assembly GCF_003670115.1). Classification (NCBI taxonomy): domain Archaea; kingdom Methanobacteriati; phylum Methanobacteriota; class Halobacteria; order Halobacteriales; family Natrialbaceae; genus Natronorubrum; species Natronorubrum halophilum. Next base: position 565,222 of record NZ_QQTY01000002.1, read on the forward strand.
CACGTGCCGGTCGACGAGCACCGGGCGGTCCTCGACGAGTTCGCGCGACTCTTGAGCCCCGGCGGGCGAGTACTGCTCTCCGAGGGCACCGAGGCGTGGACCGGCGAGAATCCGGACTGGCTCGGAACCGGCGTCGAGATGCAGTGGCACATCGCCGGCGCGGAGGCGACGCGAACGCAGTTGCGAGACGCCGGATTCGCGGTCGTCAACGAACGGGACGTTACCCACACGTTAGGCGCGGACGAGCGCTGGCGTTACTTCTTCGGTCGACTCGAGGAATAGCCGGCGGCTGACCCCAGCGCGTCTCGAGCCGAGGACGCGACACGAGAGAAGGCGAGCGAGCGACGCTACGCGTCGACCAGTTTCCACTCGCCGGGTCCGGCCGACTCGAGTACCGCGCGTCGCTCCATCTCGTTCAACACTTCTGGAACCCGGTCCGGCTGGGCGATTTCCATCTCGATGCGTTCGATGCCGTGGAATTCGGCGAGATAGTGGCGGATCTCCTCCTGCGTGAACGTCCCCTGGTCGGCTTGGTCCATGACGCTCGAGATGAGATCGACCATGTCCTCGATGAAGTTCCACGGGTAGACGATCCACGTCCACTCCTCGAGGCGTTCGCCGACGTAGTCCGGCTGGTAGTCGCTGGTTCCGAGCAGTTGCAACGTCGCGGTGCGAACCTCGCCGGCGTCGCGGTCGGTGACGTACTCGTGGGCCCGCTCGATGGAGCCGCCGGTGTCGGCGATGTCGTCGATGATGAGCACGTCTTTCCCCTCGACGCTGCCCTCCGGCATCGGGTAGCGGACGGAGGGCTCGCCGCTCTTTTCGGCGGTTCCGACGTAGTGTTCCATCTTCAGGCTCGTCAGATCGTCCAGGCCGAGGAAGTCACAGAGACACCGGCCCGCGAACCAGCCCCCGCGGGCGAGGGCGACGACGACATCGGGTTCGAACGAGTCGCCTCGAACCTCGTCGCGGACGTCGCGACAGAGGCCGTAAATATACTCCCACGTGGTGATCGTACAGTCAAAATCGTCCGGTAGATCGGACATCTATTGCACCTACTCGAGGGAGGGAGCGCGGCCCTCATAAGTCGGCTGGAACCGGGCTGTGCTCACTCCGCGTGAAGCACCCACAACATGACCGTTCGTGGCAGTACACGATAACGGACGATATCGTCCGCTCTATCGTCCCACAGGCGTCTATGAGAACGTTTAATCCGTTGTCCTGTACAGTGTGCGTACACCGTTGGTGTCGATGAAAGAGTACCTCATTGCGGTCATCGCCGGTATCGTGCAGGGAATCGTCGAATGGTTGCCGGTCTCGAGCCAGGGGAACGTGGCCCTCGTTCTGACGGGTCTCGGTACCAGCCCCGACGTAGCGTTGCAACTCGCGCTGTTCTTTCAGGTCGGTACGACGCTCTCCGCGGCGACGTACTATCGAGATGATATCGTCACCGCACTTCGGGCGCTGCCGAAGTGGCACCCCGACGCCGCCTACAACGGGGACAGTGCGGTGACGTCCTATCTCGTCGTCGCGTGCCTGATGACCGGCCTCGTCGGGATACCCCTGTACGTGGTCGCGGTCGATCTCGCGGGACGGGTTTCCGGCGGCGTGTTCGTCGCCGGTATCGGCGTCCTGTTGGTACTCACCGGACTCGTGCAACTCGCCCCGAAATCGGGCTCGGCGGGGATGCGCGAGGACCCGACGCTGATCGATTCCGTGCTCGTCGGGGCCGTTCAGGGTATCGCGATCCTTCCCGGCGTGTCTCGATCCGGCGTCACGACGAGTGCGTTGCTGTTTCGAAGCTACGATCCGCCCGCCGCGTTTCGACTCTCGTTCTTGCTTTCGATCCCCGCGAGCCTCGGCGCTGCCGCCCTCACCGTGGCGGATGCCGGCGGGCTTCCCGGGGTTAGCCCCGGTGCCGCGCTGACGGCCCTTCTCGTCAGCGCCATCGTGGGCTATCTGACGATCGACGCCCTGATGCGGATCGTCGACCGGATCCCCTTTTCGCTCGTCTGCTTCGGTTTGGGCGGACTCGCCATCGTCGGCGGGGGTATCGTCTCCGTGGCCGTGTGACGGGTTCGGACGACGGCGACCGCAGATCCACCGCGTTGTCCGCTTGCGTCGTCTTCCCAGAACGAGAGTCCCCCTCGTCGATCAGGGTATCCGACTCCGTCTCGAGGTCGGGCAACTGCGAACGTCCCCATCGGAACCGAGAGACAGGTTTATAACCCGATGGTATAACCTAGTTATTGATGGCGAAGACGCAGATAGCAGCCGCCCGAGACGGAACGGTCACCGCGGAGATGGAACGCGTCGCCGACCGCGAGAACCGCGATCCGGAGTTCGTCCGAACGCAGATCGCGGAGGGGCGGGCCGTGATCCCGGCGAACACGAACCACGAGGTGCTCGATCCGATGATCATCGGCCGCGAGTTCGCGACGAAGGTCAACGCGAACATCGGCAACAGCGAGACGACGAGCGACCTTGAGGAAGAACTCGAGAAACTCCACACGGCGGTCCACTACGGCGCGGACACGGTGATGGATCTCGGCACCGGAAGCGATCTAGACGAGATCCGCGAGACCCACGTCGAGCATTCGCCGATACCGATCGGAACCGTGCCGCTGTACGAGCTCGTGAAACGGGCGGGGAGCCCCGAGGAGATTACGACGGACCTCCTCCTCGAGGTCGTCGAAAAACAGGCCGAGCAGGGCGTCGACTACATGACGATCCACGCCGGGATTCTGGCGGAGCACCTGCCGCTGACCGACGGCCGAAAGACGGGAATCGTCTCGCGCGGCGGCTCGATCGTGGCGAAGTGGATGGAGGCGAACGGCGAGCAGAATCCGCTGTTTCAGGTGTACGACGAACTCTGTGAGATCTTCGCCGAGCACGACGTCACGTTCAGCCTCGGCGATAGCCTCCGCCCGGGCTGTCTGGCCGACGCCTGCGACGAGGCCCAGTACGCCGAACTCGACACGCTCGGCGAGCTAACTCGCCGCGCCTGGGCACGCGACGTGCAGGTGATGGTCGAAGGGCCGGGCCACGTTCCGATGCACAAGGTCGCCGAGAACGTCGAACGCCAGCAGGAGGTCTGTGATGGCGCGCCGTTTTACGTCCTCGGCCCGCTCGTGACCGACGTCGCGCCGGGCTACGACCATATCACGAGCGCGATCGGAGCCGCGATGGCGGCGCAGGCTGGCGCGGCGATGCTGTGTTACGTCACGCCCAAAGAACACCTCGGGCTTCCCGACGAGGACGACGTCCGCGACGGACTCGCCGCCTACCGGATCGCCGCCCACGCCGGCGATGTCGGGAACGAACGCCCCGGTGCACGCGACTGGGACGACGCCCTTTCGGAGGCCCGCTACGCGTTCGACTGGCGCGAGCAGTTCGATCTCGCGCTCGACCCCGACCGCGCTCGCGACTATCACGATCAAACCCTCCCCGAGGATAACTACAAGGAAGCGCGTTTCTGCTCGATGTGCGGCGTCGAGTTCTGTTCGATGCGGATCGATCAGGATGCGAGGGAGGACGGGGAGATGAACCGTCTCGAGACGACGACGGACCTCGAGGCCTCCCCGGCAGCGGCGGTGAACCGTCCGCCCGTCGGAACGCACGAGTCGGGTACCCGCCGCCCGCTCGAGGACGACGAGCGAGCGGTCGAACGACCGGGCGACGACTGGCCGAATCGGTTTCGTTCGACCGCGGACGCTCCGAGCAGACTGACCGTGTTCGTGAATCCCGAATCGCGGACCGAGGATTGATACGCCGCTCGTTCGATCGGTGTCGTATGGAGACGATTCGGATCTTACAGGTCGACGCCTTCACCGACGAACCGCTGACCGGGAACCCGGCGGGTGTGGTCCCGAACGCGGACGGCCTTTCGGCCGACCAGATGCAATCGATCGCCGCCGAAATGGCCGTCAGCGAGACGGCGTTTCTCCGCTCGAGCGAGCGCGCCGACCGACGGGTTCGGTACTTTACGCCGTCCCAGGAGGTCGACCTCTGTGGACACGCGACCATCGGCTCGTTCGCCCACCTCCGCGACGAGGGCCTCGAACCGGGGACGACGACGCTCGAGACGAACGTCGGGACGCTCGAGATCGAACTCGACGACGACGGCACGGTCTGGATGACACAGGACGCACCGCAGGTTCGAGAGGTCGACGTCGGCTACGATCGCGTCGCCGACGCGCTGGGGGTGGATCAGGCCGCACTCGAGGGGGCGAGCGACGACATTCCGCTCGCGGTGTCCTCGACCGGGCTCCCGTTCCTGATCGTCCCGATCACGTACCTCTCGGACCTCGGCAGCGCCGACCCCGACGTGCACGCGATCGACGAACTGGCCGAGTCGGTCGGTGCAACCGGGGTGTACCTCTTTACGTTCGACGCCCTCGATCGAGAGTCGACCCTTCACGGGCGCATGTTCGCGCCCGGCGCTGGCGTGCCCGAAGATCCGGTCACCGGGACCGCGAGCGGGGCCACCGGTGCGTACCTCGACCGCTTCGGGGCGTTCGACGACGATCTGCCGGACGAACTCCGCCTCGAGCAGGGTCACTACGTCGATCGGCCGGGGGTGGTTCGGGTTCGCGTCGACGGTGACGTACGGGTCGGCGGTCGCGGCGTGACGGTGCTGGACGGATCGCTCACGGTTCCGGACGACGAAGCGGACGAGATTCTCGAGGCCTGACGTCGGGTTCGGAGCGCGTACGCGGTCCCGCCTTACCGTCGATCCCGGTCGCCGTTTCGACGATTGCGACCTATTGTTTGATGGGGATCTGACTCTAACGTGGGAGTAACAATGACGGACCACACATCGAAGCCGAGTCTCGAGGACGTCGACGAAATCGTTCACGAACCCGGCGAGGAGTTCGTCGAATCGACAAACGTCGCCGAGTTCATGCGGGAGTACGGGATCGACGACTACGACGAACTCATCGAGCGGACGACGACCGAACTCGAGGGCGAACCCGAAAGCGGGATCGAGTGGTTCTGGGACGAACTGGTCGAGTACCTCGACATCGAGTTCTACGAGCAGTACGAGACGGTCCGGGACAACAGCGAGGGACCGCAGTTCACCGACTGGTACCCCGGCGGCGAACTCAACCTGGCCCACAACGTCGTGGATCGCCACGCCGCCGTCGACGAGGAGCGCCGGAACAAGGTTGCGACCATGTGGGAGGGCGAAGACGGCGACGTTCGGGAGGTAACCTACCACGAACTCCACCGGCAGTCGAACCAGGTCGCGAACGCGCTCGAGGAACGCGGCGTCGAAACGGGCGATACGGTCGGGCTCTACATGCCGATGGTTCCCGAGGTCGTCTCGATCCTCTATGGCTGTTTCAAGGCGGGAGCGATCGCCGTCCCGATTTTCTCCGGCTTCGGCGTCGACGCGGCCGCAACCCGAATCGCGGACTCGGCGTGTTCGGTGCTGTTCACGGGCGACGGCTTCTATCGCCGCGGTAGCCCGATCTTTCTCAAGTCCGCGGCCGACGACGCGATCGCGGAGGCGGGACACGTCGAACACACCATCGTCTTCGACCGGCTGGGGAGCGAGGCGCGTAGCGCCGGTGAAATGCGAGCGGAGAGCGAAGCGGGCCGCGAGCGGAGCGATTCGACCGCCGAACACGAAATCCCGTGGGGCGACGACCGCGACGAGTGGTGGGACGACGCCGTCGAGACGCAAGCGGACGAGTACGAGTCGAAATCGCTCGACTCGAGCCAGGAGTCGATGCTCCTCTACTCGTCCGGAACGACGGGGAAACCGAAGGGAATCGTTCACACGCACGCGGGCGTGCAGGTTCAGTGCGCCAAAGAGGTCTACTTCGGCATGGATCTCAAGCCCTCGGACCGGTTCTTCTGGGTCTCCGACATCGGCTGGATGATGGGGCCGTGGACCCTCATCGGAACGCACACGTTCGGCGGCACCGTCTTCATGTACGAGGGCGCACCCGATCACCCGCAACCGGATCGGTTCTGGGAGATGATCGACCGTCACAAACTCACCCAGTTCGGCATCTCCCCGACCGCGATTCGCGCGCTTCGCAAGCACGGCAAGCGCCAGACTACGTCCGGCGAGCCATCCGGCTCCGACGGAGCCGACGACTGGCTCTCCGGCCACGACCTCTCCTCGCTCCGAATACTGGGATCGACCGGCGAACCGTGGGACCCCGAATCCTGGCGGTGGTTCTACGAGAACGTCGGCGGCGGCGAGGCACCGATCATCAACATCTCCGGCGGCACCGAGATCTGCGGCTGCTTCCTGATGCCGATGCCGATCCAGCCGCTCAAACCCTGTACGCTCGGCGGACCGGGTCTCGGGATGGATATCGATATCGTCGATCCGGACGGCGAGTCGATCGAAGACGACCACGAACGCGGCTTCCTCGTCGCTCGCGACTCCTGTCCCTCCATGACCAAGTCGCTCTGGTCGGGCGACGAGCGCTACCTCGAGGAGTACTGGTCGACCTTCGAGGACATGTGGAACCACGGCGACTGGGCCCAGAAGGACGAAGACGGCTTCTGGTTCCTCCACGGCCGGGCCGACGACGCGCTCAACGTGGCGGGACGGAAAGTGGGGCCGGCGGAGGTCGAGGGTGCGCTGATCGACCACGAGGCGGTCAACCAGGCCGCCGCCGTGGGCGTCCCGGACGATACGACCGGAACCGCGGTCGCCACCTACGTCATCCTCGAGGACGGCCACCAGGTCTCCGACGCGCTGCGCGAGGAACTGCGCGCCAAGGTCGGCGAGGAACTCGGCAAGCCGTTCCGCCCGCGCGAGGTGTTGTTCGTCGACGACCTCCCGAAGACCCAGTCGGGCAAGATCATCCGCCGAGCCATCGAGGCCACCTACACCGGCGAGGAACTGGGCGATATGAGCAGTATCGAGAACCCGTCGGCGCTCGAGGGACTCGAGGACGCCCGCTGAGGGCCGGCCACTCCCGTCGACCGGTGGACTGGCTCCGAAGCGGAGTCCGGTACAGCTATGATCGTGACGTGGTAGAACGTGGCGATGAAACCGATTATCCTGCGCCTTCTGGAGAACGAGGAGACACACGCCGAACTCGGTGCGGAATCGCACGCGGACAGGCCCGCGGTGCTTCGTCGACTCGTCCGTCGAGGGATCGCCGACTAGCGCCGCGAACGGGCGCTCGACCGATTTCGGTGTGCCGGTACGGTAGCGTTTCGAGCGCTTCGGGACGGATCGAGCACTTCGCTCGGATGGACCGCGTCGCGATGGAATCGCTTTCGACCGTGACCCGTAAGCGCGCCGCGACGCTCGACCGTCGCGTTTCGCGACGTCTCCGCATCGAATGCGTTGTCGAGCGAAGACCGGCGTTAGGCTCTCGAAACCGATCGCCGATCTGGTTGAATTATGTGAACGGTCGAAGATTATATATAGTCATTTGATGGTTTCCGCACTATGCCAGATCCAACTCCGCGCGGTGCCGGCACCGGTCGCTCCCGACGAGGTCCACCGGCCGGGCGTCGAGGTGGTGTCCGTGGCTAGCCCGGTCGAAATTCTGCTCGCGGCGACGCCGCTCGTTCTCACGGGCGTTCTGCTCGTCGGACTGCTGTGGCCCGCAACGCGAGCGATGCCGATCGCGTGGCTCGCCGCGGTGCTCGTCGGCTACTTGGTGTGGGGGAACTCGGTGGAGTACCTCGTCGGCGCTTCGCTCGTCGGCGTCATCACCGCTCTCGAGATCCTGTGGATCGTCTTCGGCGCGCTCGTGTTGCTGTACACGCTGATGCAGGCGGGCGCGTTCGATCGGATCAACGAAGGATTCGCCGCCGTCTCCGACGATCGTCGGGTACAGGTCGTGTTGCTGGCGTTCTTCCTCGCGACGTTCATCGAGGGGGCCGCGGGCTTTGGCACCCCCGCGGCGGTCGTCGCGCCGCTGCTGCTGGCGCTCGGATTCCCGGCGCTCGCGGCGGTGATCGCGGCGCTGATCGGCCACGTGATCGCCGTCACCTACGGCGCGGTCGGAACGCCGATCATCGTCGGCATCGAATCGCCGCTCGGAACGTACAGCGATGTGATCGCCGCCGGCGGCGGGATGAGCGTGGCGGAGTACTCGATGGCGGTCGCCGCCTGGGCCGCGACCTATCACGCGCTCGTCGGCTTCGCGATGCCGTTGTTCGCCGTCGGAATGGTCGTCTACTTCTTCGGCGAAGAGCGCTCGATCAAGCCCGCCCTCGAAGTGGCTCCGCTCTGTCTCTTCGCCGGCCTCGCGTTCGCGGTCCCGTACTGGGCCTCGGCGTGGTACCTCACGGCCGAGTTCCCCACGCTGATCGGCTCGATGGTGGGCGGCGCGATCACGGTGGCCGCGCTGCGCGCCGGCTACTTCCTGCCGGAGGAGGAGTGGGAGTTCCCGCCCCAAGAGGAGTGGCCCGCTCACTGGGTCGGAACGATCGAACCCGGGAGCGTCAACGAGGTCGACGTGCCCGCCGTCGGCGGTACCGGCGGGGACACGCCGGCCGCCGACGGCGGAACGCCGACGACGTCGTCGGCCGCGAGCGAACTGTCGCTGCTCCGTGCGTGGTCGCCGTACGTGTTGCTCGTCGCGTTGCTCGTCATCACCCGCGTCTCCGACGGCATCAGCCGGTTCCTCACCGAGGGCGTACTGATCCCGATCGAGACCGGTTTCGGCGAGTTCGTCGTCGGCGTCGCCTTCGCCTGGAACGGGATCTTCGGCTACGACGGGCTCGAGGCGAGCGTCGGGTGGCTCAACGTTCCCGGCTTCTGGCTGCTCGTGAGCGCCCTCGTCGCCATCCCGCTGTTCGGGATGAGCGGGCGGCAGGTGAAAGACGCCTGGCTCGAGGCCGGCGAAAAGATCGTCTCGCCGTTCATCGCGCTGGTGTTCGTCATCGCGATGGTGCAGGTGATGATCAACGCCGGTTCCTACCCCGGAGCGGCGGTCGAAGAGAGCATGATCGAACTCCTGGCGGTCGCGACGGCCACCGTGACCGGAGCCGCCTATCCGGCGATTGCCGCGTTGATCGGCGCGCTCGGCGCCGCGATGACCGGGTCGAACACCGTCTCCAACATCACCTTCAGCGGCTTCCAGTTTACGGCCGCCCAGGAACTGGGGCTGCCGACGCAGATCATCGTCGGTGCCCAGGCCGTCGGCGGCGCGATCGGCAACCTCGTGGCGATCCACAACGTCGTCGCCGCGCTCGCGACCGTCGGCCTCGTCGGCCAGGAAGGCCGCGTGATGCGGCTGAACCTGATCCCGCTGGTGTACTATGCGATCGGGGTCGGTATCGTCTCGATGCTGTTCAGCTACGTCCTCTTCCCGGGCCTCTTCTAGGCCGGCAAGGTGCTTTCCGCGCCGATCATCTGTTTTCGAAACCGTTTCCGATCCGGCTTCGGTGCCGAGCGCTATCTCGAATTTTAGCAGAGCCAGCGTCGCAACCGCTCCGGCTGGGTTTGAGATCTGGGATGGTACGTTACGAACCGACCACGGTGTACCGGTCGCTCGCGAGCGGATCGAACGCTCCCGTGAGTCCGTCCCGTTACGTTTTACCCCCACGGGCCCGAATCGCCTCCAATGACTGCCCAGACCGTCCAGCAGGGCGACCTCGTGACCGTCATCGGCCTCGAGGTCCACGTCCAGCTGGAGACCGACACGAAGATCTTCTGTGGGTGTTCGACCGACCAGACGGACGAGCCGAACGAGAACGTCTGTCCGGTCTGTCTCGGCCTCCCCGGCGCACTCCCGGTCCTCAACGAGGCCGCCGTCGAGGCCGCCGTCAAGATCGGCAAGGCCATCGACGCCGACATCCCCGCAGAGACCCGGTTCCACCGGAAGAACTACTACTACCCCGACCTGCCCAAGAACTTCCAGATCACCCAGTACGACGAACCGGTCTGCGCCGACGGCGACCTCGAGATTTCCGTCGAGGGCGAGCGCCGAACCGTCGCGATCGAGCGCGCCCACTTGGAGGAGGACCCGGGCAGCCTCCAGCACGTCGGCGGCGGCATCGACTCCGCCGACTACACGCTCGTCGACTACAACCGCGCCGGCACGCCGCTGATGGAGATCGTCACGGCACCCGACTTCCGCAGCCCGGACGAGGTGCGGGCGTTCCTCGCCGAACTCGAGGAGGTCCTCGAGTACCTGGGCGTCTTCGACGCCGAGCGAGACGGCAGCCTGCGGATCGATGCCAACCTCTCGATCATCCCCGAAGACGAGATCGAGAGCGACGACGTCACCGAGATCGGCGCGGAGGCGCTCGCGGCCGCCAACCGCACCGAGGTCAAGAACATCTCGAGTCACAAGGGGGCTCAGAAAGCCCTGGCATACGAGGAAACCCGCCAGAAGAACGCGATCCGGCGCGGCCGCGCGGTCGAACAGGAGACCCGCCACTGGGACGAATCTCGAGGGATCACGGTCTCGATGCGTTCGAAAGAAGAGGAGAAGGATTACCGCTACTTCGAGGAGGCGGACCTGCCGCCGCTTCGCGTGTCTCACTGGAAGGACGAGATCTCGATTCCGGAACTCCCCTCCGCGCGACGCGAGCGGTTCCAGACCGAATACGACCTGAGCGAGGAGGCGGCCTCGAAGCTCACCTCGACGAAACAGGTCGCGGACTTCTACGAGGACGTCGCTGGCGAGTTCGACCCCGACCTCGCCGCCACGTGGGTCGCGGATAACCTGCTCGGCGAACTCAACTACCGCGACATGGAGATCACGGGAATCGAGGGGCGACTCGAGGAGGTCACGCGCCTCGTCGAACTCGTCGCCGAGGACGAGATCACGGCGAAAAACGCCCGCGAAACGGTGTTGCGCTCGATGCTCGACGATGGAAAGACGCCGGACGAGGTCGTCGCGGACGAAGGACTGGGTAAGACCGACGGGGACGAAGTCCAGCAGGCTGTCGTCGACGCGATCGACGAGAATCCGGACGCCGTCGCGGACTACGAGTCGGGCGACGACGGCGCGATCAACTTCCTCGTCGGCCAGGTCATGCAACGGACCGGCGGCAGCGCGGATCCCGGTGACGTCAACCAGTTGTTGCGAGCCGAACTCGAGAGCTAGCGTACCCACTGACAGTCACTGCGCACTTGACCGCACGAGGGAAGCGCGGTTCGGAGCGAACGGAGTGAGCGAGAACCGCGGAAACGCGAATAGCGCGGGATCTCCGATCCCGCGAACCATGCGAACGGGCGCTGTGCGCCCGTGAGCAGACGGCGAGCCCTTTGAGCCGTGAGTAAGCGAGCGAGAACCGCGGACCATTCGATCGGTGTGTGAATCGTTTCAGGTGTTACGATAGGCGCTGTTCTCCGATCGGTGTCGGGTTTGGAACCCCCGGTTAGGAACCGGGAGACGTCCGAACGGTAAGTGTGAACGTTTCTTCGGCGACCTCGAGCTGTGGTTCTGTGGTACCCACCCTCATCTTTAATAGGGGTGAATAGAAAGAGTGGGTTGAGATTCGGTAACTGAGTGATGGTCAATGGCTAACAACGATAACTACAAAACCGGAGTGAGAAAATATGGTAAGGGAGAGGTCGGGCGACGGACGTTCCTCGGAGCGGCCGGGGCCGGTGCGATGACGACGGTGCTTGCGGGCTGTCTCGGTGGCGATGACGACGGGTTAACGATCGGACATCTCGCGCCCATGAACAACGTGCTCGGAGTCGGTTCCGATCGAACTGCACAGATGGCCGTCGAGGAAATCAACGACAACGGTGGGTTCAACGGCGAAGAAGCGACGCTCGAAACGAGGGACACGCGGACGGAACCGTCCGAAGCGCAGAGCGTTACCGAGGAACTCATCCAGCAGGAGGACGTGGACGTGCTCGTCGGGACGTTCAACTCCGAGACGACGCAGTCGATCTTGGACCTCACGTCGGAGTTCGACGTGCCGTTTATGATCACAGGATCGGCCGACCCCGGGCTGATCACGGACTACGTCGGTGACGACTACGAGGAGTACAAGAACGTCTTCCGAGTCGGACCGATCAACTCGAATTTTCAGGCGGAGTCGATCGCGGATTACTGTGCGTATCTCTCCGACCGTCACGGCTGGGACGAGGTCGCGTTCCTCCGTGACAACGCCGCGTGGACGGAGCCGTTCGGGGAGCACATCCCGGACCTGCTCGACGAGCGCGGATTATCGATCGTTCACGAGGATGCGCTCTCGATCGAGATCGATGATTTCAGCTCGGTACTGAGCGACGTCAACGATTCGGACGCCGACTTCGTTCTGCGCTTTTTCGCTCACATAGACGCCGGCGAGATGTTGGGCCAGTGGGCCGAAGCGGAGTACGAATTCGGGATCGAAGGCGTGTCGGTCCCCAGTATGCTCCCGGTGTACAACGCCGGTGCCGAAGGGGCCGCAACCTACGAAACGACGTCGCAGTCCGGTGCCGCCGGCGTGTCGCCGATCACGGACCGAACACAGCCGTTCGTTCAGGATTACGCCGATCGCTACCAGGACGAGGAGGATTACCCGACTCGAGCGCCGATGTACATGGGATTCAACACTTATGACGGGATCTCCGTCTTCAAGGAGGTCGTCGACGAAATCGAGACGACGAACACGCGAGACAATCTCGACGACTTCGTCGCCGCGATGCTCGGCATCGACTTCACTGGCGTCGCCGGTCAGGTTACCTTCTACGGAGAGGATTCCGACTATCCCCACGATGTTCAGGAGGAACGCGAAGACGGCACCATTACGAACTACCCCATGACTCAATGGACGGGGATCGAAGAAATCGAGTGCGTCTACCCCGAGAAGCACCGCACTGCAGAACACCAGATGCCTCGCTGGATGCAGTAAGCAATGCTCGGAGACATTGGGACGTTGGTACTTCAGGGGGCGATGATCAGCGCCGTCTACGCACTGATCGCCATCGGGTTTACCATGATCTTCGGCGTCGGGGGTATTCTGAACCTCGCCCACGGTGCCTTGATCATGGCCGGTGCGTACCTGTTTGCGATCCTCGTGAGGGAGACGACCGTTTCCTGGATCTCGATACATCCCGTGATCGCGTTCCCTCTCGCAGTCCTGGGTATTGCGGGTCTCTCGTGGGGGCTGTATCAGGGACTCGTTCGATGGGTCGAAGAGAACGTCGTGATAACGTTCCTGGCGACGGTCGTCGTGGCGGTCGCCTCGACGGAACTCGTCATCTACTGGTTCGGCAGTTCGCCGATCGGAATGACGTTGATCGGGGGAGCGATAAATCTCGAGCCCTACGGGTTCAACGCTCGACCCCGGTACGTCGAGTTCGCCGGATTCGTCGTCTCGTGGATCGTGATCGGGCTACTGTGGTATTACATCACAAATACCGACGACGGCCGGTCGATTCTCGCGGCCTCGATGAGCGAACGTGGCGCGCAACTGACCGGCGTCGATCTGCACTCGGTCCGTTCGAAGACGTGGCTCATCGCCGGAGCGCTCGCCGGGATCGCCGGTATCTTCCTCGGTTCGACGGGGAGCGCAACGCCACTCATGTGGCTCAACCCGCTCGCACTGGCGTTCATCATCGTCGTTATCGGCGGGATCGGATCGATCAAGGGGTCCGTCATCGCGGCGTACTTCATCGGATTCCTAGAACAGTTCACGGTCACCTTCATCGGACAGGGTTTCAGAGGCATCCTCTCGCTGGTTGTTCTCGTCCTGTTCTTGCTCCTGTTGCCACAGGGTCTCTACGGGAGGGAGTTCGTCCATGATTAGCACGATTCTACTCTTCACGACGGTACTCTCGACGGTGTCGGGACGCCTCGATACCGCCGGCAGCGCGGTGCAACGGTTCGCACAAACCATCGGCGGCACGGCTCGACGGCGGGTCTTGCTGCCGATCGGCCGAGCGCTCGATCGCCTGCTTGCGCCGGTCGATCGGGCGTTCGAGCCCGCCTCGAACGCATACAACCGACTGCTCGGACCGTACTTCGGAGCGATGACGGGACTGCAGTTCGCGCTGATCCTCGTCAGCGTCGTCGCGCTCCTTACCGCGGGCGTCTGGGCACCGGCGGTCGGCCCGCTGGTCGGCGGCGGCCTCTTGCGGACGCTGGCGCTCGCCAGCATCTGGGCCATCTTCGCGATGAGTTGGGACATCCAGAGCGGCTACACCGGCTACATCAGCTTCGGCCACTCCGTCCTGTCGGGAGCGGCCGGCTACACGACGGCGCTCCTCATCGTTCACGTCGATCCGGAGCTGTCGATCTGGATTACCGGACCGCTTTCGGTCCTGGCGGCGCTCGTGGTCGGCCTGCTGGTCGCACTGCCGACGCTTCGGCTCGAGGGACCGTACTTCTCGCTGATCACGTTCGTCGCCGTGCTCCTGTTCTACAGGTTGACGACCGCGTACGGCTGGCTGGGTGGGATCCCCGGCTTCGGCGACCCGGATGTCTTCACCTGGGATCCGGTCGTGCGGTACTACTACATGGTCATCCCGATGCTCCTCATCGCGCTGGCGCTGACGTTCATGGCGCGGTCGAACCTCGGGATGATCCTCGTTGCCATTCGGGAGAACGAAGCGGCGGTCTCCGCCGCCGGGATCAACCCCACGAAGTTCAAGATCTGGTCGTTCGCGCTCAGTTCGATTCCGATGGGGATCGGCGGGGTGCTCCTCGTCGGCTTTACCGGCAACGTCGATCCGGATACCTTCGTCATCGTCGACAACAGTATCGAGATGATCGCAATGGCCGTCATCGGCGGCATGAGTTCGATCCTGGGACCGCTCGGGGGCGCGTTCTTCTTCGAGTTCCTCAACCACCAGATTTTCCACGGATTCTCGACGCCGGTTCGATACCTCTTCCTCTGGGGACTGGTCTTACTCGTGCTCGTGTTCGCACGGGACGGCCTGTTCAGAATGATCTGGCATCGGCTCGGAGCCGTTCGAGGTGAGTCCGAATGAGCGTCCTCACGGTCGAGAACCTGACGAAACGATTCGGCGGACTCGTCGCCGTCGACGACGTCTCGCTCGACGTCGAAGCGGGCGAGATCGTCGGCCTGATCGGTCCGAACGGCTCGGGCAAGTCGACGGTGTTCAACTGCATCATGGGTATCTACGACGTCACCGAGGGGACGGTCACGTTCAACGGGGACGAGATCACCGACGACAGGACCCACAAAGTCGTTAACAAGGGTCTGTCGCGGGTCTCTCAGGAGTCGAATCCGATCGATCTCTATCCCGTCGCCGGCAACATCAAGCTGTTCACGCTTCCGAACAGCGTCCGCTCGTTGCACGGTGGTGCCACCGACGAAGAGATCTACGAGTACGCCGCGCGAATCGACATCGAAGACAAACTTCACGAGATGCCCGACGAGTTGGCCCACGCGGACGTGCGACGGCTCGAGATCGCCAAGGCGCTGGCGACCGAGCCGGAGATGCTGTTGCTCGACGAGCCCTTCGCCGGGATGAACCAGGCCGAGATCGACGAACTCGCCGCGCAGATCGAGCGCTTCCGCGAGGAAGGGATGACGATGGTCGTCGTCGACCACAACATGGGGGGACTGATGGACCTCGTCGATCGCGTCGTCGTGCTCAACAACGGTGAAAAACTCGCGGCGGGCTCCCCCGAGGAGATCGCCGAGAACCAACGCGTCCAGAAGGCCTACCTCGCCGGGGAGGGGATATAATGACGGACACGATACTCGACGTTCGGGATCTCGACGTCTACTACGGCAAGTCACACGCGCTGCACGGCATCTCGCTGTCGATCGAACGGGGAGAAATCTACGGCGTGATCGGCCCGAACGGTGCCGGCAAGACGACGATGCTGAACGCCGTCGCCGGGTTCCTCGACTACGAGGGAACGGTCCGGTACGACGGAACGGATCTGGCGACGGTCGGCCCGCAACAGCGCGTCCACGACGGACTGATCTACTGCACCGAGGATCGGGATCTGTTCCCGTTCTTCTCGGTCCACGAGAACCTCCTGATGGGGGCGCAGTTCCGCGACGACCGCGAGGCGGTCCAGAACGACCTCGACATGGTTTACGACCTGTTCCCGCGGCTGGACGAACGCCGCGAACAGGAAGCCGAAACCATGAGCGGCGGCGAACAGCAGATGCTCGCCGTCGGGCGGGCGCTGATGAGCGACCCCGAACTGCTGATGCTCGACGAACCGACGCTCGGCCTCGCGCCGGTCATCATCGAGGACATCGGCAACGCACTCGAGACGCTAAACGAGGAGGAGGGGCTCACGATCTTGCTCGCCGAACAGAACTCGACGTTCGCGCTCCGTCACGCCGACCGCCTCTCGCTGATCGAAACTGGCGAGATCGAACTGGCGGGAACGCACGAGGAGTTCCACGACAACGAGTACGTTCGCGAGGCGTACGTCGGCGTTCACTGATCACGGTGCTTCCTCTGCTATCGGTCGACCCGAATTCCGCGTCGCCCAGCCGTTAGTCGTCCGTCTCGAGACTCCCCTGAAACGCCGCGACCGCCTCGCGAAATTCCTCGGGCACGGCGATCGGCTCCTCGGTCTCGAGGTCGACGGCGACCTGCGTGACGCTGCCGTCGGCGAGCAGGCGGCCGTCAGCGCTCCGTTTCACGCGGTACTCGAACGCGATACTTGCCGTCCCCATCTCGGCGACGCGCAGTTCGTTGACGAGCACGTCGCCGAACTCGGCCGCGTCGCGGTAGTTTAGTTCTGCGTTGACGACGTGGACCTGCCAGCCGTCGGCCGCCATCCGCTCGTAGCTGTAGTCGATCTCTCGGAAGAACTGGGAGACGGTCTCGTCCTGAAAGGTGAAGTACTCGCCGTAGAAGACGATTCCCTGCTGGTCGGTTTCGGCGAATCTGACGCGGTTCTCGAAGACGGGCTGAAACTCGGGATCGGTCTGACCGTCGGCGCTACCCATACTGCTACCGTCGTCGGGAGAGGCAAAGCCGTATCGGCCTCGAAACGGCGTGAGTTCGTGGTTCGTTCGAACCGTGACTCCGGCGTTACGCTCGAGCGGCGGACTACAGCCCTCGTAGCGTCTCGAGGTCGTCGCCGTCGTGGCCGCAGATGACGGTCGCGTCGTGGCGACGCTCGAGGTCCTTGACGGTGCGCAGGCTCTCGAGCCAGTGGCGTTTGCTCCAGAGCAACTGACCGCCCATCGGTCGTTCGTCGCGGTAGTTCGCCCGCGTGTAGGCCTGATCGCCGGCGAGGATCACGGTTCCCGCGTCGTCGAGTTCGAGTCGCACGCCGAGCAGACCGGGCGTGTGGCCGGGCAGGTGGACGAACTCGAGGTCTTCGAAGTGCTGTTCGCGGTCGCCGTGGACGACCTGCCAGTTCAGATCGTAGTCGAAGTCGCCAGCGACGTAGGCCTCGTCGCCCGCGTCGGTCTTGGCGCTGTAGTAGGCGTACTTGAGTTCGCGCTCGTGGACGTAGATCGGGACGTCGGTGTCCGCGAAGGCGGAGAGACCGCCCGCGTGGTCGAGGTGGAGGTGGGTCTGGATCACCGCGTCGATGTCCGAAACGTCGTAGCCGGCGTCGGCGAGGTCGTCCTCGAGCGGTCGGAGACCGGTGTGCTCGAAGGCGGCGTAGAGGTCGGCGGGCCAGTGGCCCGAATCGGCCTCCGGGTGAGAGCCGGTATCCCAGAGGATCGTCGCCTCGGGATGGTCGATCACGACGTTGTAGACCGGACCGTCGCCCATCGTCGTCTCCGGGTTCGGGTCGTCCGCCGTCCCCAGCGTACCCCCTTCGATGATGTTGTTCGTATCGGTGGTGATCGTGCCGCGATCGATCGGCGTGATGGCTGCGTCGACCATACGTCGGCCACGGCACGCGGGAGTATAGGGATGATCGATCTCCGCCGAAAAATCTCGAGATCCCCGGACCGAGTCGTCTTTTGTACCGCTGGTAATGCCGGCCGTAACGCTATCTGTCGCCCCACCCGAAACTCCGTATGGTCAGACTGTCGACGATCGTCATCCTCGCCGGTATCGTGCTGCTGTTCATCCCGATTCCACCGATCGCGACGATAGCCGGCGCGGTCGTGATCCTGATCGGTCTCGCGTTACGGCTACTGACCGATCACTGAATCGCCTGGACACCGTCGGAGGTGGCGATCCGGATACCGAAGCAACGTACCGCGTGGATACCCCAACCCGAAGTGTGGGTCGTTTGGCTCTACGGTTTTGTGCATCGATCCCGTCCATCCGCGTATGCAGTCGACGCCACGGGTGATCGTCGTCGGCGGCGGACTCGCCGGACTCGTCGCCGCGCGCCACCTCGCCGGCGGCGGGGTCGGCGCGACCCTCCTCGAGCGCGCCGAGTCCGTCGGCGGTCGCGTCCGAACGCTCGAGCGAGACGGATACCGGTTCGACCGGGGTTTTCAGGTCCTCTTCCCCGCCTATCCAGCGGTCGAGCGGGAACTCGACCTCGAGGCGCTCGACCTGCGGCGGTTCACCTCGGGTGCGACCATCGCGCGACCGGGTCGCCGCTCCGTGCTCGCCGACCCGCGCCAGCGGCCGGGAACGATACCCGCGACGCTGCTCAATCCCGATATCACGATCGGTGACCGACTCCGCGTCGCTCGCCTCTGGTGGGAACTGCGCGGAACCGATCCGGATCGGTTCTTCGACGGCGACAATCGTGCGCGCGATGCGGACGAGTCGATCGAGCGCTATCTGCTCGAGCGCGGCTTCTCGGCGGGGTTCATCGACCGTTTCGTCGCCCCCTTCTACGGCGGGATCACCCTCGATCGGTCGCTGTCGACCTCGAGTCGCGTCTTCGAGTACACCTTCCGAACCCTCGCGGCGGGCGGGGCTGCGGTCCCGGCCGCGGGGATGGGAGCGATTCCGGCGCAACTCGCCGATCGCGTGCGGGCCGTCGGCGGACGGATCGAGACCGAAGCGGCTGTCGACGCGGTCTCGAGCGCCGGTTCGTCACCGAGAGTCACGACGGCCGACGGCACCAACTACGAGGCGGACGCGGTCGTCGTCGCGACCGATCCGCCGGCCGCCCGAGAGCTGACGGGGGTCGAGTCGATCCCGACCGCCGCGCGGGCCTGCGTCACGCAGTACTACGCGCTGTCGGGAGACGAATCCCTCGAGACCGGCAAACGACTCCTGCTCAACGCGGTCGACGACGACGGGCCGAACCACGTCGTCCCGCACAGCGCCGTTGCTCCCGAGTACGCGCCCGCCGACGCGACCCTTATCAGCGCGACGTACCTCGGCGAATCCGAAGCGAGCGATTCGGAACTGGCTCGGCGGACGCAGATCACCCTCGAGTCGTGGTATCCGGACCGACGGTTCGACGCCCTCGAGACGGTCCACACCGACCGAATTCCGTTCGCTCAGTTCGACCAGCCGCCGGGGATCCACGACCGACTTCCGGACGCTCGTTCCCCCGACGGGACGGTCTATCTGGCCGGCGACTACACCCGCTGGTCGTCGATCCAGGGGGCGATGCGAAGCGGTCGAGACGCCGCGAAAGCGGTGCTCGAGGATCTATCACGGTGACGGTCGCCAACTTCGACCAGCGGTGACGATGCACCCGGAAGCGGTGCGCCTGTGGTACTCGAGCGAACCGAGATACGCCAGCAATCCGGTCCACAGGTAGATCGCGGCCGCGTTCGCTCCGAGCACATCGAACGTCGCGTCGGAGCCGATCACGACGAAGAGGACGACGAACGCGACGTACCCGGCCCGGTAATGCGAGCGGCGCGTTCGCCCGTCGAGAAGGAGCGTTCCCCGTCGAGCAAGGATCACGTCGCGCATGCCGACGGCGACCAGAACGCCCGTGACGAGGAAGACGCCGAGCAACGGGTCCACGGGTCGCCGGCGGTGACATTTCGGACGGTGAACGCGATAGCGAGGACGATACCCGTCCCGACCAGCAGATGGCCGTATCGCTTTTGCTGGGCGGTCGTGGACGGCGGGGTCAGCATAGCCGATTGGTTCCCCTACACGTCTATAAATTCACAGGAACCGTCGGCACGCCCCGAGCGGTGGAAACCACAGCGCCTCCTCGCTCGAGTCGTCCCAGACGGCGGGATGAAACGAGTCCGGGTCGGCGACCAGCGGCGACTGAAAATCCCGAGCGCGCATGCCGTTGACGGTCGCACCCGCCGCGAGCGTCGTGAACGCGGGGCAGACGATCACGTCTGCCCCCTCGGAAGCGTTGGGGCCGTAGAGGAAACACGGGCGCTTGCGCCCCTCGATGGAGAGCGCCGGGTGGTCGTGGCCGATGACGTACCGGGCTGCGTCCATCTCCGGGCGTTCGTGGCCGTGGCAGACGACCGTCTCGCCGTCCGCGAGGCGATACGCGGCGGCCGCGTTCCCGTCGAAGACGTCCTCGAGCATCGTGTCGTGGTTGCCGGGCGTGACGACGAGCGATGCACCGGCCGCCTCGACCGCCGCCTCGAGCGCGGCCAGGTCGCGCTCGACGCCCCGCGGCACCCGGTGGAAGGCGTGTAACAGGTCGCCCGCGACGACGACCGTGGACGGCTCCGTTCGGGAGAGGAGAGATTCGAGGCGCTCGCAACTGTCCGCCCCGTCGGCGATCGGTGCGTCGACGCTCGAGGCGGCGGCCCGTCCGAGGTGGATGTCCGCGATGACGAGCGCGTCGGCGTCGGGGACGAACAGCGCGCGTTCGACCGGCGAGACGGCGAGATCGACGGGGGCGGTCACTGCTGTTGATCGGGGTCGGCGCGTCCGGAGCCGCCGTCGGCGCGCACATCCGTCTTGCCGAGCGCGTCGAAGAGGTCGTACTCGGTGCCGGTGAGGATGAAGAGCACCTCCTCGAGGGGCTCTAAGATCTCGGGCACGATTTTGATGAGGAGGTACGTAATTCCGATGAGCGCGACGACGGACAGCGTCTGGGCGATGTAGTTGTGCGCGACGAGGAAGGAGACGCGGCTCGGTTCCGCGCCCATGTAGGTCGTCATGAACGAGACGAGCCACCCCTGCTGGAACCATCCCCACGGTGACGCCAGTCCGATGAAGACGTTGCGAATGAGGTTGAGAAACCAGATGACGCCGATAGCCATCGAGAAGGCCGTCACCTTCCGCTTGAGGGGGGCCTTGACGGCGGCGATCAGGCCGCCGAAGATGGCCATGCTCCCGATCCCGGTGCAGGCGAGGATGATGTAGGTCGTCCGTCCCGTCACCGTCTCCTCGGGGTCGAAGTCGAACTTGCTCTCGTAGCCGTTTGCGCCCTCGACCAGGCCGGGGCTGTGACCCAGTAGCTCCATCCCGTAGTGGGTCTGGGCCGCCGTCGTCTCGATCAGCCACGTTCGGACGAACGGGATCGTTTCCACCGGCAGATAGATCAGCCCCATGAACGCGATGGCCTTCGTCAAGAGGAACAGCGAATCGCGGCCACCCCACAGGAGGTAGCCGGCGTAGGCACACAGCGGGAGCGCGGCGACCGCCAGCAGCGTCTGCAGGGGACTTTGCATCTCGTAGTAGTAGTACGGCACCATCGTCAGCCAGAAGACGCCGAAGGCGACCCACGCGCCCGTCGCGAGCGCGCGCGCTGGCTCGAGTGCGCCCTGCCACCGGAGGAGCAACGCCCCGAAGAACGCGGCGATCGCGACCCAGGCCAGCACGTCAGTCAGCTGGATCGAACCGAAAATCGCCGGTGTCAGTGTCGTACTTGCACGCTCGATGCCGACGACCGACGCCGCGTCGGTCGCGACAGGAACTGACGGCATATTCATGAAAGACTGAAGCACGCTTGCGCTATCAACTTGACGCCTCATCGATCGCCCGACCGCGGCCGCGAGCGTGCAGCCGGGACCGAGACCGAACGTCCGAGGGACTCTCACTCGGGGGACGCTCGAGCGACGTTCGACGTGCGCAGAGCCGTCCGCGACCGCGTACCTTTTTGTCTCGGTCGGGCAAGGGTAGGCGTATGGTCGACGTCCTCGACAACAAGCGAGCCGCGACGCGCTTTCGGATCCTCGTCCAGATCGCCGAGCGCCAACCGGCCGTCAGTCAGGGTGAGATCGCCGAGGAAGTCGGCGTGACGAGCCAAGCCGTCAGCGAGTACATCCGCGAACTCGTCGACGAGGGCCTCGTCGAGAAAGAGGGACGGTCGCGCTACCGCGTCACGCAGGAGGGCGTCGACTGGCTCTTTCGGGCCGCCGACGACGTCCGTCGATTCGCCGATCACGTCACGGGGGACGTCCTCGGCGCGATGAGCGAGGCCGCCTACATCGCGACCGAGGAGATCACGGAGGGCCAGACCGTTTCGCTCTCCGTCAGGGACGGCTTGCTCCACGCGAGCCCCGGCAGCGACGGACCGGCAACCGGCGTCGCGACGACCGACGCCGAGGCCGGCACCGACGTCGGCGTGACGAGCTTCGAGGGCGTCATGGAGTTGGCACCCGGCTCCGTGACGGTCTTGCAGGTGCCGACCGTCCGCACCGGCGGGAGTCGCGCCGTCGCCCAGGAGACCGTCACCGACGCCTGCGGCGACGCGGACCTCGTCGCCGCCACCGGCGTCGAAGCGGTCGTCGCCTGTCGACAGGCCGGAATCGAACCGGCCATCACGTTCGCAGCGGGCGACGTCGCCGCCGAGGGCGCTGAACGGGGCCTCGAGGTAACCGCGGTTGTGACGACCAACGAGGTCGGCCGCGTCACCGACGCGCTCCGGGACGCGGACGTCTCGTATGAAGTTCTCGAGGCCTGAGCACGCGTCGTCCCGTCACATCCAGAACCGAATGCCGGAGTTCTTCGGTCGCTACTGCTCCCAGCACGGCGGAGTATCGGTATCGAGGACGAGAGAAGCGCTACCGCCAATCGTACAGCTGCACCGCTCGGTCGTGTCGGGCCGAGAGCCCGTTCGGGTTCCGTTGAGCCGACCGATCGGCGTAGCGAGCGCGGAGTCCGTCGCGCACCCCGCGGGCAGCGCTCGAGATGACGTCGGTACCATTGGAAATCCACCCCGTCGGCGTTTCGTCTCCGCTGAGGACGCCTCGAACGCCCGCGAAGCCGTCCCGGAGGGCACTTCCGACTACGCGAGCGCCGACGGTCGGTCGCGGCCCGTAGTTCTTCGCGAGTCGATACGAGAGTGAGCAGTAGGTCGCGCCCCAGTCGGGATCGGGCTGGCCGCCGTCGGTTCCGACCTCGCATCTCGCGGCCAGTTCCGCGTCCCACACGGTGTCGAAGCCGAACCCGGCAACGCGATGCGCACAGTCCCGTTCGCCGCCGACCTCGAGATACTCGTCGAACCCGTCGAGGGCCTCGAGGACGGTTCGGTCGAACGCGACGTTGTCGCCGTCGAAGTGAATCACGTCGCGGCCGGCGACGGTCCGCGGCGTCCGGAGATCGTAATCGGTGCCCCCGCCGGTCACGGGGCCGGTGACGACGTCCGCCCCGTCGGCGATCGACCGATCGATGGCGTCGTACCAGCTGTGTTCGACGGCGTACTCGCCGTCGAGGAAGGCGACGGTGTCGCCCGTGGCGGTCCGAAAGCCCGTGTTCCGCGAGACGTTGGGGTTCCGTTCGGAGATTTCGACGAGCACGTCGACGTCGGTTCGTTCGCGGACCACGCCGGTCGTACCGTCCGAGGAGGGGCCGTTGACGACGATGACCTCTGTTGACGGTGGCGTTCGTTCCGCGAGCGCGTCGAGACACGACAGCAATCGCTCCCGGTCGTTGAGCGTCGATACCACTACCGAGAGCTCCATACCCCGTGATAGAATTCGTTGATAGTAAAATTAGGGGGGTTCGTCGCCGAGAGCAGACGCCACTGGCTACCATTCGTCACGCCGCTGGCAGTGAACCCGGGAACCGCCACACCATCCCGGCAGAAGAACTCGTTTCGGCACTCGGGGCTGCAACGGGCTCGCCTGCCGTCTACCGCACTCGCGTGTTCCAGTACGAGACCGATGCGAGGTGGTCGCTCACGGGGAGGTTGCCGATCGCCTCGTCGAGCGTTCGAATCGGCGAGGCCAGGCTGTTCGGTATCGATCGGTAGAGTCCGTAGGGAACGATGAAATCGTCCTCGACGTCGACCAGCGTGAGGTTCGTCTTTGCAAGCAGGACGGCCACTTCGCTCTTCGAGTAGAGTCGGGACCCCATCGGCAACGCCCAGTTGTAGACGCTGCGGGAACTAAATCGGTTGAACGTATCGAAGACGATCTGCTCGGAGGACACCCGGTTCATCTCCTCGAGAAACGCCTCCGGGTCGTCCGCGAGGTGGAAAAACCGCATCGCGATGACCGTATCGAAGTGATCGTCCGGAAACGGCAGTCGCCCCGCGTCGCCGCGAAGGAACTCGAGCGTCCCCTCGAGTGCGACGTTCTGGGTCTTCTTGCGGCCCTGCTGTAACATCGCCGCCGAAATATCGAGTCCGACAACGTCAGCGCCCTGCTCGGCAAGCATCACCGAAAACCGCCCGGTACCACAGGCGATTTCGAGGATGTTCTGGTCCTCGACGGGCATGATGGCCTCGAGGACGGCTTCTTTCTCCCGGCGGTCGATCAGCTGTCCGCCCTTGGAGAAGCGCTTGTTGTCGTATTCCTCGGCGACATCGTCGGCTTGGTACCACTCCTGTCCTTTCACACTGGGCGCAACTACAGTAGCCGGAGGATAAAACGATACTGGAGTCCATCTACGAACAGCCGATACCCGGCACCGGGTTGGCCGGCAGATCCAACGGGGATCTCGAGACGCCATTCGATTCCAGTGACCAGTCAGCGTCCGTGGTTGTTGACAGCTCTCCGGGGAAGTCGCGCACGCTGAGCGAGGCGTATATAAACGCAATCGAGAGACGACGCGTCGATCTAACGACCTGTGTTAATACCTCATTCATATACCTTATACAAACTGGATTATTCGTATCTACATATAGGGAAGCTTTACCACTGCCGATTCCGCTGACGTAGGTATGAGCATGAGTACAGCCGAGGACCGTGCCGCCGCCGAGGAAACCCTCTCCGAAGACGAATACCGCGATCGGCTTCGCGAGTTGCCGCCGAGCGCGAAACTCGTCGCGAAGGTTTTAGAGACCGATTCGCCGCTCTCGCAGGGACAACTCGCCGAGGAATCGCTGCTTCCCGACCGTACCGTTCGCTACGCGCTCAACCGACTCGAGGACGTCGGCCTCGTCGGATCTCGATACAGCTTCCGCGACGCCCGCAAACAGGTCTACTTCCTCACGCACTGATCGGCTATCCGGCGACTCGATCTACATCCCACGGGACGGACGGGGTGGTCCGCCGGCACCGGTCACGTCGATCTCCGACACACGTTTTTTCGCGCGGCGGTATCCTCGAGACATGGACGTCAAACGGTGTTCGGTCCCGGTCGCGACGCGCGCTCCGACCGGAACGACCAACGCGTATTTGCTCGGCCGCGACCCGGCCGTACTGGTCGATCCCGCAGCGAGGACGGACGAACTCGACCGGTTGGTCGGCGAGCGGACCGTCGCACACATCCTCGTCACGCACACCCACCCCGACCACGTGGGTGCCGTCGCGGCGTACGCCGACGAAACGGACGCGACGGTGTGGGCGCGATACGGTCGCGTCGAGCGCTTTCGTGACGCAACTGGTCTCGAGCCAGACCGGACGGTTACGCCGGGGACGACGATCGCGCTCGGCGACGACCGCGTTCGGATCCTCGACGCACCCGGACACGCGCCCGACCACGTCGCCCTCGAGGCCGGTCGCGACGGACCGATCCTCTGTGGCGACTGCGCCGTCCGCGAGGGAAGCGTCGTCGTCGGCGCGCCCGAGGGCGATATGCGCGCGTACGTGACGACGCTGCGTCGGCTCCGGGCGAAAAAGCCGCCGGTTCTGTGGCCGGGCCACGGTCCCGAGATCGACGCGCCTCGAGAGACGCTCGATCGACTGCTCACCCATCGCCAGCGCCGGGAGGAGCGGATCCTCGAAGCGGTCGAAAACGGCGCGGAGTCGCTCGAGCAGATCCTCGAGGCGGCCTACGAGAAGGAGCTCTCCGGCGTCCGTGACCTCGCGAGAGCGACGGTCGCGGCACACCTCGAGAAACTCGCCGTCGAGGGGCGAGTGACGTGGAGCGATGGGCGAGCGAGACCGCGTCGAGTCGAGGCGGACGCTACTCGTTGCTCGTGAACTGGAACTCGAAGCGCATCTGATCGTCCATCTTCACCTTCACGCCGCCGAATCGCTCCGAGAGCTGCGTCCGCGCTTCGGAACTGGGCTCGACGGTGGCGGTCACGCTGTTGTTGTTCGTATTGTAGTCGATCGTTCCGACGACGACGTCGAAGTCGAAGAGTTGGGGAACGTCCTCTCGGATGCGTTCTCTCACCTCGTCGATTTCCGCCTGGACGTCGGCCATCTCGTCGTTCAGTGAGGGCATTAGCCACCATAGGCCACGAGGGATGGTAACGGTTTTGCCGGGGGCTGGCGGGTCAGTGCGTCTCGCCCCGAGCGACAGTCGCAGGTGGAAACCGACGGCGAGCCCGTCGGTTTCCTCACGACGGACGGCCGTGAGCGACCGACTTATCCGCGTCGAGGCGTAGGTGTAGTCGTGCAATCGCTCGAAGCCGAACTCGAAGACGCGCGCCAGCTCGCGGTCGAGGATCTCGCGGACGCTATCGAGTCGATCGGCTTCGAATGTACGCGGTGTGGCGCGTGCTGTACGGGGACGGACGAGGACGAACACACCGCGACGGTGTTCCCCGACGAGGTGCGCGACCTCGAGGCGAGCGACGACTACGAGGGGGAGTACGACTGGCGCGACGTCGCCCGTCCGATGCCGTACGGCCTCTCGGAGAGCGACGACGGGGGCCTCGAGGGCGAGACGTTCGAGTGGGCGCTCCAGACCGACAGCTGCGGCGACTGTACGTTCTACGAAGAGAACGACGGCGTCGGTGCCTGCGCCGCCCACGACGACCGCCCGCTGATCTGCCAAACGTACCCCTTCAGCGTCGCCCTCGCGGGAACCAGCCAGCCGATGGGCGAGGCCGTCGACGAGGCCGGCGTCGTTCGCGCCCACGAGTGCGAAGGGTTGGGCCGGGAGATCTCCCGCGAGGACGCCGAGGATCTCGCCCGCGCGCTGAAAACGCGCGCAGTTCGGGAACTCGAGGAAGCGATCGACGTTCGGGATACGTACGAGCCTGCGGTCCCGGATCCGGGCGAGGTCGTCGTCCACGACTCCGAGGGAGCGAAGGGGATCGACGGGACGCCGCTCGAAGAGTAACCGGGGTCGCCCGCCGTTCGCCGAAACCGACAGGAAATTCAGCTAGTTCTTCGAAGGTGTGTCCATGGATATCGACTGGGACGGGATCACCCACGTCACGAAGGTCGATCCGGCGAAGCCGCTACCGTCGGATCTCACCGTCCTCTCCGGGACCGATCTGGTGATCGTCGGCGGCTCCGACGACGTTACCGAGGCGAACACGCTCGAGGCGATTCGGGCGATGAAAGAGCGGTTTCCGGAGCTGCCCGTCTTTCAGGAACCGTACAGTTCGGCGCACGTTTCTCGGGAGACGATCGAGGCGGCCGATTACCTCTCGATTCCCGCCGTCTACAACGGTGATCGGGAGCATTTCGTGGGGAAACACGTCGATCTCTTCACGCAGGTCGGACGCAAGCCCGGTGAACTGATCGGCTCCAGTCTCCCGGTCGTCGGCGACCTCATCGCGTCGAAAGGTATCGACGCGATTTCCGAACTCGCGACGAACCTGATCGGCGAGGGGTACGTGGTCCAGCACCTCGAGTCGGCGGCGGCGACGACCTCGGGGGTCGATACCACCTACACGCCCGAACAGGTCGCCGGCGCTGCGCTCGCCACGGAGACGTTCTACGGCTTCCCGATCTTCTACGTCGAGTACTCCGGCACCTACGGCGGCCCCGAAGACGTCGCGGCCGCCGCTCGCTACCTCGAGGAGACGACGCTGCTCTACGGCGGCGGGATCGACAGTCAGCAGAAAGCGACGGAGATTCTCGAGGCCGGCGCGGACGCCGTCGTCGTCGGCGACTGTTTCCACGACGATCCGGAGACGTTCCGCGACACGATTCCCGAGTAACGACGGTATCGGGGGTGGTCCACGCACTGGAGAGTCAGGGACGCTCGAGCGGAAAGCGATGGCGACCCGACGGACGAGTGAACCGGTCAAACGGCGCTCCGCGCCTTCGGCATCGCTCGGCCTTTTTCGGTCCAGATTTTTTGTCGGGGTCGGGCTTGCGATTTCGACCCGGCCGATTTCCCGACAAAAAGTGATTCTTAGAAGGTTTCCTCGATAATCTCGCCGACGGCGAAGTTCGACTTGACCTCGGTGACTTCGACCTTGACGCGGTCGCCGACGTCGGCACCGGGAACGATGATGACGTAGCCGCGTTCGACGCGAGCGATGCCGTCGCCCTGTTTGCCGATGTCTTCGATCTCGACGTATCGCGTTTCGCCGACGTCGACCGGTGGCTGCGGTTCCGACGGTGCACTCTGTGGCTGTGCCGGTGTCGTCGTCCCCTCGGTGTCCGTCGACTCATCGCGGGAGATGAGTGCGACCCGGTAGACTTCCTCCGGGTCGATGTCGCCGGTTTCGACCTCCTGACGTGGTACCTCGATGACGTATCGGTCCTCCTCTGCTGAGACCTCCGTACTGAACAGACACAGGAGTTTTTCAGATATTTCCACAGGTAGACCCTCAATTTCACCTCTGACGGCCATCCATAATAGAACTACCGACTGAGTCCCATTTTTTCAGGAGTTTCGCCCGTGATCTCCGCTCGAGGCGCGCCGATTCGAAATTTCATCGCCGATTCGTGCACGCTGCATCAGTTCGAACGGGTCAGTCGGCGGGTTCGAACGTGCGCGTCGTCATGAACTGTGCGAGGTCGAACTCGGTCTCGAGGTCGGCGTCCGCGACGGAGTCGTAGGGCCGGTTGACGACGATATCGCCCGCGGTGCGGTCGCCGACGCCGGGGATGGCGGTGAGTTCGTCCATCGACGCGTCGTTGAGGTCGAGCGGGTAGGGGACGCCGGTCACGGACCGATAGCCGTGATCGACGACGGCGACATCGATGGTCTCCTCGAGTTCGCGCTCGCCCGGGATCCCGACGAGCAGCGGGTAGGTTCCCAACTGGCGACCGAAGGTCTTCCCGTCCTGGTGGTACTCGAGGTGGATGTTCGGGAGGACGGTTCCGGGCGGGGCGACGCGCTCGAGCATCGGCTGGTCGATCTCCTCGCGGACCTGCCGTTTGTACCGCTTGAAGAGTTTCTTGTGCTCGTTGGCGATCTCGGCCCCGGTGTCGGCCATGTCGGTGCCGTCGAAGGCCATCACCTGCCGGATGTTGATCCGCCGGAGCATGTAGCCCTCGTCGTAGACCCGTTGGAGGAACTCGCGGTTGCGCTCGTAGGTCTCTTCGCGCTCGCCCTTGAGGCCGTGTAGAAGGTTGATTCCGGGAAGGAGTTTCGGGAGGCGGCGCGGGGTGTCGTCGCCGAAGGTGGGCGCGTCCGCGGGGTCTTCGCCTGCGCTCGCGGCCGGGACGCGCTCGGATTCGGACGGTCGCGGATCGTTCGGTCCTCCCGGCCGCCAGCCGGCTTCCTCGTTGACGATCTTGACGGCCTCGAAACACTCCTCGGCGCTGACGTTCAGGTTGTTCTCCTCCTGAACGACGGGGTCAGCCGACTCGAGGCCGAACGCGGCCGTGTCGCCAGCCGTGTTGTGCTCCGCGATGATCCGAATCCCCTCCCGGCTCTTCTCGGGCCAGTTGACGATGGTGATGGGGTTCATGTTGTCCAGGTGCAGCGTCTCGAGGTCGGGCGCGACCTCCCGGATACCGCTGTACAGCTGGCGGAGCGCGTCGGGGTTCGGCGCCTCGCCGTCGCCGCCGTAGGCGAGGATGTCGGCCTGCCGGCCGATCCGGAAGTGTTTGACGCCGCAGTTCGAGAGCGCGTCCACCTCGCCGACGACGCTCGGCGGCGGCCGGAACGTGGGGTTGCCGTAGAGGGGCTCCGTACAGAACGAGCAGCGGTAGGCACAGCCCCGCGAGGTCTCGAGTTCGGCGATGAGGTACGCCGGGTGGTTCGGGTGCTGTTCGACGATGAAGGCACCGTCCTGAGCCCACCGGGATACCTCGTCGACGTCTCGCATTCGGTTGTTGAATCCCTCGAGACCGCTCTCGACGAGATCGTGGACGGCGGCCTCGACGTCGCCTTTGGCGACGAAGTCGAAATCCAGGTCCTGGCGTTCGGTCTCGGTCGCGCCGGCGTTCTCGTCGCCGACGCCGAACTTGACGGGGCCGCCCATCAGGCTCGTGCCGGTGGCCGTCCAGGCGAGCTTTCGCACTTCGTCGGGTTCGGCGGGCGTGCCGCCGACGTACTTGCCGGGAACGGTCATCCCGCCGAGGTAGATCAGAAGGTCGGCCTCGTCGACGTTCCGCCAGTAGTCCGGTTCGTCGCGGAGCCGGTCGATCGTGTGGTACGTGATCTGCTCGCGGGCCACGCCGGCGTCGACGAGCGCCCCTGCGGTGTACCGCGGGTACGTCGAAATGTACGGCGGCACCCCGAAGTGAGCGGGTTCGTCGACGTAGCCGTCGACGATCGTCACCGACAGCGTCTCGGGGTCAGTCATGATCCGGAGTAGCGCCTCGAGTGGTAAAACGGTGACTAACGAACGCCCCTGTCGGTCACGCCGCTTTGTGGCGGACCGGCAGCCCTTCTCAATCCCGCCCGCGTCGGCTGGTCGGTCGTCCGCCGGCTGGAACTTTCGGAGTACTTCTGGCCGAATCGGAACGATCGCACCGGCCAGCGACACGGATTCGAGTATACACCGTCGATCCGAAACGCCGAAACCCCGACGTTGATGGTCGTCGTCCGCGTACCGGCGAGTATGCCACCGACGGAGGAAATCGTCTGCACCGCCGAGGACTGTTTTCTCGACCTGTTCGAGAACCACTACACGTACGACGCCCCCGAAGACATCGAACTCACGTCGCTGTCCTGTCCCGTCTGCGGGGGGAGTGACTGCCTCGAGCGGGTCGAACTGTAGACGAGCGGCGACGCGCCGATAGTTCCCTTCAGGCGGAACGCGTCAGACGTTTATTTTGTCCCATCCAAAGGGATATGAACGTGGGTCGTGTAACCTATGGTAAGCCATGTCCTCGACGTACCTCCAGGTCCCCACCGTGGCTCCGAGCAACGCCGGCAGGGGTGACTCCGCGTGAGCCTCAGCGACCTCCGCAAGTCGGTCGGCAACGCCCTCTATCGACAGGTCGGTCGCGCGCACAGTCACGTCCAAAAACACCGCACTCTCCCCGTCGACGTCCTCGAGAACGATACGACCTACCGCGTCGTCTTCGACGCTCCCGGCGTCGAACCGGACGACGTACAGGTCCGCTACCTCGAGGGCAACGTCAAGATCCGAATCGATCGGTTCCGCCAGTTTCGCGACGGCTACGAGATGCGTTTTCCCGGCCGCGGGATGGAACTCGACGGCGAAGCCGAACTGCCCGACGACGCGCTCGTCGATCCGGACGCGGGACGCGCGGCGCTCACCGAGACGGGAACGCTACGAATCGACATCCCGAAGGATCCGTCGGCCGGAAGCGGTGAGTCCGAAGTAGATTCGGACGCCGAAATCGAGACCGACGAACTGACAGTCGACGAGTGAGCCGTTTCGACCGGGTTAGGACTCGGAATCGATCGCCATTCCGTCGACGATCGCGAACGACTCGTCGCCGTCGAATCGAGTGGGATCGAACGCGTCGATCCCGCCGCCACCGAGAACCTGTTTCGCAAGCCGCTCGCCGACCGCCGGCGCGCGCATGAAGCCGTGTCCCTGAAACCCGGTTGCGACGTACAACCCCGATAGCAATTCGCCGACCAGCGGGTCCCGATCCGGCGTCGCCGTACAGAGTCCGGCCCACGCCCGATCGAGTTCGAGGTCCGCCCCGGGGAGTCGTCGGTGGACGCGCTCGAGCAGGTCCTTTGCGAAGTCGGGATCCGCACCGCGCTCGTAGTCGTCGGGATCGGCTTCGACGTGTTCCGTCCCGTCGCCCGCGAGGAGTCCCTCCGGGTGCGGCCGCAAGTAGAACCCGCTGCTCGCGTCGTAACACATCGGTTCCTCGAGAGCCGCGCGCGCGACGAGCGCCTGCACTCGGTAGGGTTTCATCGCGATGGGGACGCCGGCGTCCGCAAGCACCCGCTTGGTGTGTGCGCCGGCGGTGACGACCACTGCGTCGACCTCGCGTTCCGTGCCGTCCTCGAGAACGACGCGCGAGGGATCGGTGCGAACCCGAACGGAGGTGTTCGGCTCGAGGCTCGCGCCCGCGCCGGATGCGGCAGCGGCGAGACAGGCGGTGTATCTTCCGGGGTCGGTGTATCCCGCCCCGCCGGCGATTCCCGCGACGGCGACGTCGTCCGTCCGGAGCGTCGGAAAGCGATCCTCGAGCGCGTCGGCGTCGCCCTCGAGCGCGACGACGCCGTTCTCTTGCATCCGCTCGATCTGGTCGCGGATGGCATCCGCTCGGTCCGCGTCTCCCTCGCGGGCGAGCCAAACGTACGGACACTCCACGAAGGGGAAGGTATCGTCGCCCGAAAACGCCCGAAACCGTTTGATGGCGTCGCCGCCGATTTCGGCGTCGACCGGGTCCGCGAAGGCGTCATAACAGAGGCCCGCCGCCCGGCCGCTCGCGCCGCTTGCGACCTGGCCCCGATCGTACAGCGTTACGTCCACACCCTCGCGCGCGAGGTCGTAGGCCGTCGTCGCGCCGACGGCACCCGCGCCGACGACGGCGACCTCGAGCCCTTCTCCCTCCCGAACGAACGCGTCCGCTCCGACGGCGAGTTCCGCCTCGAGGGAGTCGGTCATCGTCGATCACGCGCCGGCGCGACTCGAGTCATCGGCTGGCGGTTCGTTCGATCGCGAGCGTGGCGTCGGCTCCGAGCATCGATCGCGTACGCGAAAGTCCTCGTCATAGCGGCTACTGGGAACGGCTGACACTTACCTCTGGGTGGTTGCCGCGTCCGGTCCGGTGATTCGGATGCCGATCACGCCAGAAACGGCTCGAGGCCCTGCGCCGGGTAGCCGACGACCGTCGTTGCGCCGGTCGCGCGGAGCGAATCGGTCTGCTTGCGTAGCTCGGCGGCGGTCCCGGCGAGCGCGTAGTCGGCGACCGCCTCGAGCAGGATCTCTCGAGCGCGTCCGGTAGCGCTCGCGTCGGTCGCGG
The DNA here is from genome assembly GCF_003670115.1 of Natronorubrum halophilum. Lineage (NCBI taxonomy): Archaea > Methanobacteriati > Methanobacteriota > Halobacteria > Halobacteriales > Natrialbaceae > Natronorubrum > Natronorubrum halophilum. The sequence goes on from NZ_QQTY01000002.1 coordinate 598,285, forward strand.
TGTCCTCGGGCAGCGCCCGTGCGACGGGCTGTCGCCGAGCGACGTAGGTGCCGACGGCGTCGAGGAGGGCGTTTTCGTCGTCGGTCAACACCGTGGGGGCGTAGACGGCGATATCGCCGTCGAACCCGGCCGACCGAAGCGCGCGCAGTTCCCGGTCGGTGCTCCGCGAGAGCAGATCGTACTGCGTCGCCCCCGTCGCCATCGCGATCCGTTCGACGCTTTCGGTCCCCACCCACGCGTCCGGTTCGGCCTCGAGGGCCGCGCCCAGTCGTGGTGCGACGGCCCGCTCGCGTTCCTCGTCGGTGAGGTAGGCGGGGTGGCCCGCGACGAGGACGCGGCCGACCGCGTCGGGCAGGTCCGCGACTAGCGAGTCGTCGCCCAGCGGATCGAAGCCGTCGGCTCGGACGGGCGTCGTAAGGAGGACGTTCGCACCCCTCGAGAGGGTTCGAAGGGTCTCCGCGGCGGGTAGATGGTCGCGACCCTCGTAGTCGATCGCGATCGTGTCGACCGGGATCGACGCGGCGTCCGAGACGGTACACTCGGCGGGTTTGAGAGCGATCGCATCCAGTCCGGCACGGGCGACGGTGTTCGTTGTGAGCATCGGGTGATGGTCCTCGCGCGACGAGTCGGTCGCCGATTCGTCACTCGGGACTCGTCTACGCGACTATAGCCGTGTTGTGGGGCCTGTGTGCAAAAATCTGGCGTTCCGCGACCACCGCCGATCCCGTCTCCGGTCGACGCGAGTCCACAATCTACTCGTAGGTGGCCCTCCAGATTCGGACCGTGAGCGTTGCTCTATGAGTTCGGTAAAAGGGGACTTCGGACGGGGACTCATCGTCATCGTCCCCGTTCTCGTGACGCTGTTTATCCTCTACGCGCTCTACTCGTTCATCGCGAACGTCACGCCCGGCGTGTTGCTCAACTCCGAAACGCTCGGGGCGGTGGTGCCGGGCCTCGGTGAGTACGCCCTCGAGCGACTCGCCGGCTTCCTTCGCGTCCTCTCGTTCGTCGGGTTTCTCGCCCTCCTGATGTACGTTATCGGCCAGTTTATGGAGACGACGATCGGCGAGGTTCTCGAGGCGATCGTCGACTACGCCGCGAACCGTATTCCCGGCGTTCGGGTCGTCTACAACGCGTCGAAAACCGCGAGCGAGACCACGTTCGGATCGGAGAAAACCCTCCAGACGCCGGTCAAAGTCGAGACGTGGGATGGGCTCTGGATGACCGCGTTCAAAACGGGACAGACGACGCGCGAGGGGCGAATGACGCTCTTTTTGCCGACCTCGCCGAACATCACCACGGGATTCGTCCTCGAGGTAGCCGCCGACGAGATCATCGAACTGGACGAAACCGTAGAGGAAGCACTCACTCGAGTCGTCAGCGCCGGCTTCGGCGATGCGGACCACGCTGAAACCGAGGGTGGCGACGTCTCGTTGAACGTTATCGGCGAGCTACAGCCGGAACGAGAGCGGCGGGACTAGGATCGATTTTCACTCCATCCGATGGACGCTATCCCTGCGACCGGTCGACCCGAATCGGGGCCTCGAAGTCGGTCGTCAACTCGAGTAGCTGGACGAGAATGCGGCCGGTCGCCCCCCAGACGGTGTAGCCGTCGACGTGGAAGTAGTGGATGACGATGTCGCCGTAGTAGGGGTGGTCGCGGCGTTCGTACTCGTAGTTTGCGGGGTCGAGTAGTCCCGAGAGCGGGAGGACGAC